>JBAVUW010000059.1:0-16894 GCA_049696975.1 Candidatus Acidiferrales bacterium | reverse complement strand
CCCATATGCTCGTCGAGATCTTCGATACCTTCGAGGAAGTCGGAGACGTAGAGGAAAGCGTCGCTATCGAGACCGATATCCACAAAGGACGACTGCATGCCGGGAAGCACGCGCGTCACACGCCCTTTGTAGATGCTTCCAACTAGCGCAAATTCTTTTTCGCGTTCAACGTAATACTCACAGAGAAGACCCTCTTCCATAATCGCGACCCGCGTCTCGTGCGGGTTCGCAGAGATGACCATTTCCTTCGACATTTGAAAACTCCTGATGGCGCACGGGAGCGGCGGAGCGCGCAAAACGAGTGCGCGCAGTTGGGCCGGCGAAGCGGAGCCTGGCGGGAGAAAAATGCCAGGACGGGCCGCTCGGGATAGACTTCAGATTGTCTGGAATGTCTTTCCTCACCCGATGCGTTCCTAAAACCAAAACTGAAATTTGAAATTCCGGGCCCATTTTCCAGGGCGCGGGTAATGCAAAAGCTTCTTACAGGCTGTGACAGCCGGGGTTCAGTTGACGAAACGCCGCATGCGGACGTTCATCACGAGTCCCAATGCCAGAAAAACGAAGGCCGTTGCCGACCCTCCATAGCTCATCAGCGGCAGCGGAATGCCGGTGACCGGCATATAGCCGATCACCATGGCGGAGTTTACCAGAACGTGGAAACCCAGGATCGCGGTGACTCCCATCACGACGTACATCCCGGCACGATCTTTCGCCTTCTGGGCGTTGTCCACCAGCCGCAGAATCAGGCCCAAGTACAACAACAGCACGACACAAACACCAATAAAGCCTTGTTCCTCGGCGAGCGCGGCCAGAATAAAGTCCGAATACCGGACGGGCACGAAACCCAACTGGTTCTGGCTGCCTTTGCCGAAACCTTTTCCCCAAAAACCACCCGAACCTACTGCGATTTCCGACTGCAAAATCTGATAGCCCGCGCCGCGTTGGTCTTCCTCCGGATGCAGGAAGGTCTGGATGCGCTGCTGCTGGTAAGGCTTCAGGTGCTTGCGCATGTTCCAGCCGAGCGGCACAAGCAAGGCGACGATCACCAGTCCGACCGCCGCGTGTTTCCACTGAATACCGGCGCAGAGCGCTCCGACCACTGCAACGGGAACCAGAACCATGGCGGTTCCCAGATCGGGCTGCTTCAGGATCAAGCCTACGGGAATTAGCGTCAAAATGCCAATCTTGAGCAAGTCCACGAGCGTCAGGCGATCCGTGCGGACCTCCGCAAAGAATCGCGCGAGCACGATGATTATAATCAACTTCATAATCTCCGACACCTGCAAATTCATGATTCCACCCAGAGAGATCCAGCGCTTGGCTCCCAGACGCGAAAAGCCCAGCAGCAGAACGACCAGAAGGCCCACGCATCCCACGAGATAGAGAGCCGGGGCCTGATCGAGCAGGGAGTGGTAGTCGATGCGCGAGATCAGGAACATGCCGGCGATGCCGATCGCAATCCACATGAGCTGCTTCCACTGCATGCCGGCCATGGCGCTCGCGTGCGTCGAAGAATAGATTTCGACCAGGCCGATCGCGCTGATGGTGCCGGCGATGGCGAGCAGCGGCCAATCGAAATCGTGAACGCGCGGGCGATCCTTCATTGCTGCTGTGCTCCGGCGCCCACTCCGACGGGATGCACCGTCGCAGACGGCGGAATGTTGTCGGCGGTCGAGGTAGGCGGTGCGAAATGGCCGCTTTTCTTGTCGTAGTAGGCTTTGACCACGTCGCGAACGATGGGCGCGGCCGAAGTGCTGCCCCAGCCGCCCGACTGCACGAGCGCGGCGACCACGATTTCGGGATTACGACGCGGGGCGTAGCCGACGAACCAGCCGTTTTCCTTTAAATGTTTGCCGAGTTTGTTTTGCAGCTCAAAGCTTTCCGTTTGTGCCGTGCCGGTTTTTCCGGAGAAGTCGACGTTCTGCAGTTTGACCGAACCGGACGTGGTGCCGTCGGGTTCGTTGACGACGCCCCACATTCCGTCGGTGACTTGCTGCACCGTGTCATCGGCAAGCGGAAACGATCCGGACTTCAGGCCGGTCGCGTCCTTCATCAGATGCGGTGGAATCAGGGTGCCGCCGTTCGCCACCGCCGCGATCATGCGGGCCAGCTGGATGGGCGTGGCGGTGACGGCGCCCTGCCCGATCGCTACGGAAATCGTCGAGCCCGGATACCACTTGTGGTGATTCACGCGCTCGGACCATTCCTCCGAGGGGACCATGCCGGACTGCTCGCCCGGCAAGTCGATGCCTGTGCGCTGGCCGAGACCGAGGCCGCTGGCATAGTAGGAAATCTTGTCGATCCCGAGCAGCTGGCCGACGTGATAGAAGAAGACGTCGCAGGACGCCACGATCCCCTTGTGGAGGTCCACCTCGCCGTGGGCGTGGTCGCAATGGAAGACGCGCCCGTAGAAGACGGCTGAGCCGTTGCAGTACGCCGTGTAGGTGGGCGGAATGGCTTTTGATTCGAGCATGGCCGTGGCCATGACGACCTTGAAAACGGAACCGGGGGCGAGCTGCGCCTGAATGGCGCGATTGATCAGCGGCGTATTCGCATCAGTATTCAGCGCGGCCCATTCCTGCGGCGCAATGCGGACCGCGAAATCGTTGGGGTTGAACGTGGGCCGGCTAACCATGGCCAGCACTTCACCGGTGCGCGCGTCCATGGCCACCAGAGCACCCTCTTTATTGACGAAATCGGATTCGGCGATCTGCTGTAAATCCTCGTCGATGGTCAGCTGGATGGGCTTTCCGGGAATGGCTTCGACGTTGTCCAGGGTGCGCATCACTTTGCCGACGCTGTTGACCACGACGCGGCGCATCCCGTCGGTGCCGACGATCTCTTCGTTGTATTCCTTTTCCAGGCCCGCCTTGCCGACGATGTCGCCTGGTTTGTAGCGGTCGGGATTTTTTTCCATGTCCTGCACGGAAACTTCACCGACGTAGCCGATCGTGTTGGCGAGCATTTCGTCATGCGGGTAGCGGCGGCGCTGCACCATCATCAGGTCGAGCACCGGCAGATCGGCGCGATGCGATTCGACGAAGGCGATGTCGGATTGGCTGGCCGCGGGTTTGATGATGATGGGCAGGAATTTCGGCTCGGTCTTGGCGGCGTCGAGCTGCTGATCGAGATCCTGCTTGTCGATGCCGAGGCCGTCTTCGATTTGCGGAAGGTTTTTCTCGAGCAGCTTCGGGTTATCGCGGAGCAACAGAATGCTGAACGACGGGTAGCTGTCGACGAGCACGCGGCCTTCGCGATCGAGCATGGCGCCGCGCGGGGCGATGATGGCGATCGAGCGGATGCCGTTCTTCTCCGCGAGGTCTGAAAAATGCTCCGACTGCATGACCTGCAATTTCCAGAATCCGACCAGGAGCAGGACCACAAAGAATGCCGATAAGTAGGAAAACAGGGACAAGCGTCCCTGCGGGATTTTTTGGTCGTTAACGTTCCACGATGGCAACGAAACCAGCTCCTACGCGGCGGGTGATGCACCCCCCCCGGACGTGGTGCGGCCCCACGGCGGGCCGAAACACAGGCGAATCGCTTCAAACCCGGAATGGGGCTCGGACTAGCCACGCTATCACCCGGGGATGCGGGCCGCAAGTTGGGGATGTCGTTGTGGTCAATGATACTAAATGGGCCGCCGGCTGCGGCGGACCGATCGCTTCAATCGCCCGCAGAGTGTCGCGCTCGGGCCGGGCTCAATCCGACCAAAGATCCATTTCAGCGAGCGCTTCGAGCATGGAGGTGAAATTTGAAAAGGCGCCCGGATGGGCGCTTCGTTCGGAGAAGGGATCGAGCCACCCCCTAACCTCCTTGGTTCTCCCGGCTAACACAGCCCGAACGCCTGTTTGTCTTCCTCCGCTGCTGCTTCGTCAACCTGGCTCGGAGCAACATCGTCGCCGAGCCCCCCTTTGGAGGCAATGGGCATCGGGTCCCTGAGATTTTGCGGCACTTCCTTCACGTCAATCTCGTCCCGGAACTTGTCGAATTCGTCCACCGAAAAATCTCCCTTCTTTCCCCGCATTCAGCTTCCGGAGCCAACCGTGTGGAGGATATCGGCAAGCTCTTGCGGCCTCGAGAAGAACGGGGAGTGGTCGGTGTCGATCGAGAACGTTCGCCGGCAGGGCGACGCTTGTTGCATGGCGCGCTGGAGCTTCAGCGTGATGGCACGATCGCGGGCGCACTCGATGTAATCACGCGGAATGCGCCCCCAGCGTTCGGTGGTGGTTGTCACCGGTGTACGGATGGGCGCGGGAGATTGCGGGACGAGACGCGCCTGCGCGAATTGGATGTCTTCGTCGCTGCACTGCATGTAAAAGGCCTTGCGAGCAGATTCGCGCTTGAAGACGGTCGCTCCGTCCGGGCCGATCTCCAAATTCGACGGGTTGACCTCGCTTTCAGAATCCTGCGAGGCCCAGGTGGTGAGCGAGTCGCCGTCACGGGGCAGGAACGCGCACATATAGACGAGCGCGCGAATTTTTTCCGGGCAATCCTCGGCGGCTTGCGTGATCGCGACGCCGCCCATGCTGTGGCCAACCAGGATCACGGGCTCCGACTGCGCGCCGGCGATTTCGCAAATGCGGTCCGTGTAACTTTTCAGCGTCACTAGAGAGGTCGGGGTCTGGTCGGCGCCGTGCCCGGGAAGGTCCGCTGCGACGGCTTTGTGCCCTTTCGGCTCGAGCAGGGGCGCCACGCGCCCCCAGCACCAGCCGCCGTGCCAGGCACCGTGAATGAGCAGGAAAGTGGCCATAAACCGCGTATTCTAGGCCCTCAGCCGTGTGCCTTAATAGTTATTTCGTATAGCAAGCAGACCGTACTGGTACCTGGATGACTTGCCCTCCGAGTCGCTACCATACCGTATGGCACGGGAGACTCGCAGCGGGCAGTCGGGGGGCCAGTTTCAGCCGGTGGACAATTCCGCCTACCTGTTGGGGCTGCCGAGTTCGCGTCCGCGACTGGGGAAGTGGGGCGTCGCGGCGGTCCTGGTGGGGACCCTTCTCGCCATCGGCGTGGTGATGTTTGAGAGTTACGTGGTCTCGCTGTTCTGACGGCCGCGCCTATTCCGGCATGATCACGGTCTCCTCGCGGGGAATGGCTTCCAGCGTCGATCGGTTGATGTTGAGGTGCGCCATAACGAGCTCGGGCGGCGTGTGGGTCAGCCATTCCGAGAGTGACAGATCCTGGTAGACGCCGCTCTTAAACATCTCCAGAAATTTCAGGTCCGTCTCGCCGGTGTTCTCGATGTAGTGCGGCAGGGTTTGCTGGACGTAGCCGACATCGCCGGCCTGAAAATCCATGGTGCGGGCCCGGGCGCCTGTTGCGAAAACTGTCATCCTTCCTTTTCCCGCGAAAAAATATTGCCATTCGTCCGCGTTCTGGTGCCAGTGCAGTTCGCGGATCCCTCCCGGATGAACCGTGACGACCGCGGCGGCGATCGATTTGGAAACCTTGAAGACGTTTGAATCGATGACGCGGACCTCGCCGCCCCGGGTGCGCTTGGTTACAGGCATCGAGAGAGTGCGGAAAGCGAAATCGGTCGGCGAAAGTCCGCGCGCGCCGGCCGCCGCTTTCTGATCCGCCTCGAGCGGGCCGGGCACGGCCGCCTGAAAGATGAAAAGCTCCTTGGGCGGCAGTTTTTCGAGCGCGGACTGCGGGACGCCGAAATTCTTCGCCAGCACGTCCTTCGGGGTGTGCGCCATCCAGTCCGACAGCAGCACGGTCGCATACTCGGAGAAATTGCCGTCGTCGAACACCAGCAGAAATTCCGCGCCGTCGGGATTGAGTCCTTGAATCGAGTGGGGAATTCCCGTCGGGAAATACCAGAGGTCGTTTTCCTTCACGTCGGCAACGAAGCTCTTTCCATCGGCGTCGATGGCGGTGATGCGCGCGCTGCCGGTGAGCATGAAGGCCCATTCGGCGGCCGTGTGCCAGTGGAGCTCGCGAACGCCTCCAGCCGTGAGGCGCATGTTGACCCCCGCCATGGTCTTTGAAACTTCCAGTTCACGTACCGTAACTTCGCGCGACCAGCCGCCTTCGTGAAGCCGCTTGTGCGCGAAGCCGAATGGGTATTTGAACGTCTGCACGCCACCGGCGTCAGTCGGCGGAGGATTCACCGCCGAGGGATTCTGCGTTTCCAGAGGCGCGTTAAGGGGGCCGGGATCACTCGTGCTGCGGTCGTGGCCCTGCCCGGCGGACGCAGGATCCCCTCCCAGAAACTTCGCGACGGAATTCGTGCCCGCAGCGGCCAGGGTGCCGGAACTGATTTCGAGAAAACCGCGGCGCGAAAATTTCGGGTCGTTCGGATCGTGGGCCATACAGGCGCCTCCTGGCTCGGGATTTTACGCCCACTGGCAAGAGAAGTCTTAATCCGGTTGTCACACGCCATTTATAGAGAGTCGATACCGTCGCGCCCCTCGGCCCAAATTCAGTATCTGAGAGGGAGCATGTCCAAACAGGCAGCGGAGCATCATCACCAGGCAGCGGAACATCACGCGCACGCGGCGCGACACCATCGCGAAGCCGCCAAACACCATGAGGCTGACGATCATCTGTCGGCGGCGCATCATGCGCATACGGCACACGGGCACCTCGAACATGCAACGCATCATGCTTCGGAAGCTGCAAAGTCTCACGTCGAGCACCACGGTCATAAGGTAATGGCAGCGGGGCGTTAGCGCGAGGCTGGGGGCGTTGCGCGAGGGCCAGCGTAGAAGTGGCGAGCGGACGAAACAAGATCGGCGAAACGGTCTCGAAGTAAAACGAACCGAAAGGAAGGCGAGAGATGGCGACGGGGACGAGTGTACTTGATCAGAAGATGGGAGCATCTTCGCCGGGACGCATCGGCGTGCTGGTCTTCGGAATTGCGCTGGTTGTGGGGTTCATCTATGCGGGCACTCATCTGGTGGGGGATCTGCGGGATTTCCATCCGGCGACGGCGGTGCCTTTCATTTTGCTGGGCGTAGCGCTGTTTATCGCGCTGGGGTTCGAATTCGTGAACGGATTTCACGATACGGCGAATGCCGTGGCCACGGTGATTTATACACACTCGCTTGAGCCGCACGTTGCGGTGGTCTGGTCCGGCGCCTGGAATTTCATCGGCGTGCTGGTGTCGAGCGGGGCGGTGGCCTTCGGCATCGTGTCGCTGTTGCCGGTGGAGCTGATCCTGCAGGTCGGCAGCAACGCGGGATTCGCGATGGTGTTCGCGCTGCTGGTGGCGGCGATCATCTGGAATCTGGGCACCTGGTATTTCGGCTTGCCGGCTTCGAGCTCGCACACGCTGATCGGGTCGATCATCGGCGTGGGCATTGCGAACCAGCTGATGGCCCCGAAGACGGGAACGAGCGGTGTCGACTGGGCGCAGGCGACGAACATCGGCAAATCGCTGCTGCTTTCACCGCTCGTGGGGTTCGTCGGCGCGGCACTGCTGCTGCTGCTGTGCAAGGCGCTGATTCCCAACAAGGCCCTCTACGAAGCGCCCAAGGGAACCGAGCCGCCCCCGTTCTGGATTCGCGGCCTGCTGGTGCTGACCTGCACGGGCGTAAGCTTCGCGCACGGCTCGAACGACGGACAAAAGGGCATGGGACTGATCATGCTGATTCTGATCGGCACGGTGCCCACGGCCTATGCGGTGAATCATGCGGTGTCGCCGGCGCAGACGGCGGATTTCGTGGCGGTTTCCACGCAGACGGCGGAAGTGTTGAGCAAATACGTCGATCCCAATGCGGTGATCGGCGATTCGCGCGAGGAAGTGACCGACTACATTCGCACCAAGCAGTTCACTCCGAACACGATGCTGGCCCTGCGGGAAGAAGTAAACGGAATCGGCACGGAAATGGCGCAGTACAAGGAACTGAAAGCAGTGCCGCAGGATAAGGTTCGCAACTTCCGCAACGACATGTACGTGGTCAGCGAGGCGCTGCGGCTGATGAAGAAGTCCGGCAACCCGGTCTTTTCGACCGCGGACGCGGCCGTGCTGGCGAACTACAAGACGCACGTGGACAACGCCACGAAGTTCATCCCGCCCTGGGTGAAAGTCGCGGTGGCGCTGGCGCTGGGCATGGGCACCATGATCGGCTGGAAGCGGATCGTGGTCACGGTCGGTGAGAAGATCGGCAAGGACCACCTGACCTACGGACAGGGCGCGGCGGCGGAAATCACGGCGATGTTTACGATCGGCGCGGCGGACTGGTTCGGATTGCCGGTGAGCACGACGCATGTGCTCTCCTCTGGCGTGGCCGGTACGATGGCCGCGAACAGGACCGGCCTGCAGTGGAGCACGGTGCGGAACCTGGCGATGGCCTGGCTGCTGACTCTGCCGGTTTCGATCTGCCTCGCGGGGATGCTGTTCTGGATGTTCCGGACGCTGGGCAAGTAGCCGATTTCACCTGATGGGCGGCAAGGGTTCGCCGGAAGGCGAGCCCTCGTCCGCCGGGGCTTCCGGTCGGATGTCGTGCGAATGGGAGGATACATGCTGCCACCGAAACGGATTCTTTCGCCGATTGATTTTAGCGATCCGTCGCATGAGGCGCTCGATACGGCCGCGGACCTGGCGTCGGAGATGAACTCGGAGTTGCTCCTGGTGCATGTGGTGCCGATGCTGCCGCGGTTGCCGTCTCCGGCCGTGATTTTCAATGAAGCGGAGTTCGAACAGGAGCTTCACAAGGACGCGGAAAAGCGCTTGAGCGACCTGGTGACCCAACTGGCGGCGAAGGGATTGAAGGCTCGATTCGAACTGGGGACCGCGAACGACGTGGCCATGGAACTGATCCGGATCGGTGAGCACAACCAGGCCGAGTGCTGGTGCTGCGAGCCGAGGCCGAGCGGAAAACGAAATCCTCGGCGCCAGAGGCCAGCGCCGCGGCGGGCGCGCGCTGATTCGCCCGCCTATGACTTGCGGAGGCGGTCGAGCAGGGCAAAAAGCACCACGCCGAACACCGCGGTTACCACGGAATTCAGCAGCAGGCGCAGCGTGAAAAACGGCTCGGGGTGATTGAGGAGCACGCGCTGCATGATGGCGAACACGAACTGATGGAAGTGGAAGAAGAGAAAGATCAGCGCGAGACGGGCGACGGGGTGCTGCGTATCGATGCGGGCTCCGATGGTGGACGCGAGGTATCCGACAATCGTTTTGGCAATGCCGAAAAGCCCGATCGGGTTGTCGTGGCTCAAGGCGTCCTGCAGGATTCCGACCGTCGCTCCCAAGAACATTCCTGTCACGGGATTCCGGCGGCTCACGCCGAAATAAACCGTCACCAGCAGCGGCAAGTCGATCAGCTCGGCCCAGCGGCCGTATTTGTGCAGGAACGCCTGCAGGACCAGCGCTAAAAAAGCGGTGAGCAGCACGGTCCCGCTGTAATACTTGTGGACCTCGATGTTCGAGTCCGATTGCGCGCCCGGATTGAGCATATAGGACATGTCAGTTTTTGGGAGCGGTCGCTGGCGGTTGAGCGGCAGCCGGTGACGTCGTTGCCTTCGCCTCGGACGCAGCCGCTTGCGCGGCCTTCGCCGCGAGCTCCGTCCCGTTTTGCACGATTCCAGCCGAACCCGGTGAGGCCCCGGCCGCGTCGGCGGAATCCTGCTTCTTGAGCTCCTGCGGCGTCAGAAGAATCAGAACGTCCTCCAGACGGTCCAGATGCGCGGCGGGCCGGACGTGAATATTTTGAAACGGATTTCCGGGACTGGCGCTGGCCACCGTGCCGATCAGCAGGTCCTTCGGGAAGATGCGATCTTCGCCGGAGGTGAGAATCAGTTCGCCCGTGTGCACGCCCTCGTCGTTCACCACATAGTCCAGGCGCGCGTCGGGGTCGCCGCTGCCTTTGACGACGCCGTGCGTGCGTGTGTCGGCCAACAGGGCGCCCGCTCCGCTGTCTTTGTCGTTGATTAGCAGGACTTCGGAAGTGGTCGGCAACACTTCGACGATTTTTCCGACGATGCCGTCGGGCGTGATCACCGCCATGTTGCGGCGCACGCGGTCACGGTCGCCGCGATTCAGAAAGAGCGTGTGGGAAGCCGGATCGGCGCTCGCGCCGATGACCTGCGCGGCGAGCATGGGCGCCTCGGTGTGCGCGTCGGTGAATTTCAGAACGATGCCCAGGCGCTGCGCCTCTCCGGCTCGCGCGGCCAGGTCGCGATTTTCCAGCCGCAGTTGGTCGATCTCGGCGCGCAGCCGTGCGTTTTCAGCGCGCGCGCCGCGCAGACCGATATAGTTGGACCAGATTCCGCCGGTGTCTTTGACTGCATCCGTCCCGCCGCGTTCAAACGGCATCACGAAGAAGGCGGCCCAGTAGCGGATCAGGCGAACGTCGTGGTCGCGCTTGATCTGAAACGCCAGCAACATCACCTGCGCCAGCACGACGGCGGCGAGCAGGAACAGGGGGCGTTGGCGGAAAGGCGTGTCGATCATGCTAGAAGCTCGCTGCCGGAATCTCGGAGCACTCCAGGGCCCGGGCCCTCCCAGAAGAATGCGATGCGTCCCGGCGCAAACAACTCACGCCGCTAATCAATCGAAACCAGGCGCAGCAGACGGAAATCGCTCAGCATTTTTCCCGTGCCGAGCACCACCGAGGCCAGCGGGTCGTCGGCGATCGAAACCGGCAAGCCGGTCTCCTCGCGGATGCGCTTGTCGAGATTCTTGATCAGCGCGCCGCCTCCGGTAAGTACGATGCCGCGATCGCTGATATCGGCCGAAAGTTCGGGAGGGGTGCGCTCCAGCGCCACGCGAATCGCGTTGACGATGGTCGAGATGTTTTCCGAGAGCGCTTCGCGGATTTCGCTGTCATCGATCGTGACCGTCCGCGGTACGCCTTCAATCAGGTTGCGGCCCTTCACTTCCAGTGTCATGGGCTTTTCCAGCGGATACGCGGAGCCGATTTCGATCTTGATCTGTTCGGCGGTGCGTTCGCCGACCAGCAGATTGTACTTGCGCTTCAGGTAGTGCATCACGGACTCGTCCATCTCATTTCCGGCCACGCGGACCGAGCGCGAATAGACGATGCCGCTCATCGAAATCACGGCGATGTCGGTGGTGCCGCCGCCGATATCGACGACCATGTTTCCGGAGGGTTCCTCGATGGGCAGGCCCGCGCCGATCGCCGCGGCCATGGCCTGTTCGACGAGATAGACCTCGCTTGCCCGGGCGCGATAGGCGGAATCCTGCACCGCCCGCTTTTCGACCGGCGTGATTTCGCTGGGCACTCCGATGACGATGCGCGGGTGAACCAGCACGCGGCGGTTGTGCGCTTTCTGGATGAAGTAGGTGAGCATCTTTTCCGTCACCTTGAAATCGGCGATCACGCCGTCCTTCATCGGTTTGATGGCCACCACGTTCCCCGGCGTTCGGCCGAGCATTTCCTTGGCCTCGCGCCCGACGGCGACGACTTCGCCGGTATTTTTGTTGATGGCCACGATGGAAGGCTCGTTGACGACGATGCCATTGCCGCGCGCAAACACCAGCGTGTTCGCGGTTCCCAGGTCGATGGCCAGGTCGGAGGAGAACAAGCTGAAGACCGACCGCATGTTGAAGCCGTTTTTGTTAACCAAGTCCGTTCCTCTCCGAATGTGTGCGAGCGCTGCCCGAACAGCGCGCCGGCCGGTTGTGAAGATTTAGACTTCTGCGACCTCTACGAACGTGCGCGAACTTACGGAATCACCACATCGACCCGTTTGATCGCCGTGCCGCCCCGCCGGTTCTGGCCGGTGATCACAATCGTGTGGCTCCCCCGCGTCATGGGGTCGGTGAAATACCGGAAATGCCCGTCCGGTTTTATGTCCGCCACAGCCGCGCCGTTGATGATCAATGCGGCGCCGGGCTCGGTGCGTCCAATCACTTCCACCACATTGCCCTGCAACTCGGTATCGTCCACAGCCAGGAGCATGTCCTGCTCCTTGCCCTGCGCGACCAGAGTGAACTTGTACGATTCACTGGAATCGCTGACGTTGTTGCCGTCGTCGATGGCGCGCACGCGCCAGAAATAGTCGCCGGGATCGAGGCCCACGATATCGATGGCGGTCGCGGTCGTCTTCTTTTCCGTCACGATGTGATTGAACATCGTCGTCGTGCTGACCTCTACATCGTAACTCTTTGCCGTGGCCGCCGCCTTCCATGAAAAACGAATGGGATCGTGCTTGGGATCGGCCACGATGATCGGCTGCAGGTTCAGAGGCTCGGCCAGCTGCGGAGGCGCCAGGACCTGCGATTTCGTGATCCCGCCGGCGGGCGCGCCGGTCGGGAACGTGGCGCGCTCATACTGTGCGATATCGACGTGCTCGGTGCCGCGGTCCAGTTCCGCGCTGCCGGCGTCCACCGTAATCTGCTGCTCTTTCGTTTTCGGATCGCTGCGGACGTCTGCGCGGCTGTTTTCGCGCAGCGACGCGACCGCATTCTCAAATGAAACTTCCGCCTTCGATCCGGGAACCTGCCACGTCGCCGTCTGCAGGTCCACCTGACCGGAACTGACGTGCACGCCTACCTGCGAAGCGTGATCTTGATCGACGAGGTTTTCTTCGACGGTGACGAGCGTGTCGCCCTTTACCGTGTACGTCGTGCCGTCGGCGAACGCGATGCGCGCCACGCCCTCCGAGCTCGTCTGAATCAGGTCGCCCTTGTCGAGGGTGACCTGATAATCGGCATTCACCCACTGCACCGAATTGACCTTCTTCACCTGCACGCGGCCGTCCAGATTCACGAAGCGCGCCTGCCGCGAGGATGGATTGGCCACACCGCCGTCGGGAGGGCCAGACGCAGCCGAAATCTTCTTCAGGACGGCATTCGAAAAATCAGGGAAGACGAGGTAGACGCAGGCCAGCACGATGGCCATCACCACGACGGCGTAGAGGACCACGGTGCGATACTTCACCGTGTGCCAGTACACCTCGACACGCGTGACTTTTGGCTTCGCTGCTACGCTGTTTTTTGCGTCGATGGTCATGATCGGGGGTCAATAAAAAAACTTAGCATAGGGGTATGGCCCTTTCAACAAAGCCACGGACGACGTGCGCAAGCTCTAACCCCCTCGGTTTGCGTATTTTCGCGGTCCCCTCGCGTGGGGACGGGCAAGAGGCTGATTCAATGGGACCTTGCGGCGCAGGCCGGAGGGATGGACATTTTCGCGGTTGACCGGAACGAGCCGATTGACGACACTAGACGGCAGAAAGGGCGCCGAGCGCCGCGGGTAGAGTGTCGAGGAGCCTGGAGGAAAGAGCGATGACGGAGCGAGTGAAAGATATTCCCGGCGAGATTCTGCCGCCGGCCCGATTGATGCTGACACCGGGACCTTCGTGCGTTGAACCGCGCGTCTATCGGGCGATGGCCGCGCCGATCGTGGGCCATATGGACCCCTGGTTCACCCAGATGATGGACGACGTGCAGCAGCTGCTCCGCCTGGTTTTCCAGACCAAGAACCGCATTACCTATCCGATTTCCGCGTCGGGTTCCGGCGGTATCGAAGCCGCGGTGATGAACGCCCTCGACGCCGGCGAGGAATGCATTGTGTGCATCAACGGCGCGTTTTCCGAGCGCATGGCCATCATTGCGGAGCGCATTCCCTCTGTGAAAGTCATTCGCGTCGAGGCCCCCTACGGGCGCACTGTCGATCCCCAGGACGTCCTGCGGGCGGGCAAGGGCCGCAAGATCAAATTCGTGGGACTCGCGCACGGCGAAACCTCTTCCGGAGTCGTGCAGCGCATCGAGGACTATCGCAAAGTCGCCGATGACCTCGGCGCATTGCTGATCGTCGATACCGTTGCCACCCTGGCAGGCGTGCCGCTCAATGTCGACGAACAGCGCATCGATATCTGCTTCAGCGGATCGCAGAAAGCGATCAGCGCCCCGCCCGGAATGGCGCCGATCACGGTGAACACGCGGGTCGAAGAAGTGATGCACGCGCGCAAGGAGCCGGTGTGGAGCTGGTATTTCGACATGACCTCGGCGATGAACTACTGGGGTCACGAGCGGCTCTATCATCACACTCCGCCGATCACGCTGATTTACGCCATGCGCGAGGCTCTCCGCGCCGTGATGGAAGAAACGCTGGAAGGGCGCTGGGAGCGCCACGCCCGCAATCAGCAGGCTTTGATCGTCGGACTCGAAGCCATGGGTCTCGAGCTGTTCGTGAAGAATCCCACCGATCGGCTGGTCACCGTCACCGCGATCAATATTCCCGCCGGAATCGAAGACGGCAAGGTCCGCCGCCAGCTGCTTGATGAATTCGATATCGAAATCGCCGGCGGATTCGGACCCATCAAAGGCAAAATCTGGCGCGTCGGATTGATGGGCTATTCCGCGCAGCAAAACAACGTGCTGCTCTTCCTCGCCGGGCTTGAAAAGACCCTGTCCGATCAGGGCTTCCGCCTGCCGGCCGGCGCGGGAGTGGCCGCGGCGCTGAAGAGCTTTCAGCATGCGTCGCAACCGGCTGCCGTGGGCGCCAGAAAGTAGGGGGGCTCGTGGCGAAGCCAGCGGTTTCCACGCGAATTCCAAACGTCGGTTCGATGAGCGAATTCATCGGCGCGTTCGATGTGCCGTCGAAGGTGACCGACTACGTCTATAAATGCCGCTTCTCGCACTGCTGGAATGGCATCGCCACCCGTCACAGCGACACCATGGACTGCAAATTCTTCGTCGACGGCAAGGGTGTGATCCTCGGCCTTGCGCATCCCGGCTTCGTGAAATTCCGCGAGCGGGCCGGCCGCAATCTATCGGACCGCGAAGCCAGCTACATCGGCGCCGAATACCTGCGCGGCCGCCTCGAACAGGAAGACGAGCACTCGCTCTACGACGTCTCGACAGCCGACGTCTTGCGCGCCATCGAAAGCCTCGGCATCCACTAGAGTTGAACGAGCCGCGCCCGCCGGAGATTGAGCAGAGGCCTTAATTCGCGCCTTTCCATCGTGCGAACCACCCATGCTCCTGAACGCCTTCCTCTTCAATCTGTCGTGTCCACGCGTCGAGCAGGTTCGAGCGGTCGAAATAACCGATCATCCGCCGTGGGTCCTCGCGGCTCACTACCGGCAGCCGCCCCACATTGTTGCTGACCATGCGATGCAGCGCGTCGTGCACGAATTCGTCGGAGTAGGCGACGATGGGAGGGGCGGTTCCGGCTTCGAGCACCGTTTCGCGGCCTTCGGGATCGGTTTCGAGGGCGCGCAACACGTCTCCCTGCGTGATCACACCCGCGAGCAGCCCGTCTTTGTCCGCAATCGGCAGTCCCTGCGAGAGGGTGAGCCCGTGCTCGCTCTTGCTGATCCGTGCCGCTAGACCCGCCACGCTCGTATCGGCGGCAATCGGCTGCACGTCCGTGCGCATCACCTCGCTCAGCCGCACGCTCTGCAGCACGCTGGCTTCGTACTCGACCGGCACGTGCAGCCCGCGCCGCGCGAGCTTCTCCGTCATGATGGAGGTCTTCAGGTACCGCAGGGCGATCAAGTCGGCGATCACGCATCCCAGCATCAGAGGCAGGATGGCGTTGTAGTCACGCGTAATCTCGAACGCGAACACGATGAATGCAAACGTCGCCCGTGAAGCGGCGCCGAATACCGCCGCCATCGCCACCAGCGCGAAGGCTCCGGGCGAAAGATGCGCGCCGGGGACAATCGCGTTCACCACCATCGCAAACACTCCGCCGAGCGCTGCGCTCGACATGAACATCGGCGCCAGCAACCCTCCCGACGTTCCCGACCCGAGCGAAATTACCAGCGCGAGCGCCTTGAAAACGCAGATCAGCGCGAGAAGCTCGAGCGTCAGGTTGTTGTTCAGGATGTCGGAAATGGTGTCGTAACCGACGCCCAATACGCGCGGAATGAAAAATCCGATGATGCCCAGACCCAGCGCGCCAATCGCCGGGTGCCACAGATCGTCGATGGGCAGCCGGTCGAAATGGTCTTCCACCCAGTAGAGTAGCTTCGTGAAGCCGATCGCGGCGATCCCGCAGATCACGCCCAGCAGCAGATAGAACCCCAGCCCGCGCGGCACGTCGAAATCCACGTTTCCCATGCTGAACATCGAATGCTGCCCGAACAGCACGCCGCGAACGCTCGTGGCCAGCGTGCAGGCGATCACCAGGGGAATGAATGATCGCGCGCGAAATTCAAAGAGCAGCAGCTCGATCGCCAGTATCACGCCTGCAATTGGCGTGTTGAAGGTGGCCGCCATGCCCGCACCGGCGCCGCAAGCCAGAAGCACTTTCCGCTCCGACGCCGTCGTCGAGATCACCTGGCCCACCAGGGAGCCGAGCGCGCCGCCCGTCTGAATAATGGGTCCTTCCGCGCCGAACGGGCCTCCTGTGCCGATGGCAATCGCGGCCGACAGCGGCTTCAGGATGGCCACGCGCGCTTCAATCCGGCTGCGTGAGGTCAGCACCGCTTCCATCGCTTCCGGAATTCCGTGGCCTTTGATTTTCGGCGAGCCGTACTTCGCCATGAACCCGACGATCAAGCCACCGATCACGGGCATCAGGATGATCCACGGACCAATGCGCGTCTGTTCGGGGCTGCGGAAATGGATCGAGACCACGTGATAGAACGTCAGGTTCGTGAACAGCGCAATCAGGTCGTACAAGACGTACGCGATGAGTCCCGCGAGCACGCCGATGAGCGCGGCCAGCAGCGAAATCCATCCGACCCGGAAGCTTCCTACCGGAATGGGCGTGTTGCGGTTCGCAATCGAAGGCATCGCCGGAAGGACTCCATTCAATCGTTCGATTCTTGGGCAGCTCGGCAGGAGACGTCAACGCCGGCGGCTGAGGCGAGCGCGACGCGCCACGACGCGCGAAAGCGCCTGAATCAATCGAGGCTCGCTGGTGCGCAATTCGTCGCGATGGGCGAGCGAAAGTCTCGCCAACAACTTCTCGGCGCGCCCGGTCAGGCGCAGCCGAACTTGCCGGCGGTCGCGGCCATCCCG
>JBAVUW010000058.1:0-7402 GCA_049696975.1 Candidatus Acidiferrales bacterium | reverse complement strand
CGGGTGCAGAGGGCGGCGCTGGATTCGCAGCCGCCGCGGCATTCGGCGGATTCGATGGAACGGTCCCGGGTGCAACGCCACCGGCGTCGGCCGCCGGCACCGTTGTGACGGCAGGCGCCGGAACAGCCGCCACACTGCGCCGCTGGTCGGCCTCCCGCTCGAGATCCCGCAGGTGACCCTCAAACGTAGATCGCAGGTCTCCGGTAACGCGGCGGAATTCCGCCATGACCTTGCCGAGGTTCCGCGCCAGCTCCGGTATCTTTTCCGGACCGAACACGACCAGCGCAACGATAAAGATTACAATGAGATGCGGGACGCTTAACATTCGCGGGCTCGACGGCCGTCGCTGGGGCCGTAACGAATCATAGAAGAGGGCTCCGAGCCTGTCAAACGACCGGAAAGCACTGTGTTATACTCGATTTCCGGGGCGAAAAGAGGATCCATGTCGACCACAATTGGAAATTCTGAAAACGGGGCGGCCAAAACGGAATCTGCCGGTTCACCCACGCGCGGCGTCTTACTCCTGATGCTGGTGCTGGCGGTTTCGGCTGCGCTCGGCGGACTTTTCGGGCCCGGTCCCACGGCCACCGCTTCCAGCTCCGACGACACGCAGGACTCCGTCAAGACGTTTACTCGCGTGCTGTCGGTGGTCGAACGCAACTACGCGGATCCCGTCGACACGGATAAGGTGATTTACGACGGCGCAATTCCGGGAATGCTGCATGTCCTTGACCCGCACTCGAACTTTTTCGATCCCAAGCAGTACGCGCTGTTTCGTGAAGAACAAGAGGGCAAGTATTACGGCGTCGGCATGGTCGTGGCGCAGAGGGAGAATCAAACCGTCGTACAATCGCCGTTCCCGAATTCCCCCGCCGCGAAAGCCGGAATTCGTCCCGGCGATACGATTCTGAAGGTGGACGGAAAATCCTGCACGGGGCTGACCACTACCGAAGTCGCGGATCTGCTGAAAGGCGCGAAAGGAACTCCGGTTCACATTTCGCTCGGCCGCGAAGGCTGGGACAAGCCGATTGAAGTCACCGTCGTGCGTGACGAAATTCCACGCCCCGGCGTGGAGTATTCCGAGATGGTGAAACCCGGAATCGGCTATGTGCGCGTTTTCACGTTCAACGAAACGACCGATAGCGATCTGAAAGACGCGCTGAAGCAGCTTGATGTCTCCAAGCTCGATGGGTTGATCATCGACCTGCGCAACAATGGCGGCGGTCTGCTGAATCAGGCCGTGGGTATGTGCGACATGTTCCTCGACAAGAACGAGCTCGTCGTTTCGCATCGCGGACGCGCATCGGCGGAACGGCCCTATTACGCACTTCAAGGAAATCAGGGCATCGAAGTTCCGCTGATCGTGCTCGTCAACGGTCAAAGCGCATCAGCTTCCGAAATTGTCTCCGGCGCAATTCAGGACCACGACCGCGGCTTGATCGTGGGCGAAACGAGTTTCGGCAAAGGCCTGGTACAAACGCAATTTCCGTTGAGTGAAGATACCGCGCTGTTGCTAACCACTGCACGCTACTACACGCCGAGCGGTCGCCTGATCCAGCGGGATTACAAGAACCAGACCCTTTATGACTACCACTACAACCCGCAGCCGCCGCAGGCTCCGGAAGTCAAACTCACCGACACGGGGCGCCAGGTGTATGGCCAGGGCGGCATCACCCCGGATGTGTCGGCTCCGGCGCCGAAGCCGGATGATTTCGAACAGCTGCTTGAGCGGCGCGGCGTGTTCTACCCCCTTCCCCAGGGAGTAGGCGATTTTGCGCGCTACTATCTCGGCGCGCGGCCGGATGTGACGAAGGACTTTGTCGCCGATGATGCCGTCATCGAACAGCTCCGAAAATATCTGAACGAGCAGCACATCTCATTCACCGAGAACGATCTCCAGCAGAACCTGCCGTGGATCAAATGGGAAATCAAACGCGAGGTCTTCACCACCGTTTTTGGCCTGAATGAAGGCTATCGTGTGGCGCTCGACAACGATCCGCAGCTCGAAAAAGCCATCGAATCGATTCCGCAGGCCAAGGCGCTTTACGCGAACGCGCGGAAGATCGTCGCCGAGCGTGAGTCCGGGTCCGCCACCAACCCATAGAATTCGTCGAACCCAGCCGAATGCAGCTACTTGGCCGGAGCTGCGCCTGCGGGGCTGTCCTTCGCAGCGGGTGATGCGATTGCGGTCGCAGCCGACGCCGCCAGCAGTTGCGTCAGCATGAACTTCGCCTGGGGCGCGTCCTTGGAGTTCGACGCGAACTTCAAGAATTCCTTCAGCTGCGTCGTCTCTCCCACCACATTCCCGGCAGCTGCGTAAATCTGCGCGAGCACCAAGTGCAGTTCCGGCAGATGGTGCCACTCATCGATCTTCACGGCCGCCTGTGCGTGCATCTCGGCTTGCACTAACTGATGCTGATGCAGGCCGGCATCCGCTGCGAAATACAGCGAGTACGGATTTCCGGTCGGGTCGAGCGCCAGAGCTTTTTGCGAGAGTTCCGATACCTTCGGCCAGTCAGAGATCCCCGCAGCAAAATCGGCCAGGCACAGGTAGGAAGCGACATAGCCCGGGTCGACTTCCGCCGCCTTCGCGCACGCGGTCTCGGCCTCGTCGGACTTTTTCTCCTGAACCAGCACCTGCCCCAACACGACCCACGCCGCGGCGTAGTCGGGATAGAGATCGATCGCCCTGCGCAAATGGTCTTCGGCTTCGACCGCGCGCTTGCCTTTAAACGCACCGCAGCCCTTTTGATATTCCCCCACGGCCTTGGCGGGAATTTCCAGGCGTTTGGCGCTGACCGTGGGACTGTGCACGCCCGATTCCGTCCACGAATTGCAGGCTTCGGAGTCAATCATGCGGCCGATCTCGCCGGACAGGTCTCCCAGTTTCGCGGGTGGGTTGATCGAGCTGAACAGGCTTGGCGTGGCATCGGGGAACAGGCCGGGTTCGGCAGTCGGCCCAGAGTTTCCCGGGGGCAAGGGCGCGTTCGCCGGTCCGCCGCCGTGCTGCGCAAATCCTGGCGCGGCCCAGAGCAAAGCCGCCGCAACCGCGCATCCTGCGGCTCCGCGCAGAAAACGGACCCCGGCTCTTTGGAGAACTTCGAGACAGCCATCGCACGCGCTGGCCCACCCCGGGCCAGGCAGTGTGCCGCACGTTCTGCCCGTATCCACCACAGTGCCACAATCGTAAACCCGACGCGGCTAGGCAGTCCAATTTCTTTTTGTTGGCGGCTGGGCGCGAGCACGCTCCCCTTCGCCTCGATGAGCCCGACCTTGGCGGCGTTCTGCCACCGCCGCCGGGGCGGCTTATTGATTGACGACACCTGTCCCTTGCCGACCGCACGAAGCCGGCCCGCTCCCGCATACTGGGAATTGCAGAAGACCCCGGTTCCCTTTCGGACCCGCTCCAGGAGAGTTGCCATGGATCCCGTCAAGCCTCCGCCGCCCGCAGCGCCACTGCCAGGCGCACTTCCGGTGCCAGGCGCTCCCGTGCCCGCTCCGGCGCCCGCCGCCAATCAGATTCCGGCTGCGCTGGCAGGGGCCGCGCCGCAGGCAGCGACCGTTCCCACGCCTCAACTGATCGCCGCCATGGTGAAGTCGGCGGAAAGAATCAGCGACCTGATTTTTTCGCCCGGTCGCGCCCCGCAAGTCGAGGTCAGCGGCCAGCTCGTGCAGCTGAAAATTGCCGGAGTCGGCCTGTTGACGCCCGACGACACCGCCCGCATCGCCGCGGACCTGATCGGCCGCAACGATCACGCGGTGAACAAGCTCCGCACCGAGGGATCGTGCGACATATCCTACAGCCTACCGAAGCTATCGCGATTTCGTGTCAACATATTCACCCAGCGCGGCAGTTGCGCGATCGTGATGCGCGTGATCGCCAGCAACGTGCCGGATTGCAAATCGCTCAACCTGCCCGATCAGCTTGGCGAGGCGGCCAACCTCGCGCCTGGAATCGTTCTGGTCACCGGGCCGACCGGCAGCGGCAAATCATCCACGCTCGCCGCCCTGGTCAACAAGATCAACGAGGAAAGGGCCTGCCACATCATCACCATCGAGGACCCGATCGAATTTCTGCACTCGCACAAACGCTCGACGGTTCATCAGCGCGAGCTGCACAGCGACGCACCCAATTTCGCCATCGCTCTGCGCGCCGCGCTGCGCCAGGCGCCCAAGCTGATCCTGGTCGGCGAAATGCGCGACCGCGAGACGATCGAAGTGGCACTGGAAGCCGCCGAAACCGGACATCTCGTCTATTCCACCCTGCACACCATCGACGCATCGAAAACGGTCGAGCGAATCGTAGGCGCCTTTCCCTTGAGCGATCAGAACGCGGTTCGCATGCGCCTTTCAAAGAGCTTTCGCTTCGTCATTTCGCAACGCCTGATCCCGCGCGCCGACGCCAAGGGACGCGTGGCCGCTTTCGAAGTACTGAAAGCCACGCTGCGCACCCGCGAATACGTGCAAAAGGGCGAAGGCGAGGGAAAAACCCTGCTGGATGCGATGCGCGACGGCTCAACCGAAGGAATGCAGTGCTTCGACGACGAGATCGAAAAGCTCATTCGTGCCGGGGTCGTCGACGTCAACACCGGCCTTTCCTATGCGACCAACCCGGGTAATCTCCGCCTGCTGCTGGCCGACTTGCTCGAACAGCCGTCCGACCTCGGCTCGCTGATTTCGTCCTCGCGCACGAAACCCGCACCGAAGCAGGAGCCGGAGATTCCGGCCGACCCGGAACTTGAAATCACGCGATAGCGCCGGAAGATCAGTGCGTCATCCCATAGAGGATGTAATTCACTCCCAGCCGGTAAGCCACGGAGGCCTCATGCTCGGGATATTCCGCGCTGTCGGCCCATTCCCAGGCATCGCCAACGTCGGAATTGTGGCAGATGGCCACCATGATGCGGCCCTTGTTGTCGCGAATCGCACGCCATTTGGGCACGGCTTCGTCCGGACCGATGGGCCAGCGCCGCCCCCAGATGTAGCGCGTACCGGGAATCTGCACGCGGTCGTCGAGATCGTAGGCCACATGAAAAATTTCGTCGCCGTTGGGTAAATCCTCGATCGCCCGATCTGGAAAAATCATGCGCATGCCTTGCGTCAGAACCTCCCACTTATACGCGCCGTGCGAATCGTCGGCCATCAGGAAACCGCCGCGCAGCAGATATTCGCGCAGCCGCGCCGCCTGCGGCTCGCTCAACCTCCAGCCACCCGCGTCCTCGATATAGATCCACGGCCAGTTGTAGAGATCGTCGCTGTTGGCGTCGACGATCTGTTCGGTAGACCGCACCTCCAGCCGCGTGAGTCGCCGAACACCGGGAATAAACTGGCGATCCGCCTTCGGATAGTCCGCCGCCCATCGCTCGAACCCGAAGCGCCCGTACTGCGCGCCGAGATCATAGTGAAACCGCGCAAAGGTCCACTCTGACTTCTCGCGCGGGTCGGCGGGAGGGAAATATTGCCCGTCCATGTACATCCCTCCGGTCTCGACGCTCGGCTGTGGCGTCTGCGCCGTGGCCCACAGCGCAGCGCCAACCGCTGCGATTGCGACCGCCAAGATGAAACGGTAGAGGTTCATGAGCCGTGCCGCGAGGTAAACAAGTACACCATTTTACTAGACTGCACCGGAAGCGACGCGGTTGCACGACCCGCGGCGCCCGCCGGAGTTCTGGCGACACAGAGAATTCGGTCCGAGATGGACGCATCGACTTGCCATACTCAAATGGTCGATCGGGTATCGAACCCGAATCGATAAAACCCAGCGAAGATGAACAGCGCACTTCAACGACTACTCGTGGAGATTTTGTTCCTAACTTCAGTGGGCCCGGGTCCGGAGGCCGAAACCAAATCAGCATTCGATACCGAGAAGCCCGGCATCGGGCGTTCGACATTCGTGATCGATCCATACTAGTCAGCATGGACGAACTGACCCGCATTGCGGGCGGTCGTCTTTTCCAAAATAAAAAGACCGACCCTCCGTTTCGCGTATGCGTGGGTTACGCTGCGTGAGCAGTGCAGAGCCACATTCGAAAGGAGAGTCGGTCCGATGAATAAAATACGATTTGTTGGTCTGGATGTCCACGCAGACACGATTGCCGTCGCGGTTGCCGAACCGGGAGAGGAAGTCCGCTCCCTGGGCATCATGCCTAACCGTCCCGAGTCGGTCCGAAAGCTGATTCATAAGCTGGGACCTGCGGAGCGCTTGCGGGCCTGCTACGAAGCGGGGCCCACGGGCTACGTGCTGTACTGGCAGTTGACCGCGCTCGGCGTGAAGTGCGAAGTGATTGCGCCGACGCTGGTGCCGGTGAAGTCGGGTGATCGGGTGAAAACGGATCGACGCGACGCTCTGAAGTTGGCCCGCTGCTATCGGGCCGGCGATCTGACGCCCGTCTGGGTTCCTGACGCGGCGCACGAAGCCCTGCGCGATCTGGTTCGTGCCCGCGAAGCGGCCAAGCGAGATCAGCACCGAGCTCGACAACGACTGGGTAAGTTTTTGCTGCGTCACGGCTGGCATCGCCCGCTGCACCTGAAAACGAACTGGACCAAGAGGCACCTGGAGTGGGTCAAGACGAAGGTTCATTTCGAGCAACGAGCACAGGAAATCGCACTTGCCGATTACGTTCATGAGGTGGAGCACATGACGGTTCGTATCGAGCGATTGGAGGAAGGCATCACCGAGGCCGCTCGTTCTGCTCCGCCACAGATGCGCGCTGTGATCGAAGCCCTTCAGGCGATGCGAGGGATCGCAGAGATCGGAGCCATCACGATCGTCGCTGAGATCGGCGAGATCTCGCGATTCCGCGGAGCGCGTCAGCTGATGGGTTACAGCGGCCTGGTTCCCAGCGAATACTCCAGCGGTGCACAACGAAGGCAGTACAGCATTACGAAAACCGGCAACGCCCATTTGAGACGCGTGGTCGTCGAAGCCGCCTGGGCCTATCAGTTCCGACCGTGGTGCGGCGGATACCTGCTGAAACGACAGAAGAACCTGAGTGACGAAGTGAAAGCAATCGCCTGGAAGGCCCAGATTCGATTGAACGCGCGGTATCGGGCCTTGCTGGCGAACGGGAAGAACAAACCGCAGATCGTCACGGCGGTCGGTCGAGAAATGCTCGGATTCATCTGGGCCATTGGAGTGAAGATCGAAGCGGCACAGCGGCAACTGGCAGCGTGAGAGAAAACCTCCACATATGAAAACTGAACCACAGCGAGAAAGCGAGGCAGTGAAGGCGGCGGCCGAGGGATCAGCGAGAAGGAGAACCCTCATATCTTTTATGCGGCAAGCTCTTCGAGCCCAACCCGCGTTCCTAGTGCGAGGTAGCTCCCGACGGATCATGACCATGCGGATACCCAAACCCGCGGATATCAGAGTGATCAATCGTCGCGATGACCGCCTCGACCG
>JBAVUW010000057.1:0-38958 GCA_049696975.1 Candidatus Acidiferrales bacterium | reverse complement strand
CACGGCGGCACAACGAATTCCACCGGTGGCGGAACGCACGTCACGAACAACGGCCTCAACGGCGGGCACGGTACCTCGACGCTCGGCGGCAACACGCACGCCGGGGGTGCCGCGAACAACGCGGGCGGCCATGGCACGATGAATGCCTCAGCGGGTCACGGCTTCAGGGCGCCTCCCGGCGGCCACTCGGCCGTCAACGCACACGGCGCCACAACGAATTTCAACCGCGGCGGCCATGTGACCAGCCTCACCACGCACAATGGCGCGGCGGCGCGGTTTGATTCCCACGGCCACATCAACACGATTCACAGCGGCGGCATGACCATCAATCACGGAGCGCGCGGCGGACGCACCATCGTCAGCGAGCGCGGCGACCACTCGCGGCTGGTGAGCTACGGGCACGGACGCGGCTACGGCGAGCGGGGCTATTCGCGCGGCGGCCACGAATTCCGCGGACGTACCTACTTCGCGCACGGCCGCTACTACGCCCGCGCCTATCGCGGCTACTACTGGCACGGCTATCGCTACTACGGCTACGTGCCGGGCTATTACTACAATCCTGGGTTCTATGGCTGGGCCTACAACCCGTGGGGCGCTGCAATCGCCTACAACTGGGCATGGGGCGGCGCGCCGTGGTACGGTTACTCCGGCTACTATTTCACGCCGTATGCCACGTATCCCAGCGCGGCATTCTGGCTCACCGATTACCTGATGGCGCAAAACCTTCAGGCCGCATACGAAGCACAGCAGGACGCCGCGAACAACCAAGCTGCAGCCGCCAACTCCGCGCAAGCCGGCGGCGACAATGGCGGGGGTCAGACGCAGCTCACTCCCGAAGTGAAGCAGGCCATCGCCGACGAAGTGGCGGCGCAAATTGCGGCCGAGAAAAACCAGGCGGCGAATCAGGGAGGAGGCGGCGGGCCGGATCCGGCACCCGCGGCTCTCGATCCCGCACATCGCACCTTCATTGTGGCCAGCACTCTCAGCGTGCAGAACAGCGATGGCACGGGCTGCAGCCTCACGCAGGGCGACGTGCTCCGCCGCATCGACGACACCGCCGACTCCAACAACAGTGTCAGCGTGCGCGTGGTCAGCGCCCAGCGCGGCGATTGCTCGGCGGGCGCGCAGGTTCCCGTCGCCGTCGACGATCTGGAGGAGATGAACAACCACCTGCGCGAGCAGATCGACGACGGTATGGGGCAGCTGGCGCGCAATCAGGGCAAGGGCGGCTTGCCGTCGGGACCGGCGGGCAATCCGCAGGCGAACCCGGATGGCCAGGCGCAACCGGATACCAGCGTGGGCAACGATCTGAATCAGCAGCAGGCGCAGGCCGATCAGACCGAGCAGGACGTGCAGTCAGCCCAGAACTAAAACCCTCGCGCGCTGGCGTGCGCAGAGGCCGCTTTTACTGAGTCGAGAGTTTGAGCGCCGGGTCGTCGGACGCAGTTCTTCGACGACCCGGGGTGTCAATAGCCGCTGGTTAACATCCACGATACAAAGCGCTTGGTTCCTCCTGCCCGCGCGTTTCCCATTCGATACAATCGGCTAAAGTTCCAGCGAAAGGCCCTGAAATCCATGCCTACACGTTACCGGGCGGAAGTGGTCGGCAGCTTTCTGCGCCCTCCCACCCTGCTGCAAGCCCGTTCCGATCACACCGCAGGCAAACTGAAGCTCGAGGAGCTGCGCGCGGCGGAAGATCGTGCCATCCTGAGCGTCTTCGACGGCCAGAAAAAAGCCGGCATGCAGGTCTTCACCGACGGCGAGCTGCGGCGTGGCTCGTGGCTCACGGATATGGCCGACGCCGTCGAGGGATTTGTGGCCGACAAAGTGGTTCTCGATTGGAAAGGTCCAGGCGGCGGGTTCGAGGCCAGCTCTGCGCAGGCTGTTGGCGCAAAGCTCAAGAAAACGCGCAAGCTGACCGCGCATGAACTTCCATTCCTGAAAAAATCCGCCCCCGGCCCGTTCAAAATCACGGTGCCCGCCCCGTCGAATTTCATGGTGTCGAGCTACAAGCGCGGCGTCAGCTCGAAGTTTTACCCCACGCACGCGGAGTTGCTGCACGATCTGGTTGACATCATTCGCGACGAAATCAAATGGCTGGTCGCCGAGGGCGCCACGTACATTCAGCTCGACGCGCCGTTCTATTCGCACTACGTCGATTCGATCCAGCGTGGCCGGTTGCAGCGCGACGGTTTGAATCCCGATGAAGAGTTCAAGAAATCCGTCGCCGGGGACAATTCCCTGCTAAAGGATATTCCGCGCGGCAAAGTCACCGTGTCCACCCACATCTGCCGCGGCAACAGCCGCAGCCGCTGGTATACCGAGGGCGCCTACGACGCGATTGCCGAAAGACTTTTCGGATCACTCGACGTCGACAATTTTCTGCTGGAATATGACACAGCGCGGGCCGGCGGTTTCGAGCCGTTGCGCCTGGTGCCGCGCGGGAAGACGGTCGTTCTGGGGCTCGTCACCACGAAAACGCCGAAACTGGAATCGCAGGACGATCTTCGGCGCCGCATCGACGAGGCCGCGCGCTACGTCCCGCTCGAAAATCTTGCCATCAGCACGCAGTGCGGCTTCGCCTCCGTCGCCGCCGGCAATCTGCTCACGATCGACGAGCAGTGGCGCAAGCTCGAGCTCGTGGCATCGACCGCGCGCAAAGTCTGGGGCTGATCGCACGTTTACACCCCCCGTGGACTCGAGTTCTCTGCGCCTCCGCGGCAGGTGTGGTTTTCTCGCTGGTCTCGGCGTCACCTAACGTGCCCTGCGTGGCGAGTCGGTTTTCATTTCTCGCTTTCCAAAATACAGGTAAAATACCGCTCCCTCGCGTACGTCCTACAAAGCTGCCCAGTCGAAAAGCAATGACAAGATGCTGGACGCAGCCGATGCCGTCACCACGGCGTGTTCAAATTGCCATGATCGATATAGAGAAAAACCGGGCGGTGTCGCGGACCGCTGTATGTGAGGGCTCGAGGGATAAGCTCTGGCCTGCTGCCAAAGTCTGCGGCGTCGCGAACGTCGTGCGGCCCTACATGAAGTCGCTCTAGATTGCGCGATCCGAGGCTCAAGAATATCCCGCTTCGATTCCACAGAAACTCCTGAACGTCGCCCGAGAGCGGAATGAGGACTTCGGACTCATGCTCACCAAGTACGGCGTTGGCATCGTGAGCGCTGGATGTTCCGGCCATCCAAGAACCGGCGAAGACGTATCCGGAGTCCTGTTCGACGGCTATCAATTGATTGGGGGAGGGGGCGTTCCCGAGAAGGCACCGTCGCTCTCCGACTCCACACCCAACACATCGAAACACCCGTCGTTCACCTTCGAGCTTCTCGAGCATGCGCGGATCCAACGACTGCAATAGTGTTTCCGCCTTCGCTATTGCGACGGAGGCGTTGCGGGGGCCTGTGGGGGAGGGATGTCCACACGTGCGTCGCAGTGGAGGAAGGCACCTTGACCGATGCAGCTGAGAGTGATGTCGCCGGGTTTGAGTGTGGCGTTCGAGTTGACGGTCATCGTGCCGTTGAAGCCGTTAGCGGAGATGCGGCAGGCAGGCGCGGGGTTGGAGTTGGGAACTTCAGACGTAGCGCGGACACAGGTAATCAGCGCCGGGCCGGTGAGACTGAAGGTGTTGGGGTGCGCGCCGGAATTGTCGGCGGTGGCTTCCATGTTGTGGACTTGGCCGCGATTGCGGCTGCGTTGGGCTTGGGACGCTAGGGCCGATGCGGAGACAGCAAGTGCGATGAGACAGACGTATTCGATGGAACGATGATTCATTTTTCCTCCAGTAGGGGCCCGGCGGAATTTACAACGGCGGATACGGGGGACGCAAGAGTCGGACTGCACGACGCGCGCTGGGCGCACGTCCGCGAAAAACACTAATTCGAAGATGCGTCGCAATTGGAGGCTCGGGAGAGGAGGAGGTCGCGCTCGCGGGAGTTTTGCGTTCGTGAGGCGGCGCGCTGGAATTCGGCGCGGGCCTCGTCGTGGCGGCCTAGCTTGTACAGGAGGTCGGCGCGGACGCTGGGCAGCAGGTGGTAGTTTTTCAGTGTGGGCTCGTCGGCAATGGCGTCAATGATCGCGAGGCCGGCGGCGGGGCCTTCGGCCATGCCTACGGCGACGGCGCGATTGAGTTCGACGATCGGCGATGGGGCGACATGCGAGAGCGCGGAGTAGAGTGCCGCGATGCGAGGCCAGTCCGTGGCATCGGCGGTGAGCGCGCGGGCGTGGCAGGCCGCGATCGCGGCTTGCAGCGTGTAGGCACCGATGCGCCCGAGCGCGCGGCTCAATTCTTCGGCGCGCGCGAGAGCGGCGAAGCCGCGGTGAATCAATAGTTGATCCCACAGGGCGCGATTTTGTTCGAGCATCAGAATTGGTTCACCGCTTGCGCTGACGCGAGCACGTGTGCGACTCGCTTGAATTTCCATGAGCGCGGCGAGGCCGTGAACTTCGGGCTCGCCTGCCGCGAGTTCGGCGAGGATGCGGCCGAGCCGGAGCGCATCTTCGCAGAGAGCGGGGCGATGCCAGTCATCACCAGCCGTAGCCGAGTAACCTTCGTTGAAAATCAGATAGATCACTTGCAGAACGTTGGCGAGGCGTTCAGAAAGTTCGGCGCCCCGCGGGACTTCGAAGGGGACGTGCGCTTCGGCGAGCGTGCGTTTTGCGCGGACGATGCGTTGCGCGATCGACGGCTCGGGCACCAGGAAGGCGCGTGCGATTTCGGTGGTGGTCAGGCCGCCGACCAAGCAAAGCGTGAGCGCAAGTTGCGCGTCGGTGCCGAGCACGGGATGGCACGACGTGAAGATCAGGCGGAGAAGATCGTCGCCGATGTCATCGTCGAGAGCTGATGCGTAGTCGGGCACGGAGTTTTCCTGCTGCCGCTCGAGCTCGCGGCCGAGTTCGCCATGCTTGCGCTCGAGGAGCGACCGGCGGCGGACCAGATCGATCGCGCGATGCTTTGCCGTGGCCATCAGCCACGCGCCAGGATTCGATGGAATGCCAGATGACGGCCACTGCTCGAGCGCGGCTACGAGCGCGTCGTGCGCAAGATCTTCTGCGGCGCCGACATCGTGCGTGATGCGCGTGAGGCCGGCAATCAGGCGCGGAGATTCGATGCGCCAGACGGCGTCGATCGCAGTGTGTACATCTCGATGTGTTTCGGTGGTTGCGTTGAGCTGCGCGTCGAATGGATGAGTGCCGGAGTGCATGCCTGACACTCATCACAACATTTTTCTACGCGAGCTGCAATGCGGACCGCGTCCTTTAAATCGTCTATGCCGCGGCCGTGCGCCCGTTGCCGCTGGGCCTCGGCAACAATTGGGCGCATTTCGATTTCGCCTTCCCATCCCGGCCAGTGCTGGCGATGCAGCTCGGGAAATTCAGCGCAACCTTCGACCGCCGCCTCCTGGTCGGCGTAATTCGACGCGCGATCGGGAGATTTTTGCGGTCCCCGTCAGGTCGAGGTCGCTACTGCTGACCCAACTTATAGCCACCCTCGGCGATCTGCTGCTCGAACTTCTTCTGAACGTCGAGGGGGAAATCGGTCATCTCCATCACCTGGCGCACTTCAACCCTTTCATTGTCCGAGCCGGGGATGCGCGAGGCCCATTCGAGCGCCTCTTCGCGCGACTTCACCTGAATCATCCAGTAGCCGCCGACCACTTCTTTCGCTTCGGGAAACGGGCCGTCGGTGACTTTCGACTTTCCGCCTTTGAAGCTGACACGTGCGCCCATCGCGGGCGGGTGCAGGCCGTCGAGCGCGAGTAGCACGCCCGCCTTTTGTAGTTGCTCGTTGTACTTTCCCATTGCCTCCATGGCTTTGAGGTCAGGAATCGTTCCAGGCTTTGCATTCTCGTAGCCACCGGGAAACATGATCATCATGAATCGCATTTTCTTCTCCTTGTGCGTTGAGCGGACGCCGTATCGGGGCCGCTACTTCGATATAGGAGCTTCGCCGCCGCGCGACCGGCCGTGTTGCGAGTAGCGAGGGCGTGCAGTGAGGCTCCACTTACGCGTCGAACGGGCCGGACGGGAATCGACAAACAGCTTAATGTTTTTTCGTGTGGCCGAGAATGCCGGAAACAGGGTACTTAGCTCTAGTTGGCATTCTCGACGGTTGACTGCGACCAGCCGAGCGAGTTTGACTACCTGCGCCGCCACGACGAAGCCTCGCACCTCGTTCTGGGCACAGTCGATATGCCAGGCCGGGCCGCCTTGCGGGGAATCTCATCGTGTGGTACCACCAGATCGGCGGAAAGCTGTCGCGCCGACGTCGCGAGGACGAACTTGTTCGCAGTCTGCTACGTCCCTAGCTCTTCCAAGCTATCTTTTTCCCGACGCCGCCAGCCAGCAGAGAGTCGGCACAATCATTTCTCGGCTTGGAGAGATTGCGTCGCTCTTGTGTGGCCCTCTTTCCGGTCCTCGACGGGTCGTTAGACCCAATCACCGGTCACACCTGTCTGTCACCGATTCTTTGCATGACTTTGCCTTTTGCTATCTAGTGCAGGCGGTCCTCTGCGAGCATCGGAGTGCGGCCCGTCACGACGGTACTTTGCGGCTGCCGGAATGGTGGTCGCGCACTTGCGGGTCTTCGTGCGATGGATGAGACTGGCGGAGAGGGGGGAGTCTAGCCTGTGGCATAAGGGTGAGATTCGATGAGAGATCGTGAGAGACGGTAGCGCCTTCTAATACAGACTCTTAGGCAGTTCTCATTTGCGGCAATCCATTCAGCCTAAAGACCCTCTCGCAGTTCAAATCCCCGAATTGTATTAGCACCAGTCAGCACAGCGAGGCCCTCTCCATAAGCAGCGAAGGCTGGAAGATCCATTTGCCATTCGCGAATCGCGAATATAGAATGACCGTATGAGCTTAAAGCCTCAGGATGTAGTCGTCGCCCTAAAGCTGTGTGGATATCCAAGCGGACGTCCGTCCATTTCCATTGTCGCAGCCGATCTCGGCCTCAGCCCGTCGGAAGTGCATGGAGCCATTCAGCGTCTCAGAAGTTCGAGGCTTCTCCATGGTCCAGCGCTAAAGGACAAACCGAATATTTCAGGTTTAGAGGAGTTTCTGGTCCACGGGTTGAAGTACGCCTTTCCCGCAAGACACGGCGAAGTCACCAGGGGAATTCCGACGTCATATGCAGCCGAACCGCTAAAAAGCGAGATCGCGATGTCGAGCGACCTGCCGCCCGTTTGGCCCTGGCCCAACGGTGACACCCGTGGCGTGGGGCTCGAGCCGCTCTATAAATCTGTACCGCGGGCGGCGCTTCGTGATCCGGCGCTCTATCAACTCTTAGCCCTGGTCGATGCGATTCGGGATGGGCGTGCGCGCGAAAGGAATCTCGCCGAACGCGATTTGGTTGACAGGCTAAAATCGGTTCATGCCGAATCCTAACCTTCAACTTCTCACCGACGCGGCCAAATTATTGGAGCCGATTCTCGGAGAATTGGTTTTTGTTGGCGGCTGCGCGACGGCGTTGTTGAATGACTTCCGTGCCAGCCGAGACCTTGAAGATCTGATGGCCGTTGTTGATGGCCGTGCGGAACTGGTCGAGGAGATTCGGGCTGCGGAGAGCGATGTGCGTTCCTATCTCGCGAGACAGATCAAGAAGCTGATTTCAATTCCTGAATTTAACGACGCTCTTCCAGGCTATCTTCTTCCCGACGCCGCCAGCCAGCAGAGAGTCGGCACAATCATTTCTCAGCTTGGAGAGATTGCGTCGCTCTAGTGTGGGTCTCGTTCCGGCCTTCAACAGGTAGTTAGACCCAATCACTGGTCACATCTGTCTGTCACCGATTCTTTGCATGACTTTACCTTTTGCTATCTAGCGCAGACGTGAATCGTATGATTGAACCTGATCGATTTAGGTACCTCAGGGGTCACTTCAAAAGCGGCGGAAAGGGCTCGGCCCTCTAGCGGAAGTAACGAAAACAGCTAAGCTCGATTCAGGATTTTCCAAACTGGAAAATGGCGGAGAGGGGGGGATTCGAACCCCCGGTACGAGTTTTAGCCCGTACAACGGTTTAGCAAACCGCCGCCTTCAGCCTCTCGGCCACCTCTCCGCGGCAATGCTGCCATGTACCGTTCGCCCGTAGTATAGCGGAAACCCGGTTCCCGTAGATACAACCTCTGTCCCGCGATCCGATATCATTAAAACCATGAACCCCCGGCCCGCCCAGCCGCTCGCGGCACCACGAGCGGCCCCCGTTCAGGCGCCCGTCGCGACCACCGCCATGACGGCAACTGCAACTGCGCCCGCGTCCCCGCCCGTAGAGCAAGCTGCCAATTCCCTGCAGTTCCCCGCTTCGCTCGCCGACGCCGCCGAACGCTGCTGGTGCACAGCTGCCGCGCCCGCCGACTGGAACGTGACGCGCGAAGAATTTCGGGCCGCGCTCGAACGCAGCGCCGCGAAGCGTTTTCCAGGTGCTCAACCGTACGCACAAAAAGAAGCCGGGAAAATCGAGGCGTATCTCGACACGCTCCACGCGCGCGATCTCGCGCTGGCCGTCGCGTGCAGCAAAGGCAGCTCCGCGGCCTGGGATTGCTTCATGGTGGAATTCCGCCCGGAACTTTATCGCGCCGCACGCTCGATCGTCGGGCAAGCAAGCGGAGGGGATGCTGCCGCACGCGAGCTGGCCGATTCGCTCTATGCCGATCTCTACGGTCTGCGCGAATCCCCCGTCGGACGCAGGAAATCGCTCCTTGAATACTTTCACGGCCGCAGCAAACTTTCTACCTGGCTACATGCCGTCCTGTCGCAGCGCCAGGTGGACGAAATCCGCCGCACACGGGCGACCGAGCCGCTCGAAAACGAGTCCGGCGACGTGATCACCGAGGCGGAAACACCCGGCGCCCAACGCCCAGCGAATACCACATCGTTTGAATCTCAACAGGATCCCGAGCGAACGAGCTATTTGGCCGCGCTTCAAGTGGCGATGGCGGCTGTGCTTGGCGCGCTCGATTCGCGCGACCGCCTGCGCCTCGCGTATTACTATGCGGACGACCGCACGCTCGCCGAAATCGGCCGGCTGCTCGGCGAACACGAGGCCACCGTCTCGCGCAAACTCGACCGCACGCGCCGCGACGTCGGTTCGCGCGTCGAGCGATGGCTGCGCGACGGCAAGAAATGGAGCGAGGCGCAGGTGGGCGCCTGCCTGGAATGCGCGCGCGGCGAATGGCCGTTCGATTTGATCGCGCATCTGCAGCCTGCTGATGCAACCGACGCGAAACGCGATGCAACTGCCATCGACTCAAGCGCCGGCGCGCGCAAGATTTGACGTTTTGGGCGTTCTAAGGATGGGAGCAGAATAGATTTCATGGCGTTGCGAGATCAAAATCGACAGAAGGCTTCCGCCGATCTGTTGCGGCGCACGCTCGCGTCTTCGGCAGCCTCGGCCGAACCGTGTCCGGAACCTGAAATTCTCGCCGTGTATGCGGAGCGCGCGCTGGGTCCCGATGAAACCGCCCGGTACGAATTGCACTTCTCGCAGTGCGCGCGCTGCCGCGATCAGCTGGCCCGGATCGTCCGCGCGGCCGCACCCGCCCATCCGTTCCCTCGCCGCCATAGCTGGGTCTGGCCCTGGACCTGGTTCGTACTCACACCGGTCACCGCGGCGTTGTTGTTCGCAGCCGCGCTCCTCTTGCGGCGCCCAGCGTCAAAGTCAGTGTCGGAGCAACGGCTTATGGCGATGCAAACGCCCAACCAGCCGTCGCCGGTGGACAGGCCCGGGCCCCCAGATCGCGTGCAGGAAACGCAGCAACCGCCGTCCGTGAAGCTTGCATCTCCGCCGGGCCCGTCGCGCATGTCTGCCGCAACTGGATCGATACTGCGCACCGCGCCGGATGACACAGGCGGGATCGTGTCCCCACCCCCAAGGCCGGCCGTCGCGCCCGCTCCAGGGGACAACGGGCTCAGCGACTCCTCCGCCACAGATCTGCCGCTGCAATCCCGCAACTATATGGCTCTGCAGAAATCGGCGCAGCCTGCCCCGCAGGCGCCCGCGGTGCAAACTCCGGGCGGCGGAGTGCAGTCCGGCAATATCGAGCAGCCCCGCGCCCAATCGCAACGCGTCACGATCGAAGCACAAGCTGCGACTGTAACTTCCGCGGAACCGACGGAGCAAACGCTCGCTGACAATTCTGCCGGCAACGCCGGTGGTTCAGCCGCGGAAGCCACCCCGAAGAAGGCGCGACCCGTGTTCATGGCAGCAGGCGCTGCGGCTGCGGGCAACCAGATGGTCACCGTCGAGGCGCCCCTGGATCACTTGGCTCGTATGCTCGTTCGTTCGCCCGATCCGTCTGTGCTGTGGCGAATATCAAGCGGGCGCTACGTGGAGATGTCGGTGGACGCGGGTACGACCTGGCGCACCCAGTGGGCGAGTCCAACCGCGCACGTGGTCGCGGGATCGGCACCCTCCATTGACACGTGCTGGCTCGTGGGCCGCGGCGGAATTGTGCTGCTGACCACCGACGCGAGCCGGTGGCGCACACTCACACCCCCCGCCGACGCGGATTTCGGGAGTGTCGCGGCTATAGACGCCTCATCCGCGACCGTAACGGCGACCGATGGCCGCCAGTTCAAGACCAGCGACGGCGGCAAGCACTGGAACCTTGCCCCGTAGCGAGACTTCGCACCGCGCCTAATTTTCCGAACCGCAAATTCGCGTGCAAGAAATCCGGGCTCTTTCGTTCAAAGCTTGCACGCATGTTCATTCATGCGAAGGAGACAACCCATGCCGTCACGCAAGGCACGACTCGTCGTCACCGCAATCTTTTCCGCGGCGCTTTTGCTCCTGCTCTATTCCCTGAAGCTGAGAACTGCACGTGCTGCGAGCACTTCGGAAGAGAAATCCAATGCGGTCGACGCCGGCACGGCCACGCGAAAAGACCAGACCGATCTTTCCGTTACCGTCTACAACTCGAATCTGGCGCTGGTGCGGGACATCCGCGAAATCCATCTGCAATCGGGTGTTGCTCCGCTGCGATTTGAGGATGTGGCCGCGAATATCATGCCCGCGACGGTCCACTTCCGCTCGGTCAGCGATCCTGCAAAGCTCGCCGTGCTCGAACAGAACTACGAATACGACCTGCTCGATCAGAATTCGCTGCTGAAGAAGTTCGTGGGTCGCGATCTGCTGGTCATGCACAACGAGGTTCAGGACAACCAGGTGAAATGGGTTCTGGGAAAGGGAACGCTGGTTTCCGACAACAACGGCGCGACGGTCTGGAAGATCGGCGACGAAATTGTGACCAACGCGCAGCCGTACAGCTATCCGGACGTGCCTGCCGATCTTTACAGCCATCCGACGCTGATCTGGACGCTGGCAAATCGCGGCGCCGATGTGCAGCGCGTGGAGGCCTCGTATCTCACCGGCAACATGAACTGGAGCGCGGACTACGTGCTCACGGTGTCGCGCGACGAAAAGAGCGCCGATCTGGACGGTTGGGTGACGCTTGTGAACAACAGCGGCGCTGCGTATGAGAATGCGCGGTTGCAGCTGGTCGCTGGCAATGTCCACCGCGACGAGCCGCAATATCGCGCAAAGGCCGCCTACGCGGTTTCGCAGATGGTAACCGTGGACGCGGCCGCGCCCACAATTCAGCAGGAGAATTTCTCTGAATTTCACCTCTACACGCTCGACCGTCGAACCACGATTCATGACAACGAATCGAAGCAGGTCAGTTTGCTGAGCGACACGAACATTCCGGTCGAGAAATATCTTCAGGTTGAGGGCCAGCCAAACTGGTATCGCAGTCCGCTGGGAATCGGAAATCCGATCCCGCAACCGGTGAAAGTGTTCTACCGGTTCACGAACGACCAGAAAAGCAATCTTGGAATGCCGCTGCCGGCCGGAACCGTGCGCGTCTACCAGGCCGATTCGAAGGGTGCACTGCAATTCGCGGGCGAGAACTCAATTACGCATACTCCGAAAGACGAACAGGTGCGCGTATATGTCGGCGATGCGTTCGACGTGGTCTGCGAGCGCAAGCAGATGGACTACAAAAGGCTTGGGCCCGATCTTGCGGAATTCGAATATCAGATCGCCCTGCGAAACCACAAAGGGGAATCGGTAAACGTTGAAGTGCGAGAACCGGTTGGCGGTGACTGGGAAGTACTGGACGAGAATTACAAATCGACAAAGCTGGATGCCACGACGATCGGGTTCACGATCCCCGTCGAAAAAGAAGGTTCCGCGATGCTCGATTATCGCGTCCGCGTGAAATGGTAAACCGCGCCTCGGCCAATTTTGTCAGCGCTTCGCATCGGCCGGATGATCGAGCAGCGCGAGCTCTTTGGCGTATAGCGGATTGGCGGGATATTCCGCCATCAGCTCGGTGAGCAGCCTGCGCGCCTGATCCGGCTCGTGCTCGCGTTCGTAGGCCAGCGCGAGCCAGGCCTTCGCGAATCCCTGCATGTAGTGGCCATGATCGGCGGCGCGCTGCAGTTGTGCCATTCCCTTTTCGCGGTCGCCATGAATGCCGCCGAACCAGAGAAACGCACGTTTGTAACTCGGCAGGCATCCGATCACGTAGTTTGCGGCGCCCAGCGCCATGTACGCATCTTCGGCGGACGGATCGACCGCGAGAAGTTTTGCGGCTTCGGCGTCGGCCTGCTTCGTCAGACTGAGGCCGGCCATCTGTTTTTTCACAAGCAGGGCATCGTAATCCGCCTCCATGCCATCGGTCATGGTGAGCACGAGCAGCGAGTGACTATCGCGGGGCTCCGTCTTCAGCAACGTTTCGGCCATGTCGCGCGCGGCATGGTTGGCGCTCAGGAACGCGTCGTTGCGATTATCCGCCGGGGTGCCGATCGCACCGCCGAGAAACTTTTCATCGCTCAGGAAAAACTCGGAAGTAAAAATTCCCTTGCTGTTGAACTGCTCGTAAAGGTAACTCGCAGCCTCGGCTGCCTTGCCCATGGGATCGCGTGGCTCGAGTCTCTGGTAGGAGACAAATTTGTCGCGCCCGCCCTTGAAATTCAGTTCATAGAGATTGCGGAAACCGCCTTCGAGCATTCCCGCGGAGGGAGCCGCTTCCATGCGGGGCAAGGCCGACGTGTCGGCGCTGCCGGCGGGACCTTGCGGCTCGGCGTCGCCGGCCTGCGCGATCGACAGGGGCGCATATGTAAAAGCCGCGAGCGCGAAAAACGCTGCAAAACCCACGCGGAAGAATTTTCCGGCGGGTTGAATTGTGCGGATCATTCCTGGAATCTCCGTGCTTGGACAACGCATTCCCCGGGGCGCTTTCGCCCTACCGCTGGGTGGGTTCTATTGTATTCGAGCCAAGTCCCGAGCGGCGGGTTGTCTAGAGTCTCGTTGTCTTACAGATTATTCAAGACAAATTGCGTAAGTCCTCTGAATAGCTCGATCCGGGCGGGAATGTCGGAAATTCCGTGGCCGCGGCCCGGGAAGAGCATCAAGTTCGCAGGATATTTCCCAGCGAGGATCAGCTCGTTCAAGACTTCGGAAGTGTTGGCGAAGTGAACGTTGTCATCGCCGGTGGCCTGCGCGATCAGCAACTTACCGCGGAGCTGCGCGGCGTCGGTGACCGGCGAGCTGATTTTATATCCATCCGGATCGTCCTGCGGACGGCCGAGATAACGCTCGGTGTAAGCCGTGTCGTAGAGCTTCCAATCGCTTACGGGCGCTACGGATGCGCCAGCTTTGAATACATCCGACGCGTTGAACATGGCGTTGAGCGTCATGGTACCGCCATAGCTCCATCCCCAGATTCCGATGCGCGAGGCGTCCACATAGGACAGCGATTTCAGGTATTTCACGCCCGAGAGTTGATCTTGGAGCTCAATTTTCCCGAGCTGATGATAGACGGGCGTTTCAAACGCGTGGCCACGGAAATAGGAACCGCGGTTATCCAGGAAAAAGACGATATAGCCTTTTTCCGCCATCATCTGATCCCACAAACCTACGGCGCCCCATTCGTTGCGGACGGTCTGGATTTGCGGGCCACCGTAGACGTCAACGAGCACGGGATATTTCTTCGAAGGATCGAAATCGGGCGGGCGAATCATCGCGCCGCAGAGCTTGGTGCCGTCGCTGGCGGCAACGTCGACCCATTCGACCGGCGAGAGATGGTAGTCGGCCAGCTCGGGCACGTTATTTTCATTGATTACGGCGGTGCGCGAGCCATCCATGCGGTACAGATCCTGGCGGCCCGGCGTCATCACGTTCGAATAGGTGTCCACGTAGGCCGATTCATCGGGCGCGATGATTACTCCGTGGACGCCATCTTCACGGGTGACGCGCGTGATGGATTTGTCCTTCAGCGAAAGTCGATAGAGATCGGTGCCGCGTAACTCGTCCTTGTTCGAAAGGAAATAGATGTAGCCGTGCGCTTCATCCACGGTGGGATGGCTGTCACCGCCGGGGCCGAAGCCACCGTCGCCCGTGATGGTCCAATCGCCGCTGGTGAGCTGGTCGAGCGGATGCCCGGAAAGATCGTAGAGATAGTAGTGGCGGTAACCGGTGCGCTCGCTCGACCAGAGGAAGCGCTGGTTGTCCTTGAAGAAGTAAAGGTCGTCGGCGATGTTGATCCAGTATTTGTCCGTGTCGGTGAGGATCGTCTGAGAAGCGCCACTAGAAGCGTCGGCGAAAAGAAGATCGAGCTGATTTTGGCCGCGATTCAGGCGTTCGATCGCGACGCGGCGGCTGTCGGCGAGCCAGTAGACACGCGGAAGATAGACGTCGGTGTTGGCGCCCGAGTCCATCCATTTTGTTTCGCCGCCGCTGACTGGAACAACTCCCACGTGCACGACCGGATTTGCTTCGCCGGCCTGCGGGAATCGCGTGTAAACCGTGGCGCCGAGCGGCGAGCTCATGTCGAGAATGGGGTAGCGCGTCACCGGCCGCTCGTCCATTTCGTAGTAGGCGAGCTTGGAGGAGTCGGGCGACCACCAGTAGGCCGTGCCGCAGTCGAATTCTTCGGGGTAGAGCCAGTCGAGCTGGCCTTTGAGCAATTCTTCGCGGCCGCCGGAGGTGAGCGCCTTCGCTTCGCCCGTCGCGACGCGGGCGACCCAGAGGTTCGAATCGCGAACGAAGCTGACCCATTTGCCGTCCGGCGAGAATTTCGGGTCCTGGATGTCGCCAGCGTCGGAATTCCGCGTGCCGGAATTTTCCGCGGCAGCACTGAGAGCCTTCGACGTCATGGTTTTCAGGTCGAGCAGGACGAGATCGCCAGAGCCGATGAAGAGCAGCGCGTCGCCGGTGGGCGACCACATGTAGTTTTCCGGCTGGACGCGGCCGAGACCAGTGGACTGGACTGCGCTGGCCTTCCGAGGCTGCATCACTTCCTCGAGCACACTGGATTTGACAAAGATTTTTCGGTCGCCGGTGGCGGCGTCCATCGTCCACATCTCGATGCCGGTCCCGTCATGGCGCAGGTAGGTAATGCGCTTGCCGTCAGGCGCCCACTCGATGCCGGGTGTGAGGTAACCGCCGAGGCTTGGGGCGCTATAAATGCGCTCGACCGTGAGGGATTTCGAGGGGCGGGGCTTGGCTGGCGCGGGCGAGGTCGACAGTCCGCACGCGAGGATCACAATCAGAAAACCCGCCGAAATTTTGGCTGGAAAGCGCGTGAAATTGTGGCCGGCTGCTTGGCCGGTTTGTTGTCGATGAGACGCGGGAGCGATGCTTTGTCTCGAGCAATTCACAGACGTTTCCATTCGCGAGCATGTTCGCCTCGAAAGGGGTCGCTGTCGCCGAAAAAGGGCGAGGCTGCGGCGCTCTTTTTCCTGCCCGGCTTCCGGCGGTGTTGTCGGCAAATTCATCGCGTCCCCACCCAGGCCCGATTTAACACCCTAGCATGATGCCTGAGAGGGCGAACATTTCAAGTACGTTGGTGGTGTGGACTTTATCCGCGCTCGACGTCAGGCCTCAGGCCAGCGCGATCTCACGCGATCTGCGCGTCATGGTTGAAACCACTTGAGTTGGCAACTCGGAGCGTCGCAGCCGCAAAGGCCACGCTTTCATCGCAAGACAACCCTAAACCCCGAACATCTCGAAATCGCGGTGGGGCACAGTATTGCTGGCGAACCAAGCACAGGACGTCGCGGCCGGCGAAATCGGGTGAAGGAGGCATCCTATAATTCGAGGCCGCAGGGGACGAGCCGAGCTGCGCGGCAGGTTGGTTCGGTCACATAAGATGAAAGAGCTCATCGAGAAATTCATTCACTATCTGCGTTACGAGCGCAACGTGTCCCCGGATACGATTCGGGAGTACCGGCGCGACACGGCGCAGTTTGCGGAATTTTTGGCGCCGCCGGGGACCAAGGCTCCCGCGATTTCAGAGATCGATCACCGCGTGGTGCGCGAATACGTCGGCTGGATGTACGACCGTAAGCTCGAGCGTGCGTCGGTGGCGCGGAGACTGGCGTCGCTGCGGACGTTTTTCAAGTATTGCGTGCGTGAGAAATACTGCGCGCAGAATCCGGCGCGGCTGGTGTCGACGCCGAAGCTGCCGAAACGCGTTCCGCAGATTCTGACGGCGGAGGAGCTGAACGGTTTTCTCGACAGTCTGGGAGAGGCCGGTGCGAAGGACAAAGCGCGGCGGCAACGCAAGCCGACGGCGAAATCGGAGGACGAGGCGCGCGTGATACTGAAGCGCGATCGCGCGATCTTGGAACTGCTGTATGCGTCGGGATTGCGTGTGAGCGAGCTGGTGGGGCTCGACCTGGGGGATATCGACCGCAGCGGGCAGATGCTGCGCGTGCTAGGCAAGGGTCGCAAGCAGCGCGTGGTGCCGTACGGGGCGAAAGCGCAGGCGGCGCTGGATGCGTATTGGCCGGTGCGCGAACAGATTCTGGCGCGTCCGATGATGAAGCCGGCTGTCGAAGCGGTGTTCCTGAACTGCCTGGGCGGGAGGCTGACGGATCGTTCCGTGCACGCGCTGGTGCGGAAATATTCGCGGCTGGCAAATGTCAACTGGGACATGCATCCGCATTCGCTGCGGCACGCATTCGCGACGCATCTGCTCGCCGACGGCGCGGATTTGCGGGCGATTCAGGAGCTGCTGGGGCACGTGTCGCTCTCCACTACGCAGCGTTACACGCAGGCGAGCATCCGGCAGTTGATGGAAGTCTACGACAAGGCGCATCCGCATGCCTGAGCGGACGAACTAAATCGTTGCGGAGTCAATTCTTGATTGCGGCCGCGACGAGCGGAGACGCGACGCGGTCCCATTCGCTCCAGGATCGAAACCATTTTCCTTCGACGTCACGCAGGATGGAGCTGGTGTTGAGCAGATACGCGTCGTCGCCTGCCCCTGGCAGATACACGTAGCCCTGCTTCCTGGCCGGATCGAATTCGTAGTACACCACGTAGACGAGTTTTTCCCGCCCTTCATCCGCCCAAAACGAAACTTTGTAGCGTGGAAGTCCGTGCGCGGGCGCGGCGGTTGCGCCGCGGGACCAGTCCACGATGAAGCTGGAAATCTGCGATTGGGGATGGCCGTAGGAAGAAGTGCCGGGACCTTCCCATACGCGGAACGCGGAGAGAACTCGCGAGTCTGTCATTACGACGGGAGCTCTCAGCGCGCCGCCTTCAATTGTGATTCTTACGGTGGGTCCCTTGGCAAAGGCGGGTACGTCGAGAAGTACCAATAGGATCCCGGCTAAAAAGGTTGCCGACCTCATGCGAGTCTCCTGAAACATTTAAACGCGCCAATCGGGAGACTGACGCGCCTAGGGAAAACTAGGCCGTAAGAGAGCTTGCCCGGACGAAGCTACCCGTCGAGCGCGGGGGAGCTGGCGGAGGTGGCGGCATGTTGGCGCGGTCGACGCGGTTATAGAGCGTGTCCCGTTCTACGGGAAGACGGCCGGCGGCGCGGATCAGGCGCTCGAGCTCGGCGCGGGTCAGGCCCTCGGGCGTGGTGGCGCCGGCATCGTGATAAATATTTTCCTCGACGACCGTGCCGTCCAGATCGTCGGCCCCAAAACCGAGCGCGATTTGCGCGATGCGTGGCGTCAGCATGATCCAGTAGGCTTTGATGTGGTCGAAATTGTCGAGCATCAGGCGTGAGACGGCGATGGTTTTCAGCGCGTCCATGCCGGTGGGCTTGGGTATGTGCGAGAGCGCGGTATTGTCCGGATGAAATTCGAGCGGAATGAAGGTCTGGAAGCCGTGGGTTTTGTCCTGCGTTTCGCGCAGGCGTATCAGGTGATCCACGCGCTCTTCGAGCGTTTCCACATGGCCGAAAAGCATGGTGGCGTTGCTGCGCAGTCCGATTTCGTGGGCCGTGCGCGCGATGGATAGCCACATGGTGCCGGACACTTTGTGATCGCAGATGATCTTGCGCACGCGCGGGTGGAAAATTTCCGCGCCACCGCCGGGGAGCGAATCCACTCCTGCGTCCTTCATTTTCAGCAGCGTATCCTTGATCGAAAGCTTGCTCAGGCGCGCGTAGTAGTGCACCTCGACCATGGTGAACGCTTTCAGATGGACCTGCGGGTAACGCTGCTTCAGGCCGCGGATCAGGTCGAGGTAGTAATCGAACGGCAGATCGGGATGCAGGCCGCCGACGATGTGAAATTCGGTGGCGCCTTCGGCGACTCCTTCAGCGCCGCGCGCGTAGACTTCGTCAAGGGCCATGGTATAGGCGCCAGCGACGTCGGGCGATCGGCCGAAGGCGCAGAGCTTGCAGTGGGCTACGCAGACATTGGTCGGGTTGATGTGGCGGTTGACATTGTAATAGACGATGTTGCCGTGGCGTTTCTCGCGGACGTGATTGGCTAGCCAGCCGATCGACAGGAGATCGTGGGACTGGAAGAGCGCGAGGCCGTCTTCGGCCTTGAGGCGGTCGCCGGCGAGGATTGTTGCCGCGATGGGCTCAAGGCGCGCGTCCGAGATTTGGAGTTCTGCCATGTTCGAAAGACAGCCAACAGCGCCACCGGAAAGCGGCCGCTACACAAACACCCTCGAAATTCAGGGCTTAGCGACTACCACAGCTGCGCCCCAAAACAGCAGGAACAACAAACTAATATAGCCATTCACTGCGAAAAACGCAGCATTCATTTTGCTGAGATCGTTGGGCTTCACGAGCGAATGTTCGTAGCCGAGCAGGAGCGCGACTACGGCAATACCGACCCACGCAGGCCACGCAATATGAAACGTGGTGGCGAGCCAGACGAGCAATGTGACCATCACCAGATGCATCACACGTGCGATTTGGAAGGCGCGGGCGATGCCGAATTTCTTCGGGATCGAGTGCAGGCCGGCGACGCGGTCGAAATCGATGTCCTGGCAGGCGTAGAGGACGTCGAAGCCACCAACCCAGAGCGTGACCGCTGCGCAGAGAATCAGCATGCGCGGGTCGAGCGAGCCGCGGATGGCGATCCATGCCGCGGCGGGAGAGATGCCCAGGCAGAAGCCGAGCACGAAGTGCGACCAGGCGGTGAAGCGCTTCGTGTAGGAGTAAAGGAAGAGGATCGCGAGTGCGAGTGGGGAAAGTTCGAATGCGAGCTTGTTGAGGCGCCAAGCGGCGCCGACGAGCAACGCCGCGGCCACGATCGTGAAAACCCAAGCGAACCCGAGGGTCAAGTGTCCGGCGGGGAGAGCACGGTTCGCGGTGCGGGGATTTCGGCGGTCGAATTCGATGTCGGCAATGCGGTTCATCGTCATAGCGGCGGAGCGGGCGCCGACCATGGCGACGACGATCCAGAGGATTTGACTCCACGATGGGAAGCCGCCAGCGGCACGTGCGGCGAGCAGCGCGCCGACGAGCGCGAACGGGAGCGCGAAGACGGAGTGCTCGAATTTGATCATCTCGAGCACGACGCGGATGCGGGACCTGTTCATACCGAGATTAGTCACCCAGTCACGGCGAAAACCAAAATCATTTCTTCCCGCCCTTCCAGCGATACTGATTTTTCTGCGTGAGTCCGATTTGTCCGAGGACTCTGTAGCAGAACTGCTCGACGATGTCCGCGATCGTTTCCGGATCGTAGTAGAAGGCGGGCATGGCGGGCATTACCGTGGCGCCGGCGTCGTGGACTCGCAGCAGGTTTTCAAGATGGATGCGGTTGAGCGGCGTTTCGCGCAGGCAGAGGACGAGTGGACGGCGTTCTTTCAGGCAGACGTCGGCGGCACGGGTTAGCAGGTCGTTCGAAATGCCGGAGGCGATGGACCCGATGGCGCCTGCCGAGCACGGGAGGATTACCATGGCGTCCGGAGTGGCGCTGCCGGAGGCGATCGAAGCACCGATGTCCTTGTTCGGGAGGTATTCGATTTTTTTCGCCGGGCTGCGGGTGAGGAGCGAGGGCAGCTTCTTGCCGTCGGCGGCAACGGCGCCGAGTTCGGTCGCCAGAAGGCGCAGGCCCGCGTCTGTGGCGATCAGGAACACGTGGGCCACCTGGTGGTCGGAGTCGAGCAGGCGCAACAGGGTTTGCGCGTAGATCGCGCCGCTGGCACCGGTGACGCCGACCGTGATGGTCAGGCCCTCTGTGGATTCGACTGGCATGGGTCGAAACGACGAGTCTAGGCAGCGCGGTTCGGCGAAGTCAAGACAGGCGAATCAATTCCCTTGCGCGGGAACCCCCGAACGAAGTCCCTAGGGCGGACCTGTCCGGATGAGGTCAGGCGCGCTTCATGACGCGGATCAGCAGCAGCAGGAGTACAGCACCGACCACCGATATCACCAGGCTGCCGATGAGGCCGTAGGACGCGAGACCCAGCAGGCCGAAAACGAAATGGCCGAGCAGCGAGCCGACAATGCCGACGATGAGGTCCACGAGCACGCCCATGCCGCGGCCTTTTACGATCAGACCAGCGAGCCAGCCGACGAGGATGCCGATCAAAATGGTCCATAGCAGCCACATGGTTGAGTCTCCAGGGCGAGATTTGTTGATGCAGGCCGCGAGGGGCTGGTGCGGCGAGCCGAGGCGCACTCTAGCACGGATAGGGAGCGCGGGCGACGTTCTCGGGGCTGGGCCGGGGCATGAGCCCGGAGCCAGGCGCGCCCAGGGATTTCCCTTTGCGACAAAGGTTGGCGACGGTGTCGTTGACGGCCGTGCCCCGGGGCCGTAGGCTGAAATTTGCGGAATTTCGCCCACCCATGGCCACCATCGACGACGACCTCAGCCAAATCGAGCGGGACGTACGGACGCTGAAGATCGAATACGAGCAATACTTCGGCGGGGGACGCTCGCGCCCTCCTGCAGACACCCAATGGCGCGTGGAGTCGCTGATGCGGCGGTACAACGAGCGCATGGCGGAGCTGAGCACCGGGCAGCGCTTCCGCTTCAACAACATCTCGCAGACCTATGCGAAGTATCAAGAAATGTGGCGCAAGAAGACCGCTCAGAAGGAAGGCGCCACGCAAGCGCACCATTTCGGCGCTGCGGCCAAAGCGGTGGAAGCCGAGCGCGCGGCGAGGGCCGCGATGGCGGCGCAGAAGGCCGCGGAGGCCGCCGCGAACGTTGTCGAGCCGCCGCCAATCGATTTCCGGGCCGCTGAGGCTGCGGCGCGCGTCGAGGATGTGAAGCAGACGGCGCAGGCGTTTGCGATGGCGTTTTCGAATCCTGAGCACGAGAGGGAAAAGGTGTACACACTGTATGAGAAATTGATCGAGGCGCGCACGGAGACCGGTGAGCGTTCGACGACTCCGAGCCTCAAGGATTTCGAGAAGTTCGTGCAGCACAAGACCAAGGAATTGAAGGACAAGGGCGGGCGCGAGATCGAGTACACCGTCAGCATCGAAGGCGGGCGGGTGAAGTTGAAGGCACGGGTCTCGAGTTAGTTCTTCCGTTGGCTTCGCAGGTTCTCCGCGATTTTCCACATCCTCTTTCGGAAATTTCCGCAAACACTTACACTGAGCCGTTTATTCATTCGCGTGCAATCGGGGGAACGATTTGGCGATCCAACGGGCGTTGATCAGTGTCTATGACAAATCCGATGTGGCGGAATTCGCTCGCGAGCTGGCGTCACTGGCTATTGAGATCGTTTCGACCGGCGGTACGGCGAAGCTGCTGCGCGACGCTGGAATTTCCGTGCGCGATGTCAGCGAGCTGACCGGTTGGCCGGAAATGCTGGGCGGCCGGGTGAAGACCTTGCACCCGAAAGTTCATGGCGGGATTTTGTTTCAGCGCGGGAAGGCGGAGGATTGCAAGCAGACGGCGGAACATGCGATTCAACCGATCGACCTGGTGGTCGTGAATCTGTATCCGTTTTCGGCGACGGCGGCGAAGCCGGGCGTGACGCCGGAAGAATTGATCGAGAACATCGATATCGGCGGGCCGGCGATGATTCGCTCGGCAGCGAAAAATTTTCAAAGCGTGGGTGTGGTGACCGATCCGTCCGATTACGAGGAGATCGCCGCGGAGCTGCGCGCGGGCCGAGAGCTGTCGCTCGCCACCCGCTTGGCTCTGGCGCGCAAGGCGTACGCGCGGACGGCCCGGTACGACGGCGAAATTGCGACGGAGCTCGAGCGATTGAATGCGAGCGGCAGTGTGGTCATCCGCGCGCCCGAAAAATTGCCGCTGCGGATTCATGTGGCGCTCGAGAGGCGGCAGTCGATGCGCTACGGCGAAAATCCGCACCAAGCCGCGGCCCTCTACGTGCCCGCCGGCCAGCCTGCCGCGGGTTTCGCAAGCGCGAAGCAGCTGCAGGGCAAGGAGCTTTCCTACAACAACCTCGTGGATCTTGACGCGGCGTGGGCACTGGCGAGCGAATTCAAGCGACCGTCTGTAGCCATTATCAAGCACAACAACCCGTGCGGCGCGGCGGAGCAGGAAACGCTGCGTGAGGCCTACCTGAAGGCGTATGTGTGCGATCCGGTTTCGGCCTATGGCGGTGTGCTGGCATTTAACCGGGCGATCGACGCGGCGACGGCGGAGGAAGTGGCGAAGCTTTTCGTCGAATGCATCGCGGCCCCGGGATTCGAGGAGGCCGCGCTGGAGAAATTCGCAGCGAAAAAGAATTTGCGACTGCTGGAGATGCCGCGCGACACAGCGAGCGCCGGATTGCAGTTCAAGCCGATCTTGGGTGGGATGCTGGTGCAGGAAGCGGACGCGCACGAGCTGAACGAAGTTGATCTGAAGGTGGTGACGAAGCGCGCCCCGAGCCAAGCAGAAATCCACGATCTTCTTTTCGCGTGGAAGGTGGCCAAGCATGTGAAATCGAACGCGATATTGTTCGCGCGCGGCGGACAGACTGTCGGCGTGGGCGCAGGGCAGATGAGCCGCGTGGATTCGGTGAAGATCGCCGTGATCAAGGCGACGACGTCGAGGCTGTCGCTCGCGGGCAGTGTGGTCGCCTCCGACGCGTTTTTTCCGTTTGCCGACGGTGTGGAGGAAGCGGGCAGGGCCGGTGCGACAGCCCTGATCCAGCCCGGCGGATCGGTCCACGATCAGGACGTAATCGATGCAGCGAACCAGCTCGACATGGCCATGGTGTTTACCGGCGTGCGGCATTTTCGGCATTAAAATCCAAAGATGGACGAGCGAGCCAAATCCGGGCTGACCGGGCTGCACGTGCTGTCGCTCGAGAGCCGGCGCGCGGTGGAGATGGCCAAGCTGATCGAGAACTACGGCGGACGCGCGATCGTGGCGCCGTCGATGCGTGAAGTCCCCCTCGAATCGAATACGGAAGTGCTGGGATTTGCGCGCGCGCTGGCGGCCGGCGGATTCGACATGGTGATTTTTCTCACTGGCGTGGGCACGCGAGCGTTGGCGAGGGTGGTCGAGACAGTTTATCCGCTCGAGAAATTTGTCGAGGCGCTGCGAAGCGTGGCGGTCGTCGCGCGGGGTCCTAAACCTGTGGCGGCGCTGAAGGAATTCGGTGTGCCGGTGCGGGTTGCGGTACCGGAGCCGAACACGTGGCGCGATCTGCTGCGCACGTTGGATGAAAAGCACGATGTCGCGCCCCTCGCGGGACGCCGCGTCGCCGTGCAGGAATATGGCGCGTCGAATCCCGAGCTGCTGGCGGGACTGGCGGCGCGCGGCGCGCAGGTGACGCGTGTGCCGGTGTATCAGTGGGCGCTCCCAGAGGATACCGCGCCGCTGCGCGCGGCCGTCGAGGCGATTACGCGCGGGGAAATCGACCTGGCGCTGTTCACCACGTCGATTCAAGTGGCGCATCTGCTGACAATTGCGCGTGAAATGAGTCGCGAGGAAGAATTGCGCCGCGCGTTTGCGCGAATTCTGGTCGGATCGATCGGTCCGATCACGTCGGAGGAGTTGCGCGAGCAGGGATTTGCAGCGGATTTCGAACCGTCCCACCCCAAAATGGGAATTTTGGTGAACGAAGCGGCGCAGCGCGCGAAAGAACTGCTGGTTAAGAAGCGGGCGGGAACTTCCGATTGATCCTCTGGGGTTTTCGGCGACCGGCCGGGTCACGGAAGGTTTGGGTGGGGGGGAATGCCGGGACCCGGCCGCATCGGCGAATGCAGGCATCCTAGCAGGGGTCTCATCGATTGCGTTCGTCGATTATCGAATCGAACGTATTCGTGATCCAAATTCGCCAGCAACCTCCTGATTTACTTCGCTTTCCGTCATAAAGAATCCGTAAAGATGTTATTTCGCTCAGTTCACTTTTTCCTTGCGCCGCGGCTGCGAAGAAATCTTTCGAACGACATTTCGCTCGCAAGAGCATGCAGCAGCGCTCTTCTGCGCGCGGGCGAAATCGATTTTGCGAATAATCGCCTGCGCGCGGCACCGAGCGTTGTAACCCAGCGTTCATATTCGATGCCGATATCTTTTTCGAGTTTCTTGCGCAGGCGCTGCGCGAGGGCCGGGCTGTGGCCGGCGGTGGAAATGGCGATTTGCAGATCGCCGCGACGAACCACCGCACCGAAATAAAAATTGCAGTTGTCAGGGTCATCGACACAGTTGCAGAGCACACCTTGGCGTCGCGCTTGTCGGTAGATTTTCGCGTGCAGCGCGGATGAGGACGTGGCCGCGATGACCACGAACGCGCCAGCAAGATCAGCTGGGCGAAACGTGCGCGGCCGCCAGCGGATTTGTTTCGCGCGCGCCCAGGATCGCACGCGTTCGGTCGCCCCGGGCGCCACCACCAGAATTCTTGCGCCTGCATGGAGCAGGCTTTGGATTTTTTCTTCGGCGATTTGCCCCGCGCCGACCACCAGGCAGCGGCGGCCCTGCAGTTTCAGAAATGCGGGAAACAGAGGCATGGCCTAGACCTCTTCGCCGCGGACCAGGTCGTCGTATTGCTCGCGGCGCCGCACGACGTGAAAGCGGCGGCCATCGATCAGGACTTCGGCCGGGCGGCGGCGCGCGTTGTAATTCGACGACTGCGCGAAGCTGTAGGCGCCCGCGGCCCAGACGACGAGCAGGTCCTGCGACCTCACCGGCGGCAACGGCCAGTCTCTCGCGAGAAAATCTCCCGATTCGCAGACCGGGCCGACGACGTCGACGCGTGCCGGGGTTCCTTCCGCCACGCGAAGAGCAGGTGTGATCGGATGAGTGGCGCCATACAGCACGGGACGTATCAAATCGTTCATCGCCGCGTCGACCACCACGAATGTTTTCTTGCCGCTGTGTTTCACGTAAAGCACGCGCGTGAGCAGCACACCGGCCGGGCCCACGAGAGCGCGGCCGGGCTCGATGATCAGGCGGCACCTGAGAGGTCGGACGATTTTGGCGAGAGTTTTCGCGTACGCCGCTGTTGGCAGCGCCGCTTCGTTGGTGTAGCGGATGCCGAGACCGCCGCCGATGTCGATACATTCGAGACGAATTCCGTTGTGTGCCAGATCGCGCACGTACGACGCAAGCCGCGCGAGCGCCTGCCGGTATGGTTTCACGCTAAAGATCTGCGAGCCAAGATGCGCGGTGATGCCGCGCCAGGCGATCCACGGCGAAGTTTTGTGGATCAGATACAGATCGCGCGCCGCGCTCCAGGCCACACCGAATTTGTGTTCGTGGGCACCGGTGGCGATGTGCGGGTGCCCGCCGGCGAGCACGTCCGGATTCACACGGATAGCCACGCCCGGCCGCGCGCCGCCCGCGGCCACGTGGCGCGATGATTCGCTCAGCAGGACTTCGAGCTCCGCACCGGATTCAATATTGAACATGCATATGCCGCTGTGGCGCGAGACTTTTCCGGGGTAGCGCAGCGCTTCGCGGATTTCTTCTCGCGTTTTGCCGACACCGGAAAAGACGATCCGATTGCCGGGAATTCCGATGCGGCCGAGGCGGTCGAGTTCACCGCCCGAGACAATGTCAAAACTGCTGCCCAGGCGTGCGAGTAGGCGCAGCACGGAAAGATTCGAGTTGGCCTTCATCGCGTAGCAGAGCGTGTGCGGTAGGGAGCCAAAGGCGCGATCAAGATCGCGGTAGGCCGCTTCGATGCTCGCGCGGCTGTAGACGTAAGCGGGCGTGCCGACTTCGTCGGCAATGCGCGCAAGCGGTACGTTTTCACCGTAGAGCGCGCGTGTCCCGTTTCCGGCGGGCTTGTACCTGTAGTGCGGTGTATACGTCCCCGGATCGGAATGCCCCGTGGCACGTCGCGGCAATTTGCGCGAGGGCATGGGTCTATCGCACCTTTCGCTTCGCGAAGGACGGGCCACCTGAGAAACGAGGTTGGCACGAAAAAATCATGGTCCACCATCATACAAACTCTGCCGCGAAATAGATAAATCCAAAATCCGGCTGCCCGCGTATACCAAGCGGAGTTTGAATCTCATCAATAAAGGATGGAGCGAAATGAAATCACGATTTCTAGTGGGGTTGTGCGCGCTCGTGCTCGCGGGAATTTCATGTGCCGCGGGGCAGGATTCCATGTCGATGAAGCAGGACCCGATGGTCGGCGGCGCAGCGATGTATCCAACCAAGAACATCGTCGAGAACGCCATGAACTCGGCCGACCACAGCACGCTCGTAGCGGCGGTGAAAGCAGCGGGTTTGGTCGATACGCTCGAGGGGGCTGGCCCGTTCACGGTGTTTGCTCCGACGAATGAAGCGTTCGCCAAGCTGCCCATGGGCACCGTCGACACTCTGCTGAAGCCGGAAAATAAGGACACGCTGACGAAGGTTCTGACCTACCACGTGGTCCCCGGGCATCTGAGCACGAACGATCTCCGCAGGATGATCAAGGCCGGGCACGGCACTGCGGAGTTGATGACCGTCAGCGGCGCAAAGCTCTGGGCCATGGAGCAGGACGGCAAGATCGTGTTGAAGGACGAAAAGGGCGGCATGTCCACAATCACGATCGCCAATGTGTTTCAATCCAACGGCGTCATCCAGGTGGTCGATACAGTTCTGATGCCGAATTAGTTCCCCCAACCGGGAGCCGGACGCGCAGCCATGGGGCCGTCCGGTTCCGGATTATTTTCGTCCTCGGCCGCAAATCGCATATCCTCGCTTGTTCTCAAGAACCGAACCCAAGTCGCGATCATGGCCCGGTATCTATTGGTGAAATATCTCGTCCTTGTATTGTTCGGCGGCCTCATCGTGGTCGGTGCGGCTCTTATCGTGTGGGCCCGGGAGTTTTCGATTGGATATAACGCGTGGACGACCCGGCTCCGGCGGCATTATCCGCACGTTTTTCGGGCCCCCACGCCGGAATCGCAGGCCAGGAGCGTCGAAATCATGATCTGGCTCTACCGCGGCGTCGGAGTTGCGCTCGCATTGGAATCCATCTTCGCGTTGATCGGCATCTGGAACGCGCACTGACAACTTGGCGGTTCCCCTTGCTTGACGGGCCCGCAGCGCGCCGATAAACTGAACCCGTTCTTGGTAGAGGTGCGGAGGCCACTGGTAGCCGGGTCGAAGTTTCCGAGCAGCTTCGGAAGGCCGGGTGAAGGGGGCAACGGGCAACTCGCTCCGCCGAAACCGCCGCGCCGGCTGTGGCGCGCGGTTGGGGGATACGCCGAAAGACGTGTCCACTGTCGTTCCGGGTGACCGGAATGGAGCGCTATCGAGGAGTGAAGACACGAGCCGCGCCTCTCGCGTATCCTTCCTTCTCGTTTCGTTTCGATTCCGAATTTCCCAAAGCAGGCAACGATGAATGTGTTCGAACTGACTCGAGCGCTGGTGGATATCGAGTCAATCACCGAAAATGAAGGTCCCGTCGCGGCCTATCTGCTCGATTATTTGAAAAATCTTGCCGCGCGGACCGACGGCAAAGTCGAGCGGATGGGCGTCGAGGGCCTGCGCTTCAATGTGCTGGCGACGTGGGGCCAGCCGCGTGTGACGCTTTCGACGCATCTGGATACGGTGCCGCCGTTTTTCCCGTCGCGCGACGACGGTGAGTTCATCTGGGGCCGCGGCGCGTGCGATGCCAAGGGCATTATCGCGGCGATGGTGGCTGCGGCGGAAAAGCTGCTGGCCGAGGGCGTGAGAAATTTCGGCATGCTGTTCGTCGTCGGCGAGGAGCGCAACAGCGCGGGTGCCCTGATCGCGGCGAAGGTGTCGCGGGGATCGAAATATCTGGTGAATGGCGAGCCGACCGAGAGCAAGATGGCCCTCGCGTCGAAAGGAATTCTGCGTTACGAACTGGTGGCGCGCGGCAAAATGGCCCATTCGGCGTATCCGGAGTTGGGAGAGTCGGCGATCGAGAAGCTGCTCGACGCGCTCGAAGCGATTCGTAAAGTTCAGCTGCCAAGCGACGCGCAACTGGGACCGACCACGATGAACATCGGCACGGTTTCCGGCGGCCGCGCGCCGAATGTGATTCCGGATGCAGCGAAAGCGGAAATTATGATTCGCCTGGTGGGTGACCCACAGCCGGTTCGCGACTTGTTCGCGCGAGCGGTGAACCGCCGCGTGGAGTTGGTCGAAATTCTGACCATTCCGCCGGTCCGATTTGCGACCGTGGACGGGCTGCCCACATTGGTCGTATCTTTCGCGACGGATGTGCCCGTATTCGGCACCACGTGGGGGCAGCCGCTGCTATTCGGACCCGGCAGCATCCTGGTGGCGCACACGACCGAGGAGCGTATCTCCAAGAAAGAGCTCGCGGCCGCTGTGGGCTCCTACGCGGAGATGGTGAAAAAACTGCTGACGAAGAACTGAGGCGCGTGTCGATGAATCTCGCGATTGTCGGATACGGAAAAATGGGGCGGCTGATCGATCAGCTCGCACCGGAATACGGTTTCGACGTTAAGCTGCGCCTCGACGTCGGCAACAACGCGAAGTTTGAAGGTCTGACGAAGGGAAACTTCCGCGGCATCGACGCAGCCGTGGAATTCTCGACGCCTTCGTCCGCCACAGAGAATATCGAGCGGCTGGCTGGCATCGGCGTGAACACGGTGATAGGAACCACCGGCTGGTTCAGCGAAATCGAACGCGCTCGCGCGGCGGTTCAAAAGGCCGGCACGGGCCTGGTCTGGAGCCCGAATTTCTCCGTGGGCGTCAGCGTGTTCATGCAGCTCGTCTCAGAAGCGGCCCGCATGATGGCGCACCAGCCCGAATACGGCGCTTGGGCCTGGGAAATTCACCACGCCACCAAAAAGGATGCGCCCTCGGGTACGCTGCTGGCGCTGGTGGAGCGCATGAAGCGCGAAGGCTTTCAGAGGCCCGTCGACACCAGCAGCAGCCGCGCCGGCGCGCATCCCGGCACGCACGAAATCGGCTTTGACTCCCCCGCCGATTCGATCACCCTGCGCCATAGCGCGCGCAGCCGCGAAGGATTCGCCCGCGGGGCGCTGCGCGCCGCCCGCTGGGTTGCGGGCAAGAAAGGTTTCTTCGATTTTCGCGAGATTGTAAACGAGCTGGAGTAAGGTAGGAAGCAGGAGGCGCTTATGTTTACGGGATGCGGAACCGCGCTGGTCACGCCATTTCGTCCGGATTTTTCGCTCGACGAGGAGGCACTGCGCCGCCTGGTGCAGCGGCAGTCAGCGGCGGGAATTAATTTCGTCGTGCCCGTCGGCACCACGGGCGAAAGTCCTACGCTGTCGGCGGCCGAGCAGCGCCGCGTGGTCGAAATCGCCGTGGAAGAGGCGCGCAAGACGAAAACTCCCGTGCTGGCCGGCGCCGGCGGCAATCACACCGCGCATGTGATCGAAATGGCGCGCGCATTTCAGGAGCTTGGCGCCGACGGCATTCTGTCCGTCGCGCCCTATTACAACAAGCCCACTCAGGAAGGCCTCTACCAGCATTACAAAGCGCTGGCCGCAGCTGTTTCGCTGCCGATCATTCTTTACAACATTCCCGGACGCACCGGCGTGAACATCGAGACGCCGACGGTCGCGCGTCTGGCCGAAATCGACAACATCGTAGGCGTGAAGGAGGCCTCCGGAAATATTTCGCAGATGGCGGCGGTGTTGGCCGCCGTGCCACCGCGCTTCCTGGTCCTGTCGGGCGACGACGCGATCACCATCGCGCTGATGGCGCTCGGTGGCAAGGGCGTCATTTCCGTCGTCGCGAATGAAATTCCCGCGGAGATGACGCGGCTCACGCAATTCTGCCTGGACGATGATTTCACCGCTGCGCGCGAACTTCACAACAAGTACTTCGGTCTGATCGAAGCGAACTTCGTCGAGACGAACCCAGGGCCGGCAAAGGCCGCCATGGCGATGATGGGTCTGCTCGAGCCCGTCTTCCGGCTGCCGATGGTCGCGCCCAAGCCGGAAAATCTCGCGAAAATACGTGCCGCGCTCGAGGCCGTCGGCCTAATCCAGAAGGTCTATGCCGCCCGCTGATCTCAGCCGCGAAATCGAGCGGCTTTTTGACGAAAATCCGGGGAAATATTCCGATGCCGAGCGGAAACTATTTCAGCGGTTCAAGGACGCGCTAAACGTCGGCGAAATCCGCGCGGCCGAACCGGATCCCGCCGACAAAGCGTCGGGCTGGCGCGTCAACGCCTGGGTGAAAAAGGGAATTCTGCTCGGGTTCCGCATGGGCGCGATCGTCGATATGTCCATCAACGCCGCCCGCCAGCCCTTCTTCGATAAATCCACTTACCCTGTGAAAACTTTCGCGGCCGATGCCGGCGTGCGCATCGTGCCCGGCGGCTCGAGCATCCGCGACGGCTGCTACGTGGCGCGCGGCGTCACCTGCATGCCGCCGATGTACGTCAACGTGGGCGCGTATGTGGACGAGGGAACGATGATCGATTCGCACGCGCTGGTCGGCAGCTGCGCGCAGATCGGGCGTAGGTGCCACATTTCCGCCGCGGCGCAGATCGGCGGCGTGCTGGAGCCGGTTGGTGCTCTGCCGGTAATCGTCGAGGACGAAGTGCTCGTCGGCGGCAATTGCGGCCTGTTCGAGGGTACCGTGGTGAAGAAGCGCGTCGTGCTCGGCTCGGGCACGATTCTGAATCGCTCGACGCCGGTCTACGACGTCGTCACCGGCGCGGTGCACAGCGCCAGCCCCGATGCGCCGCTCGTGATCCCCGAAAACGCCGTGGTGGTGGCCGGCGCGCGCGCCATTTCGCAGGGCCGCGGCAAAGCTTGGAATCTCTCGCTCTACACGCCGGTGATCGTGAAATACCGCGACGCGAAAACCGACGTGAAGGTTCAACTCGAAGACCTGCTGCGCTGATTTTGTTGTTCGTATCCAACGCGGCTTCGTTGGGCACGCCCCGACCGTCTTCTCGGCAGCCGCACTCGTGCTTCGGAATCGACCGTAACTCCGCAAGTCCGCAGGACTCAGCCCTTGACATGGGCAACGGCATACCCTATTTTTGAGGACGTTATGAAACTGCTGCGGACACATCATAGCCATCACCATCACGTGAACCCGTGCCCGCGGCGGTGTGGCTAGCAGGAACGCAACAAGCTGCATTCATCAGCCCGCTGGCGCGGCAAGCGCTGGCGGGTTTTTTGTTTTTAGGGTGACGTTTTCGGGAGAAAGCGAAAAATGGAACTCGACTTCGATAAGGAAAACGGCCTGATTCCGGCGATCGTCCAGGACGCGGTGAACGGCGAAGTGTTGATGCTCGGGTTCATGAACCGCGAGGCGCTGGCGAAAACCCAGGAGACGGGCTTCGTCACGTTCTGGAGCCGCTCGCGCAAGAAACTCTGGATGAAGGGCGAAACCAGCGGGCAGCGGCTGGTGCTGCGCGAAATGCGCGTTGATTGCGACCGCGACGCGCTGCTGGTGCGCGCGGAGCTCGACGGCGGTGCGGTCTGCCATGAAGGCTATCGCAGCTGTTTCTTTCGCCGGATGGACCACGCGGGCGAAGCGCAAGTTGTCGCCAAACAAGTCGTCACGCCCGAGGAACTCTACGGCAAAGGGAAACAATCATGAGCAAGCTGAAGCTGGGAATTCCGAAGGGCAGTCTGCAGGACGCGACCGTGGAACTTTTCGCCAAAGCCGGATGGCGCATTTCGGTCAGCTCGCGCAGCTATTATCCCGGCGTCGACGATCCGGAAATCGAGTGCATGATGGTGCGCGCGCAGGAAATGGCGCGCTATGTCGAAAGCGGCGCGCTCGACGCAGGACTCACCGGCAAGGATTGGATCATGGAGACCGGCGCGGACGTCGAGGAAGTGATCGAGCTCGTGTATTCGAAGACGAGCTTCGGCCGGGTGCGCTGGGTGCTCGCCGTGGCGGAGGATTCGCCGATGCAAGGCGTCCGAGACCTCGAAGGGAAAGTGATCGCGACCGAGGCCGTGAAAATGACCGAACGTTACCTGGCGAAGCATGGCGTAAAGGCCAGCGTGGAATTTTCCTGGGGTGCCACGGAAGTGAAAGTGCCCCAGCTGGCCGATGCCATCGTGGAAGTTACCGAGACGGGCTCGTCGCTGCGCGCTAACCGGCTGCGCGTGCTCGATACGCTGCTCGAGTCGGCCACCTGGCTGATCGCGAACCGCGCCGCTCGGCAAGACCCGTGGAAAAACGAAAAAATCACGCATATGGCGATGCTGCTTGACGGCGCAATCAAGGCGACCAGCCGCGTCGGTCTGATGCTCAACGTGCGCAAGGACGATCTTGAAAAAGTGCTCGGCGCGTTGCCGGCGCTGCGCAATCCGACCATTTCGCAGTTGAGCGATGCCGGGTGGCTAGCGATCAATACGATCGTGGAGGAAAAGACCGTACGCGAATTGATCCCCAAGCTCAAGGCGGCGCGCGCGGAGGGGATCGTGGAATATCCGCTCAACAAGGTCGTGTATTGATGCGCGTTCTTCCCCTGACCGACGCCACCGCGCGCAGAGTACTCGGCTCGCGCCGTGCGGTGAGCCGCGATGCCGAGCGCGTGGCCGCGCGCATCATTGCCGACGTGCGTCGGCGCGGTGATCGCGGGCTTTTTGCGTGGACCAAGCGGTTCGATCGCATCGCGCTGAGCTCGCGCAGTGTGTGGGTTTCGCGCGCAGAGCTGGCCGCGGCACGCAAGGGCGTGTCGAGGGATTTTCTTGCCGCGATCGAGCACGCCGCGCGGAATATTCGCGCGGTAGCGCGCCGGCAGAAGCCGCAGGAATGGTCGATCGAAGTGGAACCAGGCGTGCGCGCGGGGCAGAGCGTCCGCGCAATCGATTCGGTGGGGTGCTACGTGCCCGGCGGGCGATTTTCGCTGGTTTCGACGCTGTTGATGACCGTGATTCCAGCGCAGGAGGCCGGCGTCGGCGAAATTATCGTCGCCAGTCCGCAACCGGGGCCGGCCGTACTGGCCGCGGCCGCGCTCCTGGGCGTGCGCCGAGTGGCGCGCATCGGCGGCGCGCAGGCGATCGCGGCGCTGGCGTACGGCACCCGCTCGATTCCGCACGTGGCCAAGATTTGCGGGCCGGGCAATCGGTTTGTCACCGCCGCGAAAAAGCTGGTCAGCCACGATTGCTCGATCGACATGCTCGCCGGACCCACCGAAGCGCTTGTTTTCTCCGACGGCGGCGACCCATGTTTCATCGCCGCGGATCTGATCGCGCAGGCCGAGCACGATCCGGACGCGATTTCAATTTGCGTGACTACCTCGGCGCCACTGGCTCGCGGAGTGGCAGCGGAAATCGAAAAACAGCTCGCGCAATTGCCGGGCTCGAATCTCGCTCGGCGTTCACTCGCGGCGAATGGTGCGATTCTGGTCGCGCGCGGGATTCAAGCGGCGGCGCGTTTCGTGAATCAATTCGCACCCGAGCATCTGAGTCTCGTTTTCAAGAATGGAGCCACGGCAGAGCTGATCGAATCGGCCGGCAGCATTTTTGTCGGGCCGTACAGCGCGCAGACGTTTGGCGACTACGCCACGGGCACGAATCACGTCCTGCCGACCGGCGGCGTGGCGCGCACGCGCGGCGGCCTTTCGGCGGCGGACTTCGTGAAATGCATCAGCGTGCAGGAAGTCTCGCGCGCGGGCGTGAAACGCTTGGCGCCGGTCGCTGCGGAATTCGCGCGCGCCGAAGGGCTCATGGGCCACGCACGGTCGGTTGAGGTGCGCGAGTGAGCCGCGCCGCGATTCGTGTTCGCCGCGCTGTCGAGCGCATGCGTCCGTACAATCCGCCGCTCGAGGGCCGCACGGACAAGCTGCGACTGGATTTCAACGAAAATCCGATCGGCTGCTCGCCGGCCGTGCGGCGTGCCCTGGCGAAGCTGAGTTCTGCGTCGATTTCGGCGTATCCCGAGCAGGATACCGTTCGGCGTAGGGTCGCAGGTCATTTCGGTGTGCGTCCCGGGGAGCTGCTGCTGACGAACGGCACGGACGAAGCTCTCAGCTTGGTCGTGAACACGTTTGTCGAGCCGGACGACACCGTATTGCTGGTCGAGCCAACCTACGCGATGTACCGATTTTATTCCGAGCTCGCAGGCGCGCGCATTGCGGCTCCGCGCTACGACGATGAGATGTGTTTCACGTGGAACAAGGTGCTGGCCGAGCTGCGGAAGGCTCCACGGGTGTTCTTTCTGCCCAATCCGAACAGCCCGACCGGCAACCTTCTCTCAAAGCCCGAATTGCAGCGAATGCTGAAGGCGGCTCCGCGCACGACCGTCGTGATCGACGAAGCGTATTTCGAATTTTCCGGCATCACGGTCATTCCGTGGATCCGCCGGCACAAGAACCTGATCGTCACGCGCACGTTTTCAAAGACCTGCGGCCTCGCCGGGCTGCGCCTGGGCTGCATTTTCACGAACCGCGAGCTGGCCGCGACGATGCGAAAGGCGCAGTCCCCCTACCCCGTGAACGCCGCAGCACTGGTCGCAGCCGAAGCGGCGATCGGGGACCGCGCGTTTATCGCGCGCACCGTGCGCGAGGTGAAACAAAGCCGCGTGGAATACGCGCGGGGCATGGAAAAGCTCGGTGTGAAGTGTTTCCCCAGCGCGGGAAATTTTATGCTCGCGTATTTCGGCGAGCGCGCGAAGCGAGTGGTGGCCGCGCTCGCGGGCAAAGGCATTCTCGTTCGCGACCGCTCGAGCGATTTCAGGGGAGCGGGCTACGTGCGCGTTACACTGGGCACCGTCGCGCAGACGCGGCGCCTGCTGCGCGAATTGAAGGCGATCCTATGAGAAAAGCGGCGCTCGAAAGAATCACCAAGGAAACGACCATCCGTCTGAAGCTGAACCTCGATGGCCGTGGCACATCGAAGATCACGACGGGCGTGCGATTCTTCGATCATATGCTCGAACAAATCGCGCGCCACGGTGGCATGGATCTGGATCTCACTGCCCGCGGCGACCTCGACGTGGACCAGCACCACACGGTCGAAGACGTCGGCATCGCGCTGGGCGAAGCGGTGAAAAAAGCTCTGGGCTCCAAGCGAGGCATTCTGCGCGCCGGATATTTTCTGATGCCCATGGATGATTGCCTCGCCGCCGCCGCGCTGGATTTTTCCGGCCGTGCCTACTGCGCGTGCAGCTTCAAGATCTCTGCCCGCCGCGTGGGCGATTTCCAGACCGAGCTGATGGAGGATTTTTTTCGAGCGTTCGCGCACGCTGCCTCGGCCAACGTGCACTTGAAATTGATGTACGGCCGCTCGTCCCACCACCAGGTCGAATCCATCTTCAAGGCATTTGCGAAAGCCCTGCGGTTCGCTATCACGCGCGACAAGCAACTGCGCCGCGTGCTGCCTTCCACGAAGGGGCTGCTATGAAAATTGCGATCGTTGATTACGGAGCGGGAAATTTGCCGTCCGTCGAGCGCGCCCTGCTGAAGCTCGGCGTCCGAACCGAGCGTGCCATCGAAGCGCGCCAGCTCGAATCCGCAGAAGCGATCGTACTGCCGGGCGTCGGCCATTTTGCCGCATTCGTCGCGGGCTTGCGTGAGCGCAGTTTGACCGCTCCTCTGCGCGCCGCATTCGACGCAGGCAAGCCAATGCTCGGAATCTGCCTCGGTTTGCAGGCGATGTTCGCGGCCAGCGACGAAGCACCGGGCGACGCGGGCCTCGCATTTTTCCCCGAGCAAGTCCGCCCGCTGCCCGTGCACGTAAAATCGCCGCATATCGGCTGGAACCAATTGCGGCGAACGCGTGAAAGCTCGCTGTTACGCGGGATTCCCGGTGACGCCTATTTTTATTTCGCGCATTCGTTCGCCGCGCCCGCATCGGCCGAGTGGACCGTCGCTGCCTGCGACCACGGTTTTCCTTTCGCCGCGGTGATCGAGAGCGGCAGCCTGCGCGGCGTGCAGTTTCATCCCGAAAAATCCGGCGAGACCGGCGCGCACGTCCTGCGCAATTTCGTGGAGTCGATTCAATGACTCTCGCCCGCAGAATTATTCCCTGCCTGGACGTCGACGCCGGCCGCGTCGTCAAAGGCATCGAGTTCGAGGGTTTGCGCGACATGGGTGATCCGGCCGAGCTCGGCGCGCGCTACAACCGCGAAGGCGCCGACGAACTCGTCGTGCTCGACATCAGTGCGTCCGTGCAGGGCCGTGCCACCTTTCTCGAGACGATTCGCCGCGTCGCCGAGCAGCTCAACATCCCACTCACCGCCGGTGGCGGCATCCGAAAAATGGAGGACGGCCGCGCCGTGCTGCGCGCGGGCGCCGATAAGGTCACGGTGAACACCGCCGCCGTCGAGCGCCCCGAGCTGATCTCCGAACTGTCGCAGCAATTCGGCGCGCAGGCGGTAGTGCTTTCGCTCGACGTAAAGCGCCAGGGCGATTCGTGGGAAGCTTACACGCGCGGCGGCCGCGACGCGACCGGACTTGACGCCGCGAAATGGGCTGCGGAAGCCGTTGGGCGCGGCGCGGGAGAAATTCTGCTCACTTCGATTGATCGCGACGGCACCTGCAGCGGATTCGATTGCGAGCTCACCGCAAGAATCGCACAGACGGTTTCCGTGCCGGTGATCGCATCGGGCGGCGCAAGCACCTTCGAAGATTTTTTTGCCGTCTATACTGAAGGGCGCGCGGATGCGGCGCTCGCAGCGTCGATCTTTCATCAGGAAACGCGTTCGATCGCCGCCATGAAAAAATTCCTGGCCGAGCGCGGCGTGCCGGTCCGCCTAAGCCGATGAGCCACGTCGGAGCCATCGAGCAAAATCGAACTCCATGATCATCCCGTGCGTCGATCTTCAAGGCGGCAAAGCCGTGCAGCTGGTGCGCGGCCGCCGCCGCGCTCTTGCCGTCGATGATGTTCTCGGCCTGCTCGACCGCTTTCGCGCCTATCCCATCCTGCACGTGATCGATCTCGACGCAGCCTTGCGCACCGGCTCGAATGCGCGATGGATCCGGCGCCTCTGCCGCCGCGCCAATAAAGAAGTTCGCGTCGGCGGCGGTATTCGCACCGTCGCCCGCGCCGCGAAAATTCTCTCGTGGGGCGCGAGGAAAATCATCATCGGCAGCGCCGCATTTCGTGAAGGCAAAGTCGATCGCAAATTCCTGAGCGCCCTCGCAAAGCGGGTCGGCAGAAAGCAGGTGATCGTAGCGATCGATACCGAAGGTGGTCGCATTGTCGTCCGAGGCTGGCGCGAAAAGCTCAAGCTACGACCCGCCGAGGTGATCCCTGATTTGGAGCCCTACTGTGGAGGTTTCCTTTCCACGTTCGTGGACCATGAAGGCACCATGAGAGGCACCGATCTCGGCTGGTTCCGTCAACTCCGCCGTGTAACAAAATTACCCATCACTGCCGCCGGCGGCATCCGAACCATGCGCGAGGTCCATGCGCTCGAACGCTCTGGCATGGATGCCGCTATAGGTATGGCGATCTATACGGGCGTCCTGGCCGCCGACAAGACCGGCCTCGGCGGCAAACGCAAGAACTAAGCCTAATCGTCGTGAGCAGGATCGTCGCCGAGGCCCGACCTGTACTGTGGCGTTATAAGCCCACCGGAAAGCTCCGCAGATCGGTTTGATAATAAATAGCTTATCAACCGACCTGTCCCGAAGTACAGGTTTGCAACCTGAACTTTGGTACCAGCGGATTGAGAATCCTGCACTATGGGCCATTGCGCCCCGGCCCCGTACCTTTGTCTTCGTCGGCAGCCCATCAGCCGACAGGCTCCGACCGCAAGGAGCTCCGAAGACAGGGGAAATCAAGATGCAAACTGAGGGAATCCGCAAAGCCGCACTGAGCCTGATTATCGTCCTAGCCACTTCGCTGACCTTTGGCCGTCCGCTGACAGCCCAGCGCGTCATCGCCAACCTGCCGCGCCTCACCGAATCGGGCGAAAACCCGGTGAGCTTCATGCGCCCGCACTACTCGGTCTTTACTCCCGATCCGTACACCGGGGTTGCCGCCACGCCCGGCGCACCGCCGACCAGCGCTTTCAACCCGACGCAGATTCGCCACGCATACGGCTTCGACCTGGTCAGCAATCAGGGCGCGGGACAGACCATCGGGATTGTGGACGCCTACGATGATCCGAACGCAGAAGCCGATCTCGGCGTGTTCGATAAGCAGTACGGCCTCGCCACATGCGCCAGTTCCAACGGCTGCTTCCGCAAGGTGTACTCCAGCGGCAAAGCTCCAGCGTCGAACGCGAACTGGGCCATGGAAATTGCGCTGGACGTGGAATGGGCGCACGCCATCGCCCCGAAAGCCACCATCCTGCTGGTCGAGACTCCGTCGAACAGCCTCAGCGACTTGGTGAACGGCGCAGTCGTGGCAGTCCGTAACGGCGCCTCGGTCGTTTCGATGAGCTGGACCGCTTCGGAATTCTCCTCCGAATCGAGCATGGACAAGAATTTCGTATCAAACGG
>JBAVUW010000056.1:0-70918 GCA_049696975.1 Candidatus Acidiferrales bacterium | reverse complement strand
GTACAAAAAGCACGGCAAGCATGAGATCTATGCGAAGAACAAAGTGGTCGCGCTCAGCGACTACGAGCATTCGCTGAAGATCAATTCCGAGGATGCGTCGCGGGTTCGCCATCTGGAGCACGATATTCCTCTGACCGCAGCGGAAGAAGATCGCATTCGCCGCAAGAAGGCGTTTGAGGAAGCGGCCAAGGTGCGAAAGATTTACGAAGAGCTGGTGCTGAAGAAGAAGTCCGAACCGCTGATGCAGATCGGGTCGATGGACGAGATTCTGTCCGCGGTTCCGGGCCAGACGGTGAAGCGCGCTGAGCCTGCAAACGGCAGCGAGGCGGCGCCCTCGACGTCAGAAGCAGCGACGGTCGCCGGCGACTAGTCCTTCGTCACATCTACCGAATGAACGAACAGCCCCGGCTTCGGCCGGGGCTGTTTTGTTTTGGTGAAGCAACCAATGGTCGCCTTCTGCACGAGCAACACGGGTCGAACGCGCCCCGTGCCACAAATCCCGACGCGACGTGAAAACCTGAGTCCCACGAGCGTGTCGGCGAGAGCCTCGCGTGCCGTAGGGACGATTTACGCTCGCCTCGTGCTAATCGAGCCGCACCAGGCCCTGTCAGTTGTAAAATCCTGGCATGGACGATAAACGCGCGCATGTGCGGCAGCTTGCCGCCGAGTTCGCTCAAAAAGGCAATCCGCTTGGATGGTTCGAGGCTCTCTACGCCGAAGCGGGGAGCGACCATTCCGTGATTCCCTGGGCGGACATGGAGCCGAATCCGGGCCTGGTCGAATTCTGGCGAAAGAATCCGCTCGAAACGGCCGGGAAGTGTGCTCTCGTGATCGGCTGCGGCTTCGGCGATGATTCCGAGCAGCTCTCGATGTGGGGCTTTGAAACGACCGCGTTCGATATTTCGCCGACGGCGATCGCGGCGACCACCAAGCGCTATCCCAATTCCAAAGTCGTCTACGCCGTGGCGGACTTGTTCGCTCCGTTGTCCGGATGGACGCGCGCGTTTGATTTCGTGCTCGAGGTTTTCACCGTGCAGGCCTTCCAGGGGGATCTGCGCGCGAAGGCCGTGGCGAAGATCGCGGAGTTCGTCGCCCCGGGCGGAGAACTGCTCGTGGTTACGCGAGGCCGCGCCGCGGATGAACCCGAAGGGCAGGGTCCGCCGTGGCCGCTCACGCGCGAAGAAATCGACGGCTTCCTCCGCGCCGGCCTCGCCGAACAATCTTTCGAAGATTACCCCGACCCGGAGCCGCCGTGGGTTCGCCGGTTTCGCGCGCTCTACCGCAGGCCGTAACCGACCGGCTGCACGCGCGTCTGGGGAGGCGGGTGATTTGATAGTATCAACATGTGTCGCTCTTGAACAATTCGCTGCTGTTAGCTGGTTTCTTCCTCCCTGCGGCGATTTGTCTGTTCTTCGCATGGAGCACCTGGATCGGCAACCAGGAACCGGAAATTGCCCACTGGCGCCGTGTGGCATTCCAGTGCGGTCTGGTCGCGGCGGTTTTCGCAACGATGGTTTTCGTCACCAGCTGCTGGTACATGCTGCAAACGGCAGAGGCCACGCGCGGGATCGTGCTCGCCGCCAACTGGGTGAGCGTAGGGCTGTGGTTTTTGGGCACGCTGCTGGCGCTCGCCGGCAAAGGCTGGCCGCGTCTCACTCTGGCCGGCTGGGGCCTGCTGATGGTACTTGGATTGGCGGGGATCGTTTCCGCTAGAATAACGTTCTAGATTGCGGAGGAAGGTTCGATGCCGATTTACGAGTATGTTTGCGACGATTGCGGTGCCGAATACGAGCGCATCGTGCTGAACGGCACGACGAAGGTCACCTGCCCGAAATGTGCGGGCACGAAAAGCACGATGCAGCTTTCGGTGTTCGCCGCACATGGGAATGGCGCGAAGGCGTCCGGCGGGTCTTCTCCTTCAGGTTCGTCGGGCGGCGGATGCTGCGGCGGCGCCTGCGGCTGCCGCTAGCCCCAACCGTTCACGTTCGGACGACAACGAATCGCTAGCCCGGCGTCTCTTACCTCTGCTAGGATTCGCGCTGAGATTCGCAGGAAGCACGCACGAATCGGGGGGTTCGAGTGATGCGAGCAAAGGTCCGGGCGCTGTCTTTCATTGCCGCTGCCGCAGTTCTGTTCGCCATTCCCTTCCTATCCCAGGTGAAGGCGCTCGCCACGGATTCCGCGCCTGGCGTCCCCATCGCAGGCGCGTGCGATCGGGCCTGCCTCGACCGGTTCGTCGATCAATACCTGGCTGCCCTGCTGGCCAGGGATCCCGCGCGGCTGCCGTGGGCCACGCACGTGAAATTCACCGAGAACAATGTTGAATTGCCGGTCGGCTGGGGGCTGTGGGGCACGATCAGCGCCCTCGGCGCGGAGGATTTGCGCGCGGCCGATCCCGAAACGGGCCAGACAGCGTACTACGGCGTGATCGATGAGCGCGGCCTCAAGTCGTTTTTCGCGATGCGCCTGAAGATTGACGACGGGAAAATTTCCGAGGTCGAAACGATCGTTGACCGCAAGGGCTACGGCCCCGGTCCGTTTGGCAATCCCGATACGCTGCAGCCGGTGCCGGTGATTTCCGAAGATGTGCCGGCCGATCGCCGGCGCCCGCGTGCACGGTTGATCGCGTTGGCCGACGGCTATTTCAACACCTTGGAACTGAATGACGGCCAGATTTTCACGCAATTCGCCGACGATTGCAGCCGGCGCGAAAACGGCGTGTGGACGGCGAACGATCCCTATCCCGGCTCCGTAGAGGACCCGAACTTGAATCTTTCGGCTTATGGGAAAATGTCCTGCGAGCAGGGATTCAAACTCGGCAATTACCGCTGGGACGACGAGCTGCGCGCGCGCCGCTTCCCTCTGGTTGACGAGGAAAAAGGACTCGTGCTGGCCGGCGGTTTCATCGACCATGCCGGCAAGCTTGACCACTACACGACCACGGACGGCGTGGTGCACGATCCGCCGCTGAAATCGCCTCATTCATTCTGTTTTCTCGAAATGTTCAAAATGCGGGACGGCAGGATCCGGCACGCGGAGGCCGTCTTCATCACCGTTCCGTATCACATGCCGTCGCCGTGGTACCAGCGTGGCTATTAGCGAACGCAAGGGAGACGAGCCATGGTCGATTTTTCAAACCAACCGACGATGAAGGGATTTTTCGCGCCGACGCGCTTCGAGGCAGACGTGTACGACTGTGAAGTGATCGGCAAGGTTCCGTCCGATTTGAACGGTGCGTTCGTGCGTCTGGGCGGCGACTGGCTCTACCCCCCGAAATTCGAGGACGATTCGCCGTTCAGCATGGACGGCTACATCAATATGTTCCGTTTCAAGGGCGGCGTGGTCGATTACAAGGGCCGCTGGGTGAAAACGCCGCGGTTCAAGGCCGACCGCGCCGCGAGAAAACAGCTCTTCGGCAAATACCGGAATCCCTTCACCGACGATCCGAGTGTCGCCGGACTCGACCGTTCGGTGCAGAACACCACCCCGCTCGCGTTTGCCGGGAAGCTTTTCACGTTGAAAGAAGACAGCCTGCCCTACGAGGTCGACTGCAACACCCTCGAGACCATCGGCCCCTACAATTTTCACGGCAAATACAAAAGCCTCACGTTCACCGCACACCCGAAGGTCGATCCTGCAACCGGCGAGATGATCTGCTACGGCTACGAAGCCGAAGGCCTGGAAACGAACGACGTGTTTCTCTATACCATCAGCAAAAAAGGCGAGGTCACGCGCGAGCTGCGTTTCAAGGTGCCCTACGTTGCGATGGTGCACGACATCAGCATCACGCAAAAATATGTGATCATTCCGATCTTTGGCTTCGTTTCCAACATGGAAATGCTCAAGGCGGGCAAAGTCCACTGGGGCTGGGACGATACGAAGCCCGCAATGGTCGCGATCGTGCCCCGCGACGGCGAGGCCAAGGACATTCGCTGGTTCAAAGGCCCTTCCCGCGCCACGGTGCACACGCTCAACGCACGTGATGAAGGCAACAAGGTGATTTTCGAAGCGCCGATCTACGATTCAAACCCGTTTCCGTTTTTCCCGCCGATCGACGGCTCGCCATGGGACCCCACGAAAGCGCGCGCCTATATTCGCCGCCAAACGTTCGATCTGAACTCGAAGGACGACGGATTTACCGAGGACAAGCTTTTCGAGATGAACGTCAGCGATCTGGGCCGAGTAGACGATCGCTATCTCACGAGGCGTTACCGTTACGCATTCACAGCGTATGCGGACAAGACGCGGCCGTTCGAGGAATGGAAAGCGGGAAACCTCGGCGGGCGCGTGAACAATTGCTACGGCCGGTTCGATCTTGCCACAGGCAAGATGAATTCCTATTTCTCCGGCCCGACGCACAGTTTGTCGGAAGTCTGTTTCGTGCCGCGCAAGAACGGCGCGGAAGGCGAAGGCTACATCCTGGGCGTCGCAAACAATTACGCGGAGATGCGTTCCGAATTGATCATTGCCGACGCGCAGCGGCTCGAAGAAGGCGACCTGGCCCGTGTCATTTTGCCGTTCCGCGCCACAGCGCAAGTGCATGGCCGGTGGGTCGACGAATCCGAGTTGCCCTTCGCGTGAGGCGCAACAGGACATGCTGACGCGGCGCGAATTCGTGGCCGGCCTGGCGGCAGGCGCGGCGATTGTCGCCACACCGGCAAAGATGTGCGCCGCGACGCCCTGGGGGCGGGCAGCGGTTGTTTCCATCCACATGGACCGGCCTTACCTCGACAGAACCGGCCGCGCATTGCCATATTGCCCGCCGCTGGGTCTGCGCTCCGCGGCGGCCGTCGAGCATTTGAGCGAAACCGAATTCCGCAGCCGCTTCGTCTATCTCTAGCCCACCGTCGATCGAATCTTGAAAATCGGGGTTTGGAGTGCCATCGCGCTGGCGGGCGCGAGAGCGCTGGCGGCGATCGCCTTTGAACGCCGCGAACCGCTCAACGCGGTCTGGTTCGCCATCGCGGCGCTGTGCACGTCTCTGGTCGCCTGCCGGTTTTATTCCGCGTTCATAGCCGCAAAGATTTTTGCGCTCGACGTCGCTCGGGCGATTTTGCTGAAAATGGGGCGCGCGCGATGAATCGGGATGACGCTCGTCCCGATGGCCTGGCTCGTGAACGTCAACCCGACCGCAAGCTATCGGAAAATTTTCAGCGCTCACCACGCAGATTCCGGCGAGCGCGATTCCCACCGCGCGAGCGGCTCCCGGCACGAATCGAATTATGTGGCGACGGGATGGGCCGAAGGGGATTAGAATGAACCGGCGCGACCCCTCCCGCTACCCTGGCACAACTTCCGGACGCGAGTAAGCATCCGTGGCGGCAAGGAGAATGACCATGTTCGTTCGACCCGGAATCCAGCTATTGCTCCTGTTGGGCGTTTGTGCCGGCTCTACGCTGGCCCAGGATCTGACCGCGCCGGTGCCCGCTGCGGCAGCCGCCGACACCTCCGTTGGGGTCGATCCATCGCTCACCTGGCACCCCGAGCAGGTCGATCTCGCGCGTCCGTTCGTATCTCTCGCCGTGCCCAAGGGCACCGCACTCGTCGTAGCGATTGACCACGACGTTCGCATCGAGCATGTGGGCCAGCCGATTCACGCGCGCCTTCTCGAGCCGATCTACGCGTTCGACAAGCTGGTAATTCCGGTTGGCGCAACCGTCACCGGGCGCGTTACGCAGATCGACAACCCGTCAGCGGCAAAGCGTACCGCCTCCGCGCTGGACGCTGACTTCAGCCCCGAGCGGCATGTCGAGGTTGAATTCGACCACATCGTGCTTTCCGGCGACCAGGGCATTCCCATGCGCACCCTCGTCACCCCCGGGTCGGGCCAGCCGATCGAGTTCGTCGCCGCAGCCGGCGACAAGGGCGCCTCACACGACCCAGTCACTGAAAAAGTGAAACAAGCTAAGGAAGAGGCCAAGCAGGAATGGAATGACGCGCTGAAGCAGGCCGACCAGCCGGGCAAGATGCGGCACGCCGAACGCTATGCGGAATCGCAGCTCCCAGTTCACCCGCAATACATCCAGGCCGGCACGGTTTATTTCGCCGAGCTGGATCACCCTCTCGATTTCGGCAGCGAACCGCTGACGCAGGGCGTGGCTTCCTCGATCGGCACACCGCCTCCGAACGGCAGCGTGATCCAGGCGCGCCTGGTGACTCCGCTCAGTTCCGCCACATCGCATCCGGGCGATCCGGTCGAAGCGGTGCTGACGCGACCCCTATTTGACGGCAACCGGCTCGTGTTGCCGCAGGGCAGCCGGATCGAAGGCACCGTATTGCAGGCCCAGCCGGCACACCATCCCGGGCGCAACGGGCAATTGCGAATCGTATTCCGCGAGCTGAGTCTGCCCGACGGCGTCCAGCAAAAGATCGCGGCGAGCCTCGAAGGAGTCGAGTCCGAGAAGCGCGACAATGTGAAGCTCGACGCCGAAGGCGGCGCGCGCGCCACGGCGCCTCCCACCCGTTATCTGACGACTGCGATGGCCGTGGGCCTGGGAGGCGCATCATTTCTCGGCGATAGCTTCGGCGAAACCGGCCCGCGCACCGCGGGCGCCGCCGGCGGCTACAAATTGATCGGCATCGCGCTAGGCCTCGCCATTCACTCGCAGCCATTCGGCATGGCGATGGGCGCCTTTGGAGCAACCCGTTCGATCTATGGCAATTTCATCGCACGCGGCCACGACGTCAATTTTCCGAAGAACACCGCCATGGCCATCGCGCTCTGGCAGCCGCATGACAATGTGATCGTACCCAGATCGGAGCCATCGCAGGAATAACCACGCGAGCAAGGACGAGGAATATGGGCTTGCCGAGACGCGCTGGGTCTTGGCTGCGCCAGGTAACCGGCGACGCCGCTATTCCACCCTCTCAGGGTGCTGTGAGCGCCTGCGGGGATCGCCCACCTCCCCAGCGGCGGTTCGCCGGCAATCACCCGGCTCGCTTACCGGAGCTAATTTCGCCTTCATCCCCTTCACCCCGCAGGACCTTGCGGAATTTCCGGCTCTCCGGTAAAATTGCTGGGTAATCCTCGCAGGACGCCCACACGAGTTTCCGCTCGTCACGTTGGCGAAAACTGCCACGGGTCGATGGACGAACCGTCTGCAAAACTGGGTTGGGAGGCAGCATGTACGCCGTAATTCGCAGTGGGGGAAAGCAGTACCGCGTCGCGCCGGGCGAGACGATCGAAGTCGAGCGCCTGGAGGGCAAAGTTGGCGGAAAGGTCACGTTTGAAGACGTCGTCGCCGTCCGCACCGACGACAAGAAGATTCTGGGCGCCGCGGCCTCAAAGGCCACGGTCACCGGCAAAATCGTGAAGCACACGCGCGGTCCCAAGCTCAAAGTGCTGAAGTACAAGACCGGCGGGCAGTATAAGATCCAGACCGGCCACCGGCAGGGACTTACATCGGTCGAGGTCGACATTCAACTTTCGTAGCGCAAATTTTCCGGGGCAGCCCGCAGCGGGCGCTCCTTGAGGTTCTCATGGCACACAAAAAGGGCGGCGGTTCATCTACAAACGGACGTGATTCCCACGGCCAGCGGCTGGGCGTAAAGCGTTTCGGCGGCCAGGCTGTCAGCGGCGGCAGCATCCTGATCCGCCAGCGCGGCACGCGTTACAAGCCCGGCAAGAACGTCGCCCGTGCCAAGGATGATTCGCTTTTCGCGCTGATCGATGGCGTCGTCCTGTTTGAGGACAAGGGCGGCAGGGGCCGTTTCATCAGTGTCCTCACGGCGGAAGATGCCGCCTCTCGCGCCGCGAAGACGCCGGCCGAGGCCGCTGCAAACTAGCGGTTTCGTTCGCACGCCACGGTATGCGTGACCTGTTTGCGCCCACCGTCCGTGTGAGTCGCCCCCCGATTTCTGGCGCGACCCATTTTTGGTCCACTCCCGCATCGCAGCGTATGCTCGATTCGTGTACCCTCTCGGGTTGGGTGTCCCATGTTTGTTGACGAAGCCAAAATTTCGGTAAAAGGTGGCGATGGCGGCAACGGCTGCGTCGCGTTCCGCCGGGAGAAGTACGTCCCGCGCGGCGGCCCGTCCGGCGGCGACGGCGGCAATGGCGGCGACGTCTACCTGGAAGCCAACCCCAACGACAATACGCTGCTGCGCTACCGCTACAATCGCGAATTTCGCGCCGACCGCGGGCGTCACGGCGAAGGGTCGGACTGTCACGGCAAGTCCGGCGCGGACACAATACTGAAAGTGCCGGTCGGCACCGTGGTTTTCGACAACGACACTGGCGTGCAGTTGTTCGATCTGGCGTCGCCGGGCCAGCGTGTGCTCGCAGCGCGCGGAGGCCGAGGCGGCCGCGGCAACGGGCATCCGTCGTTCGTGAAGCCCTGGCATCAGGCTCCACGCGAGCATGACGACGGTCAACCCGGCCAGGAGCGCCACCTGCGGCTCGAAATGAAATTACTCGCCGATGTCGGCCTCGTCGGTTTTCCCAACGCGGGTAAATCGACATTTATTTCGCGCATCTCCGCCGCGCGGCCTAAGATCGCCGCGTACCCCTTCACCACTCTTGAACCGCATCTGGGCGTGGTAAATGCCGATCCCGATGCCGCGCCCGGTCAGGAGCGAACATTTGTTGTCGCCGATCTGCCCGGCCTGATTGAAGGAGCGCACGACGGGGTCGGCCTCGGCATTCGCTTTCTGAAACACGTAGAACGCACGCGGCTGATCGCACATCTGGTGGATACCAGCGATGCGAACGATCGCGACCCGGTGGAGGACTTCGAAATTATCATGCGCGAGCTCGCCGCCTTCAGCCCGGCACTGGCAGACGAGCCCATGATCGTCGTGGCCACGAAGCTTGACGCCACCACCGATCGCACCCGTCTCGACGAATTGCGCGCCTTCTGCAAGAGACGGGCACTCGAATTCCATGCGATTTCCTCCGCCAGCGGCGAAGGAATCGTCGAAGTCGTCCGCGCCATGGCCGATGCGCTCGACCGCATTCCAAAACGCGCGCCCGCACAGGCTCCCGCCGCCGACGCACCCTACGTATCGCCGCCCGATGCCCAGGACTTGATCGATGAGCACGCCGACGAAACTGATGCCGCCGCGCCCTACCGGGAGGAGCGTTGACATCCCAGGCCGCGCACAGGCCGTCCGGCGGGGCTCATCGGCGTTCGGTTGCGCTTTTCGGCGGCACGTTCGATCCCATTCACGCCGGCCATATCAGCGTGGCGCAGGCCGCCCAGCGTAGGTTTCACCTTGACGCGATCTACTTCATTCCCTCATCGCGCCCGCCGCACAAATCGCAGCGCGAGCTCGAGCCGTTCGTTCATCGTTACGCCATGGTCGCGCTCGCTTGCGCCGACCATGCGTCGTTCGTGCCATCGCTCGCTGAAGCACCGACGCCCGGCTTCGGATCACACATTTTCTACACGATCGACACCGTGCGCAAATTTCACCGCGAGCATCCCGACGATCATCTCTATTTCATGCTCGGAGCCGACCAGTTTCTCGAGATCCCGACCTGGAAGAACTACGAATCGCTGCTCGACTCCTGTGATTTCATCATCGCCAGCCGCCCGGGTTTCCGCCTCGACGCATTGCGGCTGGTCATCCCGCCGGAAAAATTCGGCCGCTCGACCCAGGCGCCCGACGGCAACAAGATCGTTTTGCGTAAATCAGAGGTTCACCTGCTGACCACCGTGGCAAGCCACGTCTCCTCCACCGAGATTCGCCAGCGCCTCGAGCGCAAACAAACGATCCACGGGCTTGTACCCGCACGCGTGGAAGAATACATTGTCGGTCAGGCCCTCTACCGGTGACCAAAGACACTCTTCGTCCCGAAATCCTCTGGGCCGTCGAGGCGGCTCAGGAAAAGCAGGCCGTGGATATCACGGTGTTGAAGCTGACGGGCGCATTCGCGGAATATTTCATGCTCTGCTCCGGACAGAGCACGCCGCAGCTGCGCGCCATCAGTGACGCGGTCGAAGAGCGCCTCGACAAAGAACACGTGCGTCTCGCGCATCGCGAAGGCAAGGTCGGTGCGGAGTGGGTTCTGCTCGATTACGGCAGCTTCGTCGTCCACATTTTCAGCGACCGCGCGCGGCAGTATTACGATCTCGAGCGACTGTGGCGCACCTCCGAACGGGTCGATTTCCCGGCGCCCGAGCGTCGGGCGCCATCGAACAGCAAATCCGAAGACGGCACGACGGAAGCATGAGCGCGGCGAACATCGCGTGGGTAGCGGCCGACCCAGCATCCCTGCGGGTGCTCGAAATTGCAGCAAAGCTCGCCGAAACCGCGACCACGCTGCTGATTACCGGCGAAAGCGGCACGGGGAAGGATCAGCTGGCGCGCTGGATTCATCACCAGGGCCCGCGACGCGACGCGCCGTTCCTGAAAATCGATTGCGCCAGTCTTCCATCGGAGCTTGTAGAGTCCGAGCTATTCGGCCACGAGCGCGGTGCGTTCACCGGCGCCGTGGCGCGCAAGCCCGGGCGCCTGGAAATGGCGCAGGGCGGCACCATCGTTCTCGACGAGGTGGCCGCGCTCGCGCCTGGAATGCAGGCGAAGCTTCTGCGCGTGCTTGAGGAGCGGACCTTCGAGCGCCTCGGCAGCACGGAAACGCTGCGCATGGAGGCGCGGCTGATGGCGCTTACCAACACCGATTTGCCGCGCGCCGTCGCCGCCGGCCGTTTTCGCGAAGATCTTTTTTTTCGGCTCAACGTGCTGGCGATTCCCGTTCCGCCGCTGCGCGAACGTTCTGCCGACATCGCGCCGCTCGCCGCGCATTTTCTCGAACGCCTCGGCCCGGTCCACGGAAAGTCAGGCATTACGCTCGATCCGGCCGCGCAGCGCACGCTCGAACTCTACGTGTGGCCCGGGAACGTGCGCGAGCTCAAGAATGCCATTGAACATGGATTGGTTTTCGGCAAGGAAGTCGTGCTGACCAGCACCGATTTCCCGGAGTTGGTGCGTAGCATCGGCGGCGTGGGCGGTTCCGCGGCCGCACTCCGCTCCCTCGACGACATCGAACGCGACGCGATCCGCGCCACGCTCGAAGCTACGCACTACAAAATCGGCCGCGCCGCCGAAATCCTCGGCATCAGCCGCAAAACCCTGCTCGAAAAACGCAAGAAATACGAGCTGTTGTGAGCGGTGCCGCAATCCAAGGCGCAACCCCCGTATGAAAATACGCCTCGTGATGCTGGGCAAGACGCGACGCGAAGAGATTCGCGCGCTGTTGGACGATTACGTCAAGCGCATCGGCCGCTATGCCGAAATCGCGGTCACCGAAATCCGCGAGGCCTCGCCCGCCGCGCTGCGGAAGCTGAAGATGGAACCGGGCGCCACGCTCGTCCTGCTCGACGCCGGCGGCAATCAATTCACGTCGCAGCAATTCGCCCGCTGGCTCGGCGGCCTGCGCGACCACGCCGCCCGAGAAATCGTCTTCCTGTGCGGCGACGCTGAAGGCTTTCCCATCGAACTGCGCTCGCTCGCCACACAGCGCATCTCGCTCTCGAGTCTCACCATGCCCCACGAATTCGCCCGCGTCGTGCTCGCCGAGCAAGTCTACCGCGCCTTCGCCATTCTCGCCGGCCATCCATATCCGAAGTGACCGGCGCGCACTGGCTTGACGTTTCAAGCCGCTGCGGCCACTATGAGAAACTGTGTCGCGGGGCGGGGGCGAATGCCGGAAGGAAAAGGGCTGTTGATCGTTTACACCGGACCCGGCAAGGGCAAGACGACCTGCGCTCTGGGGACCTCGTTTCGTGCCGTGGGTCAGGGCCTCCGGGTACTGATGGTGCAGTTCATCAAAGGCTCGTGGCACTATGGCGAGCTCGACGCCGCGAAAATGCTCGGTGACGATAAGTTCGAGATTCGCCCCATGGGTCGCGGTTTTGTGAAGGTCGGCGGAGCCGAGACCGATCCCGAGGACCTCCGTATGTGCGAGGAGGCCTGGGAATTCGGCCGCCAGCAGATTTACAGCGAAACGTACGATCTGGTCGTGCTCGACGAAATCAATTACGTAATCAGCTACAAGATGCTCGACCCGGAAAAGGTAGTCGACGCGCTGGCGAAGCGCCCGGAACGCGTGCACGTCATCTGCACCGGCCGCAACGCGCACCCGAAGCTGGTTGAAGCCGCCGACTTGGTGACGGAGATGAAAGAAGTGAAACATCCCTACGTGAAGGGGATTCTAGCGCAGCGTGGAATTGACTATTAAGAGCCGCCGTTTTTGCTTTGAACGTTTGACTCTAAATCCAAACCGACTCCGCCATGTCCTGGTTTAAACGAGAAAAAAGCAAGATCGAGAATCCCACGCCGGTCGATGAACGGCGCGTCCGCACCGAAGGCCTGTGGACGAAGTGCAATTCCTGCCGTGCGATCATCTGGAAGAAAGATATCGAATCGAACTGGGAAGTTTGCCCCAAGTGCGAGCATCATTTCCGCCTGGACGCCCGCCGCAGAATCGATCTGTTGCTCGATGAGGAGCCGTGGACCGAATTCGACGCGGACCTGACCTCCACCGACCCGCTCCATTTCACCGATCTGAAGCCCTACGCGCAGCGCCTCGAGGAAGCCGAACAGAAGCTGGGCATGAAGGACGCCGTCATCACCGCCGAAGGAAGGCTCGGCGGCCGCAGGGTCACTTGCTGTTCGATGGAATTCGGATTCATCGGCGGCTCCATGGGCGCGGTGGTCGGTGAAAAAGTGGCGCGCGCGATCGAGCGCTCCCAGGCTCAACGCCAGCCGCTGATCATCGTTTCCTGCTCGGCCGGCGCGCGCATGATGGAAGGCGCGGTTAGCCTGATGCAGCTCGCCAAGGTTTCCGCCGCGCTGGCGAGACTTGACGAAGCCGGTGTCCCATTCATCTCCGTTCTCACCGATCCGACTACCGGCGGCGTCACCGCCAGCTACGCGATGCTCGGTGATCTAAATATCGCAGAGCCGGGCGCGATGATCGGCTTTGCCGGGCCGCGGGTGATCGAGCAGACCATTCGCCAGAAGCTGCCTGAAGGATTTCAGCGCGCCGAATTCCTGCTCGAACACGGCTTCCTTGACGCCATCGTTGCGCGCAAGGAATTAAAGCCCTACATCGCGCAGGCCCTCGGCTTTTTCCTCGATTCATGAACTACCGGGAATCCGTCCACGCGCTCATGGCGCTGGGGCGCGAGCTGGCCTCGCCCCAGCAGGCTCGCGTGCAGAAGTTCGGCCTCTCCAATATTGCCGTTCTTGCGGACGCTCTCGGAAATCCCCATCTGTCAATTCCATGCGTGCACATCGCCGGGACCAACGGCAAGGGCTCGACCGCGGCGATGCTCGAATCGATCCTCCGCACCGCCTGCCTGCGCACCGGGCTCTACACCTCTCCCCACCTCGAGCGCATCAACGAGCGCGTTCGCATCGATGGCCAGGACATCCCGGATGAATCGTTCGCCGCGGCCTGGACGCGCGTTCATTGGACGATCGAACGCCTGCTCGCCGAGGGCCAGCTGGAGGCTCATCCGACCTATTTCGAGTGCGTCACCGCGCTCGCCTTCGTGGCCTTCGCTGAAGCGCGTATGCAGTTTGCGATCTACGAAGTAGGCCTCGGCGGCCGGCTCGATTCGACCAACATTGTCCAGCCCGAGGTCGCCGTCATCACCTCGATCGATTTCGATCACGAAAATTTCCTCGGCCACTCCATCGCGGAAATCGCCGGCGAAAAGGCGGGAATCATCAAGCCCGGCGTGACGGTTGTAACCTCGGCGGAGCGGCCCGAAGCACGCACCGTAATCGCACAGCGGGCGAGAGAGATGAACGCCCGCCTGGTCGCGATCGATGCGGCGTGGAGGGTTGAAATCAAAGGGGCGCCCGATGGTTGCTACCGCGCAATCGCCTCTTCAACCGGTTCGTCCACAAGACTTGCCATCGAGCCCCCTCTCGCCGGCCGCTTTCAGATCCGCAACGCGCTCGCCGCCGCCACTGCCGCCGAGCTGTTGAACGAGCGGAGCTTCGCAATCTCTACCGAAACAATCGAGCGCGGCATTCGCGCCGCTCGCTGGCCCGGTCGCCTCGAGCGGCTCGCCGAGCGTCCCAGCATCTATCTGGACGGCACGCACAATCCCTCTGGCGCAAAAGAGTTGTTGCGATTCTGGAAGGACAACTTCGCGGGCCGCCGCATATTTCTGGTCTATGGCGCCATGCGCGATAAAGCGGTCGACGAAATTGCCGGCGTGCTCTTCCCTGCGGCCGATTCGGTGATTCTCACCGAGCCATTGCAACCCCGCGCCATTTCCGCGCCGCTGCTGGCGGAAATGACTGCGCACCTGGCCCGCGAGTCATTGGTCGTTCGCAACCCGTCCGACGCGCTTGAGCGCGCGATCGCCATGGCCGGGCCGGAAGATGCGGTTTTCGCCACGGGTTCGCTCTACCTGGTAGGCGATCTGCGGTCATATTGGCGCACGCGCCCCGCGCCGGGGGCGCCGGCAACTGCAAATTCGTCCACGGATCGCTCGATCTAAACGTCTTACAGCTCTTCCGCGAAGTGTACGCAGCCTATCCGAAAATCCGGAGACGCCCATGCGGTTTTATTTGCCATCTGGCCAAATTGGCTGTTGGTAATGCGTCTGCGCGTACCTAGAATCAAAGAGGTGCGACAGCAATGTCTCGGGCGCACACACTTGATTGGGACGTGGAATATTCGACCACTTTCCTACGTTTATTTGTTTATGCAGCGAAGCGAAATCACGGATCGCACGTCTAACCTCCACATTGGGGTAGTGGCTCGCATGACACGCGATGATCGCCGAAAAATGCTGGAGTCCTTCGGACGCGCTCCCGCTTTGCTTTCCGCCAGTTTGCGCCAGCTCCCGAAAAAAATGTGGCTCTATAAGCCGGCGCCGGAACGCTGGAGCATTCACGAAATCATTCTTCACCTGGCCGATAGCGAAGCGAGCTCCTACGTGCGTTGCAGGCACCTGATCGCGGAGCCGGGTCTCGAAGTGGCCGAATTCGATCCCGCTCGCTGGGCCGGAAACCTGGGCTATTTTCACCAGAGCACGCGCGAAGCCCTCGAAATCATCCGTCGCCTGCGTAAGATGACGTATCAGCTTCTTGTCTCCGTCCCGGAACCGGTCTGGTCGCACACGGTCGAGTACCCGAAGGAAGGCCGCATCAGCCTGGAGCTCTGGATCGAGCGGCAGGAGCGCCACATCCCTCACCACATGGATCAGATGCGCCAGAACTATATCGAATGGATCGGCACGCATCCGCCGCGCAAACCGGCCACCCGGCCTAACGGTTCAAGCACTCCAATCTCGCTGTCGGCTGGCTACTGCTAATCGCCGCGCTCGGTCGCTCGGGCATGTTTGCCGGGATCTTGAGCGCCCTGCCGGCGGCCAGATCGTGTCGCTGTGCCACAATCTCATCCGCCGCGGGTTCGCCGCATAGCCGCGCCGGTTGCCGTCCCAGGCGCGCGATGATAGGATTGCCATTCGATGGTCGCCCCTCCCAGCTACGCCCCGCGCATCGGCGTCCCATATCGCACTAAAAATGAACAGGTTACAAGCAAGACAGAAAAAATCGAAAGATATCTGGCGGCCCTTCGCCAGGGTGGCGGCGAGCCTGTGCCTGTGTCGCTCGAGCTCTCAGAACGGGAGCTCGGTGAGCTCGTCGAATCGCTCGACGGATTCGTTCTGTCCGGCAGCCCCGCAGATGTCGATCCGGCGCATTTTGGCGCCCCCAGGCAACCGGAATGCGCCGCGGCCGACCTGGACCGCGAGCGCACCGATTTCGCGCTCCTGAAGCACGCCTTTGCCGAACACAAGCCCGTTCTGGCGATTTGCTACGGGATGCAGAGCCTCAACGTCCACCTGGGCGGCACGCTTTTTCAGGACATCCCCAGGGCTCTCGGAACTGAAATTGATCACGAATGGGACGATGAGCAGGCGGCCCCGGACACTCTGCATGAAGCCGAGCTCGAGACCGGTTCGCAGCTGGCCCAGCTGAACGGTTCGACCCGGGCGGTCATCAACAGCTCTCATCACCAGTCCGTCCGGAAACCTGGCCGAGGCCTTCGGGTCACGGCTCGGGCCGCAGACGGCGTGATCGAAGCGGTCGAATGGACCGGCGACGCAAACTGGGTGGTGGGCGTGCAATGGCATCCGGAACGGTTGGCCGACACAGACGCGCTGTCGCAATCCCTTTTCCGGGGTCTGGTTGCCGCCGCGGCGGCGCGAAAGACTGTCGCCCGCACCTAGTCGCGCATTGGCGGCGCTGGCAGCACCGCAGCTCGCAAAGATTTTTCGTTTTTCAGCGCTTGACTCGCATCTCTTCCTGTTCTTCTGGGGGGACACATGATCTCGCTGGCAGGCAAGGCGGCGCTGGTGACGGGCGGATCGCGCGGTATCGGTGCCGCCACGGTCAAATTGTTCGCGCAGGCCGGTGCGGACGTGGTCTTCAGCTACCATCGCAATCGCGAAGCCGCCACGCACGTCGAGCAGGAAGCTCGAAAGCACGGTACGCGCATCGAATCGTGTAAGGCCGACCTCGGCAAGATGCCGGACGCGAAAAAGCTGGTCGATTTCGCGCAGCAGCGCCTGGGGCGGCTGGACATCCTCGTGGCCAATGCGGGCATCTGGAACGAGATAGACCGACCGATCGAGGAATTGACCGAGCGCGAGTGGGACGAGATGATTCGCGTGAATCTGAAGAGCGTGTACGCCACCGCGCATCATGCCGTCCCGCATATGATCGCGCAAGGCGGAGGCCGCATCGTCGCCGTCAGCTCGGTCGCGGGGCAGCGCGGCACGGCCTTGCATTCTCACTATTCCGCCACGAAAGGCGCGATGATCAGCTTCGCCAAGGCATTGGCCCAGGAGTTGGCCGGCCACAACATTCTGGTGAACTGCGTGGCGCCGGGTTTCGTCAACACGGACATCTGGAAATCGGCTCTCGCGAAAAAAGGTGCTGACTTCAAGAAATGGCTGGCAGCCTATCCGCTGAAACGCGTGGCCACGCCAGAGGAAGTGGCCGGCCCAATTCTGTTCGCCGTTTCCGATCTGGCGACCTACATCACGGGCGAAGTGATCAACGTAAACGGAGGTTCTTTCCAGTGCGGGTGAGGCGCAGCGCAATCGTTTCGGCAATGATTCTTGCGGTTCTGTTTCCGGTCGGTGCGGCGACGATTGCCTCGGCGCAGGACGATCAATACATGATGCCGGAGCAGAGCGAGGCAAAAGCGCGCGCGTTGATCCAACAAGCCGTGGAAGCACTCGGCGGAAGCGCCTACTTGAACGTCAAGGACGTCACCTGCACGGGCCGCATCAGCACCTTCGATCATTCCGGCGAAACGACCGGCTTCGGCAAGTTTATCGACTACGCGCAGCCGCCTGACAAAGAGCGCCAGGAGAACCTTCCGAAGCGCAATATTATTTCCGTCTTCAACGGCGACAAGGGCTGGGACCTCGATCGGGGAGGCGTCAGCGACGCACCCCAATCCGATCTCGCCGACTACCAGGAAGACATCAAGAAAGACATCGACAACATCCTCCGCCACCGGGTTCACGAAAAAGACATCGTCCTTCGTTACGTCGGCACCGATGTGGTGGATCTAATGCAGGCACAATGGGTCGAGCTGGTCGACAGCGACGACCGCACCATCCGGATTGCGTTTGCCGACAACACGCACCTGCCGATTCGCAAGGTGGTTGAAACGCGGAATCCGCGCACCCGCTTCAAGACTACCGAGATCGAATACTACTCGAATTTCCATCCCATCGACGAGATCCAGACGCCGTTTCAAATCACCCGCGAGCGCAACGGCGCGAAGGTCTATCAGGTCTTCTTCGACGTATGCCACTACAACACCAGCCTCGCCGACGCCCTCTTTACAAAACAATCGCTCGATGACCGCTGGGCCCAGATTCCTAACAAAGACAAAGTCCGCGACAAGAAAGAAACCGATCGCCTAAAGCAAAAAGAGCAGGACGATCAGGATTCCGGCAACAACCCCTCCACCAGCAAGAATTAGCGACGCCCACGTGCGCCTTTGCAAAAGCCGATATTCCACCCGCGAGTAGCTCACTTTGCTCCGGGCGCGGTATAATTGCCGGATGCGATCTTCGCAGAAAAGCCAACAGATACACGGTACGACCGTTTTGTGCGTGCGCAAGGACAGCAAAGTCGTGCTGGCCGCCGACGGACAGGTCACCCTTGGCGAAGGCGTGATCAAGCACAGCGCGAAGAAGACGCGCCGCCTTTACAACGACAAGATCGTGGCAGGCTTTGCGGGCAGCACCGCCGATGCCCTCTCGCTCTTCGGCCGCTTCGAAAATAAGCTGCAGGAATTTCACGGCAATCTCGCCCGCAGCGCCGTCGAGCTCGCCAAGGAATGGCGCACCGACCGATCGCTCCGCCATCTGGACGCGCTGCTGATCGTCGCCGACGCCAAAGGCACGTTCCTGCTCTCTGGCAACGGTGACGTAATCGAGCCCGACGACGGCATCTGCGCCATCGGCTCCGGTGGTCCCTACGCCATTGCCTCCGCCCGGGCCCTGGCCAAGCACACGAAAATGAGCGCCAAAGATATCGCCCAGGAAGCCATGCGCATCGCCAGCGAAATCTGCATCTTCACCAACGCCAATTTCAGCATCGAAGAACTATGACCCGCACTCGGAGAATGACATGGTGATCTATCTGTCCGGGGACCAGCAGACGGCCGAGCCGGAGCCCCTGCCGTCGTTCGACGAGCTGACTCCCCGCGAGATCGTCGTCGAGCTCGATAAATACATCGTGGGCCAGAATGCCGCGAAAAAAGCGGTGGCCATCGCCCTGCGCAACCGCGTCCGCCGCCAAAAGCTTCAACCCGAGCTGGCCGAGGAAATTCTGCCGAAGAATATTCTGATGATCGGGCCCACGGGCGTCGGCAAAACGGAAATCGCCCGCCGCCTCGCGCGGCTCGCGGGATGCCCGTTCGTGAAGGTCGAAGCGTCGAAATATACGGAGGTCGGCTACGTCGGCCGCGACGTCGAATCCATGGTTCGCGATCTGGTTGAAACCGCCATCGACATGGTCCGCGAGGAAAAGCTGGACGAGGTCGCCGAGCGCGCCGAACAGTCCGCCGAGGAGCGCCTGCTCGACCTCCTGCTGCCTTCTTCACCGATGCCCGCTGACGGCACGCCCACAACCGAGTTGCAGCGCCGCGAACAGGTCCAGCGCACGCGCGACAAGCTCCGCGTCCAGCTCCGCGAAGGAAAGCTCGACCAGCGCCTCGTGGAAGTCGAGGTTCGCGAGCGCTCCATGCCCTCGTTCGAAATCATCACCAATCAGGGCGTCGAGGAAATGGACATCAACGTCAAGGACATGCTCTCGGGCATGTTCGGCCAGCAAAAAAAGAAGCGCAAGATGACCGTCTCGGAGGCCTTCGATTACCTGATTCAGGAGGAAGAGAATCGCCTCATCGACATGGATCAGGTCACCCGCGTCGCTGTCGATCGCGTCGAGCAGATGGGGATTCTATTCATCGACGAAATCGACAAGATCGCCGGGCGCGAAAGCGGCCACGGCCCGGACGTTTCCCGCGAAGGCGTGCAGCGCGACATACTGCCGATCGTGGAAGGCACCACGGTCAATACCCGCTACGGGATGGTCCGCACCGACCACATTCTGTTCATCGCCGCGGGAGCGTTCCACACCTCAAAGCCCTCCGATCTGATTCCCGAGCTGCAAGGCCGCTTCCCCATCCGCGTGGAGCTCAGCTCTCTCTCGGAGTCCGACTTTATCCGCATCCTTACGGAACCCAAGAACGCTCTGATCAAGCAATACGTCGCCCTCCTCGACACCGAGGGCTTGAAACTTTCCTTCAGCGATGACGCGATCGCCGCCGTCGCCCGCTTCGCCGCTCGCGTCAACGAGCAGACTGAAAACATCGGCGCACGACGGCTTCATACGATTCTTGAGAAAGTCCTCGAGGAGATTTCCTTCGAGGCGCCGGAAATGAAGAAAAAAACCGTTAAGCTCGACGCAGCCTACGTCCAGAAGCAACTTGCGGACATCGTGAAAGACCAGGACCTGAGCCGCTACATTCTGTAGAATCGCGAAAATGGAAAATCGCCTTGGGAACGCCGGTCCCCAGACCGGTGCTTTTGTGTCAACGTTTCGCGCGATGGCGCTTTCGGTGGCCGCTTTCCTGCTCAGCTCAATCGCCGTTGGCTGCGCCGCCCCCGGGGAGCCCTACGAGCGCAAGCCGCCCACTCCCGTGGCCGTCACCGACCTCACCGCAGTGCAATCGGGCAGTGACGTCCTGCTCACCTTCACGCTGCCGGAGGAGGCCGTTGACAACCGCCCGCTAGCCGAATCGCCCACCATCGAAATCTATCGCGATTTCTTCACGGCCCCCGCTGCGGGAGAACCGGCTCCCAAGGCTGCCGCGCGACCCACGTTGCTCGTCACCATTCCCGCGGCCATGGAAGATCACTACGCCGTACAAGGCCATATCCGCTTCACGGATTCGTTGCGGCCGCAGGATTTTGCGCAGCATCGCGACAGTCTCGCCGTTTATACCGTTCGGACGCAAATCTCGGAGAAAAAGCCATCGGCAACTTCCAACATAGCGTCCGTGCACGTCTTCGCGCCGCTCGATGCGATCACCGATCTAAAGGCCGAAGTGACGCACGCGGCCATCGTGCTCACCTGGACGCCGCCCACCACATCGCCGGCCGGGTCCAGCCCCGCACTCGGCGTCTATCACGTTTACCGCGGAACTCCCGATTCAGCCACGTCGGCCGGCGGCGCAACGGCGCTAAAATCCCCGCTCGTGAAGATTGCTGACGCGCAAGGGCCGCCGTTTCAAGATACGCAATTCGAATTTAACGCCTCCTACGTATATTCCGTTCGCAGCGTCGCGCAGTATCCCGACGCAGCGCTCGAATCGGCGGATTCAAACCTGGCGGCCGTCTCCCCGCGCGACACGTTCCCTCCCGCCGCGCCGCAGGACCTGATCGCCGCTCTGGTCCCCGCCCAGCCCGGTGCGCCCGCTCATCTCGAACTCTCCTGGGCCATCAGTGCTGAAACCGACATTGCTGGGTACAACGTCTATAGAAGCGAGCAGGCGGGCGCTCCCGGTTCGCGCGTGAATACGGACCCGTTACCGACGCCTGCATTTCGCGATATGAATGTCCAGCCCGGCCACCGCTACTTTTACTCGGTCACTGCCGTTGATCGCGCGGGAAATGAAAGCCCCGCCAGCGCGGCAGTCTCCGGTGGCGTGCCGGCGGAAGGTCAGGTAACGCCATGATCGAAATTCCGCAAGATGTCAATCCGATACCCAGCCGGCGCGTGACGTCAGGCTCCGTGATCCGCACGGGAATTTACTGCGGATCGTTCCTCGTGCTCGCCATGCTCGGCGCGCTCGTCGCCGCCAACCGCGTGCCCGCGCTCGAAAAATACGCGTTCGAGCGCAACGCGTCGAGCTACACGCTCTTTGTTCTGCTGATGCTCGTCCCCGTGGTTCGCTTCCTCACGCGGCCGATTCAGATGTTTGCTTCGGCCATGCTCGCCTGGGGAATGTGTGTGGTCGTCTATTACGCCGCCGGCTTCTACTTTCGCGATCTCTTCTCCGTGCTGCGGACGCCTTTGCAGGCGCTGGCGGAGGGCACTGTCGTCTACGGAATTCTTGCCGTGGGATCCTGGGTCTGCGGTATGCTGCTTCACGCTTTAAATCATCCTTTGGCCCCGGGCCGAAAATCTGCCGCGCGCGAGGCGCGCCATAACCGATGAAACTCTGCCGAATTCTTCCACTCGATTACGCATCGTCGCACCAGGGCCAGACTCAGGCCGAATCGTACGCAAATTCCCACGCGGGCTTGCTCGACAACGGCATCGTCCGCGAAATTTCCGGCGAGATTTGGGGCGAACACAAGCCCACCGGCCGCCAGTGGCCCGTTTCCGCCGTAAAATTCGTGCCGCCCTCGTGGCCCACCAAAATCATTTGCATGGCCAAGAACTACATGGACCATGCGAAAGAAATGGAAGCTGAGACTCCCAAATCGCCAATCATTTTCTCCAAGCCGCCTTCGTCGATTATTTCTCCTGGCGATTCGATCGTGCTGCCGAAAATTTCCAAACACGTCGATTTCGAAGGCGAACTGGCCCTCATCATCGGGCGCCGCTGCGTCCATCCGAGACCGACCGACGACATCAAGCCCTACATCCTCGGCTACACCTGTTTGAACGACGTCACGGCGCGGGATATCCAGCGGATGGACGGCCAATACATCCGCGGCAAGGGTTTTGATACGTTTTGCCCGTTCGGCCCCGTCGTCGAAACCGATACGCCGTTGCCGGATGCCACCATCGAGACTTTCGTCAACGGTGTCCGCAGGCAGTCGGCGCGCGTCTCCGACATGGTGTTCTCGATCGAAGTCCAGTTCCGTTGGATCGCCGAAGCGATGACCCTCGAGCCCGGCGACGTGATCACCACCGGCACGCCCGCAGGCGTGGGCCCGCTCGTGGCTGGAGACCTGGTCGAAGTCCGCGTGGGTAACATCGGTTCTCTTTCAAACCCCGTAGTAGGCCCCAAGGACTGAAACCGGCCCGGCCCACCGCAGCAGTTCCAGGGGCATCGGCCGCAGCGGATCCTGCGGCGCGAATGGTTGGCGTGAACGGCTCCGACTGCGGCCGGCGGTCTTGAGAGGTTTGAGCCGGCCGACCCAGCCGGTCAATGCTGTGTACCTCGGCGTTTCGCGAGCCTCCGCTGTCTCAGTTCCGCAACGTTTACTCCCCTACACCATGCACCTCCGAGATGCCTTGTACAACCCGGCGTCTGCGCTAAGATACTGATCGTTGAAAAACTTTCTCTCCGATTGGCAAAACCTGATTCCCGTGGCGGGATTGGTGATTCTCGCGGCCGTAGGGGTGTTTTTCTGGCTGCGCCGCAAACCACTTGACGACGCCGCAATCGAACGCGAGCGCCGGGCCTATTTGAATCGCGTCGGCCGCATCGTGGAAGGACAAGTCCTGGAGGTGGTCGAGCACGCGCGTGAAGCGGCGCCACCTGCCGCCAAACCAACTCCCGCGGCTGTGACGAAAAGCCCCGTCGAATCCCGCCTGCCGCTCCGCCTTCTTTACTACACCTACGCAATTTCCGGCGTGACCTACGAAACGGCCCAGGACATCACCGGACTCGAGGAGCGGCTCCACCTTACCCGCGTAGCCGCCGGCCAAACCGCCAGCGTAAAGTACGACCCTTCCAACCCCAGCAACTCGATTCTCCTCGCCGACGATTGGTCAGGCCTTCACTAGGACCTCTTCGGTCTTGTCCGGAAAGTAAATTGCGGCTCGCCGTTCACCTGGTTTTTCGCTGTTCATTCGTGTAAGATTTCGGGCGAATCAACTCTAAATCCGAAAGCAGAAACTGAAATGGCGAAGAACCGTGTGCGCGAAAGAACTTTGCTCGAATCGCTTGATGCCCTGATCGAGCAGCACCACCTGCTGAAACACCCGTTCTACCAGGCTTGGACCGAAGGCACGCTCTCCCGCGAGTCGCTTCAGCTCTACGCCCAACAGTATTACCACCACGTCCGCTCGTTTCCGGAAAATCTGCGCCAGCTCGCAGGGCGCGCCAAAGGCGACCTCGCGGGAATCGTGAACGAAAATCTTGCCGAAGAGCTCGATCCGGCCGGCTCTCATCCTCAGCTCTGGCGCCAGTTCGCCCAATCGCTCGGCGTCAGCGGCGAAACGCTCGATTGCGCCCGTCCGCTGCCGGGAATCGCGGCTTTGCTCGATACCTTCGACGAAATGGTCTCGCAGGGAACTATGATGCAGGCCGTCGCTTCGTTTTACGTTTACGAAGCGCAGGTTCCCGAGATCTCCACGCAGAAAATCTCCGGACTTCGGCGCTTCTACGGCATCACTGAACCCGAAGCGCTGGCCTACTTTGGAGTGCACGAGGAAGCCGATGTCCGCCACCGCGCGGCATGGCGCGCCTGGCTCGCCGACCAGGACAGCTCCGACTCATTCGGTGTAATTTGCGCGGCGCAGCGAAGCCTAAAGGCTTTGTGGGGCGGACTCGATGCGGTATATCCGCCGCTGGCAGCCGCTCGAAATTGAGTTTGGGCTGGTGTTAAGCGACCGGGTTCCTAGGAGGAAGGAACGGGAGCCTTCCGAAAAGAAGCCCGGCAACTTCCGTATTTAACCGGCCGGACAAATGCCGGCGCGCTCGCGCTGCGGCGGGGCGCACGATCAACTGCTCGACTTACGCAATACCGTCACGCCTCTGGGTCCGCCGACGCAAACCTCACTCGCATACTTTAAGAACATTCCGTGCTCGACCGACCCGACCACATGATCCAAATGATGCGCCATGTCCTTCGGATTCTGCATCGGTCCAAATGCGCAATCGACGATGTAGTGCCCGCCGTCCGTCACAAAAGGCTTGGCGTCCCGGCCCATGCGCAGCGCGGGATTCGCTCCGAGCGCCGCCAGCTGCCGCTGCGTCGCTTCCCAACCGAACTGTACGACCTCGACTGGCACCGAAACCAGCGACCCCAGCCGTTCGCTTATCTTCGTTTCATCCGCCACAACCACCATCCGCTTGCTCGCCGCCGCCACGATCTTTTCGCGCAGCAGCGCCCCGCCGTGCCCCTTGATCAGATAGAGCGTCCCACTCTCGATTTCGTCCGCGCCATCGACGGTCAGGTCGATCTGTGCGTGTGATGCAAAATCCGTCAGCGGAATTTGCAGGCTGCGCGCCTGCGCCGCAGTCTGTTCCGATGTAGGAATGCCGCTGATTCGCAAGCCTTCGTCAGCCACGCGCCGCCCCAGAGCGCTAACAAACAGCCCGGCCGTCGACCCCGTTCCGAGGCCGACTACCATGCCGTCTTCCACGAGCTTCGCGGCCGCGTCCGCCGCCAGTTTTTTCCAGTGATTTTGTTCCGAGGAGTGCATCAATTTCTGCGCGCCCTAGAAATGAGCGCGGCCATCATAACTGCTGGACAAACTCTTGCCAAGCGCCGCGAGCGGCACAGGCACTCTTGTCTGAGTTCTGGCGAAAGAAACCGAAACGAGGTAACGGGAATATCGGGGCAGGCCTTGATCGAATGAGGGCTTATTGCGTCGTGGTGGGGACTTTGCCGGCGAATTCCAGGATCTGCTGCGCCAAGTAATTGGTCACGTGCGACTCATCCCGCGCTTCCACCAGATACGCCGAGCGCAGCAGCTGCTCCTTGCGCGTGCGCAACGCATCCCGTATGGCCTGCTGCACCTGCGGATCGGAAAACTGGCGTTCGCCGGCCGCTTCCTTGGCGATCAGCTTCACGATGATATATCCGCCTCGCGGATCGTGGAGGGGCTGCGTCGTCTGCCCCGGCCGCAGCGAAAGCACGGCCTTCTTGAGGACCGGGTCGGACTTATCGAATGCCGACTCGGGCTGAAAGCCCAGATCACCGCCCGTCGAAGCGCTGGAATCCTCGGAGTAATCGGCCGCCAGCTCGGCGAAATCGGCACCCGCGTTGATTTTCTGAATCAACATCGCGGCTTTACGTCCGGCCTCCGCTTCATTGGTGGCCTTGTCGTTCTTCCGGTTGTGTACTGTCGCGTCCGGACGCGGCGTAATCACGATCTGCGCGATGTGATATTCCGGCTCGGTCACGTTGAATTGCGCGCGATTCTTATTATAGAAGTCCTGGATATCCTGATCGGTGATCGAGATTTTCGCCACCACTTCGCGGTTCAGCAGCTTCTGGATCGAAAGCTGCCGGCGGATATCGCTCCGCAAATCGTCCACCGTGAGCCCGGTTTCCTTCAGTTTTTTCTGGAATTCTTCTTCGGTGTAGGGGCTTTTCGATTCGGTGAATTTATCTTCCACTTCGGCGTCGCTCGCGACCAGGTTCATTTTCGTCGCGCGCTCCAGCAGAATTTCGCTGTTCACGAGCTCGTCCAGAATACTCAGATCGAGCGAGAGGGCTTCTTCCTGCGAAGGCGCGGGAGCATCCGCATTCACCCGCGATTTGAAGATCTTTTCCACTTCCTGGCGCGAAATCTCTTTACCGTTCACCACGGCCCAGACGTCGGGCCCGGGCGCCGATTCCCGTCTGCATCCCGCACCAAGCGCGCAGAAAACAGCCACTAGCGGAACCAGAAGTGCACGCTGCAGGAGGGGGTTCTTCGCCATCGAGGTGAACTTCAGGCTGCCTTCGTAACGCGGCCTGCGCGAATACACGCCGTGCAAACGCGTACCTGCTTGCGCACGCCGTCGACGACCGCGCGCACCCGCCGAAGATTCGGGTTCCAGCGCCGCCGCGTTACATTGTGCGCGTGGCTGATGTTGTTTCCATACTGCGGCTTCTTGCCGCAAATTTCACATGCGAGTGCCATGTCTCCATTGCTCCAGACGGGGAGGATTAAACAGCGAAACACTATGCTATCAGAGAAGAACCGTCCGTCCAACTGAACTAATCGGCCGACGCCACCGCGCAGGATGCGCGTTCGCCAACCCGAATAGGCGATGTTCGCACAGCAATTTAACGCCCGCGCTTACTCATGCTGCACAAAAAAAGCCCCATCCTCGCGATTTTACCCGCGAGGATAGGACTGGTAATCGTATCTGCATCTAAAACAGGAACTTCACAGCAAACTGCATGATGCGCGGCGGCACAGAGCTGCTCTGAATCTGACCGAATGTCGCAGCGCCGAGGTTATTGACCGGGGGGGTGAACTGGGCGTGGTTCCAGATGTTGTAGAACTCGGTCCGGAACTGGAAGCTCAGCCCTTCCGTAATCTTCGTGGTCTTCATGAGCGAAAAATCCCAGTTGTTCTGCCCGGGTCCCATGATCGAACCAATCGCGGAATCGCCGAACCCAGTCGCCGCGCCCACAAACGTGTAGCCAGGATCTCCCGGATCCGTTGGTCCGAGCGTTCCCGGTGCACGCGGTGCCGCGCCGCACGCATCCGTCGGGCTACCGGTCGGATTGGGCGTGCCACCAATGCACGGCGCGCTGGTGAACGCCGCGCGGTTGATCCAGGCTCCCAGCCGCGCTTCATCGCCGCCATGAGTGGCGACGTCAATTCCGGATTGGCAAACGCCGAAGTGGTTGCAATTGACTGGATTGGTCAGTTGCGCACGGACGCCACCACCACCGAAGGGTGTTCCACCGCGGCCGTAATAAATCACGCCTGCATTGCTGTCTGTGACGGTGAAAGGCTCACCATCCTGAATCGTGGTGACACCTGAAAGCGACCAGCCGCCCAGCAGCTTGCCGCTCAGTCCCTGCGTGTTGTGGAAGGGCAGGTCCCAGCTGTACGCGATGATCAGCCGCTGCGGTCGGTTGAAAGCCGCCAAGCCGTACTGCTGTCCCAGATTCAGTGGATCGTTGCTAGAGGCTCCGCCTGAAAGAACGTTGCCGGGAGCTGCGATGCCGCTGCCTGCCTCAGGAGAGTTCACGTTCGTAATCAGCTTGCTCCAGGTGTACGACGCCTGAAGGAGAAATCCGTGCGAGAACTGGTGCCTCAGTTGGACCTGCAGGCTGTTGTAGAGCGAATCGCCCTGCGTTTTGGTGGTCGAAACGCCGCCGGTGCCGAATCCTAGATAACTGACGCGACCCAGCGTGTTATCCGGCACGAAGGCCACTGGCGCGTTCGTCGCGATGTTCTCCTTGATCTGCGTCGCCGGATTCGTGTTGCCCGGATCGTTAAACGGCAGGGAGTTCGGCGTACCACGCGCGCCCGATCCGATGATCATCGCCGCGTTCTGAGGATCGGTAGGCTCGTTCGGGGCACCTGCCACCAGGAACGCGATGTTTTCCGGATTCGCCCAGTCGTACAGGTGCGTTCCGTGCGATCCCACGTAGCCGACATCCAGGATCCAGTCCTTGCGGACTTCGTACTGGAAGTCGAGGTTGTACTGCTGGACCAGCGGCACGGAAAGGTGCTGATCGTCGGACGTATCGGCCAAACCGAATCCGAACGCTCCGTCCACGACGTTCGTGGCGCCATCCGCTGCATCGCCGGCGATCACTTGCAGCGTGCGCGGCGTCCATCCCAGAATCCCGCCCGTCGCCGAGGGATTGATCGGCACGGACAGGTCGTTGACACCCGAGGAAGCGGCTGCGAAACCGTTGTAGGGCGCATTGCCGGCGTTATTGTTCGCCAGCAGGTTGGCGTAAACCGCGTCGTAGAAGATGCCGTACCCGCTGCGGATAACGAGCTTCGATCCAAACGGTTGCCAGGCAATGCCGATGCGAGGACCGAAGTCGTCGATCGGAGCGCCCTTCACCAGCGTCTTGTTGGTATTGAACACGACCCCGGTCGCGCCACCCGGATAGCCTGGGAAGATTCCAGCTGGTGCCGACAGGCCACACGCGGTGCGGGCAAGAGGATCGCCGCACGCGGCGACGTTCGGGTTGTAGTTGGACTGCACGACGAAACCCGCCAGGCTTCCAGCGGGGTTGTTGAGGTAGAACGACCCGGTATTGTCCACGGTCGCCAGCGAACGCCAGACGTCGGTGAACAGGCCTTTGTTTTCCGATGGGTAGCCGTCGTATTCCCATCGCAGGCCGATGTTCACGGTCAGCTTGCTGTTGACCTTGATGTCGTCCTCGGCAAACGACGAGAACTCGTTGGTCCGCTGGTCGTGCGGGTTGCCGTTCGGTTCCGGCAGCCCATAGAAATTCACCAAAATACTGCCTGGCGCCGCGTCGCTGGTCAGGAAGTTCACCGGGTCGGGGTAGATCAATCCGCCTCGTGACGGCAGCGTCCAGTTATACTGGATGCGATCTACTTCGAATCCTGCACGGATCGCATGCTTGCCGTGGTTCCAGGACACTTGGTCGCGTCCCTGGAACGTGTTGAAGAAGTTCGTCGCCGAAGCGAAGAAGTTTCCGCCGGTGTTTAGCGGCCCCTGGGAGAATCCCGTCGGTCCGGTCAGCGGCAGGCCGGCGAAGGAAATCGTCGGGATTTGCAACGCAATTGGATTAATCCCACCCGGTCCTGGGCAGCCACTCTCGTTCAGCAGCGGCGGCGTTATACCCACTGCGCAGGCGGTGATGTAGGTGCCCGGCGCCGCGACGGTCGTGGCGCGCTGAAATGAGAACAAGGCCTCGTTCACGAGGTTGCTCGTTGCCACCGTCGTGAGCTTCAACACACCGCTGTCGGCCGTGTACGTAACGTTCTCCGGTGCACCCGGGGCGCAGCTATTCAGAATCGTGCCGTTACCTGGCAAGCAAACAAACGACTGCTGCTGCGGATCCTTCGACGTGAAAAAGCGTTCTGACAGCGTGTTCTTCGAATTGACCACCCAGTCCAGGTTCGCGAGGTACTGATCTTCATTCGCGCGCGTTGGCTGCGCAAACGAAATGGGGTTGGCCAGAGGAGCTCCGCCGGTAATCGGGGCGCCCGGGACGTAAAATCCCTGGTTGATCCCGCCCTTTGGTCCTCCCAGCGTCAGGATGTTAATTGCGGTTTGGCTGATGTTGGAGCCGTTCGCCGCCACCGGAGTCGCATTTCCCAGACCGAACGCATTCGTCAGTCCGCCGAAAGCACAACCGAGGTAGGAACGATAAGTCGTGTAATTGCACGTCGGATTTCCCGCGAAATAGTTCATCGGGATCGATCCGGTTTCATCCTCACCGCGCGTGCCGTCCGGATAGCTGAACGGATAGAGCGCCGTCCCGGTACTAAGGCCTGTGGCAAAGCCGTTCGTCCCCACGGCGTTCAGTTGGCGGAAGCCTTGATACGATCCGAAGAAGAACAACTTATCCTTCTTGATCGGGCCGCCAATCGTGCCGCCGAACATGTTCTCGTTCAGGGCCTCGGGTTTGTTCTCCGGTCCAATGCCATCGGCATGCAAGGCCACCTGGCTCTGATGGTTGAAGAAATCATTCGCGTCCAGAGCGCTGTTGCGGAAGAATTCCCAGGCGGCGCCGTGAAAATCATTCGTACCGCCCTTGGTGGTTACGTTGACGCTGGCACCCGGGTTGCGGCCGTACTCCGCATCGTATTGCGAGGTCTGAATCTTGAACTCCTGAATTGAATCGGGGTTGGGAATGCCGATGCCGGGGAAGTTGCCCGACTGCGCGCCGCCGCCGCTGCCGTAGTTCGTGACAGTCGCGCCATCCATCATGTAGTTGTTCTGGTCCGATCCCATTCCGTTGACATTGATGTCCTGCGTGCCATTGCCGACCGCGGCCGCGCTCGATACGTTCGCGACGACGCCCGGTGAAAGGTCGATGATCTGCGTGTAGTTGCGCGAGCTTAGCGGAAGGTCGGTCACTTCTTTTGAGCCGACGAGCGCGCCGACGGTTGCGTTCTGCGTCTGGATCGTCTCAGCCGTCGATTCGACGGTCACTTGCTCGGACTGCGCTCCCACCTCGAGCTTCTGGTTCAGCACGGGCGTCTCGGTGATGTTCACGGTCACCGACGGCACTTCGGAAGTTTTGAATCCACTCGCCGAGAATTTCAGCGAATAGTTTCCCGCAGCGAGGAGCGAGAATTTGTACGTGCCGCTCGCGTCGGTGGTGACCGATCGCTCCTGGCCGGTGGCTAGGCTGGTCGCCGTGACGGTCGCGCCTGCGATCACGCCCCCCGAGGGATCGCTGACCGTTCCGGTCAAGCCGCCGGTCGTGGCAGACTGCGGCAGGGCAGGAGAAGCAAAGAGGAACAGAACGGCGAGACACACCAAGAAAGCGCAAGCGAAATTCGACAAAGCGAGATGCTTGGTCATCGACCCACCCCCGAATTTTTTGAAGCCACCCTGCAGCCTGTGGATTCGCCGCGGCTAGGCGACAAACCAGCTGCCGGCGATGCGGACATCCACCCAGGACATGCCGCACACCGATAGAGATAGCTGCGGGAATATCACACGCAAAGAGGAGGTGTCAAGAGAATAAGGTAATCAGGGGACAACGCGGCTGCCGCCGCAACCCTCAGCGCTTCTGTCCTACGAGTCCAGCGATGGTATCCATCAAATCAAACTTCGTGAGCACCTCGAGTTTTCCTGTTTCCATTTCAACGAAAACGGCCGGGCTTTCGTGGCTCAGCAGGTGGGTCACGCGCTCAACCGGAGCGTTCGCGGCCACCTGGGGCAGGGGCGCGCCCATCACCTCGCGCACAATCAGCTTGCGAAGATCCTTTCCCTGCAGCGCGAGATTCAGAATTTTGTCCTCGAAAATGGTGCCGATCGAGCGATCGTCTTCAAACACCGGTATCTGCGAAATGTCCTGCTGCTGCATGGTTTGCAGCGCCTGAAATACCGTGCGATTCGGTCCCACCACCATCAAATCGCGGGTTTTACCGTTCTGCCGTTTCACGCGAATCACGTCCGCTGCCGTCAGCGTGACTTCCGTGTCCGCGTAGCCGAGCTCGCGCATCCAGCTGTCGTTGTACACCTTGCTCAGGTAGCGGCTGCCAGAATCGGGCAGAAACGCGACCACCAGATCACCCTTCTTCGACGCGCGGGCCACACGCAGCGCCGCCGAGACGCAGCCGCCGCCCGAGCCGCCGGTGAAAATTCCTTCGCGCTTCGCCAGGCGCCGCGCCCAGAGAAAACATTCCTCGTCGTTCACCTGTATCACGTCGTCGAGCACGGAGAAATCGAGCGCTGCCGGAATAATATCCTCGCCGATTCCCTCCACCACATACGTGCGCGCCTTACCGATGTTACCCGTCTTCCAGTACTCGTAGAAAAGCGAGCCGTGCGGATCGACTCCGATCACCTTAATTTTCGCATTCTGCTCCTTTAAATACCGTCCCGCTCCGGAGGCCGTGCCACCGGTGCCCAGGCCGCAGACGAAGTGCGTGATTTTCCCGTCCGTGTCTTTCCAGACTTCCGGACCTGTGGCCCGGTAGTGCGACTCGGGATTCGCTGGATTTTCGTACTGATTGGCGTAGAAGGCGTTGGGAATCTCCCGCGCCAGTTTTTTCGCGACGGAATAGTAGCTGCGCGGATCTTCCGGCTCGACCGCCGTGGGGCAGACGATTACTTCCGCGCCGAACGCCTTCAGCATGTCGATTTTTTCGCGCGACTGCTTATCGGGCACCGTGAACACCGTTTTGTACCCGCGCACCGCCGCGACCAGCGCGAGGCCGACGCCCGTATTGCCCGATGTCGACTCGACGATCGTGCCGCCGGGCCGCAGCTGACCTTTGCGCTCGGCCTCATCGATCATCCAGACGGCGATGCGATCCTTCATCGAGCCGCCCGGATTCAGGTAGTCCGCCTTTACATACACTTCGGCGGCGATCTCCTTGCTCACCCGGTTCAACCGGACCAGTGGTGTGCCCCCGACAGCGTCAAGAATGGAATCGCACTTCACGAAGGAGAATTCTCCCGGAAATCTACGACGAGACGTAGCTTAGAGGCTTACTAAAACGCTGTCCAGCGTCAGTTCACCGCGGACGCACGGCGCCACCTGCCGGGTTCAGGTAATCTCGGCGTGCTATCCTTCTGTGAGTATGCCGCCATCCGCCCGAGACCCCGAGATACTTTTCTACGACGGCCACTGCGGCCTCTGCCACCGAGCCGTGAGATTCGTCGTCAAGCACGACCGCTCAGCCAACGCCTTCCGCTTCGCTCCTCTGCAAGGCGAGACATTTCAATCACGTGTTCCGCCCGAAAGAAGGGCCGGGTTGCCTGACAGCGTGGTGGTGCTCACCGCCGAAGGAAACCTGCTCACGCGGTCGGACGCCTTCCTGCATATCTTCCAAAAACTCGGCGGCGGCTGGAACGCTCTTGCGGGGATCGTCGGAGTGATCCCGCGCCCGGTGCGCGACGCGGTCTATAATACGGTCGCGCGGATTCGCTATCGCGTCTTCGGCACGCGCGACGATTTGTGCCCCATCGTACCCGCCGATTTGCGTGCGCGATTTGATCCGTAATTCGACAGGAGGATTCATGGTACGCCAGAACATTTCTTCGGGAACTACCTGGGAGCCCATCATCGGCTATTCGCGCGCCGTGCGCGTCGGACCGTACGTTCACGTTTCCGGGACCACAGCCACCGGTGACGACGGCCAAATCGTCGGCGTCGGCGATCCCTACGCGCAGACCATGCAGACCCTGCGCAATATCGAGTCCGCACTCGAAAAGGCCGGTGCGAAATTAACAGACGTGGTGCGAACCCGCATCTACGTGACCCGCATCGCCGACTGGGAAAAGATCGGCCGGGCACACGGCGCCGTCTTCAGCGAGATTTGCCCGGCGACCGCCATGGTCGAAATCAGCCGGTTGATCGCGCCAAACATGCTCGTCGAAATCGAGGCCGAAGCGATCGTCCTAAGCGCATAGCAGGACCCGGGTGTTGGGATTCGGCAGGGTATTCTGTGCGCGGCCCTGAAGTATTTACCGAGCCACTGACCCGCCGCGAGCGCGCAAACCTGAGATAATCGGTCGTTTATAGCGATGAAAGATTGGCTACGATCCTGCTTGAGTGTCGGCGTTGAGTTAATTCCCCGATTAGGTGCGGGGCCCGACCACCCCGAAAAACACGCGCGGGCCCCGCACTCCCTTTTTTGGGAGTCCGGCGCAACAGCAGCGCGGGTGGCTCCTTCAATATCTTGTCCGGGAGAAATTGAGGGCGGTGGCCCGTCTAGGACGACGCTTCGGCGCTGGCGCGGATTTCCTGCCAACGCTTGGGGCGCTTCTTCGCGTCGAGAACTTTCTTCCGCAAGCGGATCGATTTCGGAGTTACTTCCACATACTCATCATCGGCAATGAACTCGATCGCTTTTTCCAGAGTCATATCGCGCGGCGGGATCAAGCGAATGGCCTCGTCGGCCGACGATGACCGCATGTTCGTCTGCTTTTTTTCCTTGGTGATGTTGACGTTCATGTCGTCTTCGCGCGCGTTTTCGCCGACGACCATTCCTTCATAGACTTCGATGCCGGGTCCGACGAACATCTCGCCGCGCTCCTGAATCCCCCAGATCGCATAGGCCACCGAGACGCCGGGCCGGTCACAGACCAGCGCGCCGGTGGGCCGCATGGCCATGTCACCGGAATAATCGGTCCATCCTTCGAGCAGCGAATGGATCAGTGCGGTCCCGCGGGTGTCGGTCAACAACTGCCCGCGCAGCCCGATGAGCCCGCGTGAGGGGATGCTGAATTCCATGCGCACGCGACCGGAATGGTGGTTCACCATTTTCCGCATTTCGCCGCGGCGGCTGCCGAGCGATTCCATCACGATGCCGATGAAATTCTCCGGGCAATCGACCACCAGCAGTTCAAGCGGCTCGATGCGTTTGCCGTTTTCCTCGCGCACCACGATTTCGGGCTTGCCGACCATCAGCTCGTAGCCTTCGCGGCGCATCGTTTCGATCAGGATTGCCAGCTGCAGTTCGCCTCGCCCGAGCACGCGGAACGCGTCGGTGGTTCCGGTGTCTTCCACTCGCAGGGAGACGTTTGTAAGGAGCTCGCGTTCAAGCCGGGATCGCAGGTCGCGCGACGTAACGAATTGCCCTTCGCGCCCGGCAAATGGCGACGTATTGATCGTGAACACCATGGCGAGCGTGGGCTCGTCGATCAGCAGCGGCTCAAGCGGCGCCGGGTTTTCAAGGCTCGTGATGCTCTCGCCGATCTGAATTCCTTCCACGCCGGCGATCGCGACGATATCTCCGGCCGAAACCGTCTCGGCTTCGTCACGCTCCAGTCCTCGAAACGTGAATAGCTTGGTGATCTTGGTCGCTTGCATCGAGCGGTCAAGCTTCGAAATGCCCACTTCCGTTCCGCGTCTCAGCGTTCCCTGGAACACGCGCGCGATTGCCAGGCGGCCGAGAAAATCGCTGTAGTCGAGATTGGTGACCTGAATCTGAAGCGTGGCGTCGGGATCGCCGGCGGGCGGGGGAATCGACTGGACGATCTGATCGAACAGCGGCTTCAGAGTGGTCGAGCCGTCGCCGATTTTGACGTGGGCCACGCCGGTTTTGGCATTCGTGTAAATCACCGGAAAGTCGAGCTGGTCTTCGGTCGCGTCCAGATCGATGAAGAGATCGTAGATTTCATCGAGCACTTCGGCCGGGCGCGCGTCGGGCCGGTCGATCTTATTCAATACCATGATCGGCTGCAGCTTCGCCGCCAGCGCTTTTTGCAGCACGTAGCGCGTCTGCGGCAGGGGGCCTTCGCTCGCGTCCACCAGAACCAGGACGCCATCGACCATGCGCAGTGCGCGTTCGACTTCGCCGCCGAAATCGCTGTGGCCCGGCGTGTCGACGATGTTGATTTTGACGTCGCGATAGGTGATCGCCGTGTTTTTCGCCAGAATCGTGATCCCGCGCTCGCGCTCAAGCTCGTTCGAGTCCATCACGCGGCGGACGACTTCCTGATTCTCGCGGAAAATGCCGCTCTGATGCAGCATGGCATCGACCAGCGTGGTCTTGCCGTGGTCCACGTGTGCGATGATGGCGATATTGCGTATGGGCGTCGTCATATTCTATGTAGCTTTCCTGCGGCCAATCGGAAAGGGCAGCAAGCGCGGTCTTGAGGCCCCAATGAATTCCACGGAAGAATTTGCGGGAGCAACAAACGCACAGCTAGTTTAGCACGCGCGGCAATAGCCCGCTATCCCGCGATTGACGGAAAGCGCAACGCCGCCACAAACGGGATTCCGCGCGCGATGAAAAGAAAAGCCCCGTTCTCCCTCGCGGGAGAACGGGGCTGGGCTGTCTCGTGCGCTTCGAACAGCGCCTAGAACATGAACTTCAAAGCGAACTGAACGACGCGCGGAGTAACTGAGGTTGAGTTGACAACGCCGAATGTCGCCGCGGTGTTGATGTCGATTCCGGCTGGCGGAGCGAACTGGGTGTGGTTCCAGATGTTGTAGAACTCCGCCCGGAACTGCAACGAGGTTCCTTCGGTGATCCGAGTGTCCTTCAGGATCGACATGTCCCAGTTCCACTGGCCGGGTCCAAGAATCGAACCGACCTTGGAGTTTCCGAAACCTGTACCAGCCAGGTAGAACGGTGCCCCCGTGCTTCCGCAGGCGGCCGAGAGGGATCCTGCTTGCGGGATTCCGCCGATGCAGTACGGCGAGGAAGCCGGCAGGGGTGTGGCCGCGAACGGCGACGTCGACAGTGGAGTGAACGCAGCCGCGTTGATCCAACCGTTGATCACGCGATCCTTGTTGCTTCCCGAGGTTGCAATCGGAACGCCCGAATTGCACACGCCTTGCCTGTCGCACTTGGTGGGATCGGCAAGCGCGGCCCTAACTGTGTCCAGGCCGGCGCCGTAGATCGAACCGCCTGCGCCGTCAACTATGCTGAAGGGTTCGCCGTTTTGCGCCGTCGTGATACCGGTGATTGACCACCCATTGAACGCCTTGCCGGCAAAGCCTTCCATCTTCCTAATCGGCAGATCGTACACATAGCTCACCACAAAACGCTGCGAACGATTGAATGCCGCCGGGCCATACTGCTGCGACAGGTCGAGCGGGTTGTTGCTGTTGCTCGCGCCGTAATTGACGTTGCCCGGCGGGTTAATGCCACTGCCGCCCTGGTTGGAGTTGACGTTGGTAATATCGCGGCTCCAGGTGTACGACGCCTGCATCAGCAAGCCGTGAGTGAATTGATGCCGCAACTGCAACTGCAAGCTGTTGTATGCGCCATCGCCGTTCGTGTCCGTCGAAGCGAAGCCCGTGGGCCCGTAGCCCAGGATAGGCACCCGCTCATTGACGTTCCCGGTCGTATTGTAAAAGACCTGGTACGGGTTGGCAGAATCGTTGAAGGGTATTGTGGAAGCCAGCATCTTCACGTCCTGCAGTTTAGTCGGGCCATTGGGTGCGCCCGAGATCAAGTTCGCGACGTTGATATCCTGCGACCAGTTGTAGAGGTGCATGCTATGCGATCCCACGTAGCCAATGTCCGCGACCCACCCGTGGGCGAACTCATACTGCAGGTCGAGGTTGTACTGCTGGACCATCGGCAGGCGATTGGCCATCTGGGCGTCGTCCGACGTGTAGCCGAAGGCAGACGAGCTGAACTCCTGAGTCATAGCCTCCCCAGGTGTGACGCCGAGGCTGCAGGCTGTGGGGCCGACCGGTGTTATGCCAGCCTCGCCGCATTCGATCCATCGCGGCGTCCACTCAAGCGGGGTATTCGCCACCGAGACGTAGGGATTGTGCAGTGTGCCTGCCAGACTTGACGGGTACGGTCCAACGCCGGCACCGGAATAAGGAGGCAGGTTGAGTTGGTTATCGACCAGCAGGTTGCCGTACACACGATCGTAGAACATGCCGTAACCGGCCCGGACCACGAATCGATCACCGAAAGGCTGCCAAGCCGCCCCGATGCGAGGGGCAAAGTTGTGCCAGGGGCTGCCGGGCAACAAAGTCTTGTTGCCGTTGACGGTCACGCCGGAGACGCCGCAAGGTCCCGTCAATCCGAACTTGTTAGTAGCGAAGTTTGAGGGAACCACGAATCCCTGCAGAGTACCGATCGGATTGTCAGGAACGTTAAGCGCGGCGTTTCCAGTCCCCGGGCACGCTGCCTGGTTGATGAAGAACGAGCCCGAATTGACCTGTTTCGCTAAGTTGATCCAGTCGTTTCCAAACTCGCCGGTAGTATCGTCGGGCCAGCCGTCGTATTCCCACCGGACTCCGAGATTTACGGTCAGCTTGCGATTGACCTTGATATCGTCCTGAACGAAGGCAGAGAAGGCGTTGATGTCGTTGTCATGAGTTAGCGCGCCCTTTAGGGCAATAGGATCGGCGCCGCCACCGCACAACTCTCCCACAGCGATAAAGCAATTAGGGTTGGGGACGCCGGTGACCAATGTCGCCGGGGTACCATCGTTGTAAGTCGGGTCTTGGGGGTTGGTTCCCGGAGGGCCAGCGCTGCTGGTCAGCAAGTCGGCGACATTGTCAAAGAGCACCTCGCCGCGGCTGCTGGCAAAAATAGTGTTGTTGTAATAGACGCGTTCGGCGTCGAAGCCGGTGCGAATCGTCTGCTTGCCGTGCGTCCAGGAGACTTGGTCATCCGCCTGCCAGGTGTTGATGAAGTTCTGTGACGTGGCGGAGAAGTTGCCTCCCTGTCCCCACCCTCCCGAGGGCGTTCCGATCCCGAGAATGTCGATGATCGGCACAACATCCTGCTCATGGTTCAGAGGATTGGCAGAGTTGCCAGGGCATGGAGCGCCATTGTTGATCAGCGGAATGACGTACGTAGTGGCCGAAAGAGAGCAAGAAAGGACGTTGTTTGGATCCGAGGCATCTTCGACGTTCCGCTGATAGGTGACCCGCGCTTCGTTGACGAGGTTGTTCGTCAGGATGGTGGTCAGCTTGATCGAGGCGGTGTGGCTCAGATACTGAACATCTTCCGGTGAACCCGGGTTGCAAGAGCCGGGAGTGATGAAGCACAAAAAACTCTGTTGCTGCGGATCAGAGGAATAGAGGTAGCGAGTCGACAGAGTGTTCTTGGAATTCATAAGCCATTCGCCGTTGGCCATGTACTGATTTTCGTTCGCAATTGTCGGCTGGGAAATCGCCGTTACGCAACCGGAAGACGGCGCGTACGAATACAAAAGCTTACAGCCGGGGACCGAACTCGGGACGTAAAAGCCCTGGTTGTAACCTCCCTTGATAATTCCCTTGGCTTGGAGAAGCGCGATAGCTGTGTTGCTAATGTTGGAGCCATCGCTTGCCACGAGCTCGCCGGTGCCGACGCCGGAGTTGCAGTTGTTCGTGCCCGGGGGCGCTGGTATGAACGGCGAGAACGAAACCGGCGGAGCAGGGCATGTTCCTGTGGGCCCAAACACGCTGCCCAGGTAGGCTCGATAAGATCCGGGGCCGAAAGCCGGACCAGAGAGGTGGCGCGGATCGCTTGGATCGTTCGGGTCGCTCCACGGCAGCAGGTTGACTGCGGACTCATAGCCCGACGAGAAACCGCTCGTACCGATACCGTTGATCTGGCGGAATCCCTGATAGGAACCGAAGAAGAAAAGCTTGTCCTTGATAATGTGACCACCGAGCGTGCCGCCGAACGTGTTCTGCTTCAGCGTCTGCGGCTTGTTTGCCTGGTGGTTGTTGTCTTCCGACTGGTGATAGAAGAAGTCGTTGGCGTTGAACATGTTGTTGCGATTGAACTCAAACGCCGTGCCGTGAAAGTCATTGCCCCCGGTTTTGGTGATAACGCTCACGTTGGCGCCGGGGTTGCGCCCGTAACCGGCGTCATACTGCGACGTTTGAACCTTGAATTCCTGAATCGTGTCCGGGTTCGGAATGGCGATGCCGGGGAAGCTGCCGGTCTGGGCCGCGGTTCCGCTGACATAGTTCGTGATCGAGGCGCCGTCCATCGAGTAGTTGTTCTGGTTCGATCGCGAACCGTTGACATTGACATCTTGCGTGCCGTTGCCGACCGCAGCGGCGTTCGAAACGTTGGTAACTACGCCTGGTGACAGGTCCGCAATCTGCGTGTAGTTGCGAGAAACCAAGGGGAGATCGACCACTTCCTGTGACCCCACGAGTGCGCCGACGGTGGCGTTCGTGGTCTGAACCGTTTCAGCGGCGGACGACTCGACGGTTACCTGGATTGCCTGGGCGCCGACTTCCAACTTGTGATTCAGCACCGGAGTTTCGGTGACGTTTACCGTAATCGAAGGCACTTCCGCGCTCTTAAAGCCGGCTGCGGAGAAAGTGACTTTGTAATTGCCAGGACTAAGCAACCCGATGGTGTACGCACCGGCCGAATCGGTGGTCACAGTTCGCGGCTGACCCGTGGCGATATTCGTGGCCGTCACAGTTGCGCCGACAACGACACCGCCAGACGGGTCCGTCACCGTGCCCGTCAATGCGCCGGTGCTGTTGGTCTGTGCACTTGAAGGGGAAACAAAACCAAACAATGCTGCAAAACAGATTGTGCACACTACGAGACAAGCCGCTGCGATCGATCTCACTCTCATCTGCTTCTCGCCCCCCGGTCGGCACGCGTGACATTGTGCACGCGCAAACGGCGCGTGTGTCTTACGCTTCCCCGACGAATTTTTTGGAAACGCCTGCCGCGCTAGGACGCGCGGTGATTCGGACTTCCCACCCTGCACTCGCGTAGCGGAATTCCACTCCACGGTGCGCGAAACCCGTAGGACGCTTTTACTATTCACATCCCGGCTTGTCAAGGTAAATGGGCATACATAAGCGCAATCGGCCCCGTGGTGGCATGGATACCCCAACCAAGGCTACGTTTCAAGATCGTAAATAGCGGGGCTTGCGCGGCGCATCGCGATCTTTTCCTTGCGCGAGCGAGTGTGAACGTACGTCAGCGGAGCCGTCTTACGGGGAATTCGTTGCCCGAGGATGGGTACAAAAAAACGCCCTCCCTGAAATCGGGAGGGCGTTTGCGGTTCTCTCGTATCGACCGAACAGTCCTCTAGAAATGGAACTTCAAGGCGAACTGAACGACGCGCGGAGTGACCGAACTGGAGTCGACCACTCCGAAAGTGGACGGCGTGTTAATGTCGTTCCCGGACGGCGGATTGAATTGTGCATGGTTCCAGATGTTGTAGAATTCGGCGCGGAACTCGAGCGCCGTGCCCTCCGTGATTTTCGTCATCTTGATCAGTGAAAGATCCGAGTTCCACTGACCTGGGCCGGTGATGGAACCCACTTCCGAGTTGCCGTATCCGCTGCCAGCATCCACGAAGGTTGCGCCGCCCGAACCGCAGGCAGCGGATGCGGAGCCCGCTCCGTTGGGAACACCGCCGATGCAATACGGCGAGCTCGCCGGCAGAGGCACAAACGGCAGAGCCGGATTTGCCGGAGGCACACCGGGGATCGGGGCGTAGGTGGCCGGTGACAGAGAGAGGAACGCGTTCGGGTTGATCCAGCCGACTCCGGTGTATTCCGGGCTGTCCGGAAGCCCCTCGAGGACACGCTGCTTGGTGCTGCCGGATGTGGCGATTGCCATCGAGGAATTGCAATTGCCATCATGGCTGCATGAGCCCGGGCTCGCGAGAGCGGCCCGGGACGTAGCCACTCCGTAGATCGACCCTCCCCCACCGTCGACGACGGTGAATGGTTCACCCGACTGTACCGTGGTGATGCCGGAGATCGTCCAGCCACTCAGCGCATGGCCGACGAACCCCTCTGTATGTTTCCACGGAATGTTGTAAGCGTAGCTGACCACAAGGCGCTGCGCCCGGTTGAACGCCGCCGGTCCATATTGCTGGCCCAGATCCAGAGGATTGTTGCCATTGGACGCGCCGTTGACGACCTGGCCCGGCGCCTGAATGCCATTCCCCGCCAGGCTGGTGTCGATGTTGGTGATGTTCCTGCTCCACGTGTAGGAAGCCTGCAACAGCAAACCGTGGCTGAACTGGTGGCGCAATTCCGCCTGCAAGCTGTTGTACAGTCCGTCGCCCGCGGTTGTCGTTGTGAAGAAGCCGGTCGGCCCATAGCCCAGGTAGCGAACACGCGCATCGGTGTTTAGCGTGGTGTTGGTGGTCACCGGAGTTGCATTCGCCGGATCGTTGAACGGAAGCGACGAAGTGATGAGCGCCGCATTCTGAGGATCGACCGGTTCGTTGGGAGCGCCCGCGACCAACCCCGCGATGTTGAGGTCCTGACCGTAGTTATAGAGGTGGATGCTATGCGATCCCACGTAGCCGATATCCACCACCCATCCATGCGCGAACTCATACTGGAAATCCAGGTTGTACTCCTGAATCAGTGGTAGACGGTTGGCCATTTGCGGCGAGTCGGATGAGTAGCCAAAGCCCGATGAAGCGAACGAATTCGGCGTGGTCCCGTTGATCGCAGCGGAGGTGCACGGAGTGGGAGCTGGCGGAACCGTCGTTGGATCGGTGCACTCGAGCCATCGTGGCGTCCATTCCAGAGGCACGCCGGCGACAGACTGATAGGGATTGTGCAGGGTACCTTCCAAACTGGACGGGAACGGTCCGACCGCCGTGGATGCATACGGCGGCAGATTCAGCTGGTTATCAATCAGAAGGTTGCCATAAACGCGGTCATAAAACAGACCGTAGCCCGCGCGAACCACAAGCTTCTCACCAAGCGGCTGCCAGGCGACACCCAGACGAGGAGCGAAGTTGTGCCACGGACTGCCCGGAAAAAGGGTCTTCGTACCCGTTGACTTGACGCCGGAGGCTCCGCAAGGACCCGTCAATCCGAACTGCTTGACGTCGAAGTTAGTCGGGACGACAAAGCCGGCCAGAGTACCGACCGGGTTCCCGGTCCCAGGGCATATCGCTTGGCCTAGAAAAAACGATCCGGTATTGACCTGCGCAGCCAGATTCTGCCAGTCATCGCTAAACTGACCGGCGGTGTCGTCCGGCCAACCGTCATATTCCCAACGGACGCCAAGGTTCACTGTCAGCTTACGACTGACCTTAATGTCATCCTGGGCGAAACCGTCGAAGCCGTTAATGTTGTCGTGGTGAGTCAGATTGCCTTTCAGGGCGATGGGGTCGGCGCCCCCCCGCACAGGAAGCCTTGGTTGAAGAAGCACGGCCCCAGTTGCGTTGCGGAGCCAGCCGTTACGACCGTCGCTGGAGTTCCATCGTTATACGTGGGATCCAGAGGATTCGTTCCTGCAGGTCCCGCACTGCTGGTCAAAAGATCCGCGACGGTATCAAAAAGAACTTCACCTCGGCTGCTCGCGAAGATCGTGTTGTTGTAATAGATGCGTTCGGCGTCGAAACCGAAACGGAACGTCTGCTTACCGTGGTTCCAGGAGATCTGATCCGCCGCCTGCCACGTGTTGATGAAGTTCTGCGAAGTGGCGGAGAAGTTCCCTCCCTCGCCCCAGCCGCCTGACGGTGACGCAATTCCCAAAACATCGATGATGGGAACGATGTTCTGTTCTTCATTCAGCGGGCTCGCCGCAGCACCGGGGCAGGCCACCCCGCTGTTGATCAGCGGAATGACGTTCGCCGTTGAGGAAATGTCACAGGAATGAACGATATTGGGATCCGTGGCATTCTCAACGTTCCGCTGATATGTAATTCGGGCATCGTTAACGAGGTTGCTGGTCAAGATGCTGGTCAGAGACAGCGTGGCCGTGTGGCTTGAATAGTTGACATCTTCTGGAGCGCCGGGATTGCACGAATTGGGCGTAATGAAGCAGAGGAAGCTCTGCACCTGCGGATCGGACGAGTAGAGATAGCGCTCGTGCAGCGTATTCTTGGAATTGATCAGCCAGTCGCTGTTGCCCATGTACTGATTTTCGTTCGCGATCGTGGGCTGCGAAATGGCCGTCACGCATCCGGAAGGGCTCGCTCCGCAAGCCTGCGTGGCGCTCGGAAAGTAAAAGCCCTGGTTGTAGCCGCCCTTCAGAATCCCAGGAGCCTGAAGTAGACCGATGATGGTGTTGCTGATGTTCGAACCGTTTGGTGCAATCACGACACCTGTCGAATCGCCCTTCTCACCGCCAAACACGGTGCCTAGATAGGAACGATAAGCCGCGACATTGTTGGTGCACCGGAGATCGGAACATGCGCCGCTCTGAAAATCCGCATAATCGTTCCAAGGCAGCAGGACCGTAGCTGATTCGTAGCCGGAGGCGAAACCGCTGGTTCCAATTCCGTTGATTTGACGGAATCCCTGGTAGGAGCCGAAGAAGAACAGCTTGTCCTTGATGATGCGCCCGCCAAGCGTGCCGCCGAACGTATTCTGCTTCAGAATCTGCGGTTTATTCGCTTCGTCGTTTCGGATCTCCGAATAGTGGTAGAAGAAATCGTTCGCGTTGAACATGTTGTTGCGGTTGAACTCAAAAGCCGTGCCGTGAAAATCGTTTTGGCCGCCTTTTGTGACCACGCTCACGTTCGCTCCGGGATTGCGCCCGTAACCGGCGTCGTACTGTGACGTCTGCACCTTGAATTCCTGAATCGTATCCGGATTGGGAATCGCGATCCCCGGGAAGCTGCCCTCCTGTGAAGCCGTGCCGCTGACGTAGTTGACGACCGAAGCGCCGTCCATCGAGTAGTTGTTCTGGTTGGCCCGGGACCCGTTGACGTTGATGTCTTGGGTGCCATTGCCAACCGCCGAAGCGTTCGAGACGTTGGTGACCACGCCGGGCGAAAGGTCCGCGATCTGCGTGTAGTTGCGGGATACGAGTGGAAGATCGACGATTTCCTGCGATCCGACCACTTGCCCGGTCGTTGCATTCTGAGTCTGGATCGTTTCGGCGGCCGATTGGACGGTCACTTCGGTCGTCTGGCCACCAATTTCGAGCTTTCGGTCCAGCACCGGGGTCTCCGTGACGTTGACCGTAATCGATGGGACTTCCGTGGATTTGAAGCCGGAAGCCGTGAAGTTCACGTTGTAGGTGCCAGGTGGTATCAGCGAGAATTTGTAAGATCCCGAGGCGTCGGTTGTGACGGTGCGCGACTGGCCCGTGCCGACGTTGGTTAGAGTTACGGTCGCCCCGGCGATCACTCCACCCGACGGGTCGCTAACGGTACCGGTCAGAGCGCCGGTCGTAGCGGTTTGCGCGTGAGTAGGCGCAGCAAAACCGAGTAACAAGACGAAACATGCCAGAAATGCTGTCAGAAACGCCGACGCAGTAGTCCGTAATTTCATACGAGAAGTCCCCCGGTCAATCGAATTCAAGCCCATCCCAGCGCGAACCACCATCGCGCGTCCCACCGCAGCCCCGCGGAAATATGGAGGTCCCCACCTTCCCATTCGGGACTGCGCGGATTTCCCACCCAGCGTTTCCAGCGCGATTTACCCAAATCGCGGAGAAAACGAGAACTCCGTGCGCTGCTTGTACTATCCACGGGGACGCTTTGTCAAGAATAATGAACATACGTAGCACGAATATATGATGGAGGTACTCATATCGACCCAGGCCGTTTTACATGTCGCTTTCGTAAACCAAGAAACGGTTCCCATCTCTCGATTTTCGATATACAGTACGCGCAGGTCAGGGGTGGCCACGCCGGGAGAATCCCGGACGCGATCTTGTTTTGTTCCACGATCGACAAGGCGGTGTTGCAGCGGAAGTTCGCAGGGCTTTTCGGACGGACGTTCGGCTCTGCAAGGGGCCCGGGCGAGTCTGCCGGCAATCGGCCGCGGATGAACGCATCCGGCGGACGCATTTAAGCGTGTACACGTCCGACCCGAACCAGGGCCATCGGACTGCGAGGAGAATCAAGAATGGCAAGTGCGCGAACCCCGGGGCTGCGAGCTGGCGCTCCGCGAGGGTCGAATGCTTACGGGTGGAATGCAAGGAAGCGCGATGCTGGGGTAGAACCGGACGGCAGAAAAATCAGGCTCAATAGCCCGCTGAATGAACGGCCCGGATATCTTTTGTGGCGCGCGCGGCATATCGCCGACTCGATTTTTACCTACGAGTGCCGCGAGTTCGGCATTACATCTTCGCAATATGTGGTGCTCGCGGTGGTGAAAGACACGCCGGGCTCCGACCAGGTGAGCATCTCGCGGATCGCCGGCCTCGACCGGTTTACCACCGCGCTGGTGCTCTCCAATCTAATCAAGCGCAAGCTGATCCTGCGTGAGCGAAGCGCGACGGACCGCCGCCGCTATAGTCTGCGGTTGAGCCCGCAGGGCCAGGAAATGCTGAAACGCATTATGCCGGGCGCGGCCCGCGCAAGAGCGCGGCTTCTTTCGCCTTTTTCCCGACACGAGCAGCAAAATTTCATTCGCGCACTCCAGCAACTGGTGGCCACGCTGAATGACGATGCGCGCGCGCCCGTCGATCAAGACGCGCTGCCGCACATGCGGCACAAGTCCGAGCGCCCGGCGAAGAAAAAGTAAGCGCGGCGCCGAATTTCTCTCCAGCCGCGCTTTTGTTCGCCGCGCCGAACGAGACTCGACGCGCCTCCGGCCCAAACGCGATCACCAGTGCCCCCGCTGCGCACGCCGCTGCGGCGCCTACATCGGCCACCACGCTGACGATCGAAGTGGCGCGCAGCGCGCTACGCACACTCGCACGTTCCGCGGGAGGGAATGCCGGCGACGGCGTGGCGTGGCGGCGGTCATTTCGATGGGGCGGCGTAGGTGGAGACGGACTGCGGGTGCCCCACGGCGTCGGTGACTCGCGCGACTTCGACCATTTCGGCGACGTCATGCACGCGGACGATGTGCGCCCCGCCGAGAATGCTCGCAGTGACCGTCGCCGCGGTGCCCCAGATGCGATCGGCATCCGCCGCGCCTCCCGGCGCCTTCGCAAGGAAACTCTTTCGCGATGTGCCAACCAACAGTGCATGGCCGAGGCGCGCAAGCTCCGGAAGTTTTTGGAGCAATTCGTAATTCTGCTCCGCGCTCTTGCCGAATCCGATACCGGGATCGAGCACGATCTGCGCTTTTGATACTCCGGCGCGGCGCGCGATGCTCGCGGCGCGACGGAGCCCGGTCGAAACGTCGCGCATTACATCGCGCGCGAACGGTTTCTTTTGCATCGTGCGTGGATCGCCGCGCATGTGCATCAGGATCAACGGCAGCCTCCGCTTCGCGGCGATCTCGGCAAGTCGCGGGTCGGCGCGCAGAGCGGTCACGTCGTTGATGATCTCGGCGCCCTGATATACGGCGGCCTCGGCAACCTCTGCCTTGCTCGTGTCGACGGAAATCGGAATCTTCAGGCGGCCGCGCAGCTTTTCCAGCACCGGCAGGACCCGGCGCAGTTCTTCCGTGGCGGAAATCGTCTCCGAGCCGGGGCGAGTCGATTCGCCGCCCACGTCGATCAGGTCCGCGCCCGCGCGTTCCATTTCAAGGGCCCGCGCGACAGCGGCATGGGCATCGAGATACCGGCCGCCATCGGAAAAACTGTCGGGCGTGACGTTGAGCACGCCCATCACCAGCGTGCGTTCGCCGAGCACGAGCACGCGAGAGGGCAGCCGGAGCTTGAATTTCTTGCGCTTGAACACGGAGGGCTATTGAATCACGGATTGCGCGAAACGATAAGGAGATCGCGGCGCGGATGGGGTCATTCTTAGCCGGCGATTCGAACTCATCGGCACTTGCCCCTGCGTGAATCCTGCGGGCCAGCCGATGAGTCGTGCGTCACGTCTGCAGTCGTCATTGCGTGCAATACATTCTCGCGTGGCGGGGTAGCTCGGGTGGAGCGGCTCTAGGGAGCGGCAGGCACGTAATACGTGGCGCGATGAGAAACGTGCGCGCCCGCGGCGCCGGGGACTTCGACGCGCAGTGAATGCCAACCGGGTCGAGCGCCTGCGCCCACGGTGGGATAGAAGCCGAGGCTGTATTCCGCGCGGATTTTTTCGGCAATTTTACGGAACGTGTCCGCCATCGTTTCCGATTCCCGCAGGAAATAGAGCTGGCCGCCGGCGCGGCGCACGAGCTCCGCCAGAAACAATGTATACGGCGGAATCTCCAGCGTGCGCGCGTTGGGCGAGACCAGCGTCGCCGCCGTGTGCGTGGCCAGCCATTCCGGCGTCATCACCCTGGGCCGATTCTCGGTCGAGACCGCGAAAATCTGGATGTCCTCGGCGGCAAGTTTCCGCGCGACGTCGTCAAACGTCAATCGGTCCTCGGCCGCGCCGGTCCGCGGGGCCATGCTGGCAGGATCGAGCGTCAGACCCAGGCCGCTATCCTGCCCGTCGGTGAGCAGCAGGATGGCCTTGCGCCCGGTACGGCCGGGGAAAAGCTCGCGCGCGGCCAGATAGACGGCCTGGTAAATGTTGGAGCCGCCGGTATCCTCGAAAAGTTCCCGCACGTCGATGCGTGCGATGGCGCGGCGCGCCTGCTCGCGTACGTCGGAAAACGGAAGCTGCAAGTACGTGTGCGCCGAAAAATCCACGATCGCGGCCTGGTCGAGCGGCGCAAGCGCGTCGATCAAGGCGTCGGCGGCCTGCTTCATCTCCTGGGAATCGCGCAGCACGCTGGGGCTCGCGTCGATCACCAGCGCTACACTCGCCGGTGCGGTCGATCGATCGAAGTACGCGATCGGCTGGACCGCGCCATCCTCGTAAACACGAAAGTCCTCGCGCCGCAAGCCGGGCACGGCGGAGCCGTCCGCCGCAGAAACAATGCAGGTGACGGCAACCATCTGCGTGACCACCTGCAAGGGCGCTGGCGCGCGCACTGTGGCGCTCCCGACGGCATTCGATTCGGCCCCTGGGCTGATCGCGCGCAATTCCCCCGTGGCCGGATCGCGCCGCCAGACGATCCCGCGGTCGAGCTGCCGCGGTTTCGTGTGGCTGGATTGCGGCTGCGCGTAGAGGGAGTCCGCCACGCCGGCGAAAATCACGGGACTCACCAGAACGACGAATGCGGAGACGACAAACCGGGGCGCCCGGCCGATCGGGGGCCGGATACGGAATTGCAGGCGCATGGTGGACGACTTAATCGAGGTCGAAATCTCGAATGGGCTTTTCGAGCGGTGCGTCCTTGGCCTTCTTCAGGTTCTCGGCAAACTTCCGTGCCAGGATGTCTTCCTTATTCCGCTCGGCTTCCACCGAGGCGCGAAACTTCGCTTCGACCGAGTCGTCATGATCGCGCAGCAGCCGGGCGGTGTCGTCAAGATCGATCGATGGCGGCCGCACGGGCGCGGTATGCGATAAAACAACGCCGAGCACCCGATCGACGATCAGTTTTGCGCTGCAGCATGGGCAATCGACTTCAAATGTCTCGGACGAATGCTTGGCCATCGGTGTATTCTACGCCCATTTTTCCGCTGTCAAGAGCCCGCTTGTGTAAAACGGCGCGCGAAAAAAAAGAGCCCGCGTGCGCGGGCTCTTGAGAAACAGTCTGGTTCCAGGCGGTGATCAGGCCGGTGCGGGCTTTTCGCCCTTGGCGAGCCCGGGCAGCGGTCGAGGTTCGGGCCGCAGCGTCATCGAGGGTTCCCGTGTGGGCACGGCCGGTGCAGGCGGAGGCGGCAGCTTGTCCGGCAGCGGCTTCCCTTCCATGAGCAGCTTCAATTCGCTCGCGTCGAGCACTTCGCGCTCGAGCAGAGCTTTGGCGACGCGTTCAAGGGCGTCACTGTGCGTCTCCAGGATCTGCCGCGCCTTCGAATATCCCAGGTTGACGATAGCGCGCACCTCGACGTCGATCTTGATCGCCGTATCCTCGGAATAATCGCGATGCTGCGCGATCTCGCGGCCCAGGAAAATCGCCTCTTCCTTGCGGCCGAAAGTCAGCGGACCGAGCGTGCTCATGCCCCATTCGCAAACCATCTGCCGCGCGATCTCGGTGGCGCGCTCGATATCGTTGCCGGCGCCGGTGGTGATGTGGTGCAGGAAAATCTCCTCGGCAGCGCGACCGCCCATCAACACGGCCAGCTGCGATTCCAGGAATTCCTTGGTGTAGGTGTGCTTGTCGTCGATCGGCAGCTGCATGGTGACGCCCAGGGCCATCCCGCGCGGGATGATCGTCACTTTGTGCAACGGGTCGGCTCCCGGAGTCATGGCCGCGACCAGCGCGTGTCCGGCCTCGTGGTACGCCGTATTTTTCTTTTCTTCATCCGACAGGATCAGCGAGCGCCGCTCCGCGCCCATCAGCACTTTATCTTTCGACATTTCGAAATCGACCATGGCCACGAATTTCCGGTTCATCCGCGCGGCCCAGAGCGCCGCTTCGTTCACCAGGTTCGCCATGTCCGCGCCCGAAAATCCCGGAGTGCCGCGCGCGATTACGGAAAGATCGACGTCTTCTGAGAGAGGCACTTTGCGCGTATGCACGCGGAGAATTTCCTCGCGCCCGCGCACATCGGGACGAGGCACGACCACGCGGCGATCGAATCGGCCTGGCCGCAGCAGGGCCGGATCGAGCACGTCCGGCCGGTTCGTGGCCGCAATCAGGATCACGCCTTCGTTCGACTCGAAGCCGTCCATTTCGACCAGCAACGCGTTCAGCGTCTGTTCGCGCTCATCGTGTCCACCGCCCAGTCCGGCGCCCCGATGGCGCCCCACGGCGTCGATTTCATCGATGAAGATGATGCAGGGCGCGTTCTTCTTCCCCTGTTCGAAAAGATCGCGGACGCGGCTCGCGCCGACGCCCACGAACATTTCTACGAAATCGGAACCCGAAATCGAGAAGAATGGAACGTTTGCTTCGCCGGCAATCGCCCGCGCCAGCAAAGTCTTGCCCGTTCCCGGAGGGCCAACGAGCAGTACGCCCTTCGGAATCCGCCCGCCGAGCTTCTGGAACTTCTGCGGATCCTTCAGGAAATCGATGATCTCGTAGAGTTCTTCCTTGGCTTCATCGATTCCGGCAACGTCCTTGAACGTCGCTTTCTTCTGTTGCGCGGTCAAAAGCCGCGCACGCGATTTGCCGAAGCTGAGCGCCTTGTTACCCCCGGCCTGCATCTGGCGCATCATGAAAATCCAGATTCCGACAATCAACAGGATCGGCGAAAAATTGATCAGAAGGCTGACCCAGTTCGCTTCCTTCACCTCGCGGTAGTTGAACGGGACGCCCTTATCCTGCAGGGCCTTCGTGACGTCGGTGATCGCCGTGTTGGCAACCGTCACGCCGCGGAATTTGCTGCCGTCGCGGTACTCGCCCTGGAGCTCGGCGCTGTTGGGGGACAGAAGGATGGAAACATCCTTCACGTTTCCACTATCGACCTTCGCTACGAAATTCGAATATTGGGGCTCGTCCTCTTTCGTGGTCTGGCTTCCGTTGGATGCCATCTTCCACAAGAAGACCGCGAGCGCGATCATCATGACCCAAAATAAAATAGTGCGGACTGTAGAGTTCACGGGATACCTCACCCTCGGGATACTTTTCTGCGGTCGCCGGAACGCGACCTGCGGGCCGTCCTCGCGCGCCTTGTCACAACGTAGGGAAGATTACGAAACAGCCCCCCTTCGCCGCTCAATCCATATCCGACCCACTCCTTAGATGCTGCCGCGAAGCCAGTGTATTCAGCCTTCAAATCGACCTTGCGGGATGCCGGCTTGTCGAATAAAACCGCCAGCCTCAGCGACCGCGGACGGCCTTCTTCCAGGCGCTTCAACAGGAAGTCCTGCGTAACTCCCGTATTCAGCACGGCATCCACGACCAACACATCTCGACCGCGCAACGACGGCGCCTGGCTGAAAAAAATCTCGCGGTATTCCTGGCCGCCGAACCGGATATCGCGCGTTTCCGAACGCACAAAATGGCAGGAGACAGGCCTCGAAATCTCGCGCACCAGGTCTGCCGCGAACAAAAACGAATTCTCGAGCACGACGACCACGTCAACCGTCCTCCCGGCGTAGTCTTTCGAGATGGCTCGGCCCAACTGACCCACCCTCGTCGCAAGACGCTGTCGAGTAAACGCGACCTTCATCGTCCTCTCAAAACCGCTCTTCCTCGATCACCACGGCCGCTTGCGTACCATTCCTGGCGCAAAACTCGTCCGAAGGAGGCAGTCCCCGGGCCCACGCCACTCGCCCGCCGCTTTCCAGCACTGGCCATCCGGCCCGATCGCGACTCGGGACTCGTCCAGCCAGGAATAGCTCTTTCAATTTCTTCGACTGCCGTCGCCCCCGCGGCCGATAGGCGTCCCCCGGACGCCAATTCCGCAAGATCAAAGGCGAGCGCAGCAATTGCGCGTCGAGAGCCGCGCTATCCCTTTTAGTGTCGCGCTGTGAGACAGACCAGTCAATCACTTTCAGGCAGAAGCGCCTGTTCAGTTCTGGAACGGATACGGTCGCGCTGCCCTGCGTCGGCAAGCTCACTACATATCGATACGCATTCTGTACAAATTCAGTTTCGCGACGCACGCGCGGCCGGCTGCGAGCGCTCGCGTGTGAAAAAACCAGTTCGTCAAAATTTCGCTCCACCAAAATCTCGCCGGGGAGCTCGACGCGCCGCCCGCTCGAGGACTCCGAAGCCAGCCCAATGACCTGTGCCACGTGCTTCGAACCGAGTCCCGCCAGGTTGCCGCGGAGCGCTCGATACATTCGCCGAACCAGCCGCTCCGTCAACGCCCGAAGCGGTCTGCTTTCGTCGTCTCGCGCAGGGGCGGAGATATCGAGCGGCGCCAGAAGCCCCGAAATCCGAATTGTGGATTTTCCTACCCCGCCCTGAACCAGCGCCCGGAAGCGCTCCTCCACCAGCGCGCTCCAGAAAATTTCCTCCTCGCGCGCCAGTCCGGCGAGTCCGGAAAGGCGGTTCACGATTCCGGGCGAATATTCCCGCTCGAGCAACGGCAGCAACTGTTCGCGAATCCGCGCGCGCTGCCGGGTCAGGTCGCGGTTCGTGGCATCCTCACGCCACCCTTGCCCGAGACCGCGAAGATATTTCCGCAAATCCTCGCGGCGCTCGTACAGCAGAGGTCGCGCCAGGGCTCCCACGACCGGATAAATCCCCGCAAGTCCCGTCGGCCCTGTTCCTCGAAAAATATGGGCCAGCACTGTTTCCGCCTGATCGTCCGCGGTATGCGCCACCATGACGCGGGTAGCTCGCCCCTCCGTTAGCTGGCGCTCGAAGAACGCATACCGTAGACGCCGCCCCGCATCTTCCAGATTCCACTTGTTCGACGCGGCTGCGGCAGCAACGTCTGCCCGCCCAATGACACATTCAATTCCGCGGTCGGCCGCGAGTTCCTGCACAAATCGTGCGTCCGCATCCGATTCCGCGGCGCGGAGCGAGTGGTTGAAATGCAGGATCAGGAGTTTGACACCGAGGCGCTCTCGCAGGTTCTCGAGCAATCGCAGCAGCGCGACCGAATCGGCGCCACCCGACACGGCCACACCCGCCCGATCTCCGGGCGCCAGCATTCCTTCCTTCCGGATCGTGCGCAACAGGCGACTTTCGAGCGATTTCACAAGCGTGATGTTAGCAGCGGGGCGGAGTGAGGTCGAGCGGCTGACGACAAACTAGAGATGATCGCTGGCCTGCTGCGTGAAAAGACTGTGGCTCGAGGAGATGCATCGACCCAGAACCACGGCCGCAAAATGAGTGCAATCTCCGCATTCGCGCTTCGTCCAATCCGCGAAGCTGGGCGAAAGTCTGCCGCACAAACGCCCGCCGGCCTGCAATGTCCGATAGTAAATCGTCACCGCACGCACGCCGGCGCGGTCGGGCTCGTGCTCCGGGCAGAGGCGCACAAGCTGCAAAACCCGCTCAAAATCTTGCGCCGCCAGCTCCCCCTCGCAGGCACCGATCAGCGTCGATACGCGCTCAGAAAGCGGTTCGCTTCGCGCCGACGACAGCGCCGTGCCGCAATAGGACACGAACAGCGGCAGAAGCGCCACCAGCGATGCCGCGGCAATGATTCCTGCAATCAGCATTCCTTCATATCCACGAATTCCTACTCGGGCTCCTAAACCTCTTACATTCGACTCCATGCAAGTTTGTCGAACGAACCGTCGCGGGTCAATGTTACCGACGTACTGGCTGCAAGAATGGGTGCTTCGGGGCGCCGAGTGGGGGGGGCCAATCGAATCAGTCGAGGTACTTCACGAACACAACTTCATTCTGGGCCTCGTTGTAGATCAGCTCATCGACTTTTGCTTTGACTAGGACCAGGCCGAACCCGCCCGGGCGCAGGCCCTTTTTCTCGCGAATCAATCCATGCTCGATTGAATCATCATGAGTGATGGCGGCATGGTCCAGATCGGCGAATTTGAATCCGGGGCCAGGATCGGCAATCCGATAGAGCAGCATGCGTTTGGCCCGAAGATAGGAAATGCGAACCTTGCGCTTGGGATTGAGCTTGCCGCCCCATTCGATCGCGTTCATCAGCAGCTCGTGGAAAGCCTGCGCCACCGAATTACGCACCTCTTCGGAAAGACCCGCTTCCAGCTGCATCATGAAATTTTCCAGGCGCGTGGCGCAATCCATCGAGCAGGGAACCAGCAGTTCCACCCACTCCGGCCGAGCGGAAATCACCTCGATCGGCGGCACCTTCGATTTCTGGCCCAGCGACTCGCACACCAGCGTCAACAGTGTCTGCCGTTCGACGGGTTTCGCCAGATAGTTGTGCGCTTGCTCCCGCACGGCTGCCAGCAATGTGCCCGGCGTATCATCCGACGTGATTACAATGACCTTCGGCGGGGCCTTTTTTCGGTGCAGTTCGGCCAGCACGTCGAGCCCGTTCATCCTGGGCATCCACACGTCGAGCACCACGAGGTCGAATTTCGACTGCCGAAGCTTTTGCAGCGCCGCGCGGCCGTCGGCCACCGCGGTAACCGCAAACTTCTCGGCTCGCAGAATCTCGACGATCCAGCGCCGCGTCGTAGAATCGTCTTCGGCCACCAGGATGCGTTTCGCAGGCATTTCGGCACTTCAATTGTAACGTGTGATCGTTTCGATTTCGTGAAAGTTGAACGCCCGCTGACGCTAAGGCGTTAGCCTGAGTTGCCATTGCCGGGTGGCCGCGGGACAATGACGGGCGCCATGCGCCCCGCCTTTGGCGCAGAGAAGCATTTTTTTGGAGATCTGATGATTCGGCCCGGTCGGACGGTTTCGGCGGCGCTGCTACTCCTGATGGCCTCGGCCCTGCCGTCGTTTGCGCAGTCGGGAGCCTGGAAATTTGCCGTCTCGGGAGATTCGCGGAATTGTGGCGACGTCGTGATGCCTGCCATCGCCGCAGGCGCAAGGCAATCGGGCGCGGAATTCTATTGGCATCTCGGCGACCTGCGCAAAATCTCCGGCGTCGATGAAGACATCCGCCATCAGCCCGCCGATCTCGCCAAACCGCTCACCAAGGCCGGATACCTGAATATGGCCTGGGACGATTTCACCCGGAGCCAGCTCGAGTCGTTTGGCGATATGCCTTTTTATCTGGGCATCGGTAACCACGAAACCGTCCCCCCGAAGAATCATGACGCGTTCGTCGCGCAATTCTCGAAGCAACTCGACCTGCCAATCCTGCGGGCGCAGCGATTGCAGGACGATCCAACCGACCTTCCGCCGAAAACCTACTACCGCTGGATTGAGCGCGGAGTCGATTTCATCAATATGGACAACGCCACGGCGAACCAGTTCGACACCGAGCAGGTGGCCTGGTTTGAAAAAACGCTCGCGCGCGATGCCAAGAGTCCGCAGATTCGCACGCTGGTCGTCGGCATGCACGAGGCCCTGCCAGAAAGCCTCTCGAAAAACCATGCCATGGACGAATCCGAGGGCGGCACAGAGAGCGGTCTCCGCGTGTACGCCGATCTGTTGAAGGCGCGGCAGAAAAATCACAAGCAGGTTTACGTGCTCGCCAGCCACTCGCACTACTTCATGGACGGCGCCTTCAACACCGCATACTGGCGCGGACATGGGGGAGTTCTGCCGGGATGGATCATCGGGACCGCCGGCGCCGTTCGTTACAAATTGCCTCCCGCTGCGGGGCAGGCGCATGCCGCCATGACCGATGTCTACGGATTCCTGCTCGGGAGCGTCGATCGCCGGGACCGCATCCGATTCGAGTTCCAGCGCCTCGCCGAATCCGATATTTCCGCATCCATCTCGTCGCGCTACACTCCTGGATTCGTTCACTGGTGCTTCGCCGAAAATTCCGAGGCACACGCGGCGAACTGATTCTGCAGCAAAAGGGGGATGCTCATGGCCACGCCGACCGGCGGCGCAAGACCGAACCCGCAACTCATCTACCACACGCTGAATGCGTATCAGAACACGGCCGCGCTGCGTGCGGGGATCGATCTCGACATATTTACGGCCATCGGCGAAGGCGACGATACGATTCAGAAACTGGCGACGCGCTGCCACGCCACCGGGCGCGGCCTTCGGATTCTCTGCGACTATCTTGTGATCATCGGCTTTCTTACCAAGCAGGACCAGGGCTACGCGCTGACGCCCGAATCGGCGGCCTTCCTCGATCGACGTTCGCCCACGTCGATGGCCTCGACGGCCGGTTTCCTCACACTCCCGGAAGTTGTCACGGGCTTCATGCATTTGGCCGGCGCGATCCGCAGCGGCGAACCGCCGCTGGGAGGCGAAGGCTCCGTATCGCCGGAAAATCCGATCTGGGTCGAATTCGCGCGGTCGATGGCGCCCATGATGCGCCCCGCGGCTGAGGAAATGGCTGGATTGATCGACGCCGCCGCCGGAAACAGCTGGAAAGTGCTCGACCTCGCTGCCGGACACGGCACCTACGGCATCACCGTCGCGGAACGCAATCCGAACGCGCAGATTTTCGTGCAGGATTGGGCGCCGGTCCTTGAGGTCGCCATGGAAAACGCGCGCGCGGCGGGCGTCGAATCGCGAGTTCACCCCCTGCCGGGCAGCGCGTTCGAGGTTGAACTTGGCTCCTGCTACGATGTCATCTTAGTCACAAACTTCCTGCACCATTTCGATCCGCCTACAAACGAAACCCTGCTCGGCCGACTGCGCCAGGCGCTGGCCCCCGGCGGACGGGTAGTCACGCTCGAATTCGTACCCCACGAGGATCGCATCACGCCCGTTCGCGCAGCCGGATTTGCCATGACCATGCTTGGGACGACGCGCAACGGCGATGCCTACACCGCCGCGGAATACCGGAAGATGTTTCAAAACGCGGGATTTTCATCCAACGAGGTGCGGCCGATGGCCACCGGCCACAGCCTGATTCTTTCGACGATTTAGAGCGAAGCGGGTCCCCGGTGCGTGGTGGTATTACACGCCAAAGGCCAGCGACACCAGCGTCTTCTGCTCCATCTCGTGAGCCTTGTGCGACCCGGTCGAAGGGCTTGCGGCCGAGGAGCGGTTCACCGAAAGCACCGAACGCTGGCGCGCCAGGCGCTTCAATTCGGGAACCATAAATTCGTGCGCGCCCATGTTGCCGGGCTCTTCCTGCACCCACACGAATTCCCGCGCGTTCGCATGGCGGTCCATTTCCGCGGCCAACTCCGCTTCCGGCAGCGGGTAGAGCTGCTCCACAAAAACGATTGCCGGAGCGTTTTCCGGATGACGCTTCCGCTCGGCGATCAGCTCGTGGCCGATTTTTCCCGTGCACAGCAGCACGCGATCCGCCGACCCGTCGCCCGCATCCGGAATCACGGTTTGAAAACGCCCGTCCGCCAGATCCGCGAGCTGCGAGGAAGCCGCGGGATTCCGCAGCATGCTTTTCGGAGTGAACACGATCAGGGGCTTTCGCCACGAGCGAAGCGCCTGCCGACGCAGCAGGTGGAAATACTGCGCGGCCGTCGAAGACTGGCAAATCTGGATGTTGTCGCGCGCCGCCAGCTGCAGAAACCTCTCGATGCGTGCGCTGGAATGCTCAGGCCCCTGGCCTTCGTATCCGTGCGGCAGCAGCAGGACGATGCCCGACAGCAGATTCCATTTGTCCTCGCTCGCCGCGATGAACTGGTCGATGATGATCTGCGCCCCGTTCGCGAAATCGCCGAATTGAGCTTCCCACAGCACCAGGGCCTCGGGATAATCGCGGCTGAATCCGTACTCGAATCCCATCACGCCCGCTTCGGAAAGCGGCGAATTGTAGATTTCGCAGAACGCACCGTCGGCGACCAGCCCCGCGAGCGGCACAATCTCCTCTTCCGTTTCCACATCGATCAGCGCCGCATGCCGCTGATTAAACGTACCGCGTCTGCTGTCCTGCCCCGTCAGCCGCACCGGAACGCCGTCATGCAACAGCGAGCCGAACGCCAGTGCCTCGGCCATTCCGAAATCGATCGCGCGCTTGCCCTGCGCCATTTCCCGGCGCTGCTCCAGCAGCTTTTTCACCTTGGGATGAACGTGAAATCCCTGCGGATAGCTCGCCAGCGTTTCGCCGATCGTGGTCAGCGAATCGGCGGCAACCGCCGTCGGAACTTCGAGTGCAGGATCGTACTTCCCGCCGCGAAACGCGCCCCAATACCGCGGCAGCTTCCGCATCGGCGGGCTCTTCTCGATTTCCTGGGCCTCTTTTTGTGCTACGTCCAGATCGTCGCGGACGCGCTCGACCATCGGCGAGGGATCGACGCTGGTCTTCTCGGCGTAAATCTTCCACAGCTGCGGATGCGCTTCGATCTTGCGGTAGCGCAGCGGCTGCGTGATTGTCGGGTCGTCCACTTCGCTGTGCCCGTGCCGCCGGTAGCCGATCAGATCGATCATTACCGGCGTCTCGAACTCGTACCGGTAGTCCAGCGCCATCTTTCCGACGCGCACCACCGCGTCGGGGTCCTCCGCGTTCACATGGAAAATCGGGATGGGCAGGCGTTTGGCCAGATCGGAGGAGTAACGCGACGACCCGCCGTCCCTCGGCGCGGTCGTAAAGCCGATTAAGTTGTTCACGATGACGTGAACTGAGCCGCCGACTGCAAAGCCCTCGACGCCCGCCATGTTCAGCACCTCGGCGCAAACGCCTTGGCCCGCGAATGCCGCGTCTCCATGCATCACCACCGCCACCACGCGCCGCCGGCCGTTTTCGCCGCGCCGTTGCTGCTTCGCGCGAGTCCGACCGATCACCACCGGATCGACCGCTTCCAGATGGCTGGGATTCGACACCAGATGAATTTCCACTTCGCGTCCGCTCGCCGCATGGAACGTTCCCGTGGCGCCCATGTGATATTTCACGTCGCCGCTGCCCAAGGTGCTGCGCGGATCGACGTCCTCAAATCGCGCGAACACGTCCGCCGCCGCGCGCCCCACGGTATGCACCATCACGTTGAGCCGCCCGCGATGGCTCATGGCCAGCATCGCTTTTTCCGCTCCCTGATCGGCCGCCGCGCTCAGGACCGAATCCAGAAGCGGAATCAGCGCGCACTCGCCTTCCAGCGAATACCGCTTCGTGCCCAGGTAGCGCGTCTGCAAAACCTGCTCGAAGATATCCGCGCGAATCAGCAGATCGAGAATTCGCGCCCGGTCCGGCTTCGGGGCATCCGATTCCATGCGTTGCTGAATCCAGGCGCGTTTCTCGCGGTCCGGAATGTGCATGAATTCGACGCCGATGCTGCCGCTGTAAACGCGCCGAGCGGCGTCTGCCTCCGATCCGTAGCCGTCCAGCTCCGGCACCGGCGCAGGTTCCAGATCACCCAGTGGATCCAGGCTGGCCTGCAGATATCCCCAGCGGCGAAACGATTCCCAGATGCGGTCCTGCTGCGCAGTGGACGATGCGGATTCCGCGATTGCTTGTTCCCGACTCATACCTGACCTGTCCCTCAGCTTCTGATTTGTGGCGACCGCTATTGTATCAATTCTAGAGTTTCTGAAACGGCGGACACGGCCGGAAGCAGGGCTCAGTTTTCCGGCCAGCAACCCAGCAGCCGGCGGACCAGCACGAGCTGCCCCAGATGGTAGGCGTTGTGGTCAGCGATCAACAGCATCTCCCGCAGGACGGTCTGGCCGTCTCCGTGCGGAATCGGCGCGAGCAGGTCCGTTTCCGGATCGGTCACCAGCTTGCCCATGGCCTCCAGGTCCTTTTCGAGCGCGTGAACGCTCTTGTCCCAAGCGGCCGCATTCGGCGGCGCCGGTTTCTTCGGCCAATACCCCTCCGGCCATTTCGGGGAGGCATGCTTGGGGTCCTTGCAGAATTCGTAGATGTCCCAGGTCGCAAGTCGCATATGCTCGAGCAGCTGCCAGGGCGAATGCTCCACTCCCTTGGGCCGCTTGCCACGAAGTTTCTCCGGAATTCCGGAAACCGCCTTCAGCCAATCCACGTGCGCCTCGTGCCAGTTGAGCGCTCGCCGCAAATAGTCCCGCACACCTTTTTCATCGATCAAAATCAGCCTCCACTCCCAATCGATTTTAGGCTCGCCTCGCGCATACGGTCAAATCAACGGACCCATCTCGCGCAAGGTTCGCGGCGATGTTGAATGAGAAGCCCCGACATTGCTCGACTGACGTGGAACGTGCGCTCGACATCGGTTTGCGATTTTGTTTTGGATCGGCGACGCCCGCGCCCGCGACCCGCTCCGTCAGCAGAACCTTACTTTGAATGAAGGCGCAGCCTCCGAGCGAGTCGGGACCCTCGACGAATCGAAAACGCAATTGAAGGCGTGGTTCGACGATACATCGCAGGTCAGCAAGAACCGCAAGGTCCCCGTCAGGGAACAAAACCGCTTTCAGTCGATCCGAGCTCTGCCCAGAGCGTCTTCAGGCCGCGCTCGCGTGAGACTTTGCTTCGGCCCGGTCGACCAACTCGAGCGCTCCTACGCCGAGGTGAAGAAACCAGCGGTCGAGCACCACGTGCCGCGAGAACCATCGGCTCGCCATGAGTTGCCGCGAAATGGCGCTCAGCAGATTCACCGGCATCCGCCGCCCAACCTCCGTCGCCAGATCTCCGCGCGGATTCCCGAATCGCTCCCGCAAACGCGTCGCGTAGTGAGCAAGATTCGCCGCCCCGTAATTTCCGCCGGCCTGGAGCAGCACCTCCGCGGCCATCAGCCCCGATTCGATCGCCGGGCGAATTCCCTCGCCGCTTTGCGAGTACGAGACGCCGGCCGCGTCTCCCACGAGCAGCACCCCGTCGTCGACGATCCGACTGCGCATGTCGCGCAACAGCAGGTACGCATGCCCCTGCATCGGACTGGGCAATTCAAATCCAATCCGTTTCGTGCTCTTCAGGAATTCGACAAAAGCCGATACGTGTTTCGGCAGCCCGCGCGCGTCCAGCCGGCCCACCCCGATATTCAGATAGTCGCCCTTTCGAAACGACCACCCATAGCCGCGCATGTCCCGGCAGAAATGGAGTTCCGGCACGTCCTCGCGAATCGCGCAGGCGGTGCGTTCCCGGACCTGCATTTCAAACTCCGCCTCCTGCGCAATTACCGCGATTTCCTTTCTGGCATCCGCTCCCAGAAATCGCGCCACCGGACAGAAATGCCCGCCCGCACCGACGACGATCCGCGCCCGTATCTCGCCATTCACGATCCAGGTGTCCGCGGACCGCTCCAGACTTCTCAGGCTGGTTCCAAGCCGCAGGCGGGCGCCGCTGCGTCGCAGGAGGTAATCGTCGAACTCGCACCGGCGGATTCCGTAGCTGATCGTTTTGCCATAACGGGTTTCCACGCCGGGGGAACCGATGCAGCCGGTGCGAAATCCGGTGAGCGGCTGAAGCGTGCGGCCCACCGCGTAGTCGCGCGCATCGATCTGAAGCTCTTCCAGGACTGCCGGAGTGATCCATCCGCCGCAAACCTTGTGCCGGGGAAAAACGCTTCGATCGAGAATGAGCGTATCGAGTCCGCCGCGCACCGCTTCTGTCGCGCACGCCGAGCCAGCCGGCCCTCCGCCGACGATCAGGAGATCGCACGAATCCATGGGCTCTTCTCGTCGTCCTGTTCGGAGTATAGATACGCCCGGGTCCAGGGGATCTGCCGACATCGCTCGCCCGCGAACACGATCTGGAAAAGCTGCAGGTTGCCGGCGCGAAACGCGGCGATCGACCCCGCCAGATACAATCTCCAGGCCCGCGCGAAATTCTCGCCGAACATCTTCACGACGTCATTCCAGGCATTCTCATAACGCCGCAGCCAGCACTCCAGCGTCCGCGCATAATGCAGGCGCAGATTCTCGACGTCCAGCACGGCATAGTCCCATGGCTCGAGCACGCCGAGCGATTCCGCCAGCGAAGGCGCGTACGCCCCCGGGAAAATCCTCTTTCGAATCCACGGGCTGAAGGCATGCGGCCGCTTGCGACCGATGAAATGCAGCAGTCCGCGCCCTGTGTCGCCGATCGTCCGTTCGATCACTTTCCCCAGCGCTTCGTAGTTCTCCGCGCCCAGATGCTCCAACATTCCCACCGAGATGAACGCATCGTATCGTCGGGTGATGTTCCGGTAGTCGTCTTCGACAAACTCGATCTGCCGATCAAGCCCTTCTTTGCGCGCCCGCTCGCGGGCGACCTCAATTTGCTCATGAGAAATATTGAACGCCGTCACCCTCGCGCCGTAATGCCGCGCCATATGCAGCGCCAGCGCGCCCCAGCCGCAGCCGGCCTCCACCACATGCTCGCCCTTCTGCAGCCTGATTTTTCGACACACGTGATCCATCTTCGCCAGCTGCGCTTGTTCCAGTGTGGTTGCCTCGTCGGGAAAATACGCGCAGGTGTACACCAGCCTGGAATCAAGCCACAGCTTATAAAAATCGACGTGGAGGTCGTAGTGGTGATGAATGTTCTTTGCCGAACCGCGCAGCGTATTCGCTTGCGCCCAATCCAGCCACCGCGAAAATAGTCGCGCCCGCCGGCCCGGCCCGCCCTCGGGCATCGATTCCAGGACGGTCTCGAGCAGCAGCACAAGATCGCCCTCGACCTCAATCCGTCCGTCGCTGTAGGCTTCACCAAAGCCAACCTCGGGATTCATAGCCAGCGAAAGAAGAGTGCGCAAACGATCGATTCGCACGGTCGCCAGCGCCCCGGTTCGATCCGCCGGATACGGATCGCCGCCGCTTACGGCAAGACGCACGGGGGGTGAACCGATCAAACGGTGGAGTCTGCGCAAGAGCCAGCGATTCGTCTGGGAATCGCGAGAAGTATTCGAGCTTCCCATAGCCGAATCCTCCCGCCTGCCTACAATTGGGCGCCCAAAATACCACGCAACCGGCATGGGATTCCAGCGCCACGAAGCGCCGCGCAGGTTAGGTGACCTGACCTGCAGCTTAGTTACACGCGGGATCCCGCTGGAGGAAATTTCACATCGCAACCTGGCACTCGACCTCGCCGGGCGAGCGGCGCCGCTTGATCGCCCGTTCGCCGTCACTCCCGGAACACACTCCGGCCGCCGCGTGGCTGTATTCCCTGTTTAGTTCTCACAGCGCATGCCGCGATGCGATCGATATCGCTACGCCGTTGCGCCAGCCGAGCCGACAGAACGCCGGTGCTGAAAACATTCCCGGCAATAGACCGGGCGCCCCTGTGTGGGCTTGAAAGGAACGGTCGTCTCTTTCCCGCACTGCGAGCAGACCGTTTTTGTTTCTACGCGCTGTACGCTTCCCGAACCTGCCTCCGTGCCTTGTGCCCGATTCGCTTTGCAGGCCTTGCAGCGCTTCGGCTCGTTTTTAAACCCCTTGTCCGCGAAAAACATCTGCTCGCCGGCCGTGAAGACGAATTCCGCTCCACAATCGGCGCACTTCAGGACCTTGTCATGGTATTCCATACGCTGCTCCGGGGGCCGGGTTCGCTCGGGGCAGGCATCGGCGCAGCCCGCAGCCCGCGGGCGTACAAGTTGCCGACAATGATCTCGGCCTTGTCTCGCCCGCTGGCTCGAAGCTGAATGGAAAGACTGAAGTGATGCGGTTGCCTAGTCTTGCTCACGCCGCTGCTTCTTACGGAGACGCTTACGCGAGAGGGCCTGTTTGGCTCGACGCTTTTCCCCCGGCTTCATGTAGTAGCTGTGCTTCTTGATTTCCTTGATGATGTCTTCCGACTGCACCTTCCTCTTGAAGCGCCGGAGAGCGTTCTCCAACGACTCGCCCTCTTGAATTACAACTTCTGCCACGCGTATTCACCCCCGTCCCTTTTGTCTTGTCTTGGACCGAATATTTCCAGCAAGCGTAACCGGCATCTGTGCGAACCGGCTATTGTCCACTTCTTCTATCGGACGCTATCCTCCAAGTCAAGGCTTAAATTGCTTATTAAGGCCGACTCTTGCCCAGTTAACTCCTAGGTAAACAAACCCGGGCCCCGCCCTGTGTTCCGCCTTCCCTGGCTCCCCGGACGAGCCGGCCTCCGAGGGCTCGACTCACCGGTGACACCCGACACGGCTCCGCCGATCTCCCGTAAAGCCTACATGCTGTTAGAATGGATCCGCCTAGCGAGGTGAGCCCACCCAGCCCCATGCTAACGATGCCGCCCATGCGTAACGCGATCGGAGTCTTGCTGGCCGGCGGCCAAGGCGAGCGCCTGTGGCCTTTGACCCGCGACCGCGCCAAACCTGCCGTTCCGTTCGGCGGCGTCTACCGCATCATCGACTTCACGCTTTCCAACTGCCTGAATAGCGATCTGCGGCGCGTCTTCGTACTCACACAGTATAAGGCCCTCAGCCTGAATCGTCACGTCCGGCGCGGCTGGTCGTCGCTGATGGGACATGGCGACTTCATCGAAGTGCTACCGCCCCAAATGCGCGTCTCGCAGCACTGGTATCAAGGAACCGCCGACGCCGTCTATCAGAACATCTATTCCATCGGCAGCGAACAATCCAATTACGTATTCATCCTCTCGGGCGACCACATCTACAAGATGAATTACCAGAAGATGCTCGAGCAGCACGTGGCCGCCGATGCCGACGTCACGGTCGCCACGTTTGAAATGGAGCCGGGCGAAGCGGCGGGAAAATTCGGTGTTCTCGAAACCGACCACGAATGGCGTATCACGGGTTTTCAGGAAAAGCCCGCAAATCCAAAGCCGTCCGGCGCGAATCCCAACAAGTGCAACGCATCGATGGGCGTATATCTGTTCAACACCCAACTTCTGGTGCCCATCCTAATTGAAGACGCGGAAAATCCGGCTTCGTCGCACGATTTCGGCAAGGACATTCTGCCGCGCATCATCAGCAGATATCGGGTCTTCGCCTTCAATTTCCACGACGAAAACAAAAAGGAAATGTCCTACTGGCGCGATGTGGGCACCATCGATTCCTATCATGAAGCCAACATGGATCTCGTTTCCGTCTCGCCGGTGTTCAATCTATACGACGCGAGTTGGCCGCTGCACAGCTGGCAGCGGCAATACCCGCCCGTGAAAACCGTGTTCGCCGATCCGGAACGCATGGGCGTGGCGCTGGACTCTATCGTCGCCGGCGGCTCGATTATTTCCGGCGGCCGCGTCAGGAAATCCGTGCTGGGCTACGACGTGCGCGTGAACAGCTTCAGCGACGTCGAGGATTCCATCATCTTCAACCACGTCAGCATCGGCCGCCACTGTCGCATCCGCCGCGCGATCATCGATCGCCACGTCGAGCTGCCGGAAGGCACGGTCATCGGCCACGACCTGGAAGCCGACCGCGGTCGTTACTCGGTCTCCGAAAACGGCGTCGTAGTCGTCGTCCGCCCCGAATCCATGATCGAAGAACCGGAATAGAGCTAGGCGGCCTTTTTCGTCCACGCGCCCAGGATCGCACCCATCAGGCAGAGTCCCACCAGCGGATAGAAATTATTGATGGCGAAAAGCGACATCGGCCGCCCTTCATACATCGCCGTCGTCAGCGTGATCGGCCCTACGATTCCCAACCACAGCAAGATGCCAATCGCCGCGCCGCGGCCCGCGGTGTTCGCGTTTCGCCAGATGCACACCTGCGCGAGCACGAACGCAATCACCAGATTCAGCAGAAACGTGACGATATATGGCAGCACAGGGTTTACGCTGCTCGGCGTCGACCCTTCCAGCGCCGTCCACGGCTTGGTGAAAAGCACCGCATACCACAGCCCGCCCACGAGCCAGTAGACCACCGCGCAAACGATGATCGCCGCATAGTTGGTCTTCATGATGTCGCCTCCGTCAGGTGCGTGTAACGTTGTGGAGCTGCCGCAGTGGCGGGAGTCTGCCCGCGCCCCGCAGTATTGTCAAGCGTCGAGCCCCTCCCCGGTCGACACCGGGAAACGGAGAAGTCCGTTAGCCGTCGCGACCGTTTTGACGACCTCGGGGCGAATTCCGCTTTGAGCACATGCAACATTTTGCCGTCTGGAGTGTTCTAACATCTGGATACGTGTTTCCCAGCTGCGGGGCTGGCTCGCCCGCTCCCGGGCTCTTATAATGTGTTCATAACCGGCCGAAGGCCGGACGGAAGGAGACCAACCATGAAGAAACTGATAGCCGTTCTTGCCATCGTACTTGTCGCCACAACCGCAGGGGTCGCCGGAGCTGGAACAGGAAACGATACCGACGCGCCGGTAAGCGGCAAGGCCTTGAAAATCGTTGTGGCGCGCCAGTCGAACGTTCCGGAAGTCGACATCATGAAGAACCTGAGCGAAAAGTGCCCCAACGTTACCATCACTACGAATCCGCAGCGGTCAGACTATATGCTCCGCGCCATCTGGACACCCGACGATCGCTACCGCTTCGAGGTGATCGCCAAGGGTGGCGACTCGATCTATGCCACCAAGACCGTGCTGCTCAGCAACGCGATCAAGGACGTCTGCAAATTCCTGAACTCGCGGCCGTAAGCTTCCAGAGTTTGCCTCCACCATAGCGCGACTGTCTGGCATCGCGCTATCGGTGTGCTCGAACGGCGCGCAACGCTCTCGGCGGTCAATTGAGGACTTTCACGTTGTGACGCCGGACGTACCAGCACGGGTCGAGCCCGAGCCACGGAAAAATCGAGCGCACGCACGTTTCTGTCTGCGGCTGATCGCCGAAGACGCGGTACTTGCTGTCTTTCAACAGTGCGGCGTCGAACGTCGTCACCCGGGCCGTCACCGAACTCACACCGCGAGCCGCGAATCGATACCGCAGCACCAGGTAATCTCCCGCAAACAGCCCCAGGAAGAGAACGCACAGTGCCAACCCGGTATTGGAAAGCAGGCGGCGAAATTCAGGAAACGTCATCGTCAGCCCAGAATTGTACCGCGCGAGGCGACGATTCTCTCCAATGGCCTGAATGCTACGGCGAGACCATAATCGAGATGATGTGGATGGTCTTCGAGGGGCCGTCGTAGGAGCCGACGACGTTCACTTTTTCGCCGGCATAATCCTGCGATTTGTCCGGGTCGTCGAGGTTGTAGTCCGTCTTCGTTTCGGGAATGTAGAGCACAAACTTCGCGCCGTTCTTCACGCAGTAGAGCACGCAGTCCTTCGCGGTCTTGATCCCTTCTTTCGATTCCATCGCCGCGTGCGAACCGCCTCCGGCGCACACGCTGTCCATCACGTAGCCAATGTAGGCGATCGGAGTATTGTTCTGCTGTTGCGCGCCTGCACCGCTCGAGCTCGACTGAAGCAGAGCGGCCAGGGCAACGGCGAGAATTCCCAAAACTCGGCGGAGGGGTTTCATGGCGGCCTCACACATAGAGAAAACCCCGCGGGCTTGAACGAGGCGCTGGGCATCGATCAGGACCTGCGGGGTCTCTCAGAAATCGCTACCGGGCTGGCCCGTCAAGTCTAGTGACGGACGTAAATGCCCACGTCGAAAAGGTTGTGGTCCCAATCGGCCTTGTGATCGCGGCACCATTGACGCTCTTGATCGAGCTTGGCGACGTCGTGGTCAACCTTGGCGCTGTGCTCGCCATACTTTGCCGCGTCCCGGTCGATTTTTTCCTTCTGCGCCTGCAGGCGTGCGCGGCAATCGGCGTTCACGTCCGCGCGAGCCGTGCTGACGACCGGCAGGGTCAGGCCAACGGCGAGTGCTCCCATCAGGGCGAATCGAATAACGTGCTTGGTCATGAGTAGCCCTCCTCATTCGGCAAGCTACACGTATGGCGGAATTTGGCCTATCCCCTGAAGCTGTTATCCGGCTGAGGTGTTTGCTGTAGGCACCGTTTCCTGTAGGTCACGCGGCGGGTGCGCCCTTCATTCGTTTTCAGCCAGTTCGGACGGAATGTAGTTGCGCGGCGTGCCACTTTGCTTAAATGACGGCTGCAGGAAGGAGCGCGGATCAGACGGCAATGTCCTTGCCCGAGACAGCGATGTAGGCTTGATCGGCTGCGGCATCCATGGGCCCGTTCAGTTCGGCCCGATTTTTCAACCGTGCCTCAATCGGCCATCCCGGCTCATGCGGATCAGAATTGATTTTTCCGGAGCATTCTTCAGCGTGGCGTTCACCGCTACGACCTCCCCAGATACCGGCGCATCGATTTTATTCACCGTTTTGAGCGATTCCACGCCGCCAAGGGGCTGGCCCGCTTCCAGTGCGGCTTCAGGCTTGGGCAGAGCGACTGAAACGATTTCGTTCCATTGAGACTGCGCATCGTCGCTCATGCCCACGGTGCCGATGTCGCCACTCGCGTCGATCCACGGGTGCTGTTGCGAGGAACGGAGTTTCGCGGGATATGCCATCCGACGGCTTCCTCAAATCCTCCGCGTTCCTGGCAGTCCGATCCAGGCCGTTGGCCGGTGCTATCATAACGCCGCAGCATCCCGTCCAACTGGTGAGGAGATCTGATGCGACCTGACATCGTTCCCGGAGCTGTTTTTCCAGATTACGAACTCTCCGACCATACGGCGCACCGCCGGAAGCTTTCGGATCTGCAGGGACCGCATCCGATGATTCTCGTGCTGAGTCGTGGAGGTTTCTGTCCCAAGGACCGGCGGCAGGCCGAAGGGCTGGTTCAACTCCATCGTGAGCTGGAGGTAGGCTATTGCCGGATGGTCACGATCAGCACCGACAACCTCTCCTTGACGAACGAATATCGCACCGGAGTGGGCGCGCACTGGCCATTCCTGTCCGATGCCGGGCGTATCATCCAAAAAGATCTCGACATCGCCGAATACACGGACCCGGCGCACGACCCGATGATCCCGCACGTGATTGTCCTCGAGCCCGATCTCCTGGTTTATAAAATCTACAATGGCTATTGGTTCTTCGGGCGGCCCACTCTGGAAGATCTCCGCCAGGACCTGCGAGTCGTTAGCAAGAAATGCCGGCCGGACTGGGACATCACGGCCCCTGCGCTCAGGGCGGCGTGGCAGCAAGGCCGCAAAGAACTGTTTTATCCCTACGGTAAAACGTATGTCCAGACTCTCGGCGAGCAGGACTAACGAGGATCCGCAGCTCACACCCGCAACGAGCATGGCTGCCGTAGCATTCTGCTGAAACGCACTCGGGGCCGACTAGCGGGCTTCGCCGGCCGGCGGAGGCGGAACAGTCGCCGGAGCTGCCGGCGGCGGAACCGGGACATGTCCGTCGAGTGCGAACGTGTAGAGACGCCCTTTGCCGGCGCGCCCGGCGAGCACGGAAACGTACTGCTTGCCGTCGAGCATGTAGGTGACGGGATTGGCGAATCCCGGCTCGAGCTTGACGCTCCAGAGTTTTTCGCCTTTGTCGGCGCTGAAGGCTTCAAATGCGCCGTCATTGGAAGCCGCGAAGACGAGGTTGCCGGCCGTGGTCATCGTGCCGCCGCCACCGGTAGCGGGAGCGCGCCAGCGTTCGGTTTCGGTGGCGGGATCCCATGCGAACAGGAAATTTCCCGCCGGTGGGGTTGGCGGAGGCGGTGGTGGGGGCGGAGCTCCATTGGCATCGGCGCCTGCGCGAGTGGTTCTGAAAACGATTCCCCAGTTGTAGGCGCCCAGCTCGGGCTTGAATTCGGGCGCTTGAGCGTAGGAAAAGCTGGTGGCTGCTCCGGGCGTGATGTAGACGAGGTTGGTCAGCGGATTAAATGACATCCCCTGCCAGACGTGTCCGCCGCCCGGGCCAGGCCAGATGATCACCGGCGTGGTGCCGAAATGCGCGTCAGGATCAACGTCGGGGCGGCCGGTTTTGGGATCAAGACCCTTGGCCCAGGTGATTTTCTGCAGCGGCGCGCCGGAAATGAATTCGCCGGTCTTGCGGTCCAGGACGTAGAAATAGCCATTCTTGGGCGCCTGCATGATGACTTTGCGAACTCTGCCGTTGATTTTCAAATCGGCCTGGACCAGATCGGCGATCGAGTCGTAGTCCCATTCGTCGCCGGGCGTGGTCTGAAAATACCAGACGAATTTTCCGGTCTCCGGCTTCACGGCGATGATCGAACAGATATACAAATTGTCCTGGCCCGTGGCGCTGCGATATTTCTGGACCCACGGCCCGGCTTGTCCAGTTCCGAAATACAGCAGGTCGAGCTCGGGATCGTAGGAGATCGAGTTCCAGGGATTGCCCCCTCCGCCTAATTTCCACCAGGCCACATCACCCGACCAGGTTTTCGCGGCGGCTTCCATGGCCTTGTTCTCAAACGGCTTCGATGGATCGCCCGGCACGGTGTAGAAACGCCAGATCATTTTTCCGGTTTCGGGGTCGTAGGCGGAGATATAGCCGCGCACCGCAAATTCTCCGCCGCCATTGCCGATGATGACTTTGCCTTTCACGATGAGCGGTGCGCCGGTGATGCTGTAGTCGGAATTCTTGTCGGCGGTCGCGACCTCCCAATCGAGTTTTCCGGTCCCGGCGTCCAGAGCGACGAGGCGCGCGTCGAGCGTGCCGACGTAGACTTTGCCGCCATACACCGCGACCCCGCGGTTTCCCGGCCCGCAGCACAGGCTCGGCCCGGTGCGGACTTTATGGGGATCGCCGGCCGATCCGGGCGGAAAATTCTGGTGGCCCAGTTTCGGGTCCCAGCGCCATTTTTCCTTTCCGGTGCGGGCATCGACTGCAAACACCACGCCCCAGGTCAGCGTGCCATAGAGAGTGCCGTTGGAGATCACCGGCGTCGCTTCGAGCGTGCCGGGAAGCGCGTCGGTGTCGTAATACCAGGCGAGGCCGAGTTTGGGGGCGTTGGATGCGTCGATCTGCTTCAGGGGGCTGTAGCGCGTTTGGCCGTAATTGCCGCCGGCCATCAGCCACTCGCCCGTCTTGGCGGCGTTCCGTAGGAGCTTGTCGTCGACCGGGTGTGTTTGCTGCGCGGAGGCGGCGGCCACCAGAAAAAACGACAACGTGCATGCGGACCACATGCTGATCCTTCGAATGCGCATTTACCCGTCCCCCCCCCCCGAGAAAAAGATTCCGGATGTGCGATCCGGCCACCCGCATGTCTGGACATACTAATCCAGAAGATGGTTTTTTTGCTCCGGGTTTGTAAACGCGCAGCCAGCTCATCGCTCCACCGCGATGCGTGTCTTTTTCGGCGGTCACCGCGGTGCGCCGCGCTTCGTGCCGGGCTGATGCCCGGCGCGTTCGTGGCGAATGCCACGGCCGCTGCGTCCAAGGGCCTGGAGGCGCGGGCGAAACATAAATTGATTTTCAGCGATTTTGAATTTAGTTGACATTCCGTCACTCTCGCGTAGAATTGGCGATTGTCTGCTGTTCTTCCAGCTGGCCTGGGAGTACCTGCTCTTTGACAATCGAGTGAAACAAGCCAGAACCCGTTTGGTTTCTCGGCTTTTGGTCCGGGTGTACCGGATCAGAGGCCAATGAGTGCCCAAGGAGTCTGCTTCGGCAGATTTCGAGGGTGGATGAAATCGAGCGATTTACAGTTCGTCTGATCGTGGAGCGAAAGCTTCACGGTTAGAGCACAGGTTTCAAATGAGAGTTTGATCCTGGCTCAGAGCGAACGCTGGCGGCGTGCTTAACACATGCAAGTCGAACGAGGTCCGTAGCAATACGGATACTCGTGGCGAACGGGTGCGTAACACGTGGATAACCTTCCTTCAG
>JBAVUW010000055.1:0-48980 GCA_049696975.1 Candidatus Acidiferrales bacterium | reverse complement strand
GGGCTCAGGCCGCTATCGAAAAGCAGCTTGGCGACCGCTCGCGCGACGCCCTTCGGCCGGCGGGGGCCATGAATCGCCATGGCCGCTTTCATTTCTCGAACCGCCGTATCCGGCGGTTCGAGTGTGGTTTGCTGACGTGCGACCTGGTGCACGTGCGTCCAAAGATTCAGGGCCTTGGAGCACTGCTTGCAGCCGGTGTTGAGGTGACTTTGCATCGCTGTCTTTTCCCGCGCTCCAATGACGCCCCTTGCGAAATCAACCCATTTCTCCATCGAGTAGTGATCCATCTCTTCTCCCCCTCAGAATTGTCAGGGCCGGCGCTCCCCCTGCGCGTAAACACCGCACCGACCCCTTCTTGGCATTCGTGACATAGGGGTAGCGAGGGGGTCGAAAAATATAGGCAGTTTCAGGCCTTCATCCAGACGCGGGTGGAGCGCTATAAACTCTTTCCTATCAGCAGGAAAGGCGCCCAAAAGTAGGGGTGGGGATACTCATATCGCAGATCCTTCATGGCAGACTGAAGGGCAACGGCCTTGGGCTCACCGGCCGCGAGGCGAAGGTAGAACCTGGTCATAAATGCAGACGTGCTCTGATCGTGCACGTCCCACAGGGTCAAAAGCAGGGAGTGCGCCCCGGCATAGAGCAAGCCGCGGATCAGTCCGAGAAGTTCATCGCCCGGACTGACGGCGTTCATCCCGGTCGAGCAGCCGCTGAGCGTCACCAGGTCGGCCTCGAGCTTGAGTTGATACAGGTCGTAGAGGTTCAAATAGGCGTCGCCCAGACGAATGCCGGAAAACATAGGATTGTCCTGGCGGAAGCTGCCGTGAGTGGCGATGTGGATGTATTTACTGTGCTGGCCTTTTTCACGCAGGGCGGCATGGTTGGCGGCGGCGCCGACGATCAGTCCGGCCCTGGGCAGGGCCTTTGAGACGGCTTGCACTTCGTCGAGAATCAGCGGCGCGCGCTCATCCGGCACGCCCATGATCAGCGACGGTCCCGCGGCCAGGTTGGGCTTGCGCTGGCAATGGGCATAGACGCTCGAGCTGGGTGCGTAGGAAATGGTAAACGCGTCGATCAGATATTGCCGACCGTCAAAGAGCGCGTGAAACGGAACGTAGTGCAACATGCCATGGGGCACAATCACCAGGTGCTGGGCGCGCAGGCGTTCGCGAAACGGAGCCACGAGCTCCTGATACAGCTCGGTGAGATGGGATTGCACCGCGCCGAGCAGGGAGTTGGCGAAGGAGTTCATGTATTCGCTGCCGAGCCGGAATTTCGACATCTGGAATTGCACCATGCGGAGAAGATTCACGACGCGCGAGACGGGAGTGACCGGAACGATTTCAAGCGAATCCGCGGTGAGGATCGCGGCGACGAACCGGCCTTTCACGCTGAAGTATTCAACGACCGCGGTTTCGGGCGGCAGGAACTCGCGGATGGTCCCGAGCGAGGCGATAGCGGATCCGACGGCGGCGTCCAGCTCTGCCGGCGCGGCCGGCAATTCGCGGAAGGCGCGCAGGAGTTCGTTTTCATGTGCCAGCGCTTCTTTCTGCAACTGCTCGATGCGTTCGCGGGACGGCGTTTCCTTGCGCAACTGCTCGTTCTCAATCCGGCGGTAATACCAGTTCAAATCCTCGCGCATTTCGCGGATCCGGCGAACCAGACCGCTCTGACCCGCGTCGTCGGCCGGCAACCCGGGGCCGTGCTGAACCAGGAGCTCCGCGAGGCTCCGTGATTTCGCGAGCTCCATGTAGCCGAAGGATTCCTCGGCCGAGTCCGGCCGGATGCTCTCGTCCAGACAAAGCTCGACAAGCGATTCGTACACTTCCAAACGATTTTTCATGAATGCAATTTTCAATTCCTCGCCGTGGAGGCTGCTGCGCAGGGTTTCCAGGGCCTGGCGGGCCCGCTGGAACGAATCGTAGGCCCCGCGAGCATCGCCCGAGGTCTGCTGCGCCTGGCCCATCAGGAACTCGGCTTGATGGCGCAACACGGGGGCATCGACTTTTTCCAGACGCTTCAGGGCCAGGCCGCATTCGGAGCGGGCTAGGGCGGCATTGCCCGAGCGAAGGCTGATGCGGGCCAGAAGCAGATGGCAGAGGACGGCTTTGCCCGGCAGGAACGACGAGTCGAAGAAGCCGGCGGCGGCCGAGCACAGACGGCGCGCCTCGAATAAGCGGCCTTCGTCATAGAGCACGACCGCCTGATAGAGATCCATCAGCCAGGGCCACACGAGATTTTTTTCGCGCACGAATTTGGGACGAGCCTGCGCGAACAGGTCGAGGGCAGGAAGCGGCTTGCCAAACTGGCTGAGCGCCATCGCCTCGTTCGCCTGGCATTTGGCCTCTTCATAGCCCATGCCGAGCTTTTGAAACCGCTGGTAGCCGTCATGAGCGGTTTCCAGGGCCTCGGCGCTGAGGTTCAGCTCGAGGTAGATTTCGGAAAGATCGAAGTCGCACAGCGCCAGGACGTAGGCGTCGCCGTTTTTTTCGCATTCAAGCCGGGTGGCACGGAGCATTTCGATGGCTCGGCCGTATTCGCCGCGGAGGTAGTACAGGTAGGCGATGTTGTAGTCGGCCTGGGTGACCAGCAGCGCCATACCCTGCTGGACGCACATTTCGCGGGCGCGCTGGTAGGTGGCGAGGGCACGCGGAAAATCGTTGAGGGTGATCAGACAAACCGCCATGTTGTAGAGCGCGACCGCCAGGCCCTCGGAATCCCGAAGCGGGACGAGGGCTTCATAGGCGCGCTCGTAACAAGCGAGGCCTTCCTCAAAGCGGTCCTGGCGGTGGTAGATGTTGCCGAGATTGATTTCGACGTGCGCGAGACGCTGGCGGTCGCCCAGCTCCGCGAAAATCTTCTTGGCGCGTTCGGCGGCCTCAAACGCCTGGTCATAACGCCCCAGCAGGATCAGCGGCTGAATGGAAGGAATGAGCGTGCGGCCTTCCTCGGTGGCGTTCCCGATGCGGCGAAAAATCTTGAGAGCCTGCTCGTGAAAGACCAAAGCCCGGCGATTGTCGCCGAGGATGCTCACACCGTTGCCCTTGGATCGCAGAGCGCGGCCGAGTATTTCCTGGCTGGCGAGGCGGCGGGCGATGACGATGGCCGACTCCACGAGCGAAAGCGCCTGCTTGGTATCGACCCGCAGCCTGGCGCGAACCACTTCGTTCAACTGCTGGCCGACGGACTCCTGAAAAAGCTTCCGGCGCGCGAGAAATCGAGCACGCGCCGAGCGATTGCGGAGCTTCGCAAGTTCGCCGAGCAGTTTTTCGTTGAGCGGCAATGTTCGCTCCGCCGATTTCAAGAAAAGCCCGCTTTCTCGAACTCTCTGCGCGCACGATCGAGGCAGCGCTGGCGAATGAACCCGATCGAGCCGGTCGCGATTCCCAGAGCGCGCGCAACCTCCGCGTACGGCCGGGCAGGCTCCTCGAAGAAAAGCATGCGGAGAAGCTCCTGGCAGCGATCCGGCAGCGCCGCGAGCACCTGACGCAGCTTCTGCTCCTCTTCGGCCTCGCGCAAGATGCGCTCGGCCTGGGCGGGAGTGCTCTGTTCAAACGCGGGATCGTTCGGATCCGTCACGTCGGTACGCTGCTTTTCGCGCTTCCCGTGGAAGCATTTGTGCGCCGTGATCTGGATGATCCATTTCGGCAGCGCCTCGGGCTTGCGAAGCTTCGACAACTCCGACAGCAGCTCGAGACAGACGGCCTGAAATATGTCGGTCGCTTCATCGGGCGAAAAACCGTATTTCACCGGAATCGAATAGATCAGGCGCTTGTATTTGTCGATGAGCGCGGACCAGGCCTCGTCATTGCCTTTGAGACATTCCGAGACGAGCCGGCGATCGGGCCAAGCCTTCCACTTGTCGGATTGGGTCGAGGCGGGTTGGGGGGCCATGGGAGACGCGTCTATCGGCTTTGCTTGATGTAGAGCTGATCGATGTTCCACAGCGTGTAGGGATCCATGATCGCCGGCTGGAGGTTTCCCACGCGATCGCTGGCGCCCACCAGAATGTCCGGCCCGACCAGGCAAATGACGGGCAGATCTTCGGCGACAATTTCCTGTACGCGGTCATACAGGCGCTTGCGTTTAAAAGAGTCGAGCGTGACCTGCTGCCGCTCCATCAGCTGATCGATCTCCGATTCCCAGGGCGTGGCCGGCTTCGCTTGATTGGGATGCCAGAGATGCGTATCGCCGTTGGACATCCATACGTTCATTTCCGAGGTTGGGTCCGCATCTCCGCTGACCAGACCCATGATGGCCGCCTCGTAGTCGTAGCTCGTGAGTAGGCGATCGACCATGGAGTGGAATTCCAGCGTCACGACCTGAACGTTCATTCCGAGAGCCTTCAGGTCGTCCTGAAGCAGCGTCGCGATCTTCACCCGCTGCTGGTTCGAGGAACTGGTAAGGATCGAGAATTCGACGGGGGTGCCGCGAGCGTCGACGAGCGTGCCGTCGGGTTTCCACGAGAATCCCGCGGATTTCAGAAGCTCGCGCGAGCGGTCAAGCGACCGGGCCGGGTGAGCGATCTCCGGATCGATCCACAGCTTGTTGCCGGGCGTCACCTGGGTCCACAGCGGCGCGGCGCGGCCGCCGTAGACCAGACGGACCAGACTGTCGCGGTCAATTGCCGCGGAAACCGCCTGGCGAAAGCGCACATCCTGAAACCACGCCTGCTTGCGGGCGATTCCGGGAAGCGCTTTGGAGGAAAGATCGTTGAGGTTGAAGAAGAGGAAATTGTATTCCAGGCCGGCGCCCAGATCGTCGAGATGGTAATGCCGGGTGGACTGCTGTTTTTCGAGGACTGCGTAGTTTTCCGAGCTGAAATGCGTGAGCAGATCCGTGTCCCCCGCCTGAAACCGAATGGCCTGAGCATCTTCGCTGGCCACGAAGAGGAAGACTACCTGATCCACGTAGGGGAGGCGTTGGCCGTTGCGATCCTGCTTCCAATAGTAAGGATTGCGATCGAGGACAATGCGCTGACCGGGGACGTATTCTTTGAGCTTGAACGGGCCGAGACCGGCGAAATCGGCAGGGGACATTCCGATGCCCCAGGCCTTGTCGAACGCCCCGCTCCGGTAAGGACCTTCGAGCAGATGGCGCGGCAGGATCGCAAAACCGTCGAAGAGGCGTTCGGCAGCGGCATACGGCTGGGCCAAGGCGAATTCAACTGTATCGGCGTCGATTTTGCGGACGGAGACTGGTTTGCCGCCCACGACCAGCAGGTCGCGCTGCGGCGAGTCGATCTTTTCATCGAGATAGAGGTTGAAGCTGAACAGTACGTCGTCGGCATCAAGCGGTTGGCCGTCTGAGAAGCGCAGACCCCGCCGGAGGTGCAGGGTGTACTGCCTGCCGTCGGGAGAGACGTTCCAGGATTTTGCGAGGGCCGGCTCGGTTTTCTGTGTGGCGCGGTTGATGTCGATCAGGTCGGCCGTGAGACAGCGAAGTACGTCGCGCGAGGCGGCGTCCTGGGCCAGGACCGGGTTCAGAGTCTTGGGCTCCGAGCGCAGGGCGACCACAATTCGGCCGCCGGGATGGCCGGGGGGGGTCGAGCTGACGAGCGCATCCGGGGCAGGCAGATCGGAAGCCGAAACCCGTCGAGCGGCCGAAAGGCACACGCAAGCAATTGCCACGGCAATCGCGAACCCTCGGCGGCCCCACCCCGCATTCCCCATAGCTTAAATTCTGGCAAAGATTGGAGATTTTTACAGCTGGACGGAGGAGAAGCGTTCCTGGAGTGCATTGGCTGCTGCGTAATAGAGGAGGAAAACGGGGACCAGCAGGACGGCGGGAAGGAACATCCACCAGTAGCTCGACAGGACGGAATACTGCTGGAGCGAGGAGAGAAGGCTGCCCCAGCTGGGAGTCGGTTCGCTCACGCCCAGACCGAGAAAACTGAGCGTAACTTCGGCGAGGACGTACTGGGGAACGAGCAGAGCAAGCTGGGTGAGAATGACACCGGAGGCTTGCGGCAGGATGTGGCGTCCGAGGAGATAGAAATCGGAGGCGCCGAAGCCGCGGGCGGCCAGAACGAAATTGCGTTCTTTCCCGCCCAGTACGACGCCGCGGATCAGGCGGGCGGGCCGGGCCCAGCCGATCAGGCCCATCACGGAGACAAGCAGCAGAAAGACCTGCCAACCGGCGATGTGCAGCGGCAGAACGGCGCGGACGGCGAACAGCAGATAGAGCCACGGGAGAGCGACAAAGAGTTCGCCGGTGCGCATCAGAACTTCGTCGATCCAGCCCCGGTAGTAGCCCGCGAGCGCGCCGACGGCAATGGCGATCGAGAGCGATACGGCGGCGGCCAGCACACCGGCCAGCAGTGAGATCTGGCCTCCGTACAGGAAGCGGCTGAACTGGTCGCGGCCGTAGGCATCCGTGCCCATCAGGAAGATCCGGCCAGGCGCGCCGACGCCGAACAGATGGCCCGTGGCCGGGATGACGCCAGCGATTTTGTACGGCGCGCCCGCCACGAAGAATTCGAGCGGAAAGATCTGCGACGGATCGATTTCGTCGCCGCTTGGGTCGACGGTGTCGGTCTTCAGGCCATAGACGAACGGGCGCGCATGAATTTTTCCCTGGGCGTCGACGAAATGGATTCGGGCCGGAGGCGCGAAGGTCAGGTCGCGGTTCTGGGAGGAGGCATCGTAGGGCGCGACGAAGCCGGCCAAGAGAATGAGGGCGTGAAGAACTCCGAGCAAGAGGATCGCGAGCCGAAGTGTATGCCGGGGCGTCACGTCATTGCTCCGTGCGAATCCTGGGGTCGGCAGCGACGAGCAGCAGGTCCGCCAGCAGATTCCCCGCCACCAGGAAAATAGACGACAGCATCACGATCGCGACCACCACGTAGAGGTCGCGCGCGAAGATCGATTCGACCATCAACGCACCCAGCCCCGGCCAGCTGAGAACGATTTCAGCGATCACCGACGTGCTGAGCATCGTGGCCACCGAGAAGCCGAGCAACTGGATCAGCGGATTCGACGCAACCGGCAGCGCGTAGCGAAATAGAATGCGCCGGCGCGGGATGCCGTGGCCGCGGGCGGCGCGGACGAACGGCGCTTCGAGAACCTCGACCATCGCCGCGCGGACGTGACGCACGAGCATGGGCAACATGGCGAGCGCGAGCCCGAATGCCGGGAGCACGAGGTGGAAGGCGATGTCGGTGAACGTCGTCCAAACGCTTGATCCGTCGTTTGCCTCAGAGGTCATGCCGCCCGTGGGAAACCAGCCCGTTCGGACCGCGACGAGCAGCAGGGCGAGGAAAAGCAGAAGATCGGGAACCGTGAGTAGCGCGGACGTGGCGAGCTCGGCTGCGCGATCAACCGTGCGGCGGCGCTTCGCGGCGCTCAGAATGCCAATGGGGAGCGCGAGCAGCCAGGCAAGTGCCGTCGCGGTACCGGAAAGAAGAAGCGTGTTGCGCGCGCGAGTGCCGATGAGGGGACCGACGGGGCTGTGGGAGGCGAGCGAATAGCCGAGGTCACCTCCGAGCGCGCCGCGCAGCCAGAGCCCGTAGCGCACCGGGAACGGGCGGTCCAGGCCGTATTGCGCGCGAAGTTTATCGACTGTCTCACTCGAGATCTGCGGATTCAGGCGGAGCGAGTCGAAATAGTCACCCGGGGCCATTTGGAGCAGTGCGAATGAGAAGAACGAGATCACGAGCAGCAACAGGATCGCGTGGATGAGTCGTCGGCTGAGGTATTTCATCATTATTCCCTAGGTCAGCCTGTCGAGTACGATGGATTCGAGCGACGGCATCGCGACGAGCAGCTCGCGCGTGTAGGCGTCGCGCGGCTCGGCGAAGAGTTTCGCCGCGGGTTGCTGTTCGACCACTCTTCCTTCGTGCATCACAGCGATCTCATCGACGAAATGGGCGACCTGGCGGAGGTCGTGTGAGATATGCAGATAGGTCAGGGAATGCTCGCGCTGCAGATCCGCGAGCAGTTTCAGAATCATTTCCTGATTCGCGAGGTCAAGGCTCGACAACGCTTCGTCCAGAATCAGGAGTTTGGGCGCCAGGACGAGGGCTCGCGCAATGGCCAGGCGCTGGCGCTGCCCTCCGCTGAATTCCATCGGCCGCTTATGCTCGGAGCCCGAGGGTAGGCCGACGCGGGCCACCCAGCCGAGGGCGAGGTCACGTCGATCGGCCCGGGAGCAGCGTTTCTGAATTTCGAGCGGTTCGGCGACGATCTCGAGCGCCGTCATGGCCGGATTCAGTGCCGAGGCGGGATCCTGGAAGATCATCTGGATCTGGCTTCGCGCTGCGAACAGTTCCGGTGGCGCGAGTCCGAGAATATTCCGGCCTTCGAACCGGATTTCGCCCTCCGCCGGTTTTTCGAGCAACGCCAGGCAACGAGCCAGCGTCGACTTGCCGGAGCCGGACTCACCGATCAGCGCAAACGTGGTGCCGCGATCGATAGTGAGGCTGGCATCCTGCAAGGCGGTCACTTCGAATTTTGCGCGCGAAATGGGGCGGCGCTGGACGTAGCTTTTCTTCAGTCGCTCGATTCGCACGAGCGGGCTGCGGATTTCGCGATCGATCGACTCGCTCGTCGCGATTTGCGTGCCGGACTTCATCGCGCGATCCCCTGTGGCGCCATGCGGCGGCTCCCGGCCGGTTCCCCATCGCCGATCGCCGGCCGCCTTCGCAGCATCGCCGCCGTGTAGGGATCGGCCGGATTCCCGTAGAGCCTCTCGAAACGGCCTTCCTCGACGACCGCGCCATCGCGCATCATGATCAAACGATCGGCGAGGCTCGCCTGGATTTCCGGCGTGTGGCTGATGAGCAGCAGCGACATCCTCAACCGCTGTTTCAGGTCGCCGAGCAGCGCGATGAAATCGGCTTGGCTCCGCGCGTCGAGGGATGCGGTGGGCTCATCGGCGATCACCAGGGCGGGCCCGCAAACCAAAGCTTGCGCGAGAACCACGCGCTGCAGTTGCCCGCCGCTCAGCTGATGCGGATACGCGGCAAAGATTCGGTGTGTGGGCTCAAGACCTACGCGAGCCAGGATCGAGTGGGCCTCCTCCCGGCACTTTTCCCAGCTCCATTTCTTGTGCGCATGGACCACTTCGGCGATTTGCGCCCCCACGCGCATCACCGGACAGAGCGAGATGCCCGGCTCCTGATCGATCAGCGCAATGGCCGCGCCGCGAAGTTTTTCAAGCTTGCGCTCAGCCATTCCCACCAGACTTTCGCCCCGGTAGCTCAGCGAACCTGCAATCGTCGCGCGTTCTTTTTCGAGCAGTCCCATGATCGCCCGCGCGACGCTGGACTTTCCGCAACCCGATTCGCCCATCAATCCCACGGTCTCGCCGGCCGCGACCTGAAAGCCGACATCCCTGACAGCCGCGGTCTCGCGGCCGTCGCGCGTGCGATAAGAAACGCTCAGATTGTCGACCCTCAGCAGCGCTTCCATGGGGCTCGTTCGGCCTCCGCTCGGGCACACCCGTCCACGCGATCCCGCAGTCTTTTACGGTAGGAGCTGGACACGCCAAGGTCGATAGGCCGTCTGGGCACTGGCGCACAGGCAGTTAACGGTACAGAGGTACCAATGGCCTCCGAGGAGCTGTGAACCCCATCGTTTTCAGCGGCTTCTCGCGAACTTAGAGTCCGGACTTCGGCTGATTTGGCAAATCCGGAATCTCGTCTGCTGCGTACTTTAAGTGGTACATTTCTCATAGAGAGTGGGGGTCGGGATGCTGCTGTATGTGCTGGCGTTTGCGGGCGGGGTGCTGACGATCGTAAGCCCCTGTATCCTGCCAGTGTTGCCCTTCGTATTCTCCCGGGCAGATCAACCTTTTCGGCGCAGCGGGCTGCCCTTACTCGCCGGCATGGCGTTTACTTTTGCGCTGGTCGCTGCCGTGGCGACGTTCGCCGGCTCCTGGATCGTGCGCGCCAATCAGGTAGGCCGGTACGTGGCCGTGGCGATTTTCGGAGTTTTGGGACTCACACTCCTGTTCCCCGGCCTGGCGGAAATTCTGTCACGGCCGTTCGTGCGATTCGGGGGACACGTGCAAGGGTCAGGCGGCGGTGCACCGAGCGTCGGGCGGTCGCTCGTTTTGGGAGTATCGACCGGACTGTTGTGGGCGCCCTGCGCCGGCCCGATTCTCGGATTGATTCTCACCGGTGCGGCTGTCGAGGGCGCGAGCGTCCATACGGTTTTTCTGCTGCTGGCATTTGCGGCTGGGGCGGCCTCGTCGCTGGCACTGGCGCTCGTCGCGGGTAACAGGGTTTTCAGCTTCATGAAACGATCGCTCGTGGCGGAAGAATGGATTCGGCGCGGGTTGGGTGTTGCGGTGCTGGTCGGAGTGGTTGCCGTTGCATTCGGCTGGGACACGGGCATCTTGCGGCGGATTTCACTCGCCGGCGGCACTTCCGGACTCGAGCAGCGACTGGTGGATCGCTTCCGGCCCACGGCTTTTGCGCGGGGAGGGGACACCGCGGAGGCTTCGGCGACGGCTGTGCCTGCCTCATCCGACGAGATCCCGCTCGACAAGGAAGGCTCATTTCCGAGCCTCGACGGCGCGGTGGGGTGGCTGAATTCCCCGCCGCTCAAAACCGCCGACCTGCGCGGCAAAGTGGTGCTGATCGACTTCTGGACGTACTCCTGCATCAACTGCCTGCGGGCCATTCCCTATGTGGAGGCTTGGGCGGAAAAATACAAGAACGATGGATTGGTCGTCATCGGCGTGCATACGCCGGAGTTCGCCTTCGAAAAGGATCAGGGGAACATCGCCAAAGCGGTTCGCGATTTGAAAATCACCTATCCCGTGGCGATCGACAGCAATTACGCGATCTGGAAAGCGTTCCACAACGAATACTGGCCGGCACACTACTTCATCGACGCGCAGGGAACCATTCGCTACCATCATTTCGGCGAGGGTGAATACGACAAGTCGGAGGAAGTGATTCAAGAGCTTCTGAAACAGAAGGACGCGAACCTGAAACTGGCCGGGCTGGTGAAGGTGAGCGGGACGGGCGCAACGGCGGCAGCGGATGCGGATGATATGCAGTCGCCGGAGACTTATATTGGATACGAACGCTCCGACAACTACGCATCTCCCGAAAAAATACGCCGCGACGGGGAGGCTTCCTACACGGCGCCCGGACGAATGGATGTCAATCAATGGGGACTCGCGGGAAAATGGGTGGTCGGCGGCGAGCGGGCTTCGCTCGTCAGCGTGCCGGGCAAAATCGTGTTCCGGTTTCACGCGCGCGATCTGCACCTGGTGCTCGGGCCGGGCAAGGACGGCAAGCCGATCCGGTTCCGCATCCTACTGGATGGAGCGGCGCCGGGAGACGACCACGGGGCGGACACCAACGGCCACGGCGACGGTATGGTTAACGACTACCGGCTTTATCAGCTGATCCGGCAAAAGGGCAAAGTGGAGGATCGTACGTTCGAGATCCAATTCATGGATCCCGGCGTAGGGGCTTTTGCGTTCACGTTTGGATAGGATTTTGTTGAGGAGGGCGTGATGTTTGAAATCGAGAATAACCAGAACAGTTCGCGGCGCCTCACGGGCCGAAGGGCCTTCCTGGCAACAGCGGGCGTGGGGCTCGCGGGATTCGCGCTGTGGCGCTTGCGGAAACCGCTCGGGGCGGCGGCGGAGCCTTTGCCGGCAAGCGCGCCGAAGATGGTAACGATCGTCGAGTTTACCGACGCGGGCGAGCGCAAGGACGCGGTGAGCGTGCCGGTGATCCGCAAAACCGATGCGGAATGGAAGGCCGCGCTTTCGCCCGATTCCTTTGAAGTCGCGCGGCGCGCCGGAACCGAGCGGCCGTTTTCCGGCGAGCTGCTGAACGTCCACGACAAAGGAGTCTTCCGGTGCATCTGCTGCGATACGGCGCTGTTCAGCTCGGCGACGAAATTCGAGTCCGGCACGGGCTGGCCAAGCTTCTGGGCACCGATCGCCAAGGAAAACATTCTGGAAGGCATGGACGACTCGCTGGGAATGGAGCGCACGGCGGTTTCCTGCCGCCGGTGCGAGGCGCATCTGGGGCATGTGTTTGACGATGGCCCGCGCCCAACCGGGCTGCGCTACTGCATGAATTCGGTGTCCATGAAGTTTTCAAAGGCTTGAGCCAGTGGCGGTGCTTTCCGACCGCACGGACGAGAAGCGGAAGGGAGATTCAAGATGATCCGTTATTTCCGAGCTGCCTTGGTGGTCGCGGCGATCGCGTTGGCGACGCTCTACGTTCTCGGCTGGCGCCCGGCGCGCGGCGCCGCTCCAACCCTGCCGGATCCGAAAGTGGATGAAACGCCGGCGGCGGCGAAAGGCCGCGAGACCGTGGTGTTTGCCGGCGGATGTTTCTGGGGAATTCAGGCCGTCTTCGAACACGTGAAGGGCGTGACGAAGGCGACGGCGGGTTATTCCGGCGGCACGGTTAAGAATCCGGGATACGAAGAAGTGAGCAGCGGGTCGACCGGGCACGCCGAGTCTGTCGAGGTTGTCTACGATCCGTCGAAAATTACATTCGGCCAGCTGTTGAAAGTGTTTTTCTCGGTCGCGCACGATCCGACGGAGCTCAACCGGCAGGGTCCGGATGTCGGCACTCAGTACCGGTCGGCGATTTTCTTCGAGACGCCGGATCAGGAGCGGATTGCGAAAGCGTATGTGGCGCAGCTGACCGACGCGAAAACTTTTTCTCAGCCGATCGTGACCGAGATCGCAGCCTACCGAGCATTTTATCGAGCCGAGGATTATCACCAGGACTACGCGATGCACAATCCCGAGAATCCCTACATCATGATGAATGATGCGCCGAAGGTTTCAAACCTCAAGAAGCAGCTTCCGGATCTCTACGTCAGCTACCGCTGAGTCCTTGGTGGACTCGGCGGCGGAATGTGAGACCGCCGAGTCCTTGACGCTCGTGGGGCACCGCCGGACCAAAACCTAGGAGATAGGCGCGCAGACCGATTTGACCTCGGTGTAGAGATCGAGCATCTGCTTACCCATTTCGCGGCCCCAGCCGGACTGTTTGTACCCGCCGAACGGCATCGCCGAATCCAGGACGCCGTAGCAGTTGATCCAGACCGTGCCGGCGCGCAACTCCGCGGCAATGCGATGCGCTTTCTTGATGTCGCGCGTCCAGACCGCGGCGGCGAGCCCATACTCGGTGTTGTTGGCTTTCGCGACCAGGTCGTCCACGTCGCTGAAAGGCATCACCGTGACGACCGGCCCGAAAATTTCCTCGCGCACCACTTTCATTTTCTCATTCGTGTTCACGAGCACGGTCGGCTGGACGAAGTAGCCCCGGTCGCCCTGCCGGCTGCCGCCCGTAACGGCCTTGGCACCCTCGGCGACCCCGGATGCAAGATAGCCGCACACGCGGTTGAGCTGCTCTTCGGAAACGAGTGGGCCCATCTGCGTGGTGGCCTCCATGCCGGGACCGACGCGGATCTTCGAGGCGAGCTGCGAGACGCCGTCGACGACCCGGTCAAACTGCTTGTCTTCCACGTAGAGCCGGGAACCGGCGCAGCAGACCTGCCCTTGATTGAAGAAAATCGCATTGGCTGCGCCGGGAATGGCGCTGTCAATTTCGGCGTCCTCGAAGACGATGTTGGGTGATTTTCCGCCGAGCTCCAGCGAGACTTTTTTCAGGTTGCCGGTGGCGGCCTGGACGATCAACTTCCCTACTTCGGTCGAACCGGTAAAGGCGATCTTGTCCACATCGCGGTGCGCGGCGAGCGCCGCGCCGGCCGTTTCGCCGTAACCGGTCACAATGTTGACCACTCCGTCGGGAAAGCCGGCTTCCTGGATCAGCTCGCCCAGAAGCAGAGCCGTCAGAGGCGTTTGTTCGGCGGGTTTCAGGACCACGGTGCAACCCGTGGCGAGCGCAGGGCCGAGCTTCAGCGTGGCCATGACCAGCGGGAAGTTCCAGGGAATGATTTGGCCCACGACTCCGATCGGTTCGCGCAGGGTGTAGGCGAGGAACGGTCCGGCGTGGTGCGAGATCGAAATCGTCTGGCCTTCGATTTTCGTGGCCCATCCGGCGTAATAGCGAAGCTGGTCGACCGAGACGGGGATGTCGGCGACGCGGGCGATCGTGACCGGCTTGCCCTGGTCGAGCGACTCGAGCTGCGCGAATTCCTCGCCGCGCTTTTCAAGCAGATCGGCGAGCTTCCACATCAGCAGGCCGCGCTCCGACGGCGTCATCTTCTTCCACGGGCTCCCCTTTTGGAACGCAGCGCGGGCTGCGGCGACGGCGCGGTTGATATCTTCCTTGTCGCCTTCGGCGACGTTCGCGAGCACTTCTCCGGTCGAAGGGTTGTAGGTCGGGAACGTCTTGCCGGAGACGGCCGCGACCCACTTGCCATTGATAAGCATGGGCCGTGATTTGGCGACGTAGGAATTCACGTTTTCGTTCAGCGGAATCGTTTGCGTTGCAGTAGCCATCTGTTTTCTCCTCGAGCAATCAATCGCATGCCAGCCATTTCGTTCGATGCCGATTCTATCGGTGGAATAGACCCATCAATACGAAACTTCCGAGCCCAGGGCCCTTCGCCGCGTCAAGGACCTGGTCGAGATTCTCATCTGCTCTTCCGACGTTCGTGCGGCAATCCCCGTTTACTGTCGCCGGTTACTTTCCGTACGTGACTCGCCAGATCGAATTCGATCCGTCGTCGGTGACCATCAGCGAACCGTCGGTCGCCACGGCAACACCCGCCGGGCGGCCCCACACGTCGCCCTTGTCGGTCACGAATCCGGTGAGGAAGTCCCGGCTCGAGAATCGATCGAGGTAGCCCTCATCGCCTCGTGCATTGAAATTTGCGAAACGAAATTCGCACAGCATCCGGCACAGCCTCGCGAACCCACCGGCAGAGCAACGTATACCGTTTAATATTGCCGAGTTAGCCGTGTCAAGGTGATTCAGTGCGGATTTATGGAGCCGGGGAAAGCGCCACGCCCGCAACCGTCATGCGCACCCCGGCGGGAATCGGCGCTCCAATACCCGTTAACGCACGGCCGCCAGGCGCTCGTCGATCAGGCACGCCGGTTCGGCGCAGTTGATCAGCACGCCTTGCTTGCGAATAAATGCCAGAATGCCGGCGCGACTTCCCATGCCGGAGAATTTGAAGGAGTCGGTCTGCAATCCGGCGCCGAAGCCTGCGAACGTGAGGAAGGTATCCTGGATGCTGACGAGGCCCGCGTCGAGCCGGTCGGCAATCCGGCGGGCCTCTTGTTCGGTGCCGGCGACGACAGCGGCGGAGAGACCAAAGTAGGTGTCGTTGGCCAGGCGAATCGCTTCGTCCTCGGTCGCGTATTTCATCACCGGCATCACCGGGCCAAATGTTTCGTCGACCATGATTTTCATTTTGTGCGTTACGCCGGTCAGAACGGTTGGTCGCATGTAAAGGCCGCCGCCCAGGTTTTCACTCTTCCCTCCGGTCTGAATCCTGGCGCCTTGGCTCACGGCGTCGTCCAGATGCTCATCGACAATCACCGACTGCCGCTCGGAAATGAACGGTCCAATCTGTCCGATGTTCGGATCAGGATAGTTCAACTGGACGCGGTCGGCCTCTTTCACGAGCTCGCCTACGAATGCATCGTGCACTTTTTCATGGACATAGATTCGCTCGATCGAAAAGCAGACCTGGCCGGTGCTGGTGACCGCGCCCCGCACGATCGCCGTGGCGGCTTTCCGCAAATCCGCAGTCTCTGTGACGATCACCGGATCTTTTCCGCCGAGTTCAAGGATGGCGGGAATGAACCGGCGCGCACAGGCTTCGGCGACTTTGCGGCCGTTGGGGACGCTGCCCGTGAAATTCACGATGTCCACGTTTTCAACGACTGCGGCGCCGGTCTGTCCATCACCCACCACGTAAGTGAATATTTCGGCAAGTTCAGGAACGTCGCGGATCGTTTCCATCATCGGCTCGACGAAGCGCGGCGTGACTTCGCTGGGCTTCACGATCACGGCGCAACCCGCAAAAAGTGCGGGAACAGCGTGCAGTGTAGAAAGCATCAGGGGTGCGTTCCACGGGCCGATGATTCCAGCGAGCGCGTAGGGGCGCAGATTCGTGTCGTATCGGATATGCGGCACGTGGGCGGATACGCCGGCGCGGCGGGCCTGCTCGAAAATCGCCGGCGCCATGGCGCAGGAGCGCAGAATACTGCCGATCACCATATCCGGAGCGACGCGGGAAATCTGGCCGTAACCGGTGTCGATGGAATCGGCTTCGATCAGTCTGGCTTTGTGGGATTGCAGGCGATCCGCCCACTTTTTCATGACCTCGAGGCGATGCGCGAGGGGAGCACCACCCCAGCCTGCCTGCTTTTCACGCAACCGGGCACAGGTGGCCGCAATTTCGGCAGGCGACGGCGGCGTGATGTACATGTCGATTTGGCCGGTGCGCGGATTGCGCACAGGCATGGAGTTTGCGGCAGTCGGTTTCACCGGGCTGATCGTGGCCATCTCACCCCCCGTGCGGCTCTCTGCGGTTCAGAACGCTACATCCATACATATTTTGGCCGGTATGATACATTCTGCGTCGCGTTTTTGCGATTGTATCAGTCGGTGCGACGAGCCCGCTATCGGGCCGCTGCAAAACGAGAGGAGACGTCGCGCATTCCAGTCGAAAGCCCGTATGGTTCCTGAGCGTCCTTGCATTTCTTCTCGTCACGGCGATTTCTTACGCCGCGGGCAGCGCGAACGAAATCACGCTTCCCGGCACCCGCGTGTTTCCCGAGAGCATTACGTCGCTGTCCAATGGAACCTTGATCGTCGGCAGTTTTGGACACGGCAACGTCCTGCGCATCGCTCCGGGGAAGACAGACGCGGTCGAGTGGATCAGGGCCGGAACGAATGGTTTAAATGCGGTCTTGGGTGTCTTTGCGGATGAAAAGAACAAACTGCTCTGGGTTTGCTCGAACAAGCTCGGCCCGACGGGCGATCCGACGGCGGTGAAGACATTCGACTTGAAGACGGGCGCGGCAAAAGACTCCTACGTGCTGCCGGGCGACCGGACGCTGTGCAACGATATTGCCGTGGCGCCGGATGGAACGGCATACGTCACCGACACATTCGCAGCCGCCGTCGACATGCTGAAGCCGGGCGCGAAAGCGCTGGACGTGGCGGCGAAGGATCCGCTGCTGGCCGGAGCCGACGGGCTTGCGTTCGGCGACAAAGCGACGCTGTACGTGAACAGCGTGACGGCCAACAAGATTCTGCGGGTGGCCCTCGGGCCGGACGGGAAATCGACGGGTATCACCGAACTGAAGCTGCCGCGCGCCCTGGATCGGCCCGACGGGATGCGGGCCGCGGGCAAGCAGCGGCTGATCCTCGCCGAGAACTCGGGCAAAATGTCGCTCGTCACGTTCACCGGCGACAAGATGAACACCGTGGTGCTCACAACCCTCAAGGAAGTCACCGCGCGCACACCGGCGGTGACGGCGACGAAGGGCATGGCCTGGGTCGCCGAAGGGAAATTGAACTACGTGCAGGATCCGGCGATGAAGGACAAGGATCCCGGTACGTTCAAGATGTACGCGGTCCCGCTGCCGAAGAAGTAGGCGCCCGAGCGCTCGCGCATTGCGGCCGAAGCCTAGCCCGTGCCTTCGATCACCGACCCGTCCGGCGTGCGAAATTCGTTCGGATGCTCGTCGGTGATCGGGTGCTTCGCTGCCAGTGCTTCGTCGACCTCGATTCCCCATCCGGGCTTTTCGCTGATCCAGGCGTAGCCGTCCTTGATTTCCGAAGCGCCGTGATAGATATCCTGCACGAGCGGCGAGAAATCGAAATGCTCGTGAATTCCGAAATTCGTGTTCGTCAGATCGAGCGTCAGGTTCGTCATCCGGCCAACAGGCGATGTCGGCGCGCCGTGCCAGGCGAACTTCACCTCGTAATTTGAAGCGAACGCCGCGATCTTTCGCGCCGCCGTGAAACCGCCGATGTGCGAAACGTGGTGGCGGACATAATCGATCAGGCGCTCTTCGACCAGCGGCTGCCACTCGTGGGGATTGTTCCAGAGTTCGCCGATCGCCACCGGCGTGGCCGACTGCTGCCGGAGAATGCGATAGTGCCCCGCTTCCTCCGGCGAAAACAGGTCTTCGCAATAGAACAGCCGAAACTGCTCCATGTCCTTGCCGAACTCGAGTCCGCGAATCGGATCGAGCAGCGAATGCACGTCGACGCCCAGTCCGATTTCGGGCGGCATCTCTTTTCGAAAGGCCTCGAAGCTCGAGAGGACTTTGCGGATTTCCTTGTCACGGTCAAACGGCGTAGAACCATCGTCGAACCTCGGCTGCCCGTAGAGCGTCGAGCCCGCGCCGTCGCGCAGAAACATGGCGACGAGCAGGAAGCGGCATCCGGTCGCGGCGAGTTTTTTCGAGTTCTCGACCAGCTGTTTCGCCGGATCGTCGCCTCCGCCGAATCCCACATGGAGATAGAATTCCGCGGCGTCGCGGAGCTTTCCACCCACCAGCTGATAGACCGGCATGCCGGCCTGGCGCCCTTTGATATCCCAGAGCGCGTCGCACAGACCTCCGATGGCACAGTTGAGAACGAAATCGTTCTTGTAGTACGAGCTCATATAGCAGAGCTGCCAGATCTGCTCGATGCGGTCCGTGGTGCGACCCACCGCGATCGGCTTCAGGTATTGCTCGACAGCGGCGCGGATCAGTTTCGCGCGCCCGCCCGGGAACGTAGCCGTGGCGCAGCCGTAGCCGTAGAGACCGTCCTGATCGGTGGTCACCTTGACGACCGTCGAATCGTTATTGGCGCCGCCGCCGACCTCGATGACCGTGACGTCCTTGATTCTCGGTGCCGGCATACCGCGTGTCGCGCGATCCACCATCGATTGCGCGTCCTGTTCCCGCTTCGAGGGTTCGGCGTCGGCAGCCGCACCGCGGAGAAGGCCGGCGACGGCCGCGCCGCCTCCGAGCATCGCCCACTTCAACAGTGAGCGCCGATCCGGGGACTCTCCCCTTGATGGATTCCGAAATTGACCCGCCCGTTTTTTGTTGTTCACGCGCGCCTCACCCGAATACAGGCCGGATTGTACCTGCAAATCAGGACGAGAAGACCCGGAACGATGAAAATAGGATTGACTGCCGCCGAAGCTGCCCGTCCGGACCACGGCTGCCCGGTCGAACGAGGCTACTGGCCCTTGTGTGGGGCCGAGTCGGTGCTGTCGGGGCCGGGGTGATCGGGTCCGCCGCGATCCAGTCCGAAGGAGGGGTTATCCTTCGTTCCGGTGATCTTGATGGCCACGACGGTGCCGGCGTCTTTACCCTTGAAGAACGGATCGATGGCCTTCAGGAAAAACGATTTCATTCCGGTGGTGGTCTGCGAGAGCTTGGCCTGCAGCTTCAGCTTTCCGTGAAAATCGAGTGATTCGTTGTCCAGGTCGTACGTTCCATTCAGATTGATTCTCGCGCCGGTGACTCCGAAATCGAGGTTTGAGAAATCGACGACGGCGTTCTTCATCGCGAAATTGCCGTTCATCTGCGATTCCACAGCGCTGATATCCATGTCTTTCGGCTGTCCCTGGCCCCGGCGGCTGAGCGAATCGATCTTCCCCTGCGTCGAAGGGTTGGTGAATTCAATGTTGTCGATGGCGAACTGTCCCTGAAGCTGCAATCGCTGAATGAGGTCCGGATTTCCCTCGGGAATGACGACCTTGGCCTTCATGCGCACGCTGCCGGTCATCAGCGGCTGGCTGCCCTTCGTGGTCAGGCGCATCAAGTCCTCGACGCGCGCCCCGTGTGAAACGGCGTCGATCACGATCGTGCGGCCCTTCACGTTCGGATATTCGTCGACCACTTTGCCGCTCACCTGAAGCGTGGTCCCGAGATAGTGCGCGGTTACGCTCTTTAAATACGTGTCGCCGTTCGTGCCGTCGACGATCACCCAGAAATCCGTTTCGAGCGGCACGGGATGATCCGCAATGCGCAGGCTGAAATTAGGAGTGTCCGTATGGCCCTGCACGCTCAAATAATCCAGCGGACCGCTGAATTGGCCCGTGGAGGAAAGCGTTCCGTTCAAGCCTTTCAGCGTGCCGAGATCGGCGTTTGAGAACGTGTACGACCCGGTCGCAGGCGTGTCGGCCGGCTCCTCTGCATCCCAGGGACCGAACTGTCCGCTGGAATCGATCTCGCCCTTGGGGATGGCGTTGGTGAGGATGGCCTGGAAATCCGCCGGCCGCTCGAAGCTCAGATTTTCAAGACGCAGATGATGGATGGGATATTCATGCGGCGGCTTTCCCGGCTGCGCGCGCAGAACCACGATATCGGCGTCATCTGCGTCGACCTGGTCAATCTCGACCGGATACTTCTTCGCCAGATCTTCGTCCAGCGCATGGATCAGCGGCGGCCCGCCGTGCACGCGCGGCGGGGTGTGGATCTGGAGCCCCTCGAGCTTCACGTAAGTGATTTCCGGTTTCGGCTTCATCAGGTTGTGGAGCGTGGCGTACATCGAGACCTTGCTTACCTCAATGAGCGGTGGAACATCGGTGCGGCCCTTGTGACGCAGCACGAGCCCGGTGATCGTGATATGGACGCCCGGCCGCAGCGAAACCGAAAAATCCGAGATCTCGACCTCACTCTGGAAATGCGTGCGCAGCACCTGAACGGTCCGGTCGCGCAGAATCGCGTGAATTTTCGGAGCGAAGATGTGAAGCGCGACGAAGGGAGCCGCGAATAGTACGGCGAGTATGACGGCCACTGCGGAAACAACCATTCGCCGCCTGCGCGTCAGGGTCATGAGGCGCCTTTCCCGGGCCAGCCATCAGCCTTGTGGACAAGGATCCTACAACCGTAGCTACTCGGATAGCCATACCGCGAACACAGCACTCCGAGCGAGATCTCCTGTCGCCGGGGCGCATTCCCGCCGAATGAGGCTCATCTAAGGCTTTCGGGGTATTGGAGATAGGACGAACTCGCGAGACCATTCGCTCTTCCTATGTCGGGAAAACGACGGCGTCGATCGAGCTTGAACGGACTCCAGGGAAATGGCCGAAGCGGATTGACGAGGGCGGCCGCTTCGATTCTGGCGCTCCTCATTCTGCTTTCCATGGCACAGCCAGCGGCGGGATACGCGGTGCTGACCCATGAGGCGGTCGTCGATTCGGCCTGGGATGCGGCCATCAAGCCGACCATCCTGAAGCGCTTCCCGGACGCAGCGCCCGAACAACTCAAAGAAGCCCACGCATACGCCTATGGCGGCTGCGCCATTCAGGACATCGGCTACTATCCCTTCGGCAGCCGTTTATTCAGTGATCTGGTTCACTACGTCCGCAGCGGCGACTTTGTTCTGGCCCTGCTGCGGGATTCAAAAGACATCGATGAGTATGCGTTCGCTCTCGGCGCGCTGGCCCACTATTCGGCTGACAACGACGGCCATCGCATCGCCGTCAATCGGGCCGTGCCGATCCTGTACCCAAAACTCGGCCGCAAGTACGGTCCGGTGGTGACCTATGACCAGGATCCCGGCGCTCATCTGAAGACCGAATTTTCCTTCGACGTTCTGCAAGTGGCCAAAGGGCACTATGCGCCCGACGCCTACCACGATCACATCGGATTCCAGGTATCAGAAGACCTCCTGGAACGCGCCTTCCAGGAAACGTATTCACTCGAGTTGAAATCGATGTTCACGAACCTCGATCTGGCGGTTGGAACCTATCGCCGCGGCGTCAGCGCGGTGATTCCCGAGATGACGAAGGTGGCGTGGCAGGCCCGGAAAGACGACATCCAGCGCGAATATCCGGGCACGACGCGAAATCAGTTTCTGTATCACCTTTCGCGGGCAGGGTACGAACGGCAGTGGAGCCGGGACTACCGAAAGCCGGGGTTTGGGGCGCGGCTGCTCGCGTTTCTTTTGAGAATCATTCCCAAAGTCGGCCCGTTCAGCGCCCTGGCGATACGCACGCCCACACGGGAAACAGAACGAATGTTCATGGCGAGCTTTAATGACACGCTCAACGACTATGAGAACCTGCTTCAGGCCCAACGTGCGGACGGGACGATTGAGCTGCCGAACGACAATTTCGATACGGGAACGGTGACCGAGCCGGGCCAATATCCGCTCGCGGACAAAACGTACGGGCAGTTGCTCGACAGGTTGGCTGCCAACCATTTCAAAGACGCCTCGCCTGAGATTCGGCAGGCGGTGCTTGATTACTACGGGAGCGCCGAATCCAAGGACATGGCGACGAGAAAGAACAAGAAGGAATGGGTGAAGGAAATGGCGGAAGTGGATGAGCTGAAAGCGCTGGCCCAGGGAGCGCCCGGGTCGTAGGGACTTGCAGGCCGGCCGGAGACTGAAGCTACTTGCCCCCGCCCGTCACCTGCAGATTGTTCGTCACCGAAAATACGCCGGCCACGCCGTTTGCGTAGAGTTTGGCCGCATCCTTATCTGCCTGGGAGCCCACCGCACCCTCGAGCGTCACATTTCCATTTTTGACGATGATGTGAATCTGTTGGACGTTTCCTTCGGCATAGCGTTCCAGAGTCGGCTTGCTGTAAATCGCGCGAAATTCGGCGCGGCGAATCTCATCGTCGTTCGGCGACAGAGGCAGCACTTCGATCTGGTCGTCGACGCTCTCGACGCCTTCGATGTGCTTCACCGCCGCTTCGGCATCATCCTTCAGGGAAGGGCGGACGACCTGACCCATCAGCGTGACTTTATATCCGCTGACGCTGTAGGACAGGCTGTCAAACACCGAATACCACGGCAGCAACGCCAATTCGTGGCCCACCTCGCGCTTGATCCCTTCGTCGGAGTGAGCGTTCCGCGCGGCAGGCGCCGATTGCTGCGCTTTCGCCCACCCGGCGGAAATCATGGACAAAGCACCCAGCGCCGCTGCCGCCCATATCCTTTTAGAGTTTTGCATGGCGAACACTCCCGGTGAGCGACTCAGAGTCTTCCCATCAAGAATAGAACCAAAATAATCAGCAGAATTACGCCGAGGCCTCCGCTTGGGTAGTAACCCCAGTCGCGGCTGTGCGGCCACGTTGGCACTGAGCCGACCAGCGCGAGCAGCAGAACGATTACGAGAATCATCAGCAGCATGGCAGCCTCCTGTTGGGACCGGGAAAATATTGACCAGAAATAAAAAAGGAGGAGAAGAGGAGTGGCGCCGACCCCAGCCCTCGAATCCCTATAGGATCCTTCGGCGTCCTTCCCTCTTCTCCCGCCAGAACGCATGATCGCGGATCAGGCGGAAGGGAACAATACAGTCAATTCGTTATGACCCCGCGCGACTCCCTGTAGCCGGTCGCATGGGCCTAAGTCCTGCCAGATGTGCCTCGTCCAGTTACAGCGTTCACGGCATGGATTCCCTGCCCGGATGCCCATACCATGAGCACGCATCGAAACCGATTGGCGCCTGGCCCGATCGTCGACATTCGCCTGCCGAGAATCAACGGCGGCGACAAGGAGGCAACATGTCGGATGAAACGGCCAGAGAAATAGCGGAGCGGGAAATCGGCCGCGCCGAGGACAAAAGAAAGACGTCCGAGCGACGCGCCTATCGCACCGGCGACGGCCGGCGGGGCAAAAGCGGATCGAAAGCGCGCAAGCAAGTGACGGAAGAGAGCGCCGCGAGTCGGGTCTCGCCGCGATCGCCTGCCGACGCGCCAGCAGATCAACGGCGATTTCATCGGGTCTGAGCGGGTCTGACGCGAACAGATTAGGAGCTTCATTGAGGAGGAGCCACCATGGCCGATAACAAAAAAACGTCCGTCTTCGGTATCTTCAACACGATGTCGGCGGCCGACTTCGCCACCGAATCCTGCATCCGCGGCGGATTTACGGCTGCCGATATCTCCGCGCTGATCCCGGAGAATCTGGGATCGCGGCAGATCGCAACCTTGAAATCGAGCAAGGCACCGGAGGGAGCAGCGACCGGGGCGGGCTCGGGCGCCGTCGTGGGAGGAACGCTGGGACTGCTTGCCGGCATCGGCGCGCTGGCGATTCCCGGGATTGGTCCTTTCATCGCAGCGGGACCGCTCATGGCGACCCTCGCCGGAATTGGCGTCGGAGGCACGGTGGGTGGATTTGCCGGAGCGCTGATCGGAATGGGAATTCCCGAATACGAAGCCAAGCGCTATGAGGGATACATTCAGAAGGGCGCCATCCTGCTCTCCGTCCATTGCGACACCTCGGACGAAATCCGGCGTGCCAGAGAGATCCTAAAAATGGCAGGAGCCGAAGATATTTCCTCCACCGGCGAATCAAGCGTGGCGCGGCACACGGCTTCGGGAAACGCGGCCTGAAATTCACTGAAGGCGTTTAGTTTAAGGGAGGAAGACATGGACTCACGAAATCGATGGCCGGAAACAATCGGGGTGTTTGCAGTTGGTATCGCTGTGGGAACCGCGCTCGGGGTCCTTCTTGCGCCCCGGCCGGGTGAGGAAACGCGCGACTACATCGCCGACACGGCTCGAAGCGGTGTGGACAGCGCCGTGGCCCAGGGGCAGAGGTGGGCCCGGCGTGCGCAGAAAACCGCCGGCCATGCGCGCGAGCAACTCGAAGCCGCAGCGGATGCCGGCGAACGGGCTTTCGACGAAGCGGCGCGCCACGTCTAGATCGGATTTGGTTGCGGTAGCGGGTCAATTCATTCAAGTCATACCAGGGAGCACTAAATGAGCAATTCATCGAGTAGCGCGGAAGGACCGCTCGTCGAAGTGGCACGGACGATTGGAACGACGCTGGGCACCGTCGCCGCAACCATGAAAAAGGCACGGCGGCTGGCTACGGGTTCAGCGCCGCGACGCATCGGACGGAAAGCGTCGGCGGCAGGATCGCGCGCACGCAAGGCGGCGAAGCGAGCGGAACGAAAGGGCATGGCAGCAGGCAAACGCGCTCGCCGGGCCGCGCGACAGCGAGGCGCGGTGGTGAAAAAGCGGCTGGCGCGAACCGCGGCTCGTACGTCCTCGGTCGCCCGACGGGCGCGTGGTGCGGCGAAACGCAGTTTCAAGGCGGCACGCCGGCGGGCGTCGAAGCGCTAGGGTTCGCTGCCGAATCCGTGCTCCTGATTTGGCCGGACGTGGCATGCGCCATGCCCGGCCAAGAACTGCTCCAGGCAGAATTGCCCCGGAGTATCCGCGCCTGAGAAATTCTTTGGGAATTCCTATTGCAGCGCCCAATTGCGCCACTATTCGGCGCAGACCTACGCTGGTTTGTTTGGAAATTGACACGAGGGCCGTTGCCGAAAAGGCAGGAACCGGTGGGCAGGTCGTCGGGGACCCACCCGGCGGCGTTTGGACTCGTCTACGCAGTGCTCTTACTGCCGGCGACCAATACGACCACCCCGCCAATGAGCGCCAGCGCTCCGAGGATCGGAGGGAGAGGAATCGTATGGTGCTGCGCTTCGGTGGCATGGATCGGGCCGATGTCGAGCACCTGCTTGTGGGTCGTATAGGTGATGCCCTGATAGGCCAGCGAAATGACGCCGATCACGATCAGGATGATTCCCACAACGGATGCGGTTTTCATGGTGTTTCACCCCTGCGGTTCGTGGATTTATCCCGGATGAACGGAATGCATGGGCGGGCGAGGACGCCCGCTCCTGCATCAGGCTCGCCGCACTAAACCGCCGACGAGAGAAACCAGGAACAGAACCAGGAAAATGAAGAACAGGATCTTCGCGATTCCCGCGGCCGCGGCTGCAATTCCAAGAAAGCCGAAGACGGCCGCCACCAGGGCCACCACGAAAAATATCAGAGCCCAACGCAACATAAAGCCTCCTTGTCACCCAAGATCGCGCGCTATCCGAGATCGAGCATCGGCTTGCGCTCTCTTGGAACCCGAATTTTGTACCAGAACCCGCGCTACGGGGCCCATACCCGCAAAATAGTAGCGGCCCGCTAAGTTCCCTGTACGGCTGATTTCCGAAGACTTAGCGGCCCAAGGCGAGAAACATGCCCAGAGAGGCCGCAAGCATCACCCCCGTCGCAATCCACCCGCATATCCTTAGATAAGGCGGCAATGTGAACTTTCCCATCACCCTCCGTTTTGCCGTCAGCAGCATCATCAGGACCATGACGGGCACCGCCACCACTCCATTCAGGACAGCAGACCAGAACAAGGCCTTGATCGGATTCAAATGAACGAAGTTCAAAATCAGACCAATGACGGTCGCAGCCGTGATCGTCGCGTAGAACTTGACGGCCTGACCCGGCTCTTTTTCCAGGCTGGCGGTCCAGCCGAAGGCTTCGCCTAACGCGTAGGCTGCCGAGCCCGCAAGAACCGGCACTGCCAGCAGTCCCGTGCCGATGATTCCTGAAGCGAACAGCAGGAACGCGAATCGACCCGCCAGCGGCTCGAGCGCTTTGGCCGCCTGGTCGGCGGTATCGATGTTCAGTATGCCGTGCGTATGCAGCGTCACGCCGGCAGTGAGCATGATGAAGAATGCCACAACGTTTGAAAGCGCCATCCCGACGTAGGTATCAAAGCGGATGCGGCGGAACTGCGCGGGGGCTTGTTCGGGCGAGCGCGTCAGCGCGTGATCCGCAGCCTTCACTCCCACGTCTTCGGCCTCTTCCGACGCCTGCCAGAAAAAGAGATAGGGGCTGATGGTCGTGCCGAGCACGGCGATCAGCGCCGTGAGATAGGCGCCATTGAGTGAAATCGACGGCCAGAAGGTCGCGCGGATCGCCGCCCATTTCGGCTGACCGACCACGATGGCCGTGGCAATGTAGGCGAAAAGCGCGAGCGTGAGCCATTTCAGATAAGGCACGTATTTTGTGTAGGGCACTGCAATCTGCAGGATGAGCGACACGCCACCGAGCACGAGCACGTAAGCCCAGAGAGGCCCGGGCAGAAACAGTTTGGCTGCAGCGGCCATCGCCCCGATGTCGGCGCCGAGATTGAAAATGTTCGCAACCAGAAGCAGCGCAACCATCACGTAAAGGATCGGCGCCGGAAAATGCCGCCGCACATTGGCTGCAATTCCCCGCCCTGTCACGCGTCCGATGCGGGCGCTGATCTCCTGGATGACGCACATCAGCGGGTAGGAGAACAACGTGATCCACAGCATGCCGAACCCGAATCTCGCTCCGGCCTGCGAATACGTGGCGATGCCGCTCGGATCGTCGTCAGATGCGCCGGTGATGAGGCCCGGACCGAGCTCGAGCAAGATGCGCCTGAGCGTTGATCGATCGGATCGATGCCCTGAACCTGATGGGTGCTCAGAATTGGTGCGGTTGGATCGAGCGTCGGCGCCTGGGACAGTAGCCATTTCAGGCACGAGTCTACAGCGCGTTGCGGAATTCCGTTTGGCCTTCGGCAGGAACGCTCGCGCGGGAGAATTTCCGGGCGACCGATGCGAGCGAATGGGAGCTGAACGCGATGGTCAACAGCGTCGAACCGCTGGCGAGGATACGAAAGATCATCTTGTCGAGGCTGTAGCGTAGGATGCGGATCCTCGTGTCGAAAATTCCCGCAGGAACGACCGTTCGTTGCGCTACCGCATTTGCTCGGCTTGCCACGCGCCTCCCCTTTTGGGCGGATTCGACGTTATATCCCCCGCCCTGACGCCACTTACGATGAAGCGCGAGGCAGCGGCAGTCATCGGGGCGAATCGGTAGGCATCTACGGGAAACACCTTAGTGCCAAAGGACTTACGGCCCGGTAGGATGTCTCGACTCGATTCATGTAAGAAATATCGGGTTCAGTACTAAGGGGACCACAACCCTGACGAACGGAAAATGTGCTGTAAGCGGTTACGCAAGCAAAAGTTAGAGGCCGCGGAATGATCGTTCGGGCGATTGGCGCCACGTTTGCACCTCTCCCGGACTGCGCGGTGAGACGCAGATGATCGAGTACGAGCGAAAAAGCATACGGTGGAATGATTCGAATTTCATAGTTTCTTACGGATCATAGGAGATTGACGATGCCGACACTGAGACTGCTGTTAGCGGACGATCATGAAATCGTTCGCCAGGGACTGCGTTCCATGCTGGAGGCCCAACGCGATTGCCAGGTCGTAGGAGAAGCTGCCGACGGCCGGCAGGCGGTGGTGATGACGAAAGAATTGAATCCCGACGTGGTGATTCTCGATATCGGCATGCCTTCGCTCAATGGCCTCGAAGCGACGCGGCAGATCTTGAAAATGCGGCCGCAGACGAAAGTCTTGATCCTGACCATGCACGAATCCGATGCAGTGATCCGCGAGGTGCTCGACGCCGGCGCGCGCGGATATATTTTGAAGACCGACGCCGGGCGCGATCTGGTGACGGCTGTGGAATCCCTGCGACGGAACAAGACTTTTTTTACTTCGCGGGTGTCTCAGATGATCCTTGACGGATTCCTGAAGGGTGATTCGCGCATGCACGAATCCCCAGCCGGAGCGGTGCGACTGACGCCGCGCCAACGCGAGATCGTGCAGCTGCTGGCGGAAGGCAAGAGCAGCAAGGAAGTGGCCGTGGCGCTGGATCTGAGCGTGAAGACGGCGGAAACGCATCGCGCCAACATCATGCGCAAGCTCGACTGTCATTCGGTGAGCGAAGTAGTTCGCTACGCGATCCGCAACAAAATTATCGAAGCCTGAAGGTCCTACAGGATCGGCCTCTCACCTGGGGATGCCCTACACAATCAAAGGTATTCACCATTCGCCGCGGATTTGGTCTGCTGGACCTGCAACATCGCCATCCCCAGCACAAACCGCGCGCGACCGGAGCCCCACCTCTGATCGGCGCATCGGGTGGATGTATGCCGGACAGGCATTTGCGCATCCTTGTGGTGGACGATCAGCCGAACGTGCGGCATGCGATCCGAAGCATGCTGGCATCCCAGGGGGACTGGGAAATCTGCGGCGAGGCTTCGAACGGCCGCGAAGCGATCGAGCGCACCGAGGAGCTTCACCCCGACGTCGTAATCATGGATATGTCCATGCCGATGCTCAGCGGACTCGAGGCCACGCGCTACATCCGCCAATTCTTCCCCGATTCACAGGTGCTGATTTTGACCTTCCACGATTTTCCCGGTTTGGGCCAGCTCGCTCGCGAAGCGGGTGCGAAGGGATGCATGCTGAAGGGCGATTCCAAGGAATTCCTGGTCCGCGCCGTCGAGAGTGTCGGGGATAAGAATCCATTCTTTCACGTGGGAGAATCGGCGCCATAAGGTCTCTAAGAGCCCTCGTTTCTTGGGCTCCCTTCCCTGCGTACAGGTTTCCCCGGATGCAAATGGGTGCGCTTGCGTATTCACGATCGCAATCCAAAGGAGTCTGATTGTCGGGAATCAACAGACTCTCTTTTTCGGGTCAATCGAGTCTGCGAGTACGGGCTAACCCGGCCGGTCCGCAGAAAACGCCGGACGGAGGAATCAGCTATGAACTGGGACCAAGTGGAAGGCAAATGGAAGCAGTACAAGGGGCAGATCAAGCAGAAATGGGGCAAGCTGACCGAGGACGATCTCGATGTCATTGAAGGCCGCCGCAACATTCTTGTCGGAAAGATCCAGGAATATTACGGCACGTCGAGGGAAATTTCCGAACAAGAAGCCGACGAGTTTGTGAAAACCCTCAAGGCCGAAGAACGCCAGCAGGAGAAAGCGCAACGGGCTGGCAGGGCCAGGTAAATTAGGTCCACGATTCCGTCGAGGGGAGGCACCGCGGCACGGTCGCGGCGCCTCCCCCTTCAAGTTCATCCCCAACAGGAGACCACAGATGGCTCAAGCGAAGCAGGCTCTGCAACCCGAGACGAAACGGACGTCGCCCGTCGAAGTTGAAATGACGCGGGAAAAGCTCATCGAATTTCTGAACCAGGACCTCGAGCGCGAGTATCAGGCGATCATCTCCTATGTGGTGTACTCGCAGGTGCTGAAAGGCGCCGAGTACATGAACATCGCCGGAGAGCTCGAAAAGCACGCCGCCGAAGAGCTCGGTCACGCGCTGATTATCTCCAACCAGATCGATTACCTCGGGGGCATGCCGGCCGTGAAGCCGAAGGCCGTACGGACATCGGAGAAAGCGCGGGAGATGCTGCAATTTGATCTCGAGAACGAAACGGATACGATTCGCAACTATCGAGAGCGCATCTCCCACTGCGAACAGCTTGAAGAGTATGCCATCGCCGAGCACATCCGGGAGATCCTGCTCGACGAACAGGACCATTTGATCGCGCTGGCCACGGCTCTGGGCATCGATCCGCCGAAGATCTAGCGGGAATGACCGGTCAAATGACGTCACATCTCATAAGCGGCTTGATACCAGAAAACCCCCGTTCTCCATACGGCGAACGGCTGATGGTACGGGATTTGGGCCTCCGGTATCGTTGGCGCATGAACGCTTGCACAGGTACTCCTCAGAAGTTCCGCACCACGCCTCCTACCCCATAAAGGGGCCGTTTGGATTCACCCCCGAACGTGCCAGCGGCCCCTCCACTCCATCAAAGATGTAGAGGACGAAAAGCGGAAAGGAAACTGTTGCGCGGCGCGAAATGGCGGTCGCGGCTCCGCTAACAGGTCAAAAGTACAGCGTTTGCGGTATTGGTCGGCTCCGACGACCCTGAAACAATGACCGTCAGGTTTTGGGGTGCGTTCTTTACGCCAAGACTCGAACAAACCTCAAAAATGCAAGTGGTCGCTACGGGGTTTACGTTGCGTGCGACCACCGGGGAGCACGATGAGCGCGAATGAGTTTCCCGTGGCCGACCATCTGGTCCCACCACTCCCCAAGGCTGCAGCAACCCGACCGGGACACATGGTGCAGTTTTACGGCGAGGATACGGCGCTCATCGATGGAGTCAGCGCCTATATCGGCGAAGCGCTCGAGGAAGGCAGTGCTGCGCTGGTGCTGGCGACGGCCGAGCACCGAGAAGCGCTGACGAAACAGCTCGCGGCGCGCGGGTTGGATATACCCGGCGTGTTAGCAGAAGGCCGCTATGTGATGCTCGATGCGGCCGAAACACTTTCGAAATTTGTTCTGGAAGGCTGGCCCGATCCCGTCCGATTTGAGGAAACCGTGGCGCGCCTGGTCGAGCAGGTGAAGGCGGCTGCCCGGGGAAACCGACCGAGGCTCGCCGTGTTCGGTGAGATGGTGGCTCTGCTCTGGGCGCAGGGAAAGTTCCAAACCGCCGTCAGGCTCGAGCAGCTCTGGAACGAGCTGCAGCAACGCGTGACTTTCTCCCTGCGCTGCGCCTACCCCATACGAGGATTCGACCGGGCCGAACATGCCGAAGCGTTTCTGGCGATTTGCTCGGAACATTCCCACGTGATCCCGGGAGAAAGCTACACGGAGCTGACCACGGAAGACGCGCGGTTGCGCAACGTGAGCCGGTTGCAGCAGAAAGCCCAGGCGCTGGATATTGAGACCGCGGAACGGAAAGACGCGCAGCATGCGCTGCGGCGGCGGGAATTCGAGTTGGCGGACCTTCTGGAAAACGCGCTGGAGGGAGTGCAGCGCTCCGGTCCGGGCCAGGAAATCCTGTGGGCGAACCGGGCGGTTCTGAAACTGCTGGGATATGAGGAGCGCGAATACATCGGAAAATCCTTTGCCGACTTTTTCGTGGAACGAAGCTGCGCCGAACAGTTCTGGGCTAAATTGATGCGCGGAGAAGAGTTATACGACTATCCGGCTGAGCTCCGTTGCAAAGACGGATCGATTTCCCACGTGGTCATCCGCGCAAACGGGCTGTGGGAGAACGGGACGCTTGTTTACTCGAGAACCTTTATCCACGATGTGAGCGAACGGCTCGCCATGGTCGAAGCGCTGCAGAAGGCGAAGGAGGATCTTGAAAGCCGCGTCCGCGAGCGCACCGACGAACTCCGCCGGAAAAACATGCAGGTGCTGAAGCAGGCGGAGATACTCGACATGACCAATCAGGGGCTGCGCGAGCTTTCCGCCCGGTTGCTGCGGGTGCAGGACGAAGAAAGACGCCGGATCGCCCGGGATCTACACGACAGCACGGGACAAAGTCTGGCGCTGCTCAGCATGAATTTGTCGGCGCTGGAAGCGGAAGCGAAGAAAGTGAATCCCAATCTGGCCAAAGGACTCGAGGACAACGCCGCGATCGTCCGAAAGATTTCTTCGGAGCTGCGAACGCTCTCCTACCTGCTGCATCCTCCCCTTCTCGAGGAAGTAGGCCTGGAATCCGCCCTTCGCTGGTACGTTGACGGGTTCAGAGAGCGCAGCAACATCAAGGTTTCACTCGAGCTGCCGCAGGATCTGGGAAGACTGTCGCGAGAGCTGGAACTGGCGACCTTCCGGGTGATACAGGAGTGCCTGACGAACGTTCATCGTCACTCCGGCAGCGCCACGGCCAGCATCCGGATTGTCCGATCGCCGAGCGACATCTACTTGGAAGTGCGGGACGAGGGCAAAGGCGTTGCGCCGGAGAAGCTGGCCAGAATCGCCGGAGCCGGAGATTGCGGAGTGGGGCTGCGGGGAATGAAAGAGCGGGTAAAAGGCCTGGATGGCGAGTTGCAAATTCAATCCGATGAAAAAGGGACCGTCATCCGGATAGTGATTCCAACGGGTGCGTCGGCAGCTGAGCGCTAAGGCCGACGCTACGAATTTTAACCTCGAGAGCGATCGGATGGACGGAGCCGTGTGGCGTGCGGGCGCAGCGAATGTGCCGGGTAAAATCGTGCGAATTCTGGTGGCAGACGATCAGGAGGGTGTCCGGAAGCGGGTGATCGCAACCCTCGCGTCACGGGAAGGTTTTGAAGTGTGCGGTGAGGCAAGCACCGGGAAGGAAGCGGTGCAACTGGCCAAGGAACTGAAACCCGATCTGATCGTGCTCGACATCACCATGCCGGAAATGAACGGACTGGACGCGGCGCGCCATATCCGGGAGTTCGCTCCCGACGCGCTGATTTTGATACTCTCGGTGCACAAGAGCAAACAGTTGATGGAAGAAGCCCGCAAGGTCGGGGTTCGAGGATACGTCACCAAAGGAGAAGCCGTACAGAAGCTGGTGCAAGCGGTCGATGCCGTTCTGCAGGACCGTTCTTTTTTCCCCGAGGACCTCTAATCCTCTGCTCCCGCCTGAAAAACCGACAATCGGTTCACAAACCCGACTCCCATGACAAAAAGCACAGGACTTGAGTCTGTACCTCGTTCGCTGTGACCTCGAGCACCCACGCGAGTTTGGCGAGTACGTCTACTTCCAGGCTGCGTTACGAGAAAGCCGCGCGGACAAAGTGTTGCCGACGGCGTGGGCGCTCAGAAGTTCACTGAAGGCGGACGCGATCCGGGATCGGCTGGTGAAATTCGAGCCCGAGGATGACCGCATGCTGGTGGCCGAGGTGAATGAGAGGAATTGGGCAGCGTGGAAAGCGATGGCCGAGATTACGGGTATCGAGGTCCGATCGAAATTCGGCAAGAGTGTCCGTTGCCGGCGAAGCGTGAGGGATCGGCGTCAGTCTACGCCGGAAAAGAAGGTGTGGCCGTTGAGAAGGGCGCCGACGGCGTCGAGCAGGATCTGACCGACCTGGTTCTTCATGACGAAGCCCTGTACTGGGATGGCCTTCGCGGTTTCGACGATGTGCTTCCCCTCATGCATGGAAAGAAACAGGATCGGCATCTTCGGGTAGAGCTTGCGGATCTCCCGGGCGGCGTCGAAACCACCGAGACGGGGCATGGTGATATCGAGGACTATCAAGTCGGGCTGGAGTTCCTGGGCCTTGGCGATGGCTTCCAGTCCGTTGGCGGCCTCCCCGTACTCGCTGCCTCCGAAACGGGAAGAGAGAATCATGCAGATGCCTTTGCGGACCGTCTCGTGATCGTCAGCGACCAGGATTCGAACAGGTTGACCGTTGTTTTTAGCCATATTCCCCCACCACCAACGCCCTCATGCCGCGACATTCTACCGTTCGATCAATCTTACGCGGGAGGCCGGCAAACGCTAACGATAGTTTCAAGCGCGTTATACAAAAGCAGACTCCCGGCTCTATGTCTTCGCGTTCGAAGACGCTGACTGGCCGTGCGCGGACCCCATGGCGATCGGGATGACCGTCTCAAGAATCGCTCCCTGGGGCTGGGCATTTCGCAGGCTCATCACGCCCCCGACTTCTTTGATTCGCTGGCGGATACCGCCGATCCCCACGCCGATTTTTTCGGGATGGAACGCGGCGATCTCGTCGGTGAATCCCTTTCCATCATCGCGCACCGTTACACGCACTTGATTCTCTTTCTTGGCGACGCTGACCCAGCATTTTTTCGCTGCCGAGTGCCGGAAGACATTGGTCAACGCTTCCTGAATGATGCGAAAAACCATGGTCTCAAGGGAAGGCGTGAGGCGCGGAAAATCGCTAGGCTCCATCTCAATGGAGGTTTCGATACCGCTGCGCTTCGTGAGCCCCTCGGAATACCAGGAAAGTGCGGCGTCGAGACCGATTTCATCGAGCAGCGGCGGATGCAGCAGATGCGACACGCTGCGAACCTGCTGGATGGCTCCATCGACGAGCGAGCTTGCCTGCATGACGGCCTGGCGGTTTGACTCCGTCGGCCCCTGGATGAGGACGCTGTCGATGGCCATTTTGGCGGCGGTCAGCTCCTGGCCAAGGCCGTCGTGCAATTCGCGGGCGAAGCGGCGGCGCTCTTCGTCCTGCATGGCGATGAGGCGGCCGGAGAGGCTGCGCAGCTCCATGTTGAGGATTTCAAGCTGGCGGGTCTTGCGATGGAGTTCCGCGAAAACACTGACCTTCGCGCGCAACAATTCGGGGATGACGGGGACTGAAATGTAGTCGACGCCCCCGCGCTCGTAACCCTGCATGCGGTCCATGTCCGTCAAGTGGATGGCCGAAATGAAAATGATGGCGGTCTTCTGAAATCGGGGATGCTGGCGAATCATGTCCGCCAGCTCAAAGCCGTCGATATCGGGCATGCTGACATCCATTAGCACAACCGCGACGTCATTCTTCAACAGGCACTCGAGTGCTTCGGTGGCCGTGCCGGCTTTGATGAGATTCTCGCCGAGTTCGCCGAGAATGGCTTCAAAGCTCAGCAGCTTGGCGGGCTGATCGTCCACCATCAGGATGTTCACCTTGTCCCGAGCCAACTGTGGTTCCCTGGCAGTCAAAAAGGCGTCTCCGGATTCGAGAGTTTTCTGCATGTCGATTTACCGGTGCAGCCAAATGCGCAACGCCGAGAGCAGCTGCTCGGTGTTCACGGGTTTGGCCAGATATTCGGATGCGCCCGCCTCGAGACATTTCTCGCGGTCGCCCTTCATGGCTTTCGCGGTGAGGGCGATGATGGGCAGGCGGCGGAAAGACGTGTTCTGCCGGATCACCTGCATGGTCTCGTAGCCGTCCATCTCCGGCATCATGACGTCCATCAGTACGATGGCGATTTCCGGAGTCGATTCGAGCATCGCGATGGCTTCGCGGCCCGTTCCCGCGGTCTGCACGATCATGCCGCGACGTTCGAGAACGCTGCTGAGGGCGAAGATGTTGCGGACGTCGTCGTCGACCACCAGCACCTTCTTGCCGGCAAGGGCTTCGTCGGAGCGGTGCAGTCGATCGAGCATCTTCTGCTTATCGGCAGGCAAGCGATCGATGACGCGGTGCAGAAACAGCGCCGTCTCATCCAGCAGCCTTTCGGGGGATTCGACACCCTTGACCACCACGCTGCGAGCCAGCGAGTGCAGTTGAGAATCTTCCTCCGAGGACAGTTCCTTGCCGGTGAAGACCACGACGGGAAGATCTCCGGCGGTTTGCGCGTCCCGCATGCGCTCGAGCACCTCGAAACCGGTCATATCGGGCAGTTTGAGGTCGAGGACCATGCAATCGAACGGCTGCTTGCTGATCGCCAGAAGGGCTTCGGTGCCGGTTGCGGCGACGGAAACCTCGATATCGTCGTGGCCGAGAAGTTCGCTGATGCTGAGCTGCTCGGCAGGATTGTCTTCGACGATCAGCAACCGCTTGCGGCGAGGCTCGGCGTATTCGCGTATGCGCGAGACGGCCAGGGCCAGGTCTTCCGGAGTCGTGGGCTTGGTGACAAACGAAAATGCGCCGCGAGCGAGGCCGTGCTGGCGATCTTCGTCGAGCGTGAGCATCTGCACGGGAATGTGGCGAGTCGTGGGGTCTTGTTTCAGATGGTTTAAAACCGTCCAGCCAAGCATGTCCGGCAGAAATACGTCGAGTGAAATGGCGGTTGGATGGAACTGGCGCGCGAGCGCCAGGCCTTCGCTGCCGTTCAATGCGACGAGGACCTTGAATCCCTTATCGTGCGAGAGGTCGCGCACCACGCGGGCGTAGTGTGGATCGTCCTCGACGATCAGCAGAACTGCGTCATCCGGCTGCAGGTCGGCGCGATCATCCTGGACCTGCTCGACCGCGCGTTCGGCTCCGCCGAACTTGCTCAAGCGCAGATTGGCGTACGCCGAGGAATCCTTGCTGGTCTCCGGAAGGGCGAGGCCGGAAGAGCCGACGTAGATTTGCGGCAGATAGAGAGTAAAGGTGCTGCCTTTACCGACGGTGCTGCGCAGCTGAATTTCTCCGCCGAGCAAGGTCGCAAGCTCGCGGCTGATGGCCAGGCCGAGGCCCGTGCCGCCATATTTGCGGCTGGTACCGGCATCGGCCTGCTGGAAAGCCTCGAAGATGATGCGCTGCTTTTCAACGGGAATGCCGACGCCGGTGTCGGAAACCTCGAAGGCCACGACAGACGCGGAGTTGGAAAGAACCGGGTGGTCTTCACTCCACCCGCTTCCAGACGAGGACACGGACAAACGCACGTTGCCCTGTTCGGTGAACTTGAAGGCGTTTGAGAGCAGATTCTTCAGCACCTGCTGCAGACGCTTGGAGTCTGTCACCAGGCTCGGCGTGAGATTGGGATCGGAATAGATTTCAAAGCCGAGTCTTCGATTTTCGGCTTCGTGACGGAAGGGCCGAGCGACCATGTCGAGGAGGCTGGCAAAGAATACTTCCTCGGCATCGACGGACACGGTTCCGGATTCAATCTTCGAAAGGTCCAGAATATCGCTGATGAGGTTCAGCAGGTCGGTGCCGGCGCCGTGAATGGTGCGGGCGAACTCGACTTGCTTTGGCGTCAGATTCCCGTCGGGGTTTTCGCTGAGCTGCTGACCAAGAATCAGCACGCTATTGAGCGGCGTGCGGAGCTCGTGGGACATGTTGGCCAGGAATTCGGATTTGTACTTCGAAGTAAGGGCCAGCTCCTTGGCTTTTTCTTCGAGCGCGCGGCGAGCCTGCTCGATTTCCTGGTTCTTGCGTTCGACTTCGACGTTCTGCTCGGCAAGCTGCTGGGCTTTCTGGGCGAGTTGTTCGTTGGTCTGCTGCAACTCGGTCTGTTGGGTCTGAAGCTCGGCGGCCAGCTGCTGGGACTGCTTGAGCAATCCTTCCGTCTGCATGGTCGCCTCAATGCTGTTGAGAACGATGCCAATGCTGGCGGTGAGCTGCTCAAGGAACGCGAGATGCGACGTGGTAAAGACTCGGAGCGAGGCCAGCTCGATGACGGCCTTTGCGCTGTCCTCAAAGAGCACGGGCAAAACAATGACGTTGCGGGGTACCGCCTGAAACAGGCCGGATTGAATGGGCAGAGTGCCGGAAGGAAGATCGGAAACCAGCATCCGCTTCTTTTCCGCCGCGCATTGCCCGATCAAACCTTCGCCGGTTCGCAGGCGCTTGCGGAAACCTTCTTCGCCGTTGTCGGCAAATGCGGAGAGCAGAAGCAGTGATTCGGAGCCATCCGCCTCGGTTTCCATCCGGTAGATCACGCCCTGTTGCGCATCGACGAGGGGCGCGAGCTCGGACAGCAGCATGCGGCCGACCGTGGCGAGGTCGCGTTGGCCCTGCAACATACCCGTGAAGCGAGCGAGGTTGGTCTTCAGCCAGTCCTGTTCGGTATTGCGGTCCGTGGTCAGCCGCAGGTTGTCGATCATCGTATTGATGTTGTCTTTCAGGTCGGCGACCTCGCCGCTCGCTTCGACTTGAATCGATCGAGTGAGGTCGCCCTTGGTGACGGCCGTGGCGACTTCGGCGATGGCGCGCACCTGGTTCGTGAGGTTGTCGGCAAGCAGGTTGACGTTGCCGGTGAGGTCCTTCCAGGTGCCAGCGGCGCCAGGCACGTTGGCCTGCCCGCCGAGGCGCCCCTCGACGCCGACTTCGCGGGCGACCGTGGTGACCTGATCGGCAAACGTCGCGAGTGTGTCCGTCATGTTGTTAATCGTGTCGGCGAGCGCAGCCACTTCGCCTTTCGCGTTCACGGTCAGCTTCTGCGTAAGTTCGCCGTTGGCAACGGCGGTGACGACTTTGACGATACCGCGGACTTGCTCGGTGAGGTTCGCGGCCATCACGTTCACGTTGTCGGTGAGGTCGCGCCAGGTGCCAGCGACGCCGGGGACTTGCGCTTGACCGCCGAGTTTGCCGCCGGTGCCCACTTCGCGGGCCACGCGGGTGACTTCGGCGGCGAACGCGTTCAGCTGGTCAACCATCGTGTTAATGGTGTTCTTCAGCTCGAGAATTTCACCCTTCACGTCCACCGTGATCTTGCGCGAGAGGTCGCCGCGCGCAACGGCCGTCGTGACTTCGGCGATGTTGCGGACCTGAGCCGTAAGGTTGCGGGCCATGGCGTTGACGGAGTCGGTGAGGTCTTTCCAGGTTCCCGCCACGCCGGGCACATTGGCCTGACCGCCGAGCCGGCCCTCGGAGCCGACCTCGCGGGCGACCCTCGTGACTTCGGCAGCGAAAGAGCGGAGCTGCTCAACCATCGTGTTGAGCGTTTCTTTCAGCTGCAGAATTTCGCCGCGGACATCGACGGTGATTTTTTTCGAGAGGTCGCCGGTCGCGATGGCCGTAGCGACTTCGGCAATGTTACGCACCTGGCCGGTGAGGTTGCTGGCCATGAAGTTCACGTTGTCGGTCAGGTCCTTCCACGTGCCCGCGACTCCCGGAACCTGCGCTTGACCGCCCAGCTTGCCGTCGGTGCCGACTTCGCGCGCCACGCGCGTCACTTCTCCGGCAAAGGCGTTCAGCTGGTCAACCATCGTGTTAATGGTGTTTTTCAGCTCGAGAATTTCACCCTTCACGTCCACCGTGATCTTGCGCGAGAGGTCTCCTCGCGCAACGGCCGTGGTCACTTCCGCAATGTTTCGAACCTGGCCGGTGAGGTTACCGGCCATTGAGTTCACGGAGTCGGTGAGATCCTTCCATGTGCCGGCGACTCCGGGCACGTTGGCTTGGCCGCCGAGCCGGCCCTCGGAACCTACTTCGCGGGCGACGCGCGTAACTTCGCCGGCGAATGCGTTGAGCTGGTCGACCATCGTGTTGATGGTTTCTTTTAAGAGCAGAATCTCGCCGCTGACGTTCACGGTGATTTTCTTGGAAAGGTTGCCGCTGGCGATGGCCGTGGCGACTTCGGCGATGTTACGAACCTGCCCGGTGAGGTTGCTGGCCATGGAGTTGACCGAGTCCGTGAGGTCTTTCCAGGTGCCGGCGACGTCCGGCACCTGCGCCTGGCCGCCCAGTTTGCCGTCGGTGCCGACTTCGCGCGCCACGCGCGTAACTTCGGATGCGAATGCGCGCAGCTGATCGACCATCGTGTTGATGGTGTCTTTGAGCTCGAGAATTTCGCCTTTTACGTCGACCGTGATCTTGCGGGAAAGATCGCCGCGGGCAACGGCCGTAGCGACTTCGGCGATGTTGCGGACCTGACCGGTGAGGTTGCTGGCCATGAAGTTCACGTTGTCGGTGAGGTCTTTCCAGGTGCCGGCGCCGGGCACCTGCGCCTGGCCGCCCAGTTTGCCTTCGGTGCCGACTTCGCGCGCCACGCGGGTCACTTCTCCGGCAAAGGCGTTCAGCTGGTCAACCATCGTGTTGATGGTGTTCTTGAGCTCGAGAATTTCACCCTTCACGTCGACGGTGATCTTGCGCGAGAGGTCTCCCCGCGCAACGGCCGTGGTGACCTCCGCGATGTTGCGCACTTGAGCGGTGAGGTTCCCGGCCATCGAGTTAACGGAGTCGGTAAGGTCTTTCCAGGTTCCCGCGACGCCGGGCACATTGGCCTGGCCGCCGAGCCGACCTTCGGTGCCGACTTCGCGCGCCACGCGCGTGACTTCGCCGGCGAACCGGTTCAGCTGGTCGACCATGGTATTGAGAGTTTCTTTGAGCTGGAGGATTTCGCCGCGGACATCGACGGTGATTTTCCGCGAAAGGTCGCCGCTGGCGATGGCCGTAGCGACCTCGGCGATATTTCGAACTTGGCCCGTCAGGTTGCTGGCCATGAAGTTCACGTTGTCGGTCAGGTCCTTCCACGTACCTGCGACTCCCGGAACCTGCGCCTGACCGCCCAGCTTGCCGTCGGTGCCGACTTCGCGCGCCACGCGCGTGACTTCGCCGGCGAACGCGTTCAGCTGATCGACCATCGTGTTAATGGTGTTTTTCAGCTCGAGAATTTCACCCTTCACGTCCACCGTGATCTTGCGCGAGAGGTCTCCGCGAGCAACGGCCGTGGTCACTTCCGCAATGTTGCGGACTTGAGCCGTGAGGTTTCCGGCCATGGCGTTGACCGAGTCGGTCAAATCTTTCCAGGTACCCGCGACGCCGGGGACGACAGCCTGCCCACCAAGCGCGCCGTCCGTACCGACTTCCCGGGCGACGCGGGTGACCTCGGAAGCAAAGGAACGGAGCTGGTCAACCATCGTGTTGATGGCTTCTTTGAGCTGAAGAATTTCGCCACGCACATCGACCGTGATTTTTCGAGAGAGATCGCCGCTGGCGACGGCGGTGGCGACTTCGGCGATATTGCGGACCTGGCCAGTGAGGTTGCTGGCCATGGAGTTGACCGAATCCGTAAGGTCTTTCCAGGTGCCGGCCACGCCGGGAACCTGCGCCTGACCGCCCAGCTTACCGTCGGTGCCGACTTCACGCGCCACGCGCGTGACCTCGGCCGTGAACACACCGAGTTGCTGAATCATCGTGTTCACGATGTTGGCGGAACGCAGGAACTCGCCTTCCAGCGGGCGGCCGTCAACGTCCAGGCGCACCGTCTGAGTCAAATTACCCTGAGCGACGGCGGCGATGGCCCGGGTAACCTCCGTGGTGGGTCGCAGGAGGTCCTCAACGAGCGTGTTCACGGATACTTCCATCTCGCCCCACGCGCCACGGGGTTGATGAAAGCGGCTGCGTTCGCGCGTGCGGCCTTCTTTGCCGACGACCTGGCCAAGCCGCTTCAAATCCTGGGCCATCTGCTGATTGGCCGCGGCGATGTCATTGAATGCGTCGGCGATTTTGCCCGGCAGACCGGTCCAGAAGCCAGGCAAGCGCACCGAGAAATCACCGTCGCGCATGGTGCGGAGACTCGAAAGGATGGTGGCGAGTTCGCCCTCGGGCAAATTTGCGATCGTTGGAGTGAATTCGGCCGTGGTCACGCCCGGCCCCGGACCGCCATTTCCACCCTTGCCCGGGTGTGGAGATTCCTTGCGATCGGATTTGGCCATACCGTCTCCAGTGCTACAGGGGGCGTGCAGGCCGATCGCATCAGCAAGCGAAGTGGGCGCTGCGTGTTACTTGTGGGCGATTGATCCGGGTAAATACCCGGTTTGGCCCCAATTTCCCAAGTATAGGTTTCACTTCTATCACTTGCATTTTCACAAGGCACTACAGTGTTTGCTGTATGTAGGTACTGTTCGGAACTGTGGGACTATCGGCGCCACATAGCGCCCGGTGTGTGTATCTTCCGGGCCCACGACGGCGCGGCGCGGACGCCAAGATCAAGCAGGAATTGGGATTGTAGGGTTCACGAGAGCCGTGAAACCAGATGATCGAGGAGGAAGATCATGCCCGCATTGCAACTGCTGCTCGCCGATGATCACGAAATCGTTCGCCAGGGACTTCGCTCCATGCTTGAGTCGCAACGCGACTGCAAGGTCGTTGGAGAAGCGTCCGACGGACGCCAAGCCGTTTCCATGACCAAGGAACTGAACCCCGACGTCGTCATTCTCGATATTGGGATGCCCTCTCTGAACGGCCTCGAAGCGACGCGGCAGATTTTGAAGATGCGGCCGCAGACAAAGATCCTGATCCTGACCATGCACGAATCGGATTCGGTGATTCGCGAAGTGCTCGATGCCGGTGCGCGCGGATATATTCTGAAGACGGATGCCGGGCGCGACCTCGTGTCGGCGGTCGAATCGCTCCGGCGGAACAAAACGTTTTTTACGTCGCGCGTTTCGCAGATGATCCTGGACGGGTTTCTGAAGGGCGACAAGCGCCCGCAGGAAGTTACCCCGCACGGGGAGCGGCTGACGCCGCGCCAACGCGAGATCGTGCAGCTGCTGGCCGAGGGAAAGAGCAGCAAAGAAATCGCCGTGGCGCTGGATCTGAGCGTGAAGACGGCGGAAACGCATCGGGCCAACATCATGCGCAAACTCGATTGCCATTCGGTGAGCGAAGTGGTGCGCTATGCGATCCGCAACAAAATCATCGACGCGTAGCGACGCTTTCACCACCAGCGCTCTCTCGTAACCAACCGTTTACAAGGTTCTCCGGGGCCGCGAGGTATAATCCTGTGCGGCGCGCTGCCCGCCCAGGGGCCGCTGCCAGACTCCTTTCACGGGAGATTCGTGATGGCCTCGGCTGCTTCTGCTGAAAACAGTTCCCTATCCGAACCAATCAAACCTTTAACTTCGGAAGAACTGCGGACCATGCACGCCTACTGGCGCGCCGCGAACTATCTTTCAGTCGGGCAGATCTACCTCTACGCGAATCCCCTGCTGCGCGAGCCGCTGAAGCTCGAACACATCAAGCCGCGGCTGCTGGGCCACTGGGGCACTACTCCGGGTTTGAATTTCATCTATCTGCATTTCAACCGGCTAATCCGGAAACATGACTTGAATGTAATTTTTATCGCCGGCCCCGGCCACGGCGGTCCGGGAGTGGTGGCGAACACGTATCTGGAAGGCACCTACACCGAGGTCTACACCCACATCACCGAGGATGAGGAGGGACTTCGGAAACTCTTCAAGCAGTTTTCTTTTCCGGGAGGCATTCCGAGTCATGTGGCACCGGAAACGCCGGGATCGATTCATGAAGGCGGCGAGCTGGGCTATTCCCTCGCACACGCGCATGGCGCGGCGTTCGACAATCCCGATCTCCTCGTATGCTGCGTGGTCGGCGATGGAGAATCAGAGACAGGACCTCTCGCGGCGAGCTGGCATTCGAATAAGTTCCTGAATCCGGCACGTGATGGAGCGGTGTTGCCGATTCTGCACCTCAACGGCTACAAGATCGCGAATCCAACCATTCCCGGGCGAATGACCGACCTGGAGTTGACGCAGTTGTTTAACGGATACGGCTACCGCCCCTTTTTCGTCGAGGGGCACGAGCCGGAGGCGATGCACCAGCTCATGGCGCATACCCTCGATACGGTGCTCGCGGAAATTCTCGCGATTCAGCAGGAGGCTCGCGCGGCGAAAAGCGTGAAGCGCCCCATCTGGCCGATGATCGTGATGCGGACACCGAAGGGATGGACGGGGCCCAAGGAAGTCGACGGGAAGCCTGTGGAGGGCACGTGGCGGGCGCATCAGGTTCCGGTAACAGATTTCGCCAAGAAGCCGGAACATTTGAAAATCCTCGATGACTGGATGAAGGGCTACCACGCAGAGGAATTGTTCGACGAAAAAGGAAAGCTGATTCCCGAACTTCGAAAACTCGCGCCGCGCGGCGACCGACGCATGGGAGCGAATCCGCATGCGAATGGCGGCCTCCTGCTGCGGGATCTGGTGATGCCCGATTTCCGGCACTATGCCGTGAGCGTGACGAAACCGGGAACCCAGTTCGAGGAAGCGACCCGGGTGCTCGGAAGGCTGTTGCGCGACGTGATGGAATCGAATGCCGGATCGAAGAACTTCCGCGTATGGGGACCGGATGAGACGGCTTCCAACCGCCTGGAGGCGGTCTACGAAGCAACCGACAAGGTGCTGATGGAGCCGCTGCTGCCTACCGACGAAAACATTTCGACCGACGGGCGAGTGATGGAAATCCTGAGCGAGCACATGTGCCAGGGATGGCTCGAGGGGTATCTGCTGACCGGCCGGCATGGATTTTTTTCCTGTTACGAAGCATTCATCCACATTGTGGATTCCATGTTCAACCAGCACGCCAAATGGCTGAAAGTTACCCGCAACATCCCGTGGCGCCGACCGATCGCTTCGCTGACGTATCTGCTGACGTCGCATGTGTGGCGACAGGACCATAACGGCTTCACGCATCAGGATCCGGGATTTATCGACCACGTGCTGAACAAAAAAGCGGACGTCGTGAGGGTGTATCTGCCTCCGGACACGAATACGCTGCTTTCGGTCGCCGATCACTGCCTGCGGAGCCGCAACTACGTGAACGTGATCGTTGCGGGCAAGCAGCCTGCCTTGCAGTTTCTCGACATGAATTCTGCGATCGATCACTGCACCGAGGGCCTGGGAATCTGGCAGTGGGCCTCGAATGATCAGGGCGGCGAGCCGGACGCGGTGATGGCGTGCGCCGGAGATATTCCGACGCTCGAGACGCTTGCGGCCGTCGACCTGCTGCGCCGGCATTTTCCGGATATCAAACTGCGCGTGCTGAACGTGGTGGACTTGATGACCCTGCAGCCTCCGAGCGAGCATCCGCACGGAATCTCCGACTACGCGTTCGATTCGATGTTCACCACGGATAAGCCGGTTATTTTTGCTTATCACGGGTATCCCACGTTGATTCACCGGCTCACCTACCGTCGCAGGAATCACTACAACCTGCACGTCCGTGGATACAAGGAGGAAGGAACGACTACAACGCCGTTTGACATGACGGTGTTAAACGATCTCGACCGCTTCCATCTGGCAAGCGACGTGGTGGATCGCGTGCCGCGGTTAGAACGCGTGGGCGGCCATTTTCAGCAATTCGTGCGCGACAAGCTGGTTGAGCACAAGAACTACATTCGCGAGTTTGGAGACGATTTGCCGGAAATCAAGAATTGGACCTGGCCCTACTAGGCGATGAAAATCCTGGTTCTGAATGCGGGATCGAGCAGTCAGAAAACCTGCCTGTACGAAATCGGAAGTTTACTACCGGAAGATGCACCGGAGCCGCTGTGGCAGGCGAAGATCGAGCTGGACGGTGACCGCGCCGAAGTCCGCGTGAAGAATTCTCGTGGCGTCAGCGCGGAAGAGACTGTCAGCGTCGGGGCGGGGTTGGTATCGGCAGGCGAGCTGCTGGTCAGGTTGTGGTCGGATAAGAGCCGGTCTGTTGGAGCTCCTGCCGCGGTTGACGTGATTGCGCATCGAATCGTGAATGGCGGGCCGGACTATCGCGATCCGGTTTTAATCACGCCGGAGGTGAAAGCGGCGATCGCTCGGGCGTCATCGTTGGCGCCGCTGCACAACGCCAACGGTCTGGCGGGAATTGAATTTGCCGAGAAGCAGTTCGGTCGGGTGCCCCAGGTCGCTGAATTCGATACAGGCTTCCACAAGACCCTGCCGGAGGCGGCCTACGTCTATCCTGGACCATATGAATGGGTCGCGCAGGGAATCCGGCGATTCGGCTTTCACGGAATCAATCATCAATACTGCGCGGAGCGCGCGGCCAAACTGTTGGGCAAAGGCGGCGGTTCGCGAAGGCTGGTGATTTGCCATCTGGGAAACGGATGCTCGCTGGCGGCCGTGCGAGACGGGCGGAGCGTGGACACGACGATGGGCTTTACGCCCCTTGACGGACTCATGATGGGAACGCGGTCGGGCTCGGTCGACCCAGGGATTCTGACGTATCTGATGAGTCGAGGCTTCACGGCGTCCAAGCTTGACGAACTGCTGAACAAGAAGTCAGGGCTACTGGGGATCTCCGGCATCTCGGGCAACATGCGCGACATCGTCCGGGAGATGAAGTCCGGGAACCTGCGTGCGAAGCTGGCATTCAATATTTTCGTGCACCGGCTGAGAGCATCGATCGGGGCAATGGTCGCGGCGCTGGGCGGGATCGATGCGCTCGTCTTTACCGCCGGGATTGGCGAAAACTCATCGGAAGTTCGCGCGGCGGCCTGCGGGCATTGCGACTACCTGAATATCGACCTGGATGATGACAAGAATGCCGCTGTGTCGGATGACCAGGATATTGCTCGCCCCGGGTCGGCAGTGCGAGTTCTGGTGCTCCACGCACAGGAGGATTGGGCAATCGCGAAAGAAGCATGGAAGGTCATGTCGCTTTGATTTGACAAGCCGATTGATCCCCGCTCTATGCACACATGGCTTCGCGAGGCGGTGCGCCGAGTTTCCCCTCAGCTCGCTTCTGGCGAACACCTTTAACCAACGCGGATGACGATCACCGATCCGATTGGAAACTCGCCGCCCTAGATGAGTCGTTCATCGGTGGTGAGTGCGGACCATCCGCCATGAAGTCGTCGCCTATGCGGAATTACCGCGAGCAGGATCTAGATCCGTTTGATTGTCGCGAACCAGGCCGGTGCGCCGTCGTCGTGGTATCTGGTCTGAATCCTGTCAGGTTCGATGGCTGCGACATCCCATCCATTGTTTGGATTGAACACCGCTCTCAATTCTTCCTGACGGATCGGGTGCGGGCCGGTATCGGGACCATCGTCACTGAAGCACAGCACATACAAGGTTCCATCGTGCTTGATCACCGACGCTAGACTCGCCACGTATCGGGTTCGCTCGTCGGAGTCGAAGCTGTGAAACAGTCCGCAGTCCAGCGCTGTCTCAAACCTGCGCCCCAAACGCTCCAGCCTGAACGCGTCAGCCGCAGCGAACTCAATATCGATCCCACGAGTATCGGCTTTCCCTCGGGCGATCCCAAGGGCTGTTTCGGCCACGTCAATGCCCAGCACCGACAATCCCAGCGAGGCGACGTGAAGAGCGTTCTCGCCGGTACCGCAGCCTGCATCGAGCACCGTTCCGGTAAATCCGCCTTCGGATGCCAAACGCACGATGGCTGGCTGCGGCCGGCCAATATCCCAGGGAGCAGGGCCGTCGTAGTACGACGCATCCCAGGGCAGTCCGGTCATCCGTTCGTGACTGGTTGGGTGCCGACCACTGAACGGATCGTCAGCGGGGGCTCCTGATCGCCCAGACATTTTCATCCTCTTGCCACGACCCGGCCTTCCACCTGATCGTAGCACGGCAATCTATTCGGTAAGACCCGCAGCGATCTCACCCAGATCGACAGCTTCGATGCGATGACCGCTGCCACAATCATCAGCCTAGGGGAATCGGATGTGAGTAAGCAGAAGACCGAGGACCATTTTATTTCGTGGCGCCGTCTCTGTTCCCGACAATCAAATCAGCGGCAACAAGGCTGTCGGCAAAGGTCGATAGCCGACGAAACACGGGATCACTGCTGCTTTGAAGATGGCGGCACAGGTGTGCCATCAAACGGCCTGCCCGCAGGTGTTGGAAATCACATAACGTCAGGTCGACTCCGTGATGAACGTCTCTGTCGAGATGAACATGAATGGCGCCGGCCACGCGGCTTCCTGGCGAAAATGGCAACGAGGCCATCTCGAAATAGGTTTTACCAAAGCGCTTAAAACGACTGGTTGCGCGAATGGCCCCGAAGAGCACCAGGAGACCGATGAGCTCAACTGTGGCCGGGATGATGTAGATGGGGTCCTGCATTGAGAGACCCTTGGAAATGCTCCCGACAGATAGGGGCAGCAAAAGCATGTTCACCAGGACTGCTGCGACCCACCAGCCGATGGCGCTCGATCTGTTCTTGCTCTCGACACGACTGGCGGCCCAATCCTGGCGCCAAAGCCAGGGAGACGTAGGATTCGCCGACTCCCGCCGGGCTTGCTCTTTTTGCAGCGAGTATCCGTACAGCGATCCGAAAATAATGCCGCCGCCGATCATCGCGAATACGGACGCAAAAACGGCGGCTCCGATCCTGGCCGCCAGGGGCTGATTCGCCGCATTCAGGAATCTGTAAGCAGCGAAAAGACCCATACCCAGGAAAGGGAGTCCAAAAACGCTCATGAACACGGCGCCCAGCTTGGATGGCGTCGTCACAAGCCATTTTCGCCCCGGAATTGCACCCGGCGGGATTCCGTATTCAGTTGGGCATCGGAAAGATAACCTAGGGAGCGACTTCTCAACTTCCCAGTAACGGGGTTGAGGAAAACATTCCCGAATTCAACTCAGAAAACGTCCCAAGCAGGGAGCCGATTCAAGAACTACTCTGAGGACCTGTTTACGGATTCAGGTGTCACCCAACAGGCCCGCCAGCAGTTCGTGCTTAGGCGTCAAAAATGGGTTGGTGACGGTGATGCCTTTCCACGTGAAGCCCTCTTGCAAGTCTTCAGACAGAAGAAGACGGCATCCTGCTTCCGCGGCCGCGCAGAGAATCACCGAGTCCCAGATAGCAAGCTGGTGATCGGTTGCGAGATCTGCGGCGGCGAGCATCACTTCCGCGGATGTCTCAATCAGTGAATATGAATCCCGCCAACTGAGAATCGCGCTGCGGGCCTTTGCTGGCGGTCTTCCCGCCTTTCGCACCAGTAAGTTAAACAACTCTCCGAGGGTCTGCACAGGCAACAATACCGAAGCTTCCGGTAAATTCTGCACCAACTCCAGTGCCATCCGCTTCATTCGCTCGCCATTTACCCCTTCGGCGTACGCCAGCACGTTCGTGTCAAGTGCTACCCTCACGATTTATCCTCGTAAAGCTCATCTCGACTCCAAGAACCGATTGTTACTACAGGCTGAGATCGCAATCTTTTCAAGAGGCCAGCTCGAGCACCGCGCGTCACATCCTCTCTGTCGACCGGCACAATCTTAGCCACGGCCTTACCGTGCGAGGTTACGACATAGCTGTGCCCCTCGCGGACCGCACGGAGTAGCTTGGAGAACTTACGGTTTGCATCAGCGGCAGAAACAGCTTTTTCCATACTCGCTCCACAATGTAGTGATATTGCCTACTGTACCACACAGGCGCTGCGAGAAGAATAGTCAATGCAGAGTGGGATGCGGCTCTGACCTAGTTGACTGTAACAACCATTTGTAGACTATAATGGCGTCCATGAGCGACGCTATCACGCTGACGAATTCCGAGCTTATGGAACTGACACGGCGAGCCAATAGCCGGACCAACCGGGCCGAAGATG
>JBAVUW010000054.1:0-207978 GCA_049696975.1 Candidatus Acidiferrales bacterium | reverse complement strand
CTTTCGAATGTGGCTCTGCACTGCTCACGCAGCGTAACCCACGCATACGCGAAACGGAGGGTCGGTCTTTTTATTTTGGAAAAGACGACCGCCCGCAATGCGGGTCAGTTCGTCCATGCTGACTAGGATGGAATGGCCGACGGAAAGCTACGTAGAGGGTTTGATTTTACATCACTGCTAATCGCACGTTTCCGAGGACGCGGGTACGCGTTTGCAGCAGTCCGATCGACAAAAGCGGTCTTCGGCTGCCAGCCGCGCCATGCGTGGTTCTTATTCACTGGCAGAGTGAATCGGACATCCGGACACGCGCGCGTCTGCGGCGTGATTTTCGCGGCGGATCGCCTTCGGACGTCTCAGAAAGGACGATGGGCGCACGCTCTTCGACCTTCTTGCGCTCGGCCGGGCGGAGATTTTTCGAGGTGGGCTGCATCAATTGCGAAGGTGGGCGCGACAGAAAACCGAGGATGATCGATAGGGGCCGCGGCCGACAGACCTCAAGAACATACTCAATATCAGCCATTGTTCCCGCTCGGTAACATTATTGCCGCCTAGGCTGCAACTTCCGACAAACATTCCCGTACGGTAACATTTTCTTGATGTCGAGCCGGAAAACCAGGTAATATTCCCGTACGGTAACATTTATGCGGAGGCTCATTTGAAATATACGGCCCAACAGATCGGCCGCCTGATCCGCGACACGCGCAAGAAACTCGGCGTGACGCAGAAAGCCCTGGCCTTGACCTCGGGAACGGGGCTGCGCTTCGTGATTGACCTCGAAAAAGGCAAGGAGACCTGCCAGATCGGAAAAGCGCTGACGATCCTCCACACGCTGGGAATCAAGCTTGCCCTGACACCGCCGGCAAAGGAGCAGTAGCGTATGGCAAGAACGCTCGATGTCTACCTGCACAACGAACTCACCGGCCAGCTCGTCCAGGATGACGGCGGCCAGATGGCCTTCAACTATAGGGAGAGCTGGCTGAACAAGCCTGGTGCCACCGCGCTGTCGCAATCGCTACCCCTCAGAAAAGCGCGCTTCTCGCGCAATGAATGCCGGGGCTTCTTCGGCGGAATCCTGCCGGAAGAGACCAAACGCGAAATCATCGCCCGAAATCTCGGCATCAGCGCGCGCAACGATTACGCCATGCTGGAGCAGATCGGCGGCGAGTGCGCGGGGGCCGTCACTTTTATTCCGGCGGGCGAAACGCTGCCGGAACAACATTACGGCTATCGCAAGCTCTCTCCGGACGAACTCGCGGCAATTCTCAGGGAACTTCCGAAACGCCCGCTTCTGGCGGGCGATGAGGGAATACGCCTTTCACTTGCAGGAGCACAAGACAAAATCGCCGTCCGCATCGAAGGCGATGACGTTTCTTTACCGCTCGACGGCGCACCCAGTACCCATATTCTCAAACCCGCGGTCGAGCGTTTCAACGGCGTCGTCTTCAACGAAGCGCTGTGCATGAAGCTGGCCGCAGCCGCCGGGCTTCCGGCGGCCAAGGCCGAGGCGCGGAGCGTCGACAGCATCGATTATCTGCTGGTAGAGCGCTATGACCGGACGCACCGGCCCACGGCCGGCGGCGGGGCGCCCGTGCTCCACCGGATCCACCAGGAGGATTTCTGCCAGGCGCAGGGCGTTGTCTCTGAAATGAAGTATCAGAAAGAGGGCGGTCCGTCGCTCAAACAATGTTTCAGCCTGTTGCGTCAAGTCTCAGGCGCACCCGTCGTCGATCTCGCGCGCTTTCTGGACGCTGTCATCTACAACTACTTCGTCGGCAACAATGACGCACACGGCAAGAACTTTTCTCTGCTCTATCACGGCATTGGCACGGGGAACGTGGAGATTAGCCTGGCACCCCTATACGACATTGTCAGCACCATCTACTACCCGGAACTGAGTCAAAACATGGCCATGAAAATCGGAGGCGAATACTCCTCGGAAAAAGTCCTGCCAGGAAACTTCGAGCAGCTGGCGGAGGAGGCGGCCCTCGGCAAGCCTTTGGTGAAACAGCGCGTTCCCGAACTGGCCGAGATTGTCATCGCCGCGCTCGAAAAAACGGACCTTGAACATCCCGTCGCTGCGTCGGTCGCTGCCCTGATACGGGCGCGCTGTGAAAAGACGCGGAATAGTTTTCGACACTGACGCAGAGTGTCTTCGATTTCTGAAGGTGAGAAGAGAGTCTTCGGGGACGACGCTTTTGGGTCCGCAATTCGATCGCTCGTGTTTTTTGAATGCTTTCCTTGCCTTTTCAGTCCTCGAACACGCGAATTGCTGAGCGACTGAATGGTGTCCGTGGTTGAAGCAAAGTACCTACTGGACTGCTACTGATTCAGAAGCGGGATACTCGCCGATGCCACGGGCGGCGGAAACGAGCTGAGAAATGCGTAGATATCGGCCAAATCTTGATCACTTACGACTTTGGCCGTATACGGCGGCATCTGGCCGGTTGGCGCACGAACATAGTGTAGGACCGCAGCAAGCGAAATTCTGGGAGGACCGATCCTCGGCCCCGTGCTCGCACCCTGGCCTTGACGGTCATGACATTCATAGCAGCCGTAGGCCGAGAAAAGCTTCTTGCCGTTCGCTGCGTCGCCAGCCGCAGTGGGCGCTGCCTCCGCGGAAGGTGTGGTCGCCTTCAGGAAAGCGTAAATGTCAGTGAGTTCGTGATCAGAAACAGTGGAGCTGGGAACCGCTGGCATCCTGCCAGTCGGCTGGCGAACATAACCGATCATTGCTTGAAGATCCAAAGGCGGCGGAGAGATTTGAGGGGCGAGAGCGGTACCGTGGCCTTGCGGACCATGGCAGGCAATGCAGCCGGCGCTCGCGAAGTCTCGCTTCCCATTCTCGACGCTTCCGGCAGTTTTAGGGGCTGATGGTTTCTCCGCGGAGTTCTGCGCCTCAACGCAAGGACATGCCGCCATCAGCATCAATGCGACCGCGACTGAATTCCAGCGAACCAAAGGGTTTCTCCTTGGCACTGCTTAACGTGGCTGCGTCAGCACATCGACGAGCGCAGGATCGCCGCCTTTCACGACTTCGATCGCGCGCTTGATTGCAGGCGCGAGGTCCTGCGGATCGCTGATCGGCCCCTCGCCGTGCACGCCCATGCTCTGGGCCAGTTTCGAATAATCGATCGGCGGATCAACCAGTGTGGTGCCGATCTTCGCGCGTGTGATTCCGCGACTATGCTGATTCGCCATGATCTGAACCTGCATAAACTCCTGATGATAGGCGCGGTTGTTGTGCATGATCATCAGGAGTGGAATGCGGGAATGCGCGGCCGTCCAGAGAACTCCTGGAGCAAACATCAAGTCGCCGTCATTTTGAATCGCGACGGTCAAACGGCCATACTTGCGATTTGCCAGCGCTGCACCTACGGCTGCCGGCGCAGCGTAACCGATACCATACCCACCTTCGTTGCCGATGTATTGGTAATGCTTGTCGAAAGACCATAAACGCAATGGCCAGCGGCTGACGAACTTGCAGTTGGTGACGAGCGACCAATCTTCATCTTTGATCTGCGCCCAGAGTTCGGCGGACATGCGCGCTGTGCTGATGGGGCTCGCGTCCCAACCAGACGCCGCGAGGTCGCGCGATTGTTGCAATGCTTGCTGGTGCCCTTTCGCCAATTTCGCGCCACGGTCGGCAAACAGGCGCTTGCGGTCACCCGTGATTTGAAGCTTCACGGCTTCGACGAGCGACGGCAGCGTCGCTTCGCCGTCGGCCGCGATCGCCATGTCCACCGGTTGATAGCGCTGGAAATCTTGATAGTTGCTCTTCATGTACAAATCGTTCGCGGTGATACTAATAAGTTTTGCGCCCGGTTTCGTCGTCGGACGTGATTCCGGCCACACTTGTCCGTGCACCGAGTTCACCGAACTCCAGAAATCTGTCAGCTCAAGCCCAGCGATAACATCCGCGTCAGCGATTGTTGCCTCCGCACGCTCCGTTTGATTCAGAGGATGGCGCGTAGGGAAATTCATGCGCCCGTTGCGATCGATCACGGAGGCCTGTAGAACTTCGGCGAGTTCGATGAGCCCAGCCAAACCCGCGGGTGTGCGCGCAACACGATCAGTAACCAGCACTGGATTTTCGGCGGCGACCAGAAGGCGTGCAACTTCGGAAACAGCGCCCGGATCACCCGCTGGCGGTGAAGTCATCACGAGCCTCGGTACCGTCAAGTTCGAGTTTTCTGGTATCGGATTTTCCTGTAGTTCACGGCCTGCGACCAATGCCACAGGCATCGTGGGTGGAGTCATCGCAATTTTGTAGGCGCGGACGCCCGCTTCGGCAAACGCCCGGAGCGATAGAGGATTGTCGTCCCACTTTACGAAATCGCGAATCATCGCCGCGGGATCCTGCGCGGCGTGCGTCCAATCTACCTGGCCGTAGCGCACTCCGGCGTCGGAGAAGTTTCCAAGGATGATGTACACAGGGACGCGATCGCAGAAAGCGTCGTAGATGGCCATGGATGCGTGTTGCAAACCCACAGTACCGTGAACGCACACGAGCAGCGGCTTACCCTCAATCTTTGCATAGCCGTGGCCCATGGCGACCGAAGACTCTTCGTGGCAGCAAGTGATAAACTCGGGAGCTTTATTGCCACCGTAATTAATCAGCGACTCGTGGAGACTACGAAAGGTATTGCCCGGATTCGCACAAAGGTATTCGAAATCGAGCGATTTGAGGACATCCACCATGAAGTCGGATCCAGGGCGGTCGACGGTGAGTACCTCCGCGCTGGCACCGGCTTCGGCTACAGGAGGCTTCGGGAGAATCGGCGCGCTGGCGTTGCGGTGCGGAAGCTCCGGGGGTGCTCCACCTGCAGGACTTGTAACCAGCGCGGCCGTGCCTGCGGCGGCAACTTTCAAAAAGGAGCGGCGATCAACTGAATCGTTCTCAAGCCTACCCACTAAAATCACCTCCAGGCTCTCGTGCGGGAGATGGGTCCCCGCCGGCTTTCGAGCTCTTCTGCGAGCGACCTCGTCCTAGGTTACTTGAGCTCGATTACCTTCCTCGGATCAACCCGCACCACCAAGTACGTGAGGGACTCATCGATCCCACTGAACCAATGGGGAACGCCCGCGGGTATAATTACGACATCGCCATCGGATATTCGGCGGACCTGACCGCCCTGAATGGATGTCCCCGTTCGACTGGGGCCATTGACGTTCCGTACATTGGCGCTGTCGGGCGCTCTTGGTTTCGCATCAACCAGCGCCCCTCCTGTCACCAGCTCTCCGGACCCCTTGATCACATGGTAGATTTCGGTGACATCGTCATGCTCCACGGGAGCAGTCGGTGTTGACCCTTTCGGTCTGGAAACAACACCGACACCGAGGTTGTATCCTAACGCTCCTAGGTCAACCACACGAATCGGCTGATCGCTCCCCGCCCCTGGGGAGCTTCGGCTCAAGGTGGATTGAATGTCGGCATTGCTCACGTATATCGCCGAGGTAGGTCCTGTATCCGTGGAAGTTGAAAGAGCCAAGAACGATGCAAGAAGAGTCAAAGTTACTCTGAACATTTCATCCCTCCCCTTTCCTTTCGGACAGCGACTCTGTGCCGGTGACGCACCCGTGCTCCGGGGGTGAGCATAAAGTTCGTGTGGTCAGGCTGACCGGCATCCGTGTTGGCGTGTCGCTTTGGATTGAATCCATAGACTTCAACCGTGAGGTCATCGCTTCCGGGGCGGCAATTCGATCGTATAACGGCCGTTCGGCGGAGAGAATCTCATTGCGGTTTTACCGCCGAGCGCCGCCCTGACCAGGGCTCCCCGCACAGGCTTGCCGCTACCGTCGGTAACGACACCATGGATCTCTGCCGCGGCGGCTGTCAGGGACAACCCTAAGAAGAGAATCGTCAAAGGACACGCTCGCAGTTTCTACTTCCGGTCGTCCTTGGACTGAACGACCCACAATCCCGCGGTTCGTCGGCAGCGAGAGACTGTATTTTATTTTGTATCCAATGTCAATGCCGACAGCACGACAAGGAACGGCAAGAAACGCAAGCGAAGTGAAAAACAGAACGCCCCGGAACTCAGGTTTTGACGGCTATTAAGATGTTCACCATCATCGTCTTACGAAAAGACTGCCCGACACCTTGCCGAGCGGATCATCAGCAGGCCCGCCCATCCATAGATCGCGAATAGGAATTTTATTCGATCGCAAAAAGTTTCGTGAAACGTCGACAAAGTTCGTTGACGGCGCCGGGTGCTCGCAGTAAGAATCCGTGACGCAACGAGCACCCCTTAACCGACGGGCGGGTGAGGAACCCGAGAGGCCCTATCTCAGACTGGAGAGTTTCATGAGTCCGACGGGCGACGACTTTGGGCACTTCCTAAGAAGCATGGCGGCGAGCGGGCTGGCTGGGAAGAGTGCAATTCGATTCGCCGCCGACGGCGCTCTCAGAGAAGAACCAGAGGTAGCCGTGCCCGACTTGCATGCCTGCGGTGAACGCTCTCATTTCGTAGAGTCCGAGCGGACTGGCAGTTTGCCATGGCCCATGCGGACCGAAACGACGCGACGATGGATTCCGAACTCCACTGCAAGACTCGGTCGGCACCGGCACGCCGCCTTTTGGCAGCGTCCGGCCAGAATGGCGAACCAATTCGTCCCGAACAAGGTTTTCCACCGCGATTGATCGTGCCCGATTGGCGAGGCATCAACAACCTGAAATGGCTTCGGCGAATCCACTTGGTAGATCAGCCCGATATGGGCGACATGGAAAGTACGAAATACGCAAGCCCGCGGCCGGATGGGAAGTCTCGTTGGTTTGAAAGTGGACTTGGTTCCGGGTCGGCAATCACGAGGCTCGAAGAACAGGGTTAGAAGCGTTTCGAACGGAAGGATGATTCCTATGACCAACAGATTCCTTGTGGGCGTCGCTGCGATGGTGACTCTGATTGTGGTCTTTCTTGGCTTTCAAGGCCGTCAATTTTCAATGGCAGCAGCCACGGATGGAGTGCTCCCCGGCACCGGGAGTTTGTCCGGAACCGTCAAAGCGCCCGGACCGTTCAAGGCCGCCAGAGTATATGCAAGGAACGTCGACAAAGACGTCCTGTTCATGGTCTACACGTCGGGTGGTGCGTATCGCGCGGTGAACTTGTTTCCGGGCAACTATGAAGTTCACGTCGAGGAAAAGGGGTTCATCAGCGACGCACAAAAAGTCGTCGTAAGCGTCGGTGCAAATGCCACTCTGAACTTTTCCCTTCGCCTGGATCCTTCCCCCCCCGACGTAGTTTCCGTAAGTTATGACGGTTTGTATCCGCCAGGGCGTGGCCGCGAGCTGGCCGAAAAGACATGCATTGTCTGTCACGGCGCCGGCTTCCTGCCGCGCCATCACTGGAATGTTGCCATGTGGAATGCTGCCATCGCGCAAATGAGCATTCCTGCTGCTCCACGAATCCTGCCTGGCGTCCTTGACGCAACGGATCGCCAGGAACTGTCAGCGTATCTGGCCCAGAATTTCGGTCCAAACAGTCCGAAGCGGGTACTCGATGTCGGCGCTGAGATGCCGCTGGACGAAAAGGAGCTCAGCAAGGCGATGTTCGTAGAGTATTACTTGCCAGCCCGCGCTGACCACGGTAGCCGACTCTTGCATGACCCGCATTTCGATCAGGAGGGCGATGTCTGGTACACAGATCGTGGGGGAGATCGGATTGGCAAACTTGATCCCCGGACCGCTACATGGAAGGACTATGAAATTCCAGACCCCAAGGCGTTCCCTCATGGTCTAACAGTCGACGCGGATGACAACCCGTGGTGGGTCGGAAACTTCGATTTAGGTCGCTTCGACGCGAAAACGGAAAAAATGGACATCTATCCAATCGACTCGGTGCGCCACGAAGAGTTTCATGGACACACGGTCGCACTTGATTCGATGAAAAACGTTTGGTTCACAAACATCCTGGAGAACAAGCTGGGCAAGTGGGACTTCGAGACTAAGAAGATAACCTTGTGGGAGGCCCCCAGTCCGAATTCCTACCCGTATGGCCTCGTCGTCGACAGAAACGACAAGATATGGATGGCTGAATGGATCCGTTGCAAGTTTACAAAGTTTGACCCTAAGACTGAAAAGTTTACAGAATATTCCCCACTGAACACGCCATGTGTCTTAAAGCGCCTGCGAATAGATTCGAAAGGGATGATTTGGTACGCCTACGGCATGTTTCGAGCTGGGAAGCTGGGGAAGCTGGATCCGAATACAGGTAAGATGATTGAATACACCCTGCCCGTGCCGTTTGCGACGCCTTACGATATATCGCCCGATGGTGAGGGCAACATTTGGATCGGAGACGATTCGAATCTAAACGAAGCAGGAAGGCCGGGTCTACCGCAGGGGTTGATGAACTATGATACCGCACTCGTCGGCTTCGACCTGGGAAAGCAGAAATTCACCTATTACCCTAGCCCCCAGAGGACGGCCATGCCGAAAATCGAGGTCACCCGAGATGGAGCGATCTGGTATTGCGCCAGGGACGCCGAGAGACAAGCTCTCGACGTTTTGTATCCCGACGTGACCAAAATGAGAACGATGGCAGCCTATTATCCACTCTCGCCCAAATAGGGAGTGCCAACCGAAGCGGGAACACCTGGGTCGAATTCGGGACTTGAAAGCACCCTAGACTGCCCGTGTGGAAAATGACCTAGAACCCGAGTTTCCGTTCGTCGATTGTCCCTCCTCGTTACGCGGAGAGGAGCCGAAAAGCCTCCTTCTCCCGATGAAAGCCCACATTTCTATTGCTCAGACGCACCGGTGGGAGGCTGGTACAACGTACTTTACGGGAAGCAATAGGTCCGCATTCGAACTGGATCTTCGGATCTCCCTCTCGCTTCGTCGGCGGCAACTCTTTGACCACATCTCACTGAGGGGTCTCTATTGTTAGACGAGCTTGCGCAGTTTTGTCACGCGACCAATTTCCACGAACTCAACCACAAAGATATTGCCGGCGTGGTCGAACGTTGCACCGTGCGGAGCGATGAACTTGCCCGGCTCAAACTGACTGCGGTCGGTGGCCGTGCGGATTTTATCCATTTCTTTGCCATAGGCTCCGTCACCCAAATGGGCGATGACCTTGTTCTCTTTGTCTAAAAGCGTGACCCGGCACTGCAGGTCCGGCACAACCATCAGGTCCTTCTGCTGAGTGAAGTGGCAGGGGAGGAGAGTTCCCTCCACGACATCCACTGGTTTGTCATCCAGGGTGAATCGCTGGATGCGGTGATTGAAACGGTCAGCCACCAGGAGAATCGGATTCGCCGGATCGCGTGTATCCACCCAGATTCCGTGGGGATTGTTCAATGTGCCGAGTGCCGCTGGTTCCAGGCCCTGCGCCTGATCACTACGCTGGCCCTGGCCCGGTTCCTGATTTCGAACCACTCCGCTGCCGCCAAACGTATTCAGCAGCTGAACCTTGCTGTCATAGTGATGGATGTAGTAGGAGCCATAGCCGTCGGCCACCCAGAACTCCCCGTTGGGTGCGATGGCGATATTGGTTGGCCGGTAAGGCAATCCGCGGTTGCCGCCGCCTCTGGCGTACGGGGCCGATTCCTGCGGGTAGCCGCGGGTCCAGACCTCTTCACCTCCCAGCGTACGCTTGGTCACAATGCCGTGTTTCTCGTCGCAGAAGTAAAGATATTCATCGGCACCCTCTTTCTGCAAGTGCATGCCGTGCGCGCCACCCTTGAACATGGCGCCGAAGGATCGTACGAACTTGCCCTTGTCGTCGAAAACCACAACGCTATCGGGACTCTGGCTGGTAGCGTGTACGGTGTGATGGACGTAGATGTGCCCTCGGGAATCCTCCGACACTGAGTGAGTGTTTCCATATTTGATGTCGGAGGGCAACTCGCCCCAGTCATGAATCACTTCATACTGGTGGTCGCCTTCACCGACAATCGGCCTCTTCGTGCCTGCTTTGTCCTGAGCGCCGAGGATCATCGGGCCCATAGCGGCAGCCGTGCTGGCGGCGATAAAACTCCGTCGCGTCATGTTTTCCATCGTTCCAGTCCTCCTTTTTCTCTCGGGTCATGTGAACCCGCCGCCACCGCGCCTTCTGTTCGATTGCGCTTAGCTCCCCTTGAGAGTTACCGTGGCCTCGTAATTCTCGAGTCTCTCTCCCCCATCCTGGAGTATCCGGCTGAAACCACCCCAAACGAGAGCAAGCGGAGTACTCGTGCAGTCAGACATCTTGGGGCCAGCTTTCCGCCCTCGGGGAAAGATGCACGAAAGGGGGCAATTCCCGGCACCCCGCCAGGCACTCCACGAAAACTAGAGCGATCACTGAATTGAAGCGGCCTGTACCCCCGAAGCAGCCAAGGGGGTGGCACCCAGTTTTAAAAGCAAATTTGCTGTGCTCTCTCGGAACTTGCGGGGCCGCCCAACATACAAGTTCATTCTCACAGTGATGATGCGTGAGGCGATACTCAGCGGCGTCTGTCCGAAGTTGTCCATAGCATCAATTTTGGCGCCTTTGTCCACCAAGAACTGAATGATGGTATTCGCTCCCATATATGCCGCGATGTGCAGTGCGGTCCAACCGTACTCGTTCGCCGCATTGACGTCAGCCCCCAGTTCCACCGCCAACTTGGCGGCTTCCAGGGCGCTCTTCTCCTCTTCCTCCGTGTACTCCGGTGCGATATTCAGGTAACGCCCCAATCCGGCCGCCATCATCAACGGCGTGGTATTCCCCACCGATTGGAGCGCGCGCGACTGAGCAATCTTCGTTGTCGCCAGCAAAGGATCGGCGCCGCCGTCTGCCAGGATGCGCATGACACCGAGATTGTGAGCGTCAGTTGCCAGGAAAAACGGCGTAGAGCCAACCGGAGCTTCGACCACAGGAATGACCCCGTCGATCTTCACGGATCGAACGTTCGGATTCGCTCCATGGGCGAGGAGTGCCTTCACCAACTTCTCCAACTTGTCGCCGTCCGTTGCCGCTGCATAATGAAGAACCGTAAACCCATGGGCGTCCACGACGTTCGGGTCCGCTCCGTTCTCGAGCAGGAATAAAGCCACATCCTGCTGGCCGTTCGTGGTGGCTACGACAAGGGGAGTGCTGTATTCCGGCGAGGCGGCATTTACATCCGCGCCCTTCGCCTGCAATAACTTAGCGGAGCCCAAATCGCCTTTTTGCGCGGCAAAGTGCAACGGCGTGAAACTACTCTTCGAACGAGCATGGATGTCAGCTCCATGTTCAATCAACATCCGCGCGATCTCCGGCTGTCTTTCCGCCAACGCCCACATGAGAGCAGTCTGTCCTCCTGTAGTTTCCCTCGCGTTCGCATCTGCTCCGTGGGCCAGCAGTAGTTCTACTATCTCGATGCTCTTTTGCGATGCAGCCATGAGGGGCGTCTCTCCAGACGCTAAGGCAGCATTGGGGTTCGCCCCGGCCTCCAAAAGCATCTCGACAATGGCAGCGTTCCGATTGGAGCAAGCCAGCCAGAGGGGAGTGGCACCGTAATCGTTCGCCTTGTTGGCATTCGCACCGGCACGGATCAGAAGCCCTGCAGTTTCCAAATCATTCAGGTGAACGGCCCACGCCAATGCCGTGGCACCATCCGCTTGAGAGGTATTGGGATCCGCATGCTCCTCGAGCAGCGAGCGAACGGCTTGTTCGTTCTTTCCGTTCTTGACCGCCTCCAGTAGCCGAAGATCGTTGCTGCTGGCGGCAAAGCTAGGGACCGAGAGCAGCATTGCAATCCACCATCCACTCAAACATTTCGCAGGGACGTGCATTAGCCAAGCCTCGTTCGCGTCGTCATGGCCGAACTGCATCACCATGTCGGATGGGGTTTCCAAAGCCGGGGCCCTTGGTCCAACCTTTGAACATCGGATCGCATCCTGCGTTCGGCTCGAGGGTTTCAGTTATCAACGGGATCCTCCCTACAAAGAGAGCAGGTCGATTTCTCCATTGCTGTCTCCGAGCTTGTCCACCGCAACCCCTGAAATGTCCAGCAGCTTCATCCACAGATTCGTAACCGGCGTGTCCTGGGGATACCGGATGTGACTCCCCCACTGAATCTGAGGTGTTCCTCCACCCGCTAACAAGATCGGCAGATTCGTAACCAAATGCATGTTGCCATCACTGATACCGCCGCCGTAAACGACAATCGTATGGTCCAGAAGTGAACCATCGCCGTCAGGCGTAGATTGCAGCTTCGCCAAGTAATACGAGAACAGCTCGGCGTGATAGGTATTGATCTCGATCACCTTCGCGATCTTTAAGGGATCCCCACTGTGGTGCGTTATTGAATGATATGGATCGGGAAGGCCGCGTTCGGGGTAGGCTTGGTTGCTCATTTCGCAGCCTACCATCAGGGTACCGACGCGGGTCAGGTCAGACTGATACGCCAGCACCTGCAAATCGAAAAGCAATTTGAGATGTTCATCAAATCTCTCGGGGATACCCGCGGGCCGCTGCAACTCCGGCAATTCCCGCGCGGATTGCTTTTCGGCCATTTGGATGCGCCGCTCGACATCGCGAACAGCATCAAGGTACTGGCTGACCTTGGCGCGGTCGTCCGGACCGACCTCCGCCAGCAGCCGGCCGATCTCCTCGGTTACATAGTCAAGAATGCCGCGGTTAGCCCGGGTCCGGGAGAGGCGCTCGTCCCGGCTAGTGCTGTCGCTGCTTCCGAATAGGTGCTCGAATACCGTGCGGGGGTTGTTCTCGACGAGCAGCGGCGTTGTGGCGTTGCGCCAGGAAATCGTGTTGAGGTACGCACAACTGTAACCGCTGTCGCATGCGCTCGCAACCGCTCCGGTTTCTACGCCGAGCTCAAGCGATCCCAGTTCGGTGTACTTGCCAAGCTCCTTTGCAGCAATCTGGTCCGCTGAAATGCCCCCGCTGATGACGGAACCTTCATTACCCTGGAACTTCGGCAAAACATGGACGCCGGTCAAGTACGCCGTGCCGGCGCGGGGATGCGGCGCCGATTCTTCGCCCGGCAACTCAACGGCTGGCTTCGATTGAAGTCCACTCACCACGACGAGGCGGTCCCGAAATGCAGCCAGCGGCTTCAGAATTGGAGTTAGCTCAAAACCGGCTCCTTCCGTCGCAGGGGTCCACTTATCCATCATTATGCCGTTCGGCACATACACATACGACAGGCGCGAGACCGGATTGCCCGGCGTTTTCAGCGTGCTCGCGAAAGCCGGAACCATTCCGTCCAGGAGCGGCAAAGCTAAACTCGCACCTACCCCGCGCAAAAATCTGCGGCGGGGGATGACCTTCTTGAAAATCATCATGGCTCTCGTGACCTCCTCATCTGAAATGGCCTGCTTTTGACAACACCGAGAATGAGCGTCGACCAGCGGTAGTCGCTGGGTGCCGATTCGCGCAAGATCTCGCGAACCGCCGGCTCATCGTAATACTCCACCCCCCGCCCGAGAGCGTACGCTAGAAGTTTTTCGGTAACGGTCGTACAAAATTGTTCGGAATCGTTCATCAAAATCTTCCGAAGCTCAACGGGCCCCTGAAACTTCGTGCCATCGGGAAGTGTTCCTGAGGTATCCATGGGGGTGTTCGCCTCGCTGACAGTTCGCCATTGACCGATCGCGTTGAAGTTGTCGAGCGCGAAACCCAAAGGGTCCATCCGCACATGGCAACCCGCGCAGGCCGGATTCGAGCGGTGCTGCTCCATCCGCTGACGCATCGTAAGAGCCTTCGTCTCTTTGTTTTCTTTCAGCGACGGCACATTGGGTGGTGGCGGCGGGGGCGGATCCCCCAGGATATTTTCCAACACCCACTTGCCGCGCAGAGTAGGGGCTGTCCGGGTGGCGTACGATGTCACCATCAGAACGCTACCCTTGCCCAACAATCCCCACCGATTCTCGTCCGTTAACGTCACGCGCCGAAAGCGGCTGCCGTAAATGTTCGGAATCCCGTAGTGCCGGGCCAGACGTTCGTTGACGAACGTATAGTCGGCACTCAATAAGTCCAGCGCGCTGCGATTTTCGCGCAGCATGCTCTCGAACCAAAGGTCCGTCTCACGCTGGAGCGCCTCCCGTAAGTTCGCATCAAAATCGGGGAACGTCGCTGGATCCGCTGACGCCGAGCGCAAACTGCGGAGATTCAGCCACTGGTCGGCGAAATTGGTCACCAGCGAATTTGAGCGAGGATCATCGAGCATCCTCAGCACCTGACGTTCCAGTATCTCAGGCTCTCGGAGCTTCCCCTTTTCGGCCAAGTCGAGTAACTGTTCATCGGGAATGCTGCTCCAGAGGAAAAAGGACAAGCGGGAGGCCAACTCCAGATCACTGATGCGATAGGCCGTATCAGGCGCCACATTCGCCGGATCGCGTTCAATGCGATACAGGAACCACGGACTCACCAGTATTCCTCGAACCGCCATCCGAATTCCTCCGTCGAATCCCCCCTTGGTACTGCCGACCTCATAGAGGCCGAGCAGGGGACGGACGTCAGCGTCCGTGACCGGCCGGCGATAAGCGCGCCTGGCCAGCGCGGAGAGAATCTCCTTAGCGCAGACAGGCTCGTCCCGAGCGCCAGTTGGGCGGCACACGAAAATCTTCCTGCGGTTGGGGGTCTCCCCGGCGCCTTTTGCCTCATAGGGTCCCTCGATAACGACGCTGGCCACACCTTCATTTGCACGGAATTTGTTCCGATCGTTCTGCTGGTCCGCAGGGACCACACCCAGTCTGGCGAGATGATTTGTCCCATCCAGAACGTCCTGAACGATACCTTCGGGTTCCGTGGTGTCTTTCATGAAGGTGACCCCAACCAGATGCGTGCCCGCTTTCGCCGGGAAGCGAACCTCTAAGCCAGCATCTGCCGCGGGCTCATCCGGTTTTCTCTGTTGCTCCAATTGGCCTAATTGCCCAGGATTTTCCGGCGGGCCCTTCCGCTCGTGACCAACCGCGAATAGCTTGATCCTTTCGCCATCCAGGCGGACGTCGAGTTGCTTCAACTTGTCAATGCCTACGATGACCGGTGTGGGACCACCACCACTTCTTCTCTGCAGGCGGACTTTGATGGTGTACTCACCATCTAGCGGGAAGTTATGGCGAATCACGATTCCCCCACGCGAGCCAAACGGGAGATCGTCGCTCACCTGATCCTGCTGCACAAAGTTCTGGGGAATCTCGTACGTCCCGATGACCGGAGGCATCGCAGGATCCGGAATGGCAAGGTTGCTGATTTTATCCGCTGCCAACATATATCTTTCCATCAGCACCGGCGACACGGAAAGGATGTCTGCCATGTTGTCAAAACCATATCCCATTTCGTCGGCGGGAAGGAGCGCGTCACCATCAATACCAACCCCCAAAAAGTCGCGGATCGCATTGGCATATTCGGTTCGGTTGAGACGATGAGCGACTGGGCGGCCCGGATTCGGTTTGGCCGCAGCCGCTCTGTCGAGCGCCGTCTCCAGGTAGGTGGCAAGGGAGTCGTAAGTGTCCTTGTCCGGCCGCGGCATGCCGGCAGGGGGCATGGCGCGGTTCCGGAGTTTCCGGATTACTTTTTCCCATACCTCCGCCCCTTGGTTGACGTTCTCAACGTCCATCGTGTCCAGCATCAATCCGGCCGTTTTTAATCCTTCATTGTGGCAAGTAACGCAGTAGCGATTCAGAATCGCACGGTAAGGTGAGGCGGGCGGCACAGCGGATCTCGAGGACTCCTGGGCAGCGGCGTTAAGCGACCCGACCCCAACCAGCGCGATTCCAATCCAACGAAGGATCGTTCTTAACATCAAAGTTACCCTCCTAGCTGCCTCACCAGGAGCAGGCGGCGTAAAGTGCAGCAAATCGAGAACCGCTGCAATCAACTAAATCGGGGACGACTTCCGCTATTTCGCAGCCTCAATGTTGGTGACGTGAATCGTCTGCGTGGAGTCGTCGTAAGTTCCCGTGACCGTGACTTTTTCTCCGGCGAACGGCTCCGGCTTCTTCTGATCGTCCAATTGGTAGGTCTTTTTTGCAGTCGCATCGTACAGGACGAACATGCCACCAAACTTTACGCAAGCGAGTGTGCAGGCCCTTGGAGTGTTTCGATCGCCGTTCATCATTGACTCATGCCCACCCAAAGCGGCACATTGACTATCCATGATGTTGCCGGAAAAGGTTTTATCTTCCCCGTGTGCAAGAATCGCGACAAGAATCAAGGCAGGAAGCAAAAAGACGAAGGCAGCTTTCTTCATCGTCCCTCCTTGAGCGGTTACGTTATCTCGTGGCAGGCCAACATCTGACTGACATTGGTGTCAGCGACTGGATTATCGGGAACTTCCGTTTCTCATAATTCCGCCCTCCGGTAACATACACCTAGCCTCCTCCATATACAATATACACCGCTGTATACACTTCGGGTCCCAACCATGAGTTGGCGCTCCGGGGTTTTGAACCGCCCTGCGGAAGTGCGCCGGAGGGGGAAGCTTAGTATTTTTCCTGGCGCGGTTTGTTCGCGCCAATTTCTAGGTAATTCCGCGCCCAATGCAGCTTTACTGAGTGCCTCAGGCAAACGCGCGCTTAGAAGATTCACGGCGATATGGCTCAGCATTTTCTGACCCTGGCCACAAAGGTCCAAGAGCTGGAATCGGCGGGGGAGTCCACAAGTTCTGGGTTCCAGCTGGGGAAGTGATTCTTGGTTGTCGGCGAACCAACACCGTCGGGCTAGCACTAGGCCCCGCCAACTGGCGCGGGTTAGACGAGAAGTTCAGACTTCTTGGCTTGCGGGTCAACCGTCGCACAGCCATTCAGAACGTTAATCCAGACTCCGTCGTATCAACGCTAACTCCAACGCCGTATGGAATATGAAAGAATAGAATGAGGCAGAGCCTCTTGGATCTGCATGATCTGATCCCGCTTCAGACTTGACCGGAATTCCTCTTCTTTGATGAAGACGTTGCCCGTGCCTACCACTCACTCTCGGCTACCGACGGCGCTAACCGACAGCGAATCACGCCCCCTTCGCATGAGCTAAAAGATCACCTTCAAGGCGAACTGAACCTGGCGCGACGTCGTGGTCGTGGACGTGATCAGCCCTGCCGTGGGAATCGGGGCCTCCACGTCACCGGTAGCCGGGCCGACGCCCGCGTAGGTGTAGGGGCTCGGCAGTGAAAAGTTGGCCCGATTTAAGATATTGAAGAATTCTGCACGGAATTGTAATTGTCCGCTTTCTCCGAGAAACGCCAACCGCGTATCTTTCACTATAGAGAAGTCCAGATCGAAAAGGTTCGGCCCCGTTAAACTGTCATACCGCGCGGTGCCCAGAAACCCGGCGTCTGGAATGGCGTAGGCGCATGGATCAAAATAAAGCGATGTCGTTCCAAGCTGCTCCCCTGCAGGCACACCGAGGCAACCGGCAGTTTGACCGCGAGTAATGTTGCTATTGTCGCGGCCCGGATAAACGTTTGGTCGATCAGTTCCGCCTGAGCCGTGATTCATGCCTGAGCGTGAACGGTTGGTTGCCAGTGTGGGATTGAATGGCAGGCCGCTTTGAGCCGAAAGAATTCCAGCTACCCACCAACCATTCAGAAGCTGCGATAGTGCTCCGCTCGAGGATGTTTTCGGCAAATGGTAGATGGTGTTGAACCGAAAGTTCTGAGGAATGTTGTATTCCATGGGACCGTAATCGACCGATAGGGAATTGGGATCGGTCCTGAACGATGCCCCGGGTACGCCGCCGGGGCCGTCTTCAGCTCCTGTCTCGGCGATCGGTACGCCGAGAGCCTTGGACCAAGTGTAGGAAGCCTGGAACTGAAGGCCCTTGGTCGTATTCTTCTGCAGGACAGCCTCCAGAGCATTGTAATTAGAATAGCCCGTGAAGCTATCGAGCACGATGGAACCCCAAGCCGGATTGACGCGCGGAGCATTCGCAGGCCAAAACTGCTGGCCATCTTCAAGGATTGTTGAGACGGTCGGGTTCCCATCGGTGAACTGCGACAGATTCCATGCCTTGGACCCGACGTAGGACACGCTCGCGGCCATCGAGAAGGGCAACTGATGCGACACTGTCAGGTTATATTGAGCCATGAATGGCTGCTGCATTTTGTATTTTACTTCTCGCACGATGCCAGGGACAGTCGACGGCGGGAAGACAAACGGAACCGTGAATGGAACACCATTCACTTGGCTTTGACTCGAGAACGGAGGTTCGGCCGCTGCAGACACATACAGGGGGTTGGCCCAACCCGCCACGTCGTAGAATAGGCCCGCCCCACCGCGCACGACGGTCTTTGAATCTCCAAACACGTCCCAGGCAAAGCCGAGCCGAGGGGCGAGGTTGCCCCACGAAGGATTCTTAAACGGTAGGCCTACCGTCGGAGCAGTGTCAACCAGCGGGTTGATGATATTGGCCCCGTGCCCGTTCGTCTCATGGTACTGCGTGCTGGGCTCATAACGCACGCCTAAGTTCACAGTAAAGCGGGGCGTAGCTCGGAATGAGTCCTGAACATAGAATCCCAACGTGTAAAACGCATACGACCGATCAATGATTGAACCCGGCGTCCCCGCCAATTCGAGGATCGTATTTGCCTCTAAAAATTGTTGTAGGTTTGGGAATTCGACTTCGCCATAGGGAAGCGAAGGAGAACTCAGGTGCTGATAGAAGCGGTTCAAGAGAGTACCGAACTTCAAATCGTGACGCCCACGAGTGTAGATAACGTCGTCGCTGATGGTATACACGTCTTGGCGTGTGTCACTAGGCGCATTCGGGGGAGGACCAAAAGCAGTCAAACCCGGAATGACGATGAAACCGATCGGGTCGCCCGGAAGAAAAGAGTAATTGGGACCAATATCCACTGGAGGACTCTTCAAGTTAAGCGTCTGTGTGCTGTAGGAAACCCGAAGGCTATTCAGAACGGTCGGTGAAAAGATATGATTCCACCCCAGTGTCCCATATTGATCCGATCCCCATTGGTTTACCACGAATTCTGGATAACTGGGAGGCAAGGGGACACTTGAGTTCGAGTTCGTGTAGCGAACGAAAAGATTGTCCGTGCTTGACAAAGTATGATCGACCCGCATCTGACCGTAGTAATCCGTTTGTGGTTGATTGAAAGGGAAGCTAAATCCATTGTTCGGCAAGTTCGGGCTTTGAAACAGAGCCAGTATCGGCTGCGAAACGGGAGCGACCGTCATTGTCCCCGCTCCTAGAGACGGAATGCAGCCACTGCCAACAACATTGTTAGCCGTGTGACACGCTGCCGCAGGAACGGTGGACACCGTCGTGATGCCTGTATCCGCACGCAATTCCTCGAAGACAGCGTAGAAAAATGTCTTATCCCGCTGAATCGGTCCGCCGACCGAGCCCCCAAACTGGTTCCGCCGGAACGGTGGCAGGCGTCCGCCCAGTATTGCGGTTGGAGCATCAAAGTGGTTCCGTGCATCGAGCGCACTGTTCCGCAGGTATTCAAAGGCGTCGCCATGAAATGCATTTGTCCCACCCTTGCTCACCATGGTTACCTGACTGCCCATTCTCATGCCATATTCAGCATCGAACGAATTGGTCATTACTCGGAATTCTAGAATGCCATCCACACCCAAGGTCTCGCCAGAAATAGAGGCAGAACTGTTGCCGAAGAAGCCGGTGAGAGTAGCACCGTCCAACATATAGTAGTTGGAATAGATCGTCGCTCCATTGCTACTATACAAGGTCCCAGTTTGCGTAAATTGAGCGAAGTTGGATGTGTAATGCGCGATGCCAGGTTGCAACAGCACCAATTGATCATAGTTACGACCATTGAGCGGTAGGTCAGTGACTGTCTGTGGGCCCACCAAGTTTCCCAGCGACCCACTGGTTGTGTCGACTAGCGGCGCTTCTCCCGTTACCGTGACCGATTGACCGACCGCTCCTACGTTCAGTGTGAAGTCGACAACAGCCGCCTGTGAGACCGACAGCGTCAGTCCTTCGTGCACCTCAGTGCGAAAGCCAGCATGCTCCGCGGTGATCTTATAGTTGCCGACGGGCAATCCTTCAAAGCGATAAGAACCATCCACACCCGTAGGTACTTGACGGGTTTGACTCGTGTCCGTATTGGTCGCGGTCAAGGTTGCCCCAGCGATTGTCGCGCCGCTACTGTCCTTCACGACCCCCAACACCGTAGCCGTGAACTGCGCCATACTCGGGCAGGCTGTGGTTAAGAACAGAAAAACAACCACAAGTGCCATTGATGTGACGTGAGCAGATTTAGCCAACTTGTCCCGGGCCATAAAAGCCTCCTCAACCTGTCGTCCGCGCTTCTCTGGTCGAAATCAACTTGAAAATGTCTAAATTCGACGGCGAATCCACGACGGCCAGTCAGAATTTCCGGAACCCACACGGCATGGACTTCCACAAGGCTGGCATACGAAAATTGAAAATCTCCCCACCCACATGGCAATCCGCCGTTTCGGTGCTCGGAAACCGATGCAAACTCATGCAGAATCTGGCAGAGTCTAGGCCTGCAGCTTTCACGCTGTCAATGAATATGGTTGCTGACTTCGAAGGTTTTTTGTGATCGAAAAATTTTTCGCCTTCATCAAAATCTCACTGAAAACCGGTACAGAGGAATCCCCCCGCCGCACGATATGGCATCTCTAAGCTGTTGATTGCATTGGCTGTAAGACAGCTGGCGCAAAACTGTCAATGCTCAATCACTTCTCGATCCCTGGACCACGGGAGGCCATCCGCGGCTATCTCCTCGTTGACAGTGGATACAAAATCGAATACGATTTTCGGCTGTCTAGGGAAAAAAGAAGCTCCCGGACCGTATACAACTCTGTCTTCGCTTTCGCCACCTGGACTTGTTTCAGTGCCAGCACACATCGCCAGAGGATGCGCATGAGAAGAGCGCTTAAGACACTGATCGGTGTGGGCGCTATGCTGATGGCGAGCTCGGCATTCGCTCATCACTCGCACGCGATGTTCGATCCGAGTAAGCAGGTGACGCTCGTCGGCACCGTGAAGGAATTCGAATGGAGCAATCCGCACTGCTGGATTCAGGTGCTCGTGGCGGATCCCAACGAGCCGAGCGCCGCCTCCGTGGAATGGAGTGTCGAGTTGGATAGCCCGATCGCGCTGTTTCGTCGCGGCTGGAAGCCCGCAAGCCTGAAGGCTGGCGACAAGATCAGTGTCGTCGTCAATCCGCTGCGCGACGGTCGACCCGGCGGCCAATTTGTGTCGGCCATCGGTCCGGATGGGAAACCGATTGGAACGGTGCCGGTGGTACCAAAATAGTCTCCGGGAGGCGTCAATCATGACGCGTCAAGCAACCGTGGCGGTGATGCTAGCGCTGCTTGGGGGCTGTATGTGTCCCGCGCAGGCGCAAACTTCTTCGAAGGAACGCATCGCGGCGTTCGCCAAGCTGCCGGATTGGTCCGGAGTGTGGGAATGGGACGTTCACGTCGGACAATCGGAGGGACAACAACTGAGTCCAGAAGGACAGCGCAAGGGGCAAGCGTATGTAGCCGCCATGCATCCGGCGTTCACTGCCGAGTGGCAAGCAAAGTATGACCAGGCAAAGAAGGCCCTAGACGCAGCCGTAGCTGCTGAACCAGACCAGCCGCCGGCAACATTTCAGCCATGCGTGGCACCACCCTTTCCCGCAACTGCTCTGCCGGGAATGTATGAGTGGCGTGTGACACCCGAGGAAACTACGCTCATCAGCACCATGGGGTCGGTGCGTCACATCTATACCGATGGTCGTACCCATCCTCCAAAAGACGAGCTATGGCCGATGGTCATGGGCGATTCAATCGGGCACTGGGAGGGCGACACGCTGGTGGTTGACACCGTGGCGACGAAACAGCAGATCCGTGTGCCGGAGCACCCTGGACTCTATACAATCGTACCCATGAGTGACCAACTACACTTCTTTGAGCGCATCCGGATGGTGAATCGCCATGAGATGCAGATTCAGCTCACGACGGAGGATCCCGTCGCCCTGGCCAAACCACTGGAGGTCTTGGTTACCTGGGAGCGCGTTACGGACACCAACCGCATGGTCAGCGAGAATGAATGCGACCCGGCGACCGAGCGCAATCCGGTCGTCAATGGCAGGATTACGACCGTCGTACCTTAGACGGCTTGTGCTCCGCCAGACCGATGGAGCAGCTTTCCCTTCGATCAATCCGGGTTTTGTTTAAGAGCGGAACGGATGCATTGGGACAAAATCACCAGCTGGGTCGAAGATCCAAATTAAGAAATTGGAAAAGAAGTAGGCGCTTCGAATCGTAACCTGATCGAGCGGAGTGATAACAACTGGCAAACGCCATCGGAAAAACAGTGGGTGGCATGGACAAAATCCATACGACCAAATGTCGCTGGTGGCGATGGGACTTCATCTCGCTCGGATTTGAAAACATGAAGTCCGTACCGAGTGGCCGAGTTTGAACGACGGCCGCAAGAAAATCACCAGCACACTGCGCCGGAGAGCGTCGAGCCATTCACGATAGAAATAGCCCGCGGAATAATTACGCGAGAATCATCCGGACCCATCATCGGTAACCATCATCCCGACGGGCCCGCGGGATCGGTTTTCTTGATAGAAGCATCGGGATCAATTTAGTCCGCACGGACGGGGCCATCCCAGAGCCGGAGAAAGGGGCATGCCTTTTCCGCAAATTCTTTGGGATGGGTTAAACCGCCCGCGCAGGCTAGGTGTCGTGTTCGCACGGTTACTTTTTTGTTTGCACTCAAGGCGCGAGAGCGGAAAGGATGTCACTCGTATGGCTCAAAATTCGGCGCGTCGATTGACCTGCGTGTTCGCCGTCGCCCTTCTTTTCGTTGCTCCTCTCATCGCTCATCCCGTAACAATCGCCAAGACGCAAACTCCTGCCGCAAATCCAGCGCCAGCGTCCGACGCCACCGGTGTTCCAATTCGCGGCGAGCGACATCATCATCTCGTGCTGGAGAATTCGTACGTACACGTTTACTTCGTTGAGATTCCTGGGCATGATTCCCTGCCTCTCCACCGGCACGATTTACCCTACGTGAGTGTGCCGCCCGGTGGAGTAGACGCTCTCGGCGGTATTTCGAGCGGTCCCGACGCGCGCTCCGAGGTCGATGAATCGCGCGTCAGATATACGTTCGGAGGATTTTCTCACGCCGTTACGAATCCGGCCGACTCACCCCTGCGCAATATCGCGATCGAATTGGTTCGTCCGCAAGGAACCATCCGCAATCGCTGCAGGGAAGTGCTCAAGGACCAGCCGAAAGAAAACTGCGACATGTCGAATTCGGGCGACTCGGCGCTCCCGAGACACTACGCGCTATTTGAAACCGACGAGATCGTCGTGGAACACTGGGAGGTCGGCCCGAACTCCACCAGCGCACCCTGGGATAACCATCTCGCTATTCTGGTTGCGGCCCTTACGGGGGCTTCGATCTCGGCGGCGGGAGTCGATTCCGCAAATCTTCCCCACGGAATTGTGTGGCTCCCCGGTGGCTCTCATCCGGTTTTAAAAACCGCCTCCAGCGCCGGACACTTCGTCGCCATCACATTCAAAGACAGCGGGTCCGCATCCGCCAGCAACAACCGTTAGTAGTAGTTTGTGTGCACAGCTAAAATCCTAGATCTTTCCGTATCTCATCAGAAGTTTGACTAGAATCCCCGTACGCGAATCCTGCGCGCGCACGATGATCCAGAAACGGAATCTTCTACTTGGTGTGAATAAATTCGCCAACGAATTGTTCGACATCAAGGGCCTCCACCCCCTTGGCGATCGCTGCCGTCAATACTTGTGAGCGAGACCTTCGATGGACAATCATCAACCTCCCGGACCGCTTCCGCAAAGCACGCTGCAGAGAGGTTAACGGCGATGCCATGGAAGGCCGAACAGTCTTTGCAGCCTTGGCTTCCACTAGCCACAGTTTGGCGTTGGGACGTGGTATGAGGAAATCCACCTCCAAACCCTGCTGATCACGGAAATAATAGAGTTCCTTGCGCGTGCCACTGTCGGCTTGGCTCTTAAGTATTTCTGCTGCAACGAAGCCTTCGAACAACGGCCCCAGGAAGGGAGATCGCTCAAGCTCAGCCGACGATGTCAGGCCCAGCAGGTAGCAGGCGAGGCCGGAATCACCCCAATAGACCTTCGGCGACTTAATGACTCTTTTTCCGAAGTTCTCGAAATACGGCGGCAGGAGAATGACCTGGCCTGTTATTTCGAGGATGTGCAGCCAATCGCCAATCGTGGGAACTGTGACACCAAGGGGTGCCGCAAGATCGGTCTTGTTCAGAATCTGGCCGTGGCGACTCGCCAAATGGGCTAGAAAGCGGCGAAACGTCGCCAAGTCTCGCACGTTTGTGATCGCTCGGACATCTCTCTCCAAATACGTTTGTAAGTAGGAAGCGAACCAAAGGCTGCGAGCGTCGGGCCTAGCGAGCACCTCTGGGAATCCCCCGTGTAACAGGTTCACTTTCTTAGTTTCAACGAGGCTGAAAGGCAGAAGCTGGAGGATGGCAGCCCGACCCGCCATCGATTCGCTGATGCCTCGCATCAGAGGAGCCTCTTGAGAGCCCGTGAACAACCATTGCCCCATTCGGCGAGGGGATGTGTCGATAACTGTACGAACATAGGCAAGCAACTCAGGGGTATTCTGGATCTCGTCGAAAACGACTGGAGGATGCAGCGCATCAAGAAATGCGCGGGGATCGCTCTGTATCCGAGCCTGCGTGTCGGGGTCTTCGAGCAGCACGTAGTGGGCCTTCGGGAATAGCCTGCGGAGAAGAGTGGTTTTGCCGGCACGGCGAGGCCCGGTTACAACGACCGCTGGAAAGTGTCGAGCTGCGTCCAGCAGCACGCCTGCCAATCTTCTTTGGATATAGCGCATTTGAGAAATATAAACTACAATCTTAGATTACTCAACACTAGAAATTAGCGTACCGGGGAAGCGATCGCGAGCCGTCAGCGCCTGCGGGAGCTCGAAGTCTCCCTATGTCAGGTGTAGTCGCATAAGAACTTGACACTTCCACGAGAGAGGCCTGCGTCTAGAATCCTGCGGTCTTCCGCCTGCGACTCACTTCCACGAAGCTTCCTGCCGCTCGTTAGGAAATACGTTGGAGGCGCGGGTGGGAATCGAACCCACGAATGAAGGTTTTGCAGACCTCTCCCTTCCCACTTGGGTACCGCGCCTCGGAGGGACAGTATAGCGAAACGTCCGCGAGGTTTCAGCTCGCGCGGCGTCTCTCTTCTGCTGCGGAATACGTTTCTACCTGACATGATTGTGATCCGATCGATCCAGCAGAGATTCTTCGAATTCGCTCGCTTCGTTCGTCGGGGCAGGCAGGATGAAGACCCAATGCACGTATCGTCCGGGATGACAATCGAAACGCGTTCGCGCTAGAGTGTTGAAAGCAGCCTGAAACGACAGAAAGGCCTCAGGAGCAGATGTTCGCAAATCCCATTGTGTGGCTCGCGGCCGGCGCGATCGGCATCGTGATCGTGGCGCTGATGCTGCGCGCTGCGAGCCGCCGCTCCGAAGAGCAGCTTTCGGCCACGCGGCAGGAGATGCAGGCTTCACTCGCGGCGCAGCTCCAAGCCGTCACCGGCCAACTCAACCACGTGATGCAGTCCGTAACGCAGCAGCTGGGCCAGGTCCGCACGGAGCTGCAAACCGGCGTGGCCACGAGCGGCCAGCTGGCCAGCGAAGCGCAGCGCGAGGTTTCCAAGCAGCTGCAGTCCTCGACTGACGCGCTGGTACAGATGAGCCAAAAAGTGGGCCAGATGCAGCAGACGAGCCAGGACCTTTCCAAGGCCACCCAGACGCTGCAGTCCGTGCTCGGAGGAGCGAAGACGCGCGGCTCGCTCGGTGAAATCGCGCTCGAATCCATGCTCTCCGATGGCCTGCCGCAGTCCGCCTATTCCACGCAGTACCGCTTCGGCTCAACCGGTGCGATCGTGGACGCCGTGGTGCACCACGGCGATCGCCTGTTGTGCGTCGATTCGAAATTCCCGCTCGAGGCCTACCGCCGGCTGGCCGAGGACAATGACGACGCGCGCCGGGATTTCTGCACCGCCGTCCGCAAGCACGCCGATGCGATCGCCGAGAAATATATTCTGCAGGATGAGCGCACGCTCGATTACGCGCTGATGTTTGTGCCGTCGGAAAGCATCTACTACGAGCTGCTGATGAGCACGGACGCGAAGCACGGCCGGCTGGAGGAATACTGCCGCGGAATTCATGTGCTGCCGGTTTCGCCGAATACTTTTTTCGCGATCCTAAGCGCGGTCGCCATCAGCCTGCAGGGGCAACAGATCGAGGAAAATGCCAAACATCTGCTGGCGGAACTATCGGGAGTGACGAAGCAGTTCGAAAACTTCGCGGACGTCTACGACAAGCTCGGCACGCATCTTCGCAACGCGCAGAAAAGCTATGAGGACGCGGACGGCAAAATGACGCGCGTGCGCAACTCGCTGGAGCAAATGTCGCAAGGCGCGCTGCCGGATTCCGCGCTAAAGATCCTCGAAAGCGCCACAACCGAATAAATTCGGGCGCGCCGCTGGCTACAGCGCCTGCCACGCGGCCTGCATGAGTGTGCGGAAATCTCCGTCGATCGTCGAGGTCACCACTTTTGCGATCTCTGCGCGCACGTCCGGCACGTCTCGCGGTTTCCGCTGCACGCGCTTCGCCATTAAGCGAATGTCGCCCTGCCGTTCCTCGGGCGCCAGCGCTGCCGCCGCCGATAAATAGCGCCAGGCAATGGTCGTGTCCGGCGCAGCAATCAGGCGCGCGCGAAACGAATAGTCGCCCGAGCGGATCGCGCGCACTTCGATTGTGGCTGCATTTTCCGGCCCGCCCTTCGTCAACACCTCCTGCGAATCGCCCGCCGCAAATTTCAGCACGTTCGGCGTCAAATTATCGACCACGAGTCCGAGCCGTTCATCCGTTCCGCGGACTTGCACCTGGAGCCGGGATTTCTTGCCGGGCTCCGGCGCCGGCTGCGGTGCATCGAATGACAAATCGACGAGCGTCGATTTCACCGACGCCTGCGTGCCGGGTGCCGCCACGCGGATCGTCGCCGGCCCCGACGCGGCCTTGGAACTTGGAAGCGCGACCAGGCATTCGGGTGAAGCTGCCAGCACCAGCGCCGGCTCATCGTTGATCCAGACGTTGTCGGCGTCCGCCTCGCCGCGCAGGCCCGCCGTGCAAATCCAGAAGCGATCTTTCCTCGAAATTACGGGCGGCGCGGTGGTCGCCGCCGGCTCGCTGGCACCGGTCGCCGGATCGATCAACGCCGCAACCGACGCGCCCGAACCTTTCGCCAGCATGTAGTCGTGCGACGCCGGCGCGATGAATGTGGCGCGACCGGTGCGATCCGTGATCAACGTCTGGCCGTCATCGATGGTCACGGTCACGCCGGAAGCGAGCTTTCCGTCCGCACCGAAAACGGCGAGCGTGGCCGAATGCCCCGCCATCACGCGCGGCGGCAGAACGATGGTGACTGTCCAGCTGGCGTAGGGGCTTGACGGCGCCTGCCCGGCACGAACCGGCGCCGCCGACCCAACGCACACCAGTGTCGCGGCGACAATCGTGCACCACCGTAGCTTGCAAGTGATTTTCATGCTGTTCCGCCGCCAGACATCAATCGTCCAGCCGAACCACAAACGTAGTCAATTGATCGTTCGTGTGCAACTGGTCAGCCAGCTGCTGCGCTGCCGCCTGGGTCGGCAGCCGGCCTACGCGCACGCGATAGAACATCCCGTTCGCCGCATCATACTGCGCGATGGTGACGGTTCCATAGCGGGCTGCCAACTGCGCCTTAAATCGGTCGGCATTGTCCTCCGACTGGAAAGCGCCCACCTGCACGCCGAAGAATCCGACCTGCGGATTCGGGCCGCCCAATATCTCCAGCCGAACAGGGGCGGTGCCCGGCCCCACCATATCGATGGCTTGAGCCGCGGAAAGCGAAAGATCGATCACTCGATTGGCGACGAACGGTCCGCGATCGGTGATTCGCACCTCCGTCTGCTTTCCGTTGCGCAAGTTCGTGACGCGCACGATCGCACCGAACGGCAGCGTCCGGTGCGCCGCCGTGAATTGATGCATGTCGTAAACTTCGCCGTTTGCCGCGCGCCGCCCGTTGAACGGGTCTCCGTACCACGAAGCCACGCCCTCCTCCACATACTGCCCAGGAATCGCGGGCTGTCGCTCGGCTGCCGGAGGCGCGGCCGACGGAGGCGAAGACGCTCCGGGAACGGGAGCGGATGAAGGCACCTGCGACGGGGGATAGGGAACGGGCGGCTGCGACGTTTGCGCGCGATGGGAGCAGCCGGTGGAAATAATCGCAACAGCACAGGCCAGCAGCGCCGCCGCGCGCGCGCGGAGTGCGCCGCTCTTGCGGCTGATGCGCCAGATTATCGGGGGACGGAACTCCGCTCGAAAATCGAAGACCTTCACGCGGCTTCCTGATTCACGTGTATGCTCTCAACTCCGGTATTATAGGAACGCTCTCACATTACCGCAAGGAACGCCATTTGGCCCTGTCGCCGCGCACGCGCTGGAAAATCGAGAAATTCTTCAAAAAGCTTGCCGGATCCACCGACCGCGAAAGCGAACAGCCGCGGCCGAAGCTCTGCCCGGCCTGCCGCACGCTGGTCGGGGCGGGTGCCACGCGGTGCCACAATTGCGGCGCGAACATGCGATTTTCCATGGCCGCCGCCAGCCAGTCGCTCGGGCGCTACTTGCCGCAGACTTCGCCGGTTACCTACACGATTCTCACGCTGAGCTGTCTGCTGTTTCTGGTCAGTCTGCTCAAGACAATGACCGAGAGCCACTTTCAATCCGGTGGCGGCGGTTTGTCCGGACTCTTGGATTTGGGCGGCATCGACGGGCAAGTCCTGCTGCGCATGGGTGCCTCCCTGCCCTGGCCCGTCGACGCGGTCGAGCCCTGGCGGTTCGTCACCGCCGTTTTCCTCCACGGCAGCATTTTGCACATCCTTTTCAACATGTGGGTGCTGATGGATATCGGCCCGCAAATCGAAGAGCTCTACGGCTCGGCGCGCTATCTCTTTATTTACGTCGTCACCGGAATCGGCGGCTACATTCTGAGCAGTCTGATGGGACATTTCAGCGTCGGTGGCTCAGGCGCTTTACTCGGATTGATCGGGGTGCTGCTGGCGATGACCATGGGCCGTCGCGCCGCGGGAATGCAAATGTTGCGTCAGAGCCTGATTCGCTGGCTGATTTACATTGCCGTGCTGGGTCTGCTCATGCACGGCATCGACAACTGGGCCCATGCCGGCGGCCTCGCCACTGGCTTTCTGCTCGGCAAAATCCTGACCGATCGGCCGCCATCCACGCCGCGAGAAGTCCGGCTCGCACAGACCATGGGCTGGATCGCCGCCATCGCCGTAATCGGCAGCTTCCTACTGGCCGGCCTGACCGCCCACGGCGTGATCTGATTTCCCCTGGATCGCCCATCTCCGGATGGGTGTTTTCGAATTTCCGATTGGCCACGGCTTGGCCAGACCTTCAGCTCGGGCTTGCCGGCTCTCCTGCAGCCAGCTGGCGCGAAACCACCACGCTGTAATTCAATCCGGATATCACCACGAGAGTTGCCACGATGTAGGAACAAATCTCGCGCGCGATCCCAAGATTTTGCCCGTGCCACGCCGCCATCACCAGCACCAGGATGATCAGGAAAATTTCAAACGCCGTGGCCATTTTTCCCCAGATGCTCGGTGGAAACGGCCGGTAACCCACGGTGATCAAAATCACCGCGCACGCCACCAGCAGCAGCACGTCGCGTCCCAGCACCAGGATCGCCAGCCACCATCCGATCCGACCTTTCAGCGCCAGCACCAAATAGGACGACGACATCAGCAGCTTATCTGCGATCGGATCCAGATAGGCTCCGAGCGCCGTCTTCTGATCGAGCGAACGCGCCAGGTAACCGTCGAAAGCGTCCGTCAATCCGCTGACCACGAGAATCGCCAGCCCCAGGAAAAACCGATCGTATTTGATCGCGATGATGAAAAACGGGATGAACGCCAGCCGTAGCAGCGTCAATTCGTTCGGAACCGTGAAAATCCGGCTTCGCATTCTATTTTCGCAAGGGCGCGAACTGCGATCAGGCAAATTGGGCCAAGTATTCCGCCAGCGATCGACCCACCTTCTTCTCAAACACCTTGGAAAGCGGAGGAATCGACCCGCGCGCTTCGTCGAGCGCGATTCGCTCGATCCTCACCATGGGGAAAAACAGGGTCGGCAACCCGATCCGGTCCCCCTCCGGATGCAGCACCTGGCTCACGAAATCGTCGAACGACCCAAGATCGATGCCCCGCATCGTAACGCCGGCCTGCGAAATTTCCACGAGCTCGCCCCAGAGTCTTTCCTTCGGGCTGTGCAGGCTCACCACGACGATCTCGTGCGGTTGCATCGATTCTCCTGGAATGCTTTCCCGTCTGTCACTACACCGCCATCGTTTTCAAATCCGGTGCGCGCAACAACCTCGGCTCGGTAACGTTCTGCACCTGCTCGGGCGTCACACCCGGCGCGACTTCGCGCAGCAACAGCCCCTTGGGTGTCACCTCAATCACCGCCAGGTCCGTCACGATCAAATCCACCACCTCAACCCCCGTCAAAGGCAGTTTGCATGTCTTCACGATCTTCGGTGCGCCCTCTTTCGTCGCGTGTTCCATGGCGATGATCACGCGCTTCGTCCCCGCTACCAGATCCATCGCGCCGCCCATGCCCTTCAGCATTTTCCCCGGCACGGCCCAATTTGCCAGCGTCCCTTTCTCGTCCACCTGCAGCGCGCCGAGGACGCACACATCCATGTGCCCGCCGCGAATCATGGCAAACGAATCGGCGCTTGAAAAATACGAGCAGCCCGGAATCTCCGTCACCGGCTCCTTGCCCGCGTTGATCAGGTCCGGGTCCTCTTCACCTTCGTAAGGATACGGCCCGATCCCCAACATCCCGTTTTCCGACTGCAGGATCACGTCGATGCCGGGCGGCAGATAATTCGGCACCAGTGTGGGGATTCCGATGCCCAGATTGACGTAATAGCCGTCGCGCATCTCCTGCGCAACTCGCCGCGCGATGAATTCCCGCTTGTCCATTTCCGAGGCCATCACGATCCCCGCTTCCGCTTCGGACCCGGCTCCATCGGCTTCTTGTAGTTCGTGCCCTGGAAAATCGCGTCCACGAAAATTCCGGGCGTGTGCACATGGTCCGGATCGATCGCGCCCAGCTCCACGATTTCCTCGACCTCGGCGATCACATACTCGGCCGCCGTGGCCACCACCGGATTAAAATTCCGCGCCGTCTTCCGGTAAACCAGGTTCCCCCACCGATCGCCCTTCCACGCCTTCACGAACGCGAAATCACCGCGCAGCGCCGGCATCAGAATATGCGGACGCCCGTTGAACTCGCGCACTTCGCGGCCTTCGGCGACCATGGTGCCGTATCCCGTGGGCGTGAAAAACGCCGGAATGCCCGCCCCGGCCGCGCGCATTCGCTCGGCGAGTGTTCCCTGGGGATTCAGCTCCATCTCGATTTCATTGTTCAGCGCCAGCTTCTCAAAAAACTTGTTGCTACCCACGTAGCTGGCAATCAGTTTCTTCACTTGCCGGTTTTCCAGCAGCGCGCCGATGCCGAACCCGTCGATCCCGGGATTATTCGAAGCCACGGTCAGATGCTTCGTCCCCTGCCGGATCAGCGCGTTGATCAGGTTTTCCGGTACGCCGCAGGTGCCAAACGCACCCATCAGGATCGTCGCGCCTTCCTTCACGCGACCGATCACCGCCTCCGCACTGGCCACACGCTTATCCAAGCGTTCCACCCTTGTCGAATGTCCCCACGGAAAGCCGAAGTTTACTACAAAGGCCCAGACGTCGTGCCGGAGCCTTCCGCACGGCACTGCCGGAGGTTGGATTCCGGGGAGTCGGAGCCTTAGCTCCGAGGGAGACGATGGGCGCGACCCACGCCAGTACCGCACAGCCTCACCCGTAGCGAGTCCTGTTTCCTCAGCCCCCCGTTCAACGAGCCCGCCAAGGATCGCGCCAACTTCTAATCCGCCGATCGCCGGCTGACTCCGGCGCGCGCCGCCTGCTTCAGCACTCGCACCCGGGCCGCCACGGCAGCAACCGCAGCGTCCACCGTCGCGGACTTCTCAATCTCCGCCATCAGCGCCGACCCAACCACGGCCGCATCTGCAATTCCGCCAAGCACGGACACATGCTCCGGCAGGGATATCCCAAACCCGACCGCGAGCGGCAATTTCGTCGCTCGCCGCACGCGCCGCGCCAGCGCCGGCAAATCCCCCGGCATCGAATCCCGCTCGCCGGTCACGCCCGTACGCGAAATCAAGTACAGGAATCCGCTCGAGCACCCGGCAATGATCTCCAACCGTTCGTCGGTAGAAGTCGGCGCCGCCAGAAAAATCGTATCGAGGCCGCGCGCCTGCAGGACCTTGTGATACTCGCCCGCTTCCTCCGGAGTCAGATCGGTGGCCAACACGCCGTCTGCGCCCGCCGCGCTCGCCGCGTCGGCGAATTTCTCAACGCCCATCTGCAGAATCGGATTGAAATAACTGAACAGGATCAGCGGCACGTCTGATGCCGTGCGTACTCGCCGCACCAGGTCGATCACGCCCGACAGCGTCGCTCCACCTCGCAGCGCACGCTCGCTCGCCCGCTGAATTGTCGGCCCGTCCGCCACCGGATCGCTGAACGGCACGCCGAGCTCGATCACGTCCGCGCCGGCCTCCGCGGCCGCGAGCACGATTTTCTCGCTCGCCGCAAGCGAGGGATCCCCCGCCGTGATGTAGGCGACCAGTCCCAGCTCGCCCGCTTTCGCCAGCGCGCGAAAGCGCCGCACAATCCGCCCATCGCGGCCCGAATTTCCGGCCGCCCTATGCAATCCGGCCGTTTTTCGTGGATCGCCCGCGTCAGACATATTGGGAGAGAGTTCCCATGTCCTTATCGCCGCGGCCGGAAAGATTCACGATCACGACCTCGCCCTTCTTCATATTCGGCGCGCGCTTCGCCAGCTCCGCAAACGCGTGCGCGGACTCCAGCGCCGGAATAATTCCCTCCGTACGCGCCAGCATTTTCGCCGCGGCGATCGCTTCGTCGTCCATCACCGCGGTGTATTCAGCGCGGCCCTGATCGGCGAGCCACGCATGCTCCGGCCCCACAGCCGCATAATCCAGCCCGGCCGAAACCGAATGCGTCGTCGCAATCTGCCCGTCGGTGGTCTGCAGCACGAATGTATACGTTCCCTGCAGGACGCCGGGGCGCGCGCCGGAAAATCCCTCGGCAGCCGCCAGCCGCGCCGCGTGTTCGCCCAAGCTCTTGCCGCGTCCGCCGGCCTCGACTCCCACCATCTTCACGCCCGGGTCGCCCAGGAACGCATGAAAGAGCCCGATCGAATTCGACCCGCCGCCCACGCACGCATACAAATAATCCGGCAGCCGCTTTTCCACGCGCACGACCTGCTCGCGCGCTTCCTCGCCGATAATTTTCTGAAAATCGCGCACGATCATCGGATACGGATGCGCACCCAGCACCGACCCCAGCAGATAGTGCGACGTCCGGACGTTCGTCACCCAGTCGCGCATCGCTTCGTTGATCGCATCCTTCAGGGTCTTGCTTCCGGAATCTACGCCGACCACTTCCGCGCCTAGAAGCCGCATGCGATTCACATTCAGCCGCTGCCGCTCCATGTCCTCCGTGCCCATATACACCGTGCACGAAAGCCCCAACCGCGCCGCCACCGTCGCCGTCGCCACGCCATGCTGCCCGGCACCCGTTTCCGCGACCACGCGCTTTTTCCCCATGCGCACGGCCAGCAGACCCTGGCCGAGACAGTTGTTTATTTTGTGCGCGCCGGTGTGCAGCAGGTCTTCGCGCTTCAAGTAAATCCGCGCCGCCCCGAAATGCTCCGTCAGCCGCGACGCAAACTGCAGCGGCGTCGGCCGGCCCGCGAAATTGTGCAGCAGCATGTCCAGCTCGAGCTTGAACTGATCGTCCGCGCAGGCCTCCGCATACACCCGCTCGAGCTCCTCAAGCGGCGCCACGAGCGTCTCGGGAACGTATCGCCCGCCGTAGGGGCCGTACCGACCGCGCTCTTTCACTACATTGACCGCGTAATTCATCGCGCTGTTCCTCGCCTGCCTTTCACCGCTCGCACCAGGCTGCGCATCCGCCCCGCGTCTTTTTTCCCCGGCCGCGATTCCACTCCGCTGCAAACATCCACTGCGTACGGCCGCGCCGTACGGATCGCCTGGACCACATTTTCCGGCGTCAAGCCGCCCGCCAGGAAAATTCGCCCATACCGCCTGGCCCGCCGCGCCAGGCGCCAATCGAACGTCATCCCGGTCCCGCCGCGCGCTTGCCGGCTGAACCCATCCAGCAAAATCGCGCCCGCGCGCTTGTACGCCGCCAGCTGCGCCACGCGAAACGGCTTTCTCACCCGCAGCGCCTTGATCACGCCCAGCCGCTCGCTGTTCCGCGTCAGCCGTGCGACCATCGCGGGTGACTCATCGCCGTGCAATTGCAGCTGACGAAGCCCTACGCTTCGCGCAATTTCCAGCATCACCTCTTCCGACTCATTCTCAAACACGCCCACCGCTGAGATGTTCCCTGGCAGCTTCTTCACCATGCGCCGCGCCTTCGCGGGCGTCACATACCGGGGGCTCGTCGGCACAAAATTGAACCCGAGCAAATCCGCGCCGCTCTCAATCGCCCGCCGCGCATCCGCCCAATTCGTAATCCCGCAAATTTTCACCTTCACCATCGCGTCTTCTTCGAAATTACCCGCCGATCAACGCTCGCAGCGGCTCCCCGGGTTCTGCATACGTCATTAAATGCTCGCCCACCAAGAACGCATCAAATCCGGCGTTCCGCAGCCGCACCAAATCCTCATGCGTCCGCAGCCCCGACTCGCTGACCGCAACGCACTCCTCAGGAACTTCCGAGATCAATTCCAGCGAAGTCTCCACCCGCACGTTGAAATCCCGCAAATCGCGATTGTTTACGCCGATGATCCGGGCACTCGACCCAATGGCCCGCACCACTTCCTCGCGTGAATGCACTTCCACCAGCGGCTCCATCCCCAGCGACCGCCCCAATTCCAACAGCTCGCGCAATGTCTCATCGCCCAAAATTGCAACGATCAGCAAAAAAGCGTCCGCGCCGGCCGCCCGCGCCTCCCACACCTGCCACGGATCCACGATGAAATCCTTGCGCAGAACCGGGACCGCCGCAGCCTTCTTTGCGGCTTTTAGATCTCCGAGCGAGCCCAGAAAGAATTCCTCTTCCGTCAGCACCGAAAGCGCCGCCGCCCCGGCACCGGCAAGCGCCGCCGCCAGATCAGCCGGCACATAGTTCTCGCGCAGCAAGCCCTTCGAAGGGGACGCCTTCTTCAACTCGGCAATCACGTTGAAAGCGCCGTCGCGCGCCAACGCACCGAAAAAATCCCGCGCTGGGTCGTTTTTTTCCGCCGCGATCTTCAGCGCCACATCGGGCAGCACGCGCTTGCGGTGCGCGATCGCAGCGCGACGAGCTTCGACGATCCGGTCGAGGATCGTTCTCTCCTGTGAGCTCGTTTTCATACGCAATACGCCCCGATCCGCGCAAGGGGCCGGGAGGCTTATGATTTTACCCTGTTATTCGGCAGATTGATGCGCGCGAGTACCGCGGAAATCCCGATGTTAATTCGCCCCACGCATGGCTGAATCGGCAAGCAGCGGCTCGGAAAATCGGATCGGAATTCCGAAATTCGACCCGCCAAATCCCTTGAGAACCGCAAACGTAACGCCAATCACTTTTCCGTCTTTATTGAACAGCGGACCGCCGGAACCGCCCGAAGTAGTCTGGGCGTCGAAAACGATTTTATCCGGCAAAATATCCCCGATGTGACCCTGCGTGATCAGCGGATGAATTAAATTACGGCGCGCCAGCTCGTCCAGTACCTGCGAGACGTCGCTGCCGCTGTGGGTCATGATGCTCTGCGCGGTGTCCTCATCGGTGCGCGCCAGGATCGCCGCGAGCCCCGTTGCGTAACCCATCAGCACGATCGGCTCGCCCGTCACCGCCGCGGTTTTTCCGGCGTCGATCGTCAACACCTGGCGCTTCAAATCCTTCAAGTTGACACGCATCGAGGCCAGATCCGTGGCCTTCGAAATCTCGTTGATCTCGGCGTTGAACGCGCGCGGGTCGTTCGGAAAATAGGCGTGGATTGACGAAATCTCCGGCGTAAATCCCTGGTTCGTAAGGTCGCTCAGTTCGTCGTTGCCCCACCAGGGCTGCGCCACGTGCCGGTTGGTAATAATGCGCCCCTCCGGCCCCGCCGGAAACCCCGTGCCGAACACATCCACCTTCACCTCGGGACCGTTTCCTTCCAGCGTCAGCACCGGATTGCCGTCGCTATCCTGCAGCGGCTCGCCCTGGCTGTTCAGCCCTGCGTAGCGCAGCCGCTGGCCATTCTGCTGATTGCGAAACGCCACCGATACGTGCAACAGGCACACGCTGTCCACATCCATGCGAATCAAATTCTGCGCCGCGTCCCCCTGCTGTTCGATGCGCTTCAGCCGCGCGTTCGTGTCGTCCAATTGCTTCTGCAAGTCGGCGCTCGCGCCCCCCGCCGCCATTTTCGCCTGCAGATCCGCCGCCTGCTTTTGCAGATCGTTCGCACCCGCCGGCGCCGTCGCGCTGCTCGGCTGCGTCCCGCGAATCCGGCGCGCCTCCGCCATCAAGTCCTGCTGCGTTAGCACGCCTCGCTCCAGCCGCGCGATCGTGGAGGTCGTCCGTGCCAGATCCTTCCTGGCGCTGTGGGCAAACAGGAAATATGTCGCGCCCATCACCAGCGCGATCGCAAACACGCCCGCCAGCCCCAGCTTCAACCGATGGTCGAGCGACACTGCGTTCGTCGCCATCTGCTCGGTGACTGCCAGCGCATCAAACGCCGTGTGCGCGATCTGCTGGCCCTCTTCCGCCAGCCGCATCTTGTCTCGAAGCTCCCGGTCCACGCGCAGCACGCGCAGCTGCGATCGCACGCGCGCCAGGAGCTCCGCCGCATCCCAAGGCCGTGAGATCGCATCGTCGGCGCCCAGATCGAGTCCCGCTGCGCGATCGTCCGCGGAGGGTCCGGTCAACAGAATCACCCGGACGTTCTCCGTCACCGCCGCTCCGCGCACGGTCGCCAGCGTCTGACGTGCGGTCGGCGAGCCCACACCGACGGCCGCGGCATCCAGCACCAGCAAATCCGTGCCCGGCTGCCGCGCAGTCTCAAGACCCTCCTGCGCCGTCGCGAAAACGCCAACCTCGTATCCCGCACTTTCGATCGCCAAGCGCAAAAGCTCGCGGCTCGCCGGATCCTCTTCGATAACAATCAGTTTTTCGCGCCCGTCAATCATCGTCGTATTCGTGCCTCGCGTTATACCATCGCCGGTTTCTCAGTGGCAGGATATATCGTGCCCGCCACAATGTCCCCGCAACCGTCAGCCAAGGCCCATGCCTTTTCCCGAACGTCTTCTCCGTCTCTGCGGCGAATCCCGGTTTCCTCTGACGTCTGGCGGCGCCAACCCTTGCGTCAGGGTCGGTGGATGCTACCCTACGCCATACGCAACAGCGCAACTACTTAGAGGCACAGCACACAACAAAGTTTCGGAAAATCGATGAGCGCCACACAAGAATTCGAGAAAAAAAAGGCGTGCACGCCGGGATCCCGGGCGTCGGACGAGCGGTTCTCTTGCGCCCCCGTTTGCCCGGACTCCGGCATGCATTTCTATTCGACAACGAAACCGGGCAGAAACTGCTGTAACCCACTGAAAACAAACAATCGGCGTCGAGTGTCCCGGACGAGCGCCCGTTGACCTCCGCTCGCCAGCTCGACCTGCTGAACGGCGAGATCATCGCGTGCCGCAAATGCCCGCGCCTCGTCAGATATCGTGAGACGGTCGCTGCCGAAAAGCGCCTCGCCTACCGCGACTGGGACTACTGGGGCAAGCCCGTCCCCGGCTTCGGCGATCCGCACGCCCCGCTGCTGATTCTCGGCCTCGCCCCCGCCGCCCATGGCGCCAACCGCACCGGCCGAATGTTCACCGGCGACCGCTCCGGCGATTTTCTCTACGAAGCGCTCCATCGCGCCGGCTTCGCCAATCAACCGCATTCGGCAAACCGCGGGGACGGCCTCACGCTCATCGACACCTACATGGCCGCCTCGCTGCGATGCGCGCCTCCCGCGAATAAACCTCTGCCATCGGAGCTCGCGAACTGCCGCCCGTATTTCGAACGCGATCTCGAGATTCTGAAGCCGCGCGCCCTACTCGCCCTCGGCGGCATTGCCATGCGCAGCTACCTCGGCCTGCTCCGCACGCGCGGTTGTATCAAGTCCGGCGCCGGGTATCGCTTCGCCCACGGTGCAAGCTACGCGCTTCCCGGCGATCTGCCGCGCCTGTTCGTCTCCTACCATCCCAGCCAGCAAAACACGTTCACCGGCAGGCTGACACAAGATATGCTGGCTCGTGTTCTGATCGACATCCGCGAGTACCTCGGAATGAAACCCTCCACGCGAGTCACCAAATGACGGACCCATCCGCCGCCGCCCCCGACTCCATCATCGAATTTCGCGACGCGGGCTATCGCTTACCGGACGGTCAGGAGCTTCTCCGAGGCCTCCACCTCACCGTGCGCCGTAGTGAGACGCTCGTCCTGCTCGGCCGCAGCGGCGCGGGAAAAACCACGGCGATGAAACTGATCAATCGCCTGCACGAGCCCACCACCGGGCAGGTTCTGATTGAAGGACGCTCCACGCTCGATTGGGACCCGATTGCGCTCCGGCGCCACATCGGCTACGTGATCCAGGAAACCGGCCTGTTCCCGCATTACACCGTCGAGCAGAATATTTCGCTCGTGCCGCACCTGGAAAACTGGCCACCGGAGCGCATCCGCACTCGCGCGCAGGAGCTGCTCGCACTCGTTGGACTCGACGCCGCGCAATTTCTGCCGCGCTATCCGCACGAGCTTTCCGGCGGTCAGCGCCAGCGCGTCGGCGTGGCTCGCGCTTTGGCCGCCGATCCGCCCATCCTGTTGATGGACGAACCGTTTGGCGCCATCGACCCGCTCACCCGCGTCGAAATTCGACGCGAATTTCTCGCGCTCCAGCAACGCCTGCAAAAAACCATCGTCATCGTCACCCACGACACCAGCGAAGCGCTCCTGCTCGCCACGCGCATCGGCCTGATGGAATCCGGCGAGCTCAGGGGACTCTACGCGCCGAAGGATTTTCTGCGGTCCAGCGAACCGGTCGCCACCGCTTACGCACAGCAAATCCGCGACCTCGAACAGTTTGAGAGGGGCCTATGAACACGCTCGCGTTCTTTTCACAGCACTCCGGCGAAATCCTGCAGGGCACGCTCGAACACGTCTGGCTCGTCGCCGCCACCATGGCTCTGGCCATTGCCATCGGCGTGCCGCTCGGAGTCCTCGTCGCGCGCCGCCCCTGGCTTTCGAAACCCATTCTCGGAGGCGCTAACATCGCCGAAACAATCCCGAGCCTTGCGCTGCTGGGCTTTCTCCTTCCCGCGCCCTGGCTCGGCGACCGCGCCGATCGAGTCGCCATTACCGCGCTCACGCTCTACGCTCTGCTGCCGATCATCCGCAACACCGCCGCGGGAATCACGGGCGTCGACCCAGCCGTTCGCGAAGCCGCGCGCGGCATGGGCATGACTCCCCGCCAGATCTTGTTTCAAGTCGAGCTGCCGCTTTCGCTTTCCACCGTCCTGGCCGGAATCCGCGTCGCCACCGTGCTCACCATTGGCGTGGCCACGATCGCCGCCGCCGTCGGCGCGGGAGGGCTCGGTGAATTCATCTTCCGCGGCCTGGCCATGGTCAATAATCGCCTGATTCTCGCGGGCGCGATTCCGGCGGCAGCACTTGCCCTGCTCGCCGATTTCATCCTCAGCGTCCTCGAGCGCCGCCTGCGGCCCGCGCGGTGAAAACGAGATGAAATCTCCGCGTGGGCGCGCACGGCAACACACGAAGTTCGCCGTGTGCGCCGCTCTAGTGATCTGGCTAGCCGGATGCGACGCACATCACTCCGACACCATCGTGATCGGCTCGAAGAATTTTCCGGAGCAGGCCCTTCTCGGCGAAATCCTCGCACAGCAAATCGAGGCGCACACGCATCTCCGCGTCGAGCGCCGCTTCTACCTAGCCGGCAGCTACATCTGTCAGCAGGCGATGCTCGCCGGACGCATCGACGCCTACGTCGAATACACCGGTACGGCGCTCACCGCGATCCTGAAGGACCCGATCGAGAGCGATCCCGCCGGCGTCTTCGCCAAAGTACAGTCGGAATACAAACAGCGCTTCCATTTCGACGTGCTGCCTTCGCTCGGCTTTAACAACACATTCGCCATCGTGATTCGCGGCGAAGACGCGCGCAAACTACACATCCGCAAGCTGAGCGAAGCCGCGCCCTACGCGCACGCCTGGCGTGCCGGGTTCGGATACGAATTCATGGAGCGACCCGACGGCTACGCGGGCCTCGCGCGCGCCTACGGGCTTCAGTTCGCCGCGACGCCGCGCATTCTCGACCTGGGGCTCCTGTATCGCGCGCTGCTCGAAAAACAGGTGGACCTGGTGGCGGGAAATTCCACCGACGGGCTCATCGCTGCGCGCGACCTGGTTATCCTGGCCGACGACAAGCACTATTTTCCGCCCTACGAGGCCGTCCCCATCGCGCGCGAAGACACTTTCGCGCAGCATCCCGAGGTGCGCGCAGCCATTGCCGAACTCGCTGGCAAGATCTCCGACGCGGAAATGCAGAAGATGAACTACGAAGTCGCGGGCGAAGACCGGGACACAGCCGAAGTCGCGCGCGAATTTCTACACGCCCAAGGGCTCGAGTAACTGACTTCGAGAATGAGGGACCCATGCACTCAGTGCCAGATGATCGTGGGTTTTTCGACCTCTTCGGCGGGTTCGTCTGGGGTGACGATTCTCTGCGCAACAGCTGTTGAACCAGCGCCTCGGCAGTCGGTGTCAAATCCGGCGGGCTACCATCGGCCGACGCCTGGGTTCCGTGATCACGCAAGGAGTGTTTTCGCCCGCTTGCGGAAAACGAGCTATTCGGATTCCTGCTGCGTCTTGAAATGAGCTTCGAGCGCTTCGCAATATTTGTGCTCGGCTTCGAGTTCCGCCTGTAATTTCTTGATGAGCAACTCCAGGCGGCGCACTTCATTGCGCAATTTCTGCACCTCGGCTGGCGCAGCCGCCGGAGCAGCCGTGACAACGGGAACCACAGGACGCGGCGCGGGAGTGGCGGGCGAGGCGGTGGCCGGTCTTGCCGCGAGCGGTGCGACGGGTGGGAACAGGGCACGCGGAGCGGGTGGTGCAAAGCCCGGTGCGGGGTTTGGCCCGGGCACCTGGCTCGGAGCGAAGAGCCCGGAGAGCGCTTGCGGCGCCGGTTTGGGCGCCTCGGTCGATTCATCCAGGGAGGTTTCGATCGGGTTTGCGCGCGAGGGCTTCGGATTCAGCAAATTCTTCACTCGCGCAATCAGGTCCTGCGGCTGAAACGGTTTCCGGATCAGCTCGTCGGCGCGAACGGCCATCGCTTTTTCCGCGACGGCGCGATTCACCACGCCGGACATCAGGATCACGGGTGTAGCGCTCAACCGCTCGTGTTGCTTGATGAACTGGCAAACCTCGTAGCCGTCTTTGTCCGGCATGATCACGTCGGTGATCACGGCATTGGGAGCGGTGAGGTCGAACTGCGCGATCGCCGTGGCGGCATCGGGACAGGTGACCACGTGAATGTTTTCCTTCCGGAAGGCGATCTTGATCACCTCGCGCATCGTGGCGCTATCGTCGATGAAATAGACCGTGGGAACGCCGGCGGCCGTGAGGGTTGAAGATTCGCTCATGACGACTCCTTCTCTGCGGGATCGTTTTCGTTCGGCGCGCCGGATTCTTCGGCGCTGAGCTTCTCCTCGTCCCATTCGCGCATGGCGTCGAGGAGAAGATCGGTAGCCGAGCGCAGCACGGTGCGCTGCGCGGCTGTCGCCCCATAAACGAATTTGTAGACGCCCGCGGTGCAGCTCTGGCAGGTTTTCACGATTTCCGTGACGGCTTCGTCGCCGAACAGCGAATCGCACTCGGCGTGAACGATCTGGCCACCCTCGAAAAAAATGATTCCGTCAGTATCGTGGGCGTTGATATGCAGTGCGCCGGTTTGCTGCGCCTGGCCGAGCATCTGCATCACGCCGGCGAGATCGAGATGCGACAGGCTGCCGCTGAGCGCGGTTTCGGCCGTCGAAAGCATCTGCGTGGGTTGAAATCCGTCCTGGCGGCTCACCAGAAAGCTACGGATGTGCGCTGCAATATCCCCGGGCGGCAGGCGACGATCGACGTAATCATCACAGCCGGCGCGGTAGGCTTCCATCAACGCCTGATCTCCTCCGGTGCCGACGGCGATCAACGGAATCGACTGTGTCTTCGGGTCGGCGCGCAGAATAGGAGCCATTTCGTAGGCGCTCATTTCGCGCAGATTCGTGGCGCAGACGATGGCCGCCGGCATATTCCACTCGAGCATGGTGAGCGCGTAAGCGGCTTGGCCGCTTTGCACGACCTCAAATCCGACGTGTTGGAGTGCGTCGGTGAGGCGCTTGACGAAATAGACGTTGCTGTCGATCAGCAGGATGCGCGGAAGATTCGCAGGGGCGTTCACAGGCGCGCCTCCTGCGAATTCGCCACCGAGAAAGCATCGAGATTGAGCACGTCGAGCGATTCGTCGCCGACTGCAAGCGTCCCGGCGACATATGCAGGCCGGTCCATTGCGGGCGGCTGCATTTCGCCGTTTGCCAGTTCGCATTCTCCATTCACCGTGATGGCACCGAGTTCGGTAGTTTGGCCGATCCGGCGGCGCGCGATCAGATAAAACCTGTGCGACAGCGGCGACTTGCCGCCGAGAACGGGCTCCGTATCGATTACGGGAATTACGCGGCCGCGGCGGACGATCGCTCCTGCGAGCATCGGCGTCGTGTGCGGAAACGTATGCAGTCGCACGGGCGGTGCGAGCTCCGCAACCAATATGGCTGGCAATGCTACCCGGCGGTGGCCGATCTTGAGCAGCACGAAGGAATTCTCCGTCGCGTTTTCGGCAATGTGGGCGATCGAGCTCATGCCTGCACCGTCGATGCAGCTTCGCGCTCGCGCGCCAGTTTGTGCGCGCGATCGAGCAGTTGAAATTCCTGCGGGGTGAGAAAACCGGTCGGTTCGACGACGGGAATCACGGAATCGTCGAGGTACGCAAGGCCGCGATACCAGCGCCGCTCCTCTCCCGTGAACGCGAGCGGCAGCGGATAGAGGCCGGGAATTTCGGCCATGCGATCGATGCGATCCACCAGCACGGCGGCGCGAAACTGGCGCAGGATCAGTACGAGCGCAGGCCGCGTGACCGGCAGGCTGAAATGCTGTCCTGCGCTCACCACGTAGTAGGTGCGGCCGCTGCGGTCGATGGTGTGGCGCACTTTTGGCAGGTCGGGATTTTCGATTTCGTTCGCGGCACCCGCGAGGCTATCCGTGCTCCGGATTTCGTGCACGGAGTCGGCGGCAATGGCGAACAGCTGGTTCGCCACATAAAAGAGCACTACGGTTTCAGGGTGGCGTCCGCGTCGCGGCTTTTTGCTGAGCGCGGCGGAGGATTTCGCCTCGTTCGCTGCCGTTTGCGCCGTCATCGCGTCGCCACCGGAACGAGCTTGCACAATTTCGCCACGCGCCTTTCGATGGCGCCGCTGATGTTGTCAAGCGGTAGGATTTCTTCGACGGCACCGGTGGCGATTGCTTCGGCGGGCATGCCGAAAATCATGGAGGTCGCTTCGTCCTGCGCGATCACGTAGCCGCCCGCGGCTTTGATCATCCGTACGCCCTTTGCTGCATCGTTGCCCATGCCGGTGAGGACGACGCCGACGGTCATCGCGCGCGCGTAAGCGGCGATCGTATCGAACGCCAGATCGGCGCATGGCCGGTACCCTTCGATGCGCTCTCCGCCGTCGAGCGAGATTTTTCCGCCGAAGGAAAGCTTCAGGTGGTGCGAGCCGGGACAAAGGTAGATCGTGCCAGGCTGCGGAGTTTCATTGTTCTCCGCCTCCTTCACGGTCAGCGCGGACACTTCGGAAAGCTGCATCACAAACTGTTTGGTAAATGCACCCGGCATGTGCAGTACCAGGAATACCGCGGCGGGCAAATCTTTCGGCAGCCCTGCGACCACGCGTGTCACCGCAGCGGGACCTCCCGTCGACGCCGCGATCGCCACCATCGGTATTTTCCCGCCGTTTTGTCCGACCGAGGGCGTCATTCCCGAAAATTCCGTGGCGCCCGCCACGGGCGCCGACGGCGGGCTGATCTTCGAGCGCGTCGCGGTGCGCACCACGCGGACTTTCGAGGCAAGTTTCAATTTGCGCGTCAGCTCCTCGCGCACGGTGTTCATGTCGAGATCGATGCCGCTCGAGGGCTTCGGCACGAAATCAATCGCGCCGAGCTCCAACGCCTTCAAGGTGCTTGCAGCGCCCTCGCGCGATTCCGAGCTGACGATCACGATCGGCCGGGGATGCTGCGTCATGATCAGCTCGGTGGCTTGCAGGCCGTCCACGTGCGGCATGTTGATGTCCATGGTGATCACATCGGGTCGCAGGGATTCCGCCAGCGCGACTCCGTCGCGGCCGTCGCGCCCCTGGCCCACCACTTCCATCTGCGGATCGGAGTTGATGATCTCCTGCAGCACCTTGCACATGAAGGCGGAGTCGTCGACTACGAGCACGCGGATTTTTTTGTCAGCCGGCTTCATCATTTCAATCCTGCCGCAGCGGCACGCGCACGGCGGACCGTCCCTTTTCGGTGTCGCTGCCGATGAGGCTTTCGACCGTGGCGATCAATTGATCTTCCTGCACGGGTTTGGTGAGAAAGCCGGAGGCACCTTCTTTCAGGGCACGATCACGATGCTTGGCTCCGGCGCGCGACGTGACTACGAGCACGGGAATTTTTCTGGTGGCGGGATTCTGGCGGAGATGCGCCATCAGTTCGTAGCCGTTCATCCGGGGCATTTCAAGGTCGGTAACCACCAGGTGGCAGCCGACCTGCGCCACCACTTCGGAAGCCTCAAGGCCGTCGGAAGCCAGCTTGACGCGATAGCCTGCCTTTTCCAGCATGCGGCCTACGAATTTTCGGACGCTGATCGAATCGTCGGCGACTACGACCACACGATCGTTCTCAATCGCGTCGACCGCCTCGGACGGAATGCTGCCGGCGGCGACGGCCGCCGCCCCGGGCGCAAAAACGCGCGCGGCCGGAGAGGATGCCGGCAATGCGTGGCGCTCGGCCGTATCCGCACTGACGAGACGGTTGAGGTCGATCAGCAGGATCAGGCTGCCGTCGGACGCGATGGTGGTGCCCGGGAACAGCTTCACGCGGCGGAGGTAGTCGCCGAGATTCTTGATGACGATTTCGTGCTTGCCGTGAACTTCTTCGACTACGACTCCGACATGGCGTCCTGCGACTTTCACGATCACCATGTGGAAATAGCCGTTCAAAGGCTCCAGGGGCGGGAGCGCGAGCTGCAAATCGAGCCGAACGACTTCCGTGACCTCGCCGCGCACGCGGGTGAGCAGCTTTCCGCCCACGTCTTCGATTTCTTCGGGCTTGAGCCGGCGAATCTCCTCGACCACGGCCAGCGGGAACGCGAAGACCGACGTGCCGCAGCGTATGAACAGCGCCTGCGAGATAATCAGCGTGAGCGGCAGCTTCACCGTGAAGCAGGCGCCGCGGCCGGTTTCGGAACGAACTTCGATTTCGCCGTTGAGCGCGTGGACATTCGAGCGGACGACGTCGAGACCCACGCCGCGCCCGGCCAATTCCGATGTGGACGAAGCCGTGGAGAACCCTGGACGGAATAGAACTTCACGCAGCTCGCGCTCGCTCAGCTCTGAGGCCGCCACCGAGGTCATCGCGCCGGAATCGACGATACTCCGCCGCACGCTCTCGTAGTCGATTCCGCGGCCGTCATCTTCCACCTCGATGAAAATGTGATTGCCGCGATGGTAGGCACGTACCGCGACCCGGCCTTTTTCGGGCTTGCCGGCCCGACGCCGCGCTTCCGGGTTCTCAATCCCGTGCGCCACGGCGTTGCGCACCAAATGAATCAGAGGATCGGAAATATGCTGGACGATGTTGTTGTCGAGTTCGGTCTCGGCGCCTTCGAGCACCATGTCGACCGGCTTTCCGGCGGCCTTCACCGCATCGCGAACGGTCCGCGAAACGCGCGTGTAAAGGTTTCCGATCGGCACCATGCGCGCGGCCGTGATTTCGTCCTGCAGGTGGTGCGCGAGCTTCGTGAATTCATCAATATCGGAATCGACGCGGCCCATGAAGCCTTCCAGCTGCGTCAGCACTTCGTTTACGTCCGCGGAAATTTCCGTCAGCGAACGCGACAATATATTGAAATCGTCGTAGCGATCCATTTCGAGATCGCTGAACTCAAGCAGGTCGCTGGTGCTGATCGGAGAAAGCGGGCCGGACGAGGGCCGCAGCGTGTCCCTCGGCAGCGGTTGCCGGCCGCCGGGCGCGAGCGTGCTCGAGATGCGGCTGAATTCGTGCTTCTCCTGGAAGTCGGAAACTTTCCCGGCGAGCCGGGCCTTGGAAAATTGCAGCACTTCGACGAGCTTGGCGAGCTCCGTGAGGCGGCCGAGCATGCGTGTGCGGTTGATCACCAGCTCGCCGACCGCGTTCATCATGCGATCAAGCCATTCCAGCGAAATGCGCACGGACTTGGCTTGCGGCAAGCCTTGCCCCGCGGGGGCTGGACGCACCGATGTCGCAAGCGCCGCAGTGGGGGTCGACGGTACCGACTCCGCGCTCGACCCAGCGGCCTCCGACGATGCGCTCTCTTCTGTCGCTCCTTCCGGCGCCAGCTCCGCAATTCGCCCCAGCAACGGATCCACCGCCGCAGCCGTCTCCGCCTCTCCGGGCCACTGCCGATGCAGAAATTGCTTCAGCACATCGACGGATTCGAGCAATACATCGACGATTTCCGCGCTCGGCTGTAATTCATTGTCGCGCAACCGCCCGATCAAATCCTCCACGCGGTGGGCCACTGCCGAAAGGCGGTGCAGGCCGACTTGCGCCGCCGAGCCCTTCACCGTGTGCATCGAGCGGAAAAGGCGGTTGATGTCGTCGGCGTTCGGGTTTCCCTCCAGCGCCAGCAGGCATTCGGTGACAGCCTGCAAATGCTCCTCGGCCTCGGGAACGAAGAATTCCAGGACTTCGTCCGGTACCTCGCCATCCTGCGGCAGGCCCGCGAGGTAGGAAGCGACCGGGAAAACTTCGGGAATTGGTTCGCCGGCCCCCAGCGACCCTGCGACCGCAGACGCCTCGGCATCCGCCTCGGTTTCCTCAGGCGGCGCGGAAGGAAACGCAAACGCGTAGCGCTGCTTGAAGGTCGCGATGTCTTCGGAAGTCTCCGCGCCCGTCGAGCTGATTTGCAGCAAATCGAACTCCAGCACGGAAATCGCGTCCGAGAGAAATTCCGTGAGCGGTCCGTGCATATCCGGCGTGAGCACGGCATTCATGGCGTAATGAAAAATATGCGCCATCTTCGCGGCCACTTCGGAGAATTCCGGAAAGCCGTAGCTGCCGGACGTGCCCGCCAGCGTATGCGCGGCGATATAGAGTTTTTCAAGATCCTCAGGCTTCGTCGAAGATTCCTGCAAAAGGCCGGAGTACTCCCGCAAATACTGGAGGTTCTCGGAAGCCTCCTGGAGGAACAGTTCGATTGATTCCTGGTTCGGCCCGTTCACAGGGCTCCCTCCGCCATCGCGGGCGCGCGGCGGGATTCCACCGCGCCCGGTTTGCGATAAATCCGGCAATCGCCCAGCACCACCGGTTCGAATTTCACCGGCGCATTCGTCAACGTTTCCGCGTGACCCAGCAGGAAATATCCGCCGGGCTCGAGCGCATCATAGAAGCGGCGCAGAATGGCCAGTCGCCGCTCCTCGGAAAAATACATCAGCACGTTCATACAGAAGATGACATCAATCTTGCCGACGTACACCGAATCGGCCAGATTCATCTGCGCGAACGAAATCATGCGGCGGATGCGCGGCTTCACCTGATAACCGTGCTTCGTCGCTTCGAAATAGTTCTCCACACGCGCGGGCGGCGCTTCCTGCAGGCTGCGTCGCGAATACGCGCCGCGCTCGGCATGCCGCAGAGCCCGCCGACTGATGTCGATCGCCAGAATTTCGATTTCCCAGGCCTCCGCGAATTTCAGCGCTTCGCAGAGCGTGATGGCGATCGAGTACGGCTCTTCGCCCGTCGAGCAGCCCGCGCTCCAGATGCGCAGCGTCCGCGGGTTTTGCCAGAATTTGCGCTCCTGCACTTCGGGCAGGATTTTCGTTTCGAGCGCTTCGTACACCGCCGGATAGCGGAAGAACGACGTCTCCTGCGTCAGCAGATTCTCGAGCAGCGCTTCGTACTCAATGCTTGAGCCGCGGACCAGTCCCAGCAGGTCGTTGCCGCTCGCGAGGCCCTTTTCGGCCAGATACTCGCGCACGTGCGTCGAAAAAAAACGCTCGCGCGAGGAGTCGAACAGAATCGCCGATCGGTTCTCGATCAGCATGCGAATCTGATCGAGCTCGCTCTCGGTGAGCCGGACGGCCGTTGCTGGATGCTGTTTCATAATCGGCGTTCAGCGCCGGCGGCAGTTTCGGGCTGCCGCAGCGACGCGGAGATTGCCGTTAGCGATGCGCTCCTACGGGTTCCGAGGGCCGCGAGCCTTCGTTGATCGGCGTCGGCTCGTTCGAACGGCCCGAACGGAACTGCGCCAGCGCTTCGTTGAGCTGCTCGGACAGCTTCACCATATTGCCCACGGTTCCGGCTGTCTGTTTCGCGCCCTGCGTGGTCTGCCGGGTGATGCCGGAAATGATCTGCATGGCGTTCGCGACACCCTCTGTACCGCGCACCTGCTGCTTGGAAGCGAGTGAAATTTCCTGCACCAGCTCCGCGGATTGGCGGACAACGCTCGAAATCGCTTCGAGCGCTTTTCCGGCTTGATCCGCGAGGCCGGCGCCGACTTCCACTTCGCGCGTGCCGTCTTCCATCACGACCACCGCTTCGTTCGTCTCCGCCTGAATGGCCTTGATGAGGGCGGCGATGTCTTTCGTGGCGCTGCGGCTGTGTTCGGCGAGCTTTCTCACTTCGTCGGCGACCACGGCGAAGCCGCGGCCCGCTTCTCCGGCGCGCGCGGCTTCGATTGCGGCGTTGAGCGCCAGCAGGTTGGTCTGTTCGGTGATGTCATTGATTACGTTGATGATCTCTGAAATTTCCAGCGACCGGTCGCCGAGCGATTTGATCTTTTTCGCCGTGGCCTGCACCGAAGCGCGAATGCGCTGCATGCCCTCGAGCGTATCGCTCACTGCGCGGTTGCCCTGTTCGGCAGCGTCGAGCGCGCGGCGCGCGGCTTCGGCGCTGGCCTCGGCATTGTTCGACACCTGTTTCATCGAAACCGTCAGTTCCTCGACGGCGCTCGACGTGTTGGTGATTTCCTGGTCCTGCTGCATGGCGCCGGCGCTCATGTCGTCGGCCGATTCGCGAATCTGGTTCGCGCCAGTGCTCACGTCGATGGCGGCCTTGCGGACGCGCTCGAGAACCTTGGTGAAGTTGTCGAGCATGAAGTTCACCGAATCGACCACGTTGCCCAGCGCGTCGTTGGTCACTTTCCCGCGAATCGTCAGATCGCCGCGCGCCACCAGATTGATGGTGTTGAGCAAGTCGGTGATGCTGCGCTGCAGCGAATCCTGCGCCTGCTGGTTCGTCACCGCGTGCGCCACCTTCGCGGCGCTGCGGTTCAGATTTTCGGCGATCAGGCCGAATTCGTCGCCGCTGTCGAATTCCGCGCGCGCGCGGGCATCACCCGCCACCAGCCGCTCGGAAAATTTCGCCAGCTCGCCTACCGGCTTCAGCACACGCTTGCTGAGCATGAACGTCAGAAGCAGCGCGGCCGCAATCGCCAGGCCGAACGCGGCGAACAGCGGTCCGCTCGCGCTCGAGGGCAGCGACGGCGCATCGGCCAGCGCGATGCCGCCTGATTCCTTGCCCGCGTGGTACGCGAGCCCGAGCACCGCGAATAACGCCAGGGCGGTCCCGGCCACCAGCATCCAGATTGTCGAACTCAACCGAGATTTCATGACTTCCTCCCAAGAACGTGTGCGCTCTTCGGCCTGAAGAGCCCCTCCCAACAATCACGGCCCCGAAACTCACAAACGCGAAATCAAATCACCGGCTCCGGAAACACTTCCGTCACGCGCCGCAGGTCGATCACCAACGCCAGTCGATCCTCATGCCGCAGCATTCCGCGGCAGTGGGGCACCTCCGCCGGCGCTTGATCGAGCAATGCGTCTTCGGCGGCCGAAAACGTTCCAATCACCTCGTCGGCGGCGATGCCCACACGCAAATCGCCGCGCTGCGCGTCGCCCTTGATCGCTGCCACCACCACATGCTTCGGCAGCAGCCCCGGACGGCGGCCTTCGGTAAACGCGATATCCATCAGCGGGACAATCGTACCGCGCAAGTTAAAGACACCCATCAGATAGGCGGGCGCCAGCGGAACCCGCGTCAGGATCGGCCAGTCGACCACTTCCTCGACTTCCAGAACATTCAGACAGAATCGCTCGCGGCCCGCGCGGAACACGCAGTACTGCCGTTCCGGGCACCGGTCCTCGGGCGAGATTTCGGCTTCGAGGAACTCGCCGGTATCCCAACCCAGCGCCAGCGCTCCGTTTTCCTGCTCGATTGCCATCAGGCAAACCTCTTCACGGCGCTGATCAGTTCATCGGGAGTAAACGGTTTCGCGACGTAGCCGTTGGCGCCTTGCTGCTCGCCCCAGTAACGATCGCTGGGCGCCGTCTTCGAGGTAACTAGGATTACGGGAATCTTGGCGTACGATTCCTGATTCTTGAGATCCCGGCACACCTGAAAGCCGTTGCGCTGCGGCATCACCACGTCGAGCAGGATCACGTTGGGACGCTCCTCCTCGATTTTTTCCTCGACCCGGGTAGGATCGTTGATGGCCACCGAATGAAAACCGGCCTGCTGCAAGACGGATTGAAGCAGGCGGGTTTCCGCCTGCGAGTCGTCGACTACGAGAACCTTCATCACCACGTCCACACCTCCGCGCGTAAATCCCCGCAGAAATAATTGCAACTCGTGCGCCACCCGTCCGAGCCAGATTGGAAAGGCGGTTTTATTTGCAAGCGGCGTGTTTCCTATGAGTTACACGACGTGCGCAGATGGTCGCTAGCGTGTCGCCAGGCTGCAGGAGGCGGCCCGCGTCTCAGCTTGAGATTCTTTCTCACCGGCCCGGAGTTCGGCCGCCAGCGATGAGAATCGCTGCATGATTTCGTTGAGCCGAAGGGCCATCGTATGGATCGTCTGTATTTGTTCGCGGCTCTCGGCGGAAGTCTGCCCCGGCTCGAGCAGCAGCAAATCCGCATTGCCCATGACGGACGTCAGGGCGTTGTTTACGTTGGGCCGCATTTCGAGCATGTAGCGCCCGAGCGCGGCGTGACCTTGGGACGCGAGCGCCACGCCTTCGGCGCGTTGCGCCCGGCGCACGGCTTCGACGCGCCGCAGCGCTTCCGTTGCCACCAGAACGATCGTGCCCGCCCAGCCGTCCGTTTGCGGAACGATCAGCAGAAGCGGATAATCCGATTGCAGCTGCGGGATATTCTTCGTGTCTCGGACGAAATAGATTGTGGCGGCACGCGAGGAAAGATTCACGGCGCGCAGAATCACGGCGGAATCCGATTCGTGCAAAGGCCCGATGATCACGAGATCGTGGTCTGCAACGCTGGCAGGATGCCAGATGCCGCCGGTCGCAATCGTGATTTCCGGGACATGGCGCTCCGCCTGCCAGCGCGCCGTTAGGGTGCGCGCGAATTCAGGATCGTCAGAAACGATCAGGACGCTTGCGCGAAGCAACGATTTACGGCTCCTTTGCGCGGCCTACGACTGAAGTGTTTCCGCTTCTTCAATGCAGGAAAGCAGGCGCTTCGTGCTGATGCCGAGATTCACGGCAGCCTCTGTGTTCTTCGCTTTCTTCGCTTGCTCCACGCGGCCCTGGAAGTAGGAAACCTCCGTACGTGCAAGCGCGAGAGCCGCTGCGAGCGCGCTCTCCTCGCCGCTGCGCTTGCGCCTGTCGCTGGCCAGAGCCAGCAGCGCGCGGGCCACCACCGCGCGGCGCAGGTCTTCCGATTCCTGGCTGCCCTTTTCGACGAACGCCGCGACTTCCCACGACGAGAGCAGCACTTTCGTATCCTGCAGGACGACGGTGGACATCGAGCGTCCGCGCGACGGCGGCACGGCGATTAACTGTTCCCAGATCTGCTCCATGCACTTTTCCGCTTCCGCGGCTGCCGTGGGCCCGGCCGGCACGTCCGCTGCCGGTTTCGTCGGCTGGCTCGCGGCGGCCTGCGCGGCTTTTGCTTCTTCCTGCTCGAGTGCGCGTGCGTGCGCTTCGGCTTCAATGGCTTCATCACGCGCGGCCTTCTCTTTTTTCGTGATCACCGGTTCCAGTGCGAGAGGATCGCTCAGATCCGCTGGCGTGGAGCTCATCATAGCCAGCATGTCGTCCTCGTGATGCGCGCCCAGGCCTCCCACGGTGGGTGATTTAAGGTCGGAGGTCGGTTTCTTGGGGGCTTCCTTGCGACCCAGCGCTTCTTCCAGGTCCGCGCGCATGTTCAGCAGTTGTTCGAACGAATGGCGCACGGAATTTTCCGTGTAGTCCTTCTGAAACGGCTGGCGCCAGTTCTCGCAGAAATAGCGCAGCTGCAACGTCGTTTCCGCTGCCGAAAATCCCGCGCGCCGGCAGTCGACCGTCTTGACGCCCTGCGCTTCCAGAGAATCCAGGGCGTCACGCACGGCGCTCAGATCCGCGTGCAGCATGCGAATGAAGGCCCGGCGCAGCAGGAAATTGAACCGCGTGAATGCCACCAGCGCCGCGGGATCGTAAAACATCGGGCCCGCTTCTTCCTTCAGCAGGCGCCCTTGCTCCAGCAGACCGTCCTCCATCAGGTCGCGCAGGCTTTGGCACTGCCTGGTTTTCTCGAGGATTTTGTCGAGTGGTTCGCACCATTCCAGTGGCGTCGGGTCAGCCTCGGGCAGGACGGGCTGCAGAATCCGCACGACGTCTTCGAGGGAGATTTCCTTGTGCACCACATCTTCCGACGCGCACATCGCGAAATACTGCACCAGCAGCAGGTCGATCTTGTCGCGATCGGCGGTGGTCTTGTCCTCTTTTTTCAGCTGGCGATGGATCAGCGCGCGCAGCGCAGCCTCGCTGCCGTTCAGGACGTTGGATGGGAGCTGCCGAATCTGGTACGCCAGCGTCTTCTGATCGATCGTCGCAAGCCATTTCAGCACGCCATCGAAGGTTTCGCGCGAGGGCTTCTCGGGCGGAAGCTTTTCCGACGCGTAGGGCAGGGGTGCGAGCTCGAATTGCGTCGCAAGCGCAGCGTAGATCGGGTAGACGAGTCGCGCTTCCTGCCATTGCGAAGCGAATTCAGCCGGTACGGCGCTTCCTGCGTCCGCCGTGGGGCGCGGAATATTCAACGTGGTCATGCTGGGGGTTTTTGGGCTCATGATTTGATGATCCAGTTTCCGACCTCTCCCACGAATCGCACCGCGACGGCCTTTCGTCCGCCGTGGTAGCGCACAGCAACGACGGTCGCCCGCGTGTCGAGCGATCCATCGGAGTTTTCCAGGCGCACTTGATCTTCGAATTCCAGGGGAAGCGTCGAGGAGAACAGAACTTCCCGCGCGGTGCCGAATTCGATCACGGTTTGTTCCTCCAGCCGCCGGCGCCCGTTAACGGCCACGGTGCTCAAACGCACCGGAATCCGCACCGGTGAAACGCTCGGGAACAACTGCGCCAGTTTTTCGACGCACGTCTGATCGGCAACCGCCGATATCGCTGCGACTTCCGCTCCGATTCCCACGGCCTGTTCTTCTCCTGTCATGCCGCTTTTTTACCCGATGCACACCTGGACCACTTCGGACCCAAAGGCGGCAGCTGAATGTTTGCACGAGGGGAGCCAAAGGCATGCGTACGGCTTCAATTGTAAGCGCCGTACTATCTTTCCGTTAGGGGCGGCAGCGCACGCCCCGAGGAGGTGTCTCGCAAGTTTGTCTCAGCCTGACACAGAAACCGTCTCAAGCGCAGGCTCGAGCGGCCGGGTCCCGAGAACTCGGGCAACGGCAGGTCCTGGCGCAAGGTGCGGTGTCAGGACGCCGTGGCCACGAGCTCTTTGGGCGCCTGCGGGGCGTTGCGGAGCGGGATGTTGTAGCGCTTCAGCTTGCGATAGAGGGTCGCGCGGCTGATGCCGAGCATTTTCCCGGCGAGCACTTTGTCACCGCCGGCTTGCTCGAACACGCGCAAGATCGTCATGCGCTCCAGATCGGCAAGAGCCGTGGTGGAGAGGTCGGAGGAATCTTCGCGAGAGGAGTACGTTTGGTCGTTGCCGCGAATCGCAGGTGGCAAATCGGCTACGTCGATGGTGCGATGATCGCCGAGCGCGATTGCGCGTGCGATGCAGTTTTCCAGTTCTCGCACGTTGCCCGGCCATTCGTACTGCAGAAAGCTTTTCATCACGCTCGGAGCCACCTGCACATTCTCGCCGGGCGCGTAGCGGTCCAGAAAACTGTGCACGAGCTGCGGAATGTCGGAACGACGCTCGCGCAGACTCGGTAAATGCACCGTGACGACGTTCAGGCGGAAATACAGATCCTTGCGGAAGGCGCCGGAGCGATAGGCTGCTTCGAGATCGCGGTTCGTGGCGGCGATCACGCGAACGTCCACGGAAACCTTCTCGTTACTGCCCACCGGGCGAACTTCCTTTTCCTGGAGCACGCGCAGCAGCTTCGCCTGGAGTTCAAGGGGCAGCTCGCCGATCTCATCGAGGAAAATCGTGCCGCCGTTTGCCGCCTGAAATAGGCCAGCCTTCGATTTCAGCGCGCCGGTAAAGGCGCCCTTTTCGTGGCCGAAGAGCTCACTTTCCATCAACGTCGGTACCAGCGATCCGCAATCGACTGCAACAAACGGCATCGGCGCGAGCGGCCCGCGGAAATGAATCGCGCGCGCGATCAGCTCCTTGCCGGTGCCGCTTTCACCGGTAATAAGGACGGGCGTGCGAATATCCTTCAGGCGCGAGACCATGCGCAGCACGTCCTGAATTTTTGCGGACGTGCCGGTGATTCCATCGAGGTTCGTCTCGGCGTCCACGCGTTCGCGCAAGAATTGATTTTCCGTGACCAGCCGAACTTTCTCAGCCATGCGCTGAAGCAGCTGGCGCAGGCGCTCCACGCGAAATGGTTTCTCAATGTAGTCGTAGGCGCCCTCTCGCATCGCTTCGACCGCTGATTCGATTGAGCCGTGCCCGGTCATGATGGCCACTTCGACGCGCGGCAGCAGCTCCTTGGTCTTGCGCAGCAGATCCGTGCCGGAAAGGCTCGGTAACTTCAGGTCGGTCACCACGATGTCGGGTGGTTCGGTTTCCACCAAGGCGAGTGCCGCTTCGGCCGTCTCCGCTTCGGTGCAAACGAAATTCAAGCCTTGGCCAACCGTCATGCAAAGACGGCGGATGCTCTGTTCATCGTCCACGATCAGAAAACGGAGACGCGATTCATCCCTCATGGTTTACCTATGGTTTTCTCGACCGCGTCCATTAATTCGCGGACGCGGAACGGTTTTTCAACGCACGGTGTTCCGTCCTGGTGCAGCAGCTTGATTGTTTCGGCGCTGGCGGTGTCGCCGGTGATGAAAACGATGCGCGAAGCCAGCTCCGGCCGGTGGCGCCGCACCCAATCGTGGAGATCTGCGCCGTTGATTCCGCCGGGAGTGCGGAAATCGGAAACCACGCCGCGAAAATCGTTGGTTGCGAGCAGTCGCAATCCCTCCGCAGCCGAGGGCGACGGCGTCACGTCGTATCCGCGCCGCTCAAGCGCCGTGCGCATGAATGCGGCCACCGATGGCTCATCCTCGATCACCAAGATGCGCGGCCTTGCGGCCGTTGAGGTGATTACGGGCGCGGTCATGGCGCGCTTTCCGCGACCATGAGTTCCGCGCCGTGCGGAGCCGTCGGGAGACGCACGAAGAAGGTGCAGCCAATGCCGTCCGCGTTGTTTCGCGCCGCGATTTCGCCGCGATGCGAGCGAATGATGCCGTAACAGATGCTCAAGCCGAGGCCGGTGCCCTTGCCGACTTCCTTCGTTGTGAAAAAAGGATCGAAGATTCTTTCGGGATGCGAGATGCCCGGGCCGTTGTCGCGAAACGCGATTTCGATCTGCGCGTCGCGGTGCGCGGTGGAAATCTCTATTTTCCCCGGTCGACGCACTTCTTGAATGGCATCGTAGGCGTTGTTCAGAATGTTCAGAAACACCTGTTGCAGCTGGTGCGAGTCGCCGATGGTGAGCGGCAATCCGTCTTCGTAGCGCTCCGACATCTGCACGCCGTGGTTCGCAAAGTCGTAGGCGCGAAGCTGGAGCGTCTGCCGCAGGACGGAATTCACGCGCATCGGCTCATGCTGCGCGGGCATGTGCCGCGCGAAGCTGAGCAGATTCTGCACGATCACCCGCGTGCGCTGCGCTTCCTGGAGGATGACGCGGAGTTCTTCACGCGCTTCCGGAGGAATGGCCGGATTTTCGAGCAGGAGGTCGGTGAAGCCCACAATCGCCGCCAGCGGATTGTTGACTTCGTGCGCCACGCCGGATACAAGCTGGCCGAGAGCAGCCATTTTCTCCGTGTGCATCAACTTGGCCTGGAGATCGGCGGCGTCGGTGATATCCGCCATCACCACGACAACGCTATTGATGTGGCCTTCCTCATCCCGCATCGGACTGAGACTGATCGAGAAGTGCCCGGCCGTGCCATTGCCGCGAAAAACCGGCAGCTCCAGATTGTCGACAGCGGTGCCCTCGAGAGTTTTCTCCAGCGCTTCGGCCAACGCCGGACGCCGGGCCTGTGGAATCATCTCCACCAGCGGACGGCCGAGCAGATCCGGCTCGCGATAGCCGGCCTCGAAGCAGCGGCGGTTCGCATAGCTCACCAGCCCGACCGTGTCGAGGACCAGGATCATGCTCTGTGTGTTGTTCAGAATGTTGCGGTTGAAATCGCGCTCGCGGCGGTAGCGGCGCTCGGCTTCGCGGCGGTCCGTGATGTCCTTGAGCACATGGATTGTGCGGCCGTCTTCCTCACCGCCCGAGTGAATGCGCGAGGTGGAAACGAGATAGGTGAGCTCGCCCGCGCCGTGAATGAATTCTTCCAGCACCGCGCGCGTGTTGCGGCAGAAAGGACACTTTCCCGGCTGCGCGGAGGCGGCGAGGATTTCGAGCTTATAGATTTCGCGGCCCACGGCTTCGGCCGGGGCCATCCTCAGCAGGTCGGCGAGCGCGCGATTCAACCGGAGTACCCGGCCGTCTGGATCGTGCACCACGATGTAATCGGTGATGGCGTCGAAATCCTCCACCCACTGCTTGCGGGAGCGCTCGACGCGCGAAAACAGGCGGACATTTTCCAATGCGACGGACGCGTGACTCGCCAGCGCTTCGAGCAGCTGGCACTCGGTCGCGGAAAGTTCGCGGCCCAGATCCACCAAACACAGGACGCCGAGCAGCCCGCCTTCACTGTCCGTTAGCCGCACCAAAATCAAGTCTCGCCAGCCGAGGGCTTCGGCGAGCTCGCGGCCCAGCAGCATCGTGCTCGTGCCGAATCGGAGTGCCGACGACGGCACCGCACCCTGTTCGCCGAGCACGTTCGCCAGACGGTCCTCGACCATCACGTCCCAACGCTCGGCCGGCCCGGTGAGCGCGGCGATTTCCCAATCCGTTCCCCGGCCAAAAGCCAGCACCACGGCGCGCGCTCCCAGCATTTCGGCGGCGCGGGTGGTCAGCCGGCGCGCAAATTCCGCGGTGCCGACCGACGGGTTCAGCTCGAGCGTCGTGGCGGAGAACTGGGCCAGCAGGCTCTCAAACGAGCCGTCGAGACGAGACGGAACTTCGCGGATCTTCTTTAGTGCACGCATGAGGTGATCGGTTGCGCACGCTACGCCTTTACAAGCAAAGACGTTACGGTGTTATCTCATTTTGAGTCAATCGAAGCGCTCAACCTTGTTGCCCTATCAAATACCCCGTCTCATGTCGCAGGCTGAGACGTCACCCGAGCTCTGGCCTACCCGGTGAGACGGCCCGGGGATTCTTTCCGTCCGCCGAGCGCCTACCCTTGCGCACTAACATCGCTACTATCAATCGTTTGAGGAGATAGTGGCGGATTTGGAGCTTGCTGGCCGAGTACCGTTACTGGTGGCCCTACCCGTGCAATTTCTTAAGGCGGGGTGGTGGGTATCCAGAGGGTAGGGCCATGAAGTTCAAGGCAATTCTGATTTCGGTCGGCTTGGCATTGGTTCTGGTTGGCGCAGTCGTCGCGCCCCGCAGGGCATCCGCGCAGGACGGCGAGGCCGACCGAACCAAGCGCAAGATTCGCGTAAAAGTGACGCCGATTTATCCTGCGCTGGCCCGGCAGATGAACGTGTACGGCAGAGTGAAGGTCGAGGCCGACGGTCGCCGCGGACGGGCACGTGGTAGCAACCCGCGTGGTCGGCGGCAGCCCGCTGCTGGTGATGGCCGCTCTCGACGCGATCAAGAAATTTCAGTTCGAACCGGGCCCGAAGGACACCGCCGAAACCGTCGAATTTCAATTCGATCGGTAGGAACACCGGCGCAGCGGGTGCGTGGAGGGAACCAACTGTGAAGCTCAAGCTCTTATTGATCTCAATGGGTCTGGCAATCGTGCTCGCTGGCGCGGCGATCGTTCCGCACAAGGCCTCTGCGCAGGACAGTCCCACCGACTCGAACAAGCGCAAGGTGCGCGTCCGCGTAACTCCGGAGTATCCGACGCTCGCGAAACAGATGAACGTGACCGGCAAGGTGAAGATCGAAGCGACGGTTGCGGCGGACGGACACGTCGTTTCCACCAAGGTGGTGGGTGGCAGCCCGCTGCTGGTGAACGCGGCGCTGGACGCGCTGAAGAAATGGCACTTCGAGCCGGCGGCAAAGGAAAGCACGGAAATCGTCGAGTTCGCCTTTGACGGACAGGCGCAGTAACGCGACGCGCTTTATGGCGCACGGGGACATCGGTACGGGGAAGCGGAGGCTTTTGAACATGACCATCGGCAAGAAGCTGTACTGGGGGTTCGGCGCCATACTGGCGGTCATCTTGTTTTTGTTCTTGATCAATATTTTCACAGTGATCCGACAGTACGCCACGCGCGCGGCCGTGTCCGCGACGCTCTCAGACGTGCAGACCATCGAAAGCATTCGCTACAAAATGATCGAGAACCGGTTGTCGCTCGGCAACTACCTGCTGAGCGGCGACTTGCGCGACGAGGGGAAAACCACCAAGGGCACTAACGAACTGCAGGAGATGCTGAGGCAAGAAGAGTCCAAGGCGAACGACGCGAGTCTGCGGTCGTCGCTTTCGCAGGTGGAGGAAAACGAGCGCGGCTGGGCCGACAATTTCGCCAAGGAGATGATCGCCAAGCGGCACTCGGTCGACTCAGGAGATACCACCGTCTCGGACTTGCAGATCTTCTATTTGCAGCACGACCCGGCATCGTGGATCAACCGTTCCTCCTCCTTCCTGGACCAGGCCAGTCAGGCCGTGCACCAGGCGCAGGACGACTCGAACGCCTCGTCCGCTTCGGCACTGATGATCAGCACCATCATGATGACGCTGGGAACGTTGCTGGGCTTGATGTTCGGCGGATACGTGGCGTATCGCACTGCGAAATCGATCAAGGATCCGCTGACCCACCTGATCGAAGTGGCGCGCAAGATCGGCACTTCGGGCGATCTCGACCAGACGATCGACATTCACCGCGACGACGAAGTGGGACAGCTCGCGGAAAACTTCAACAACATGATCGTTCACCTGAAGGAAATGGCCGGCGTCTCGGCGGCGATTGCCGAAGGCCAGCTTTTCGTCACCGTCCAGCCGCGGTCGCAGCAGGACACCATGGCCAAAGCTTTTTCGCGCATGACGCAGGGATTGCGCGAGCTGGTGCGCCAGGTGCGCGATAGCGCCTCGCAGGTGGCCAGCGGCGCGGGCCAGATGGCCAGCGCCTCGGACGAATCTGCAAAGGTGAGCGTGCAGGCCGCTTCGGCGATTGACGAAGTGACCAGCACCATGCACGAAATGAGCGTAAACGTGCAGAACGTGGTGAAGAACACGCAGGTGCAGGCGTCGAGCGTCGCGGAGACTTCTTCTTCGATCGATCAGATGGTGACTTCGATCCAGCGCGTGGCCGACACCGCGAAAATGCTCGTGGATATTTCGCACCGCTCGCGCGAAGAAGCCCGCACCGGTATGGCCACCATGGATAAGGCTACCGAAGGCCTCAACCGCACGAGCCACGCAATTCAGGCTTCAGCGGAAATCATCGACGTGCTGGGCCGCCGCGCCGACGATATCGGCAAGATCATCGAGGTGATCGACGATCTGGCCGAACAAACCAACCTCCTGGCGCTCAACGCAGCGATCGAAGCCGCGCGCGCCGGCGAGCACGGGCTCGGATTCGCGGTGGTGGCAGAGGAAGTCCGCAAGCTTGCGGAAAAATCCACGCAATCCACCAAGGAAATTTCCGAGCTGATTCAGGGAATCCAGAAGGAAGCCCGCGAAGCCGTCGAAAACATGGACAAGAGCACGTCGATGGTGCAGGAAGGTCTGGTGTTGAACAAGGACCTGAGCCTGGCGCTCGACAAAATCTCCGATGTGGTTTCGGAAGTTTACAAATTCTCGCAGGAAATCGGCCAGGCGACCATGGAGCAGTCCAGCGGTTCGGCGCAGATCGCCAAAGCCACCAATCGGCTCACGGAAATCACTCAGGAAATCACGTCTTCGGTCGAAGAGCAGGCCTCGGGCGCGCAAGCGGTGGTCCGTTCGATGGAGCGGATGCGCGAGCTGGTGCAGCAGTCGACCTCGAGCTCGACCGAACTGGCCGCCGCCGCCGAACAGATGTCCAAGCTTTCGCGGAACCTGCTCGATTCGATGGATCGATTCGCGCTCGAAGAGTCCTACGGAGAACACCGGAATTCGCACCGGCGGTCGCCATCGGATCGCCACGCGCAGCCGGAATACGCGGAACTGGTTCGCTCCTGAAAACTCACACGCATATGGACAAGGAACTCCAGCTCGTCGGATTTCGCATCGGCCGCGAAACCTTCGGATTGCCGATCGAGATCGTGCGCGAAATCGTACGCGTGCCGGACATCACCTCCGTGCCGAACGCGCCGGACTACATTGAGGGCGTCATCAATCTGCGCGGACGGATCATTCCCATCGTCGATCTGCGCAAGCGGTTCGGCGAGAAAGCTTTCGAGCCGCACAAGACGAACCGCATCGTGGTCGTGGAGTTGGAAACGCGCGCGATCGGTCTGCTGGTGAATTCCGCGTCGGAAGTGCTCCGGATTCCGCCTTCCGACATCGAAGAACCGCACAACGTGTTCAAGGAAGGCGAGCTGAGCTACATCACGGGCGTGGGGAAGCTGAAAGGGCGGCTCGTGATTCTACTCGACCTTCACAGGATTTTGCAGCGCGGCGAGCTGCAGCGGCTGGAAGAAGTGACGGAAGCTGTCGCCGAACCCGTGGGCGCCGGCGGTGGCTCGGGGAAGCGTCGCAAGTAGACGTCTGGGCCCATCAACAAAACCGAGGAACGAATGTCGACGACGACGTTGACCACGCAGGTCCCGCTGACCGAACCGGAACTGAAGCTGCTGCAGACGCTGGTCTATCAGGAGTGCGGCATGTATTTCGACGAGCGCCGCACGCATTTCCTGCGCGACCGGCTGCAGCGGCGCATCAAGGCGTGCCAGCTCGATTCGTTTTACAGCTACTACCACCTGTTGACCAGCCGCGACGGCAAGAAGGAATTGGCGGCGCTGCTGGAAAATCTGACCGTCAATGAGACCAGCTTTTTCCGTATTCGCCCGCAGCTCGACTTGTTCCAGAAAACCACCCTGGAAGACATCCTGAAGCACAAGCAGGACCGGCGCGATTGGTCGCTGCGAATCTGGAGTGCGGGATGTTCCACCGGGCAAGAGCCCTACACGCTGGCGATGATGGTGTGCGACGCGCTGGCCTACTACTACCTGCGAAATCCGCTGCCCTTCGACATGCCGACGCCGAAGCCGCTGATCCCTCCGCCGTGGAAAGTGGAAATCGTCGCTTCCGACATTAGCTACTCCGCGCTCCTTACGGCGCAGCAGGGAATTTACAACGAAGTGCAGATGGAGCCCGTGGATTACACCACGCGTCTGCGTTATTTCGACAAAGTCGGCGACAAGTACTCGGTCAAGGCGGCGCTGAAGTCGCTCGTGCAGTTCGATTTTCACAACCTGAAAACCGAATACCTGCCGCAGCACAACGACGTGATTTTCTGCCGCAACGTGATGATTTATTTCGACGAAGCCGAGCAAAAACGCCTGATCGACAAGTTCCACCGCTGCCTGAACCAGGACGGATATCTTTTCGTCGGGCACGCGGAGAGCCTTTTTGGCCTGACCACGAAATTTCATATGATCCATGAAAACAACGCGACCGTGTACCAGCGAATCGAGGGGGCGCAGTGAGCTTTCCCTCCGACGAGCAGGCGTCCGAGCTCCGCGATCTCTTCTTCGAGAGCGCCCAGGAAATTCTCCAGGGTATGAACGAATCGGGGATGGCGCTTGAGGAGCGTCCGGGCGATGTCGAGCAGCTGCGGCAGGTGCGCCGGGCGGTGCACACGCTGAAGGGCGATTCGGCCGCATGCGGATATCGCGAGCTGAGCGAGCTGGCGCACGATCTCGAAGACGTCTTGACGCCGGAGCTTGCGAAACAGAATGCCGGGCTGATCGCCGAAGTGATTCTGACCGCCGCCGACACGTTCCACGAAATGCTGGCGGCGTATCGCAGCAGATTACAGCCCCCGGCCGGCGGTGCGCTGAAAGACTACATCAACCGGCTGCTGAACAAGCCGGCGGCGCAGGAACACAGCGCCCCGGCGCCGACGAGGTTCGCCTGGACCGAATACGAGCGGCTGATGATCGTCGAGGCGCTGCGGCGCGGTGAGAATGTCTACAACATCGCCATGCAGCTCGATCGCGAGGCCCTGCTGCCGGCAGCGGCGTTCGAGCTGGCCCGCAAATCACTCGAGACCGCGGGCCGAATTCTGGCCTTGCGCCCGGAGAGTGTCACCGAAAGCTGCGAGTCGATTGAGGCGGCGCTCGCCACCACAAAAACCGCGGAGTGGATCCGCAAGCGATGCCAGGTGCCCAGCGTGGTGAGCGCCATCTCCGTGGACCGCGCGCCCGTGCTCCAGTCTCCGCCGCGCGATCTGCTCGAAATCCTGATCGAATCGGAAGCGAAGGCGGTCTCCGCGGGCGTGAAAACAGCCCCGGCGGCGCCGGATACGGCTTCCGGGCCCCCGCAGTCGGTGCCGCCGGATGAAGAGGACTCGCACGACCATTCGGCCTCCTCCGGCATGGCGCACGCGGCCTCGGAAAACATGCTGCGCGTGGACGCCAACCGCATCGACACGGTGATGAACCTGGTCGGCGAAATGATCATCGGCAAATCGATGCTCCAGCGCGCTATGACGGAATTTGAGCGCCGCCACTCGAAGGACCCGCTTCGCGGCAAATTGGCGGACGCGCTCGGATTTCAATCGCGGGTGCTCAACGAACTCCAAAAGTCGGTGATGAAAATCCGGATGGTCCCTGTCGAGCAGCTCTTCCGCCGTTTCCCGCGCATCATTCGCGATGTGGCGCGCCTGCGCAACAAGGAAATCGCACTCGAGTTGGCCGGGCAGACTACCGATCTCGATAAAAGCATTCTCGACGCGCTCGGTGATCCGTTGGCACACCTGGTGCGCAATGCAGCCGACCACGGCATTGAAACCGCGGCGGAACGCGAAGCGTCGGGGAAACCGCCGCGCGGCACGATCCGCCTAAACGCCTATCACGACGGCGATCAGGTGGTGATCGAAGTTTCCGACGATGGCCATGGCCTGGACCGCGCCAAAATCGTCCGCCGCGCCGTCGAGCGCGGGATCGTTTCCGCGGAATCAGCCTCGCAGCTCAACGAGCTGGAAAGCCTCCAGCTGATTTTCGCGCCGGGCCTAAGCACTGCGGACGAAATTACCGAAATTTCCGGCCGGGGTGTGGGGCTTGACGTCGTTAAATCATCCCTGGAAGCGCTGAAGGGGACGGTCGAACTGGAAAGCGTGCCCGGACGCGGCACGACTTTCCGCCTCTTCGTCCCCCTGACGCTTGCCAGCATCCGCGCGCTGATGTTCCGGGTCCACGGCCGCCTCTACGCGGTGCCGCTTGCATCCGTGGCCGAAATCACGCGCATCACCGAGCAGGGCATCCACCGCATCGACGATCATGAAGTATTTCAGCTGCGCGAGCAGGTGCTGACGCTGGTGCGCCTCGATCGTCTGGACCGGAATTCCACGGGTCAACGCGGCAATCGCATCTTCGTGATCGTGATCGGCACCGGCGGCCGCAAATTCGGGCTGGCCGTCGACAGTCTGATGGGTGAAGAAGAGCTCGTCATCAAGGCGCTGGAAGATCAGTTGGTCACTTCGCCGATGATCAGCGGTGCATCGATTCTGGGCGACGGCACCGTGGTGCTGATCCTCAACGTGCCCGCGGTCATCTCGCATCTTTCGCGCATTCCGGCGGTGGGAGCGATCGCGTGAGCAAAGGCGAAAAAATCCGTGTGCTCGTGGTCGACGATTCCGCGCTGATGCGCAAGCTCATCCCGCAAACACTGCTCCACGAGGACTCCATCGAAGTTGTCGGAACGGCCATGGACGGCTTGATCGGCCTCCGCAAAATCCAGGAACTGCATCCGCACGTGGTCACGCTCGATCTGGACATGCCGCGAATGGACGGCATCGAGATGCTGCGCGAAATCACACGCAAGCACCGCGTGCCGGTGATCGTCGTCAGCGCGCATACCGAGGAAGGCGCGTCGCTCACGCTCAAGGCCCTATCGCTCGGCGCCTTCGATTTCGTCACCAAGCCGCAGGACGCCGCGTCCGGCCGTCTGCAGCAGATCGCTTCGGAGCTGGCTCTGAAAATCAAAGTCGCGGCTTCCTCCGGCCCGCCGAAGATGATCATCACCATGCCGCCGACGAGCCGGAAATTGCGGCGCAATTTCCCGACCCAGCCGCGCTATCCGTCGAAAATCGTCGCGATCGGCATCTCCACCGGCGGCCCGAACGCGCTGCAGTATCTCTTCTCGCAGATTCCCGAGGATTTCCCGGGTTGCATTCTCGTGGTGCAGCACATGCCCGAAGGATTCACGGAAATGTTCGCGCGGAGGCTGGACGAATCTTCCGCGCTCGAAGTGAAAGAAGCGCAATCGGGTGATCTGCTGCTCGCCGGCCGCGCGCTCATCTGCCCCGGCAATCGCCACATGAAGGTCTGCCACATGGAGCACGGCGACGTCACCATTCTGGTCGACCAGCCGCGCGTCAATGGGCATCGCCCGTCGGTCGACGTGCTCTTCAATTCCGTGGCGCACACCTTGGGCAACAAAGTGGTCGGCGTGCTGATGACCGGCATGGGCGAAGACGGTGCCGCCGGCATGGGCGCGATCCAGGCCGCCGGTGGCGTCACGCTCGCGCAGAGCCCGGACACGTGCGTGGTCGACAGCATGCCGCGGTCCGCCATTTCGCGCGGATTCGCCAGCCGAGTGGTTTCGCTTTCCGGACTTTCCAGCGTTCTGCAATCAAAGGTTCTTCCCGAACGGCCCGCCGCTGACCAGGCAACCGATGTCGCTAGCGGCGTGGGCGCCGGAGATACAGGCACTCGAAGGAGATCGTCATGAAACAGTTCGAAGCTTTGACCAGAAAAGACAATCAGCCGGTCCGCTATCTCATCGTGGACGACTCGGTCTTCGCGCGCAAAAGCCTCGCGAAGATGATCGAGTCGTTCGGCGGAAAGCTCGCCGGCGAAGCCGGCGACGGCTGCACGGCGATCACCGAGTACGCGCGCACCAAGCCGGATATCGTCCTGATGGACATCACCATGCCGCAGATGGAAGGCATCGAGGCGGTCGAGCGCATCGTGCAGGAACACCCCGAAGCGCGCGTGGTGATGGTCTCGTCGGTGGGCTACCAGGACAACATTCTCGCAGCGCTGCAAAAGGGCGCGCGCCATTTCGTCCAGAAGCCCGTGAAGCCCGACGCGCTCTACGAAATCATCCGCTACGTGCTCAATGACGACGGCGTGACCGCACCGCCCAACATCCCCGTCGAACAGGGCCCGGTCGGAGGAGGGAAAACGCGATGAAGATGGACTTGATCCAGCCGTTCGTCGGCTCGCTCGACACGGTGCTGGCCGAAATGATGCGCGAGCCGGCGAAGATCGCCGACCTCGTCATGGAGGAGGACGGCTATCGTAAGAAGGGTCTCGCCGCCGAAGTCACGTTCAAGGGACAGATCGAAGGCCGCATCATTCTCGACATGGACCCGCCGGCCGCAGCGAAGGTAGCCGCCTATCTGGCGGGCGCGGACGTAGATCCCGGCGAAGCAATGGTGCCCGAGGCAGTCTGCGAGCTGGCGAACATGGTGATCGGCAACGCCGTCACGCAGCTCAACGACCGCGGCTTCACATTCAAAGTTTTTCCGCCCGCGTTGCTCAGCGAAGAACAGTGCGCCAAAGCCGGCTACGATTCCGAAGCCACGATTCTCTGCTTCGAAACTCCCCACGGCAAGGTGTACTTGAACATTTCCATGCACTACCAGTCCCGCCGTTCCCGCGAACGTACACCCGTCACGGTGTAGCGCCGGACGGCGCGAACGCATGCCGCGAGGGAAATCATCCGTCGTCGCAATCTGCACCTGCTTGGTTTCGCTCGGCCTCCTGGTAGCCAGCTGGATTCTGGTCGGCTGGGGAGCGGTGTTCGCCAATGCGGTCGGGACAGCCGGCGTAGCGCTGGGTGGTCCACTTCCGCTCGCTCCACGTCGCGCTGCGCTCGAAGGTGCAGGCCCTCACCGCGATCGTGATCCTCCTCGGCGGTCTCTTGGGGCTACTGACCGTGCTGACAACCGCGGCGAACGTCTTTGAGCCCTCCTTCAAGCATTCGCACGTCTACGTCGCCCTGGTCATCTCAATTCTCATCGCGGAAACGTGGGTGTTCCTGCACATCCTGAGGCCATGGCCATCCGCACGCCGCATGCCTCTCTCTACGAGCTCCTAGCGAACCAAAGTCGTTTCCGTACTACTGATGGAGTTTTCGCCCCGGCCTTCAACGTTGCGCCATGGCACGACCCCGGCGGATGCTTCGCCATACTCCAGCCCCCGGAATAGACCACGCTTCGTGTTTTCGGGCCTCTGACCGCGTGTGTCTCCCGCCGGCGCCCACGAATTCGGCCCCGTCCAGCTTGCACTACATCTGTCGCATGTTCTCTTCAGACCAAGGCGTTTCTAAATTGCTGCGCCAAGCGGGACAGGCATTTGAAGCGACCGTGTTTCCGGTACTACGTGAATTCATTTCGAGGAAATACGGCGAATACCGCAGTTCCACGCACGGCCCGGCTGCGCATGATAGCGAAGACGTCCCCAACACGGGCGAATCCAAGTTTGCAAGGAGCCGTATCCATGATCGGAAAAATCAAAGATCTTCGGGAGCTTTTCGAAGTGGAACTACGCTACGCATACGATTGCGAACAAAAATTGGTGAACAAGGGCCTGCCGTCGATGATCGAATCAGCCAGCTCGCCGGAACTACGCAACGCGCTGCAGCACCATCTCGGTGAGACGCGCGGGCACGCGTCGCGTCTGGAGGGTATTTTCCGCACCATTGGCGCCGAACCGAAAACGAACGACAACGCGGTGATCGACAAGCTGTTGAGTGCCGCAAAAGACTCGATCGGTCACACCGAGGAATCGCCGCTGCGCGACACAGCGCTGATCGCGAATGGCAACGTGGTCGAACACTACGAAATCGCGCTCTACGGCACGCTCGCGTCCTATGCCCGTGCGCTTGGTTTGCGCGACGCGGTCGGCACGCTCGACCAGATCCTCGCCGAGGAAAAAGCCGCCGACGCAAAGCTCACGCAACTCAGCGCAACCTCGATGAACGCGAAAGCGGCAAGATTCACGACCGCCTAGATCGCGGCCGCCCACGGAGCTCGCAAACAAAAACTCCCGGGCGCGGTCAACAGCCGCCCCGGGATCTTCCTTTAGCGCCACAGGCGAATTTCCAATCAGCGAGTCCGAGCCCCGACGCGGCGGTATTCCGTGCCGTGACGGAAAAGGCCGGCCTTCGGCATCTGCTCGGAATAGACCACGCGCGCGGGAAGAAAAATATTGGCAGCATCGGGCGAATACGGCACTGCGACGTCGATGGTCGCGTCCGATTCGTAGCGGCGCTTGCTGCGGAAACACATGCCCACCGGCGAAATATCCTCGCATACGGCCAATTCGTCGTCCGCCCCCGATTGCCGGATGCACGCGGTGAGCCGCGTTTTCAGGCGCATGCGCTCGCGTTCGCGCTTATCGCCGCTTTCGGGAATCGCGCCGGCGCCGTCGGCTCCGCGGCGCTTCCGCGGCGTAAGCTTGTCTTCGTCCTCGTGCGGCGCCTGCGTCCAGATGCTAGGCACCCCGCACGTCTTGCAATGGCGGGCGATACCGCGATTGGTTTCGAACGCGCGCAGCTCGAGCTCGTTCATGTGCACCACTTCGCGGTTGCGGCAGTAGGTGCATTCCAGAAGCATCCTGGCCACCGCTTCCGCCGATTCCGCGATCGGCGGAAATTCGACGCCCCATAAATCCATGGAAGCGTCGGGAACTTCGATGCCGTAGAGATAGCCGTCCTTCTGCCGGCCGAACTGGCCCACGACGCGGACCTGCCCTTTGCGATGCGATTCGTGCGGCGCGCGGCGCTGCAGGTGTACGAACTGCTCAGCCGCCAGATCCTGGTCGAGAACGATCACCGCCCCGCCGCGATTGATCAGCAGCGTCCGGGACGGCAACTTGAATTCCTCGCCCTTGGCGTTCTTACCGGAAGCTTCCAGTAACAGAGTCAGCGACACGCGATCGGTGCGGCGCAGCGACGCCGATGACATTCAGCCCTCCTCGAAGGGTTCGATCCGAGGCCTCCAGAATAACATGGAGCTCAGCGCACGTGCGCGCAGTGCCGCCGAGCAGCAGTGGCGCTGGTTTTGTGCGCCGCGGAACTCCCTGACACTCTTGCCAGTACCGCCTGCGGCGGCGTGAAACGTGTCCGAGTTGTGACGGCCTCCCCGCCGCCGGGATGGACGTGTCGCACGCGGCGGAGGCCGGGATCATGCCGGGTTTGGACGGTAGACCCAGTCCGACTCAGGCGCCTGTGATTCGGCGATGGTAGAAGATGAATTCGCCTCCCGCACAATCCCATCCACAATCGCCCGCCCCGGCGAAAGTGAACACACTGGGTCCGTCGCCGACCCATCCCGCGCCAGCAGGAAAGCCTGGCACCGGCAGCCGCCGAAATCCTGTTCGCGGCGGTCGCAGCTGCGGCAAAGCTCCGGCATCCAATCGAAGCCACGGAATTTCTGGAACGAAGCGGATTCCTCCCAGATCTGCCGCAGCGAACTCCGTTCCACATTTTCAAACGTCATTCCGGGCAGCACATTCGCGGCATGGCACGGCAGGACATCTCCGTTCGGTTTCACGAGCAGGACTTTGCGCCCCCATCCACCCATGCACGGCTTGGGATATTTCGCGTAGTAATCGGGAACGACGAATTCAACCTTGATGCGTCCGCGCAGGCGCGCTTCGGCGGCTTTCAGTACTTCGAGTGAACACTCCAGCTGCGCGCGCGTGGGTAGCAGTCGCGCGCGATTGGCGAAAGCCCAGCCGTAATACTGCACGTGCGCAAACTCGACGCGCGACGGGCCGATCTCTTCAGCGAGCGCGAGCATGTCCTCAAGCTGATCGAGATTCCCGCGGTGAATCACGAAATTCAGCGTCAGCGCGATGCGATGCCGCTTCACCCACTCGGCCACGCGCAGCTTTTGCGCGTGTGTGCTCGTGCCGGAAAACTCGCGGGCAGTTTCCGCCTCAGCGCCTTGCAAGCTGAGCTGGAAATGGTCTAGTCCGGCGACGACGAGCTCCCCCAGTCGCTTCTCGTCAAGGGGAAGTCCGGACGTAATCAGACTCGCATAAAGCCCGGCGGCGCGAGCCGAGCGGATAATTTCCACGAGGTCGGGGCGCGCCAGGGGCTCGCCTCCGGTGAAGTCCGCCTGCAGCACGCCGAGCTCCGCCGCCTCGCGAAAGACGCGCAGCCAGGAATCAGCGGAAAGCTCGGCTCCTCGGGCGGTCAGCGCCAGCGGATTCGAGCAGTAAACGCAGTGCAGCGGGCAGCGATGCGTAAGCTCCGCCACCAGGGCCAGCGGATTCGGAATTGGCGCGTTCATCTAAGAATGTACCCCGCTAACGTTACCGGGAAGCCGCTCCGCTCGCGTTCGTGAGCGGCGGATTCCTCCGCCAACGCCCGCCGTCGGGCCCTATTCGAAATCGAGCGCGCGCTGATCGTACAGCCGGCCCAAATATTCGAGGATGTCCTGCTCCACTTTTTGCGGCGCAGCTTTCGAGTACAACTGTTGCAGGTCAGCGACGATTTCGGCCACGGTGCGCGTGCCGTCGCAGCGCTCGACGATTTCCAGGCTCGGTCCGTTCAGCCGCAGCGCGCGTTCCGGCATCAGCAGCACGCGCAAGGGCTGCGATTTTTCATTCAACCGGCAGCCGGGCGCAAGCCGCGGACGCTTCGCCAAATCGGGCGTCATGCGGATGCCTTCGCGGGGACGAACGCGCCGGGCGGCGGCCATCCCGGTTCGACGTAAGCGAAATAAAGCGCATCGAGCATGGCCCAGAGAATGTCGCATTTGGCGCGCAGCGCGGCGAGCGCCAATTCTTGCTCCTCGCGACTGCGCGCGTGCTCTACCACCCAATCGAGCGCGAAGTTCGCGTCTTCGGGCGCCTGCGTCATGCGGGCCTGAAAATAGTCCAGGCCGCTCGAAAGCCACGGATAATGCTCCCGCAGGCGATCTACGCGCAGGGTGATCAGATCCTTCGAGAACAGTTCGGTGAGCGACGACGCGACGGCCTCCAAATGCGATCGCTTGCTGACGAAATCGACGTAGGCGCCGACAGCAAAACGCGTGGCCGGCAAAATTCCCTCGCCGCGAATGGCCTGCTCGCGCGAAAGTCCGGTGGCCTCGACGAGCTTCAGCCATTTTTCAATTCCGCCCGGACGCATGCCGTCGCCGTCGTGGTCGATGATGCGCTTGCGCCACGCGAGGCGGAATGCGGGATCGTCTGTGCGCGCCAGAATCGCCGCGTCTTTGATCGGGATGCTGCTCTGATAGGAATAGCGATTCAGTGCCCACGCCTGCAGTTGCCCGCGCGTGAGTTTTCCCTCGTGCATCAGCAGGTGAAACGGATGCTGGTGGTGATAGCGTTCCTTGCCGATGGCGCGAAAACGCGCCACGAACTCCGTTTCCGTAAGCATTTCGGGTGAGTGGCCGGAAGTCATGGCAGGTCGATTTCCATCCCATCATAGGCGACTTCGAGCCCGGCGTCGCGCACTGCGAGGTGCGCGTCGCTCGATTCATCGAGCACCGGATTCGTGTTGTTGAGATGAATCAGCACGAGGCGGCTCTTCGGTCGAGCGGACAATTGAGCGAGCTGCGCAAGCAGGCCGCCAGGGCCCGAAAGTGGAACGTGGCCGATCTCGCGCGCCGTTTTACCGCTTCCGCGCACATCCAAGAGTTCGTCGTCCGTCCAGAACGTGCCGTCCAGAAGTGCAAGATCGGCTTCATTCGCATAGCGTTTCCAATCGCCACTCTGGCCCGAGATCGACGGCGCGTAGAAAAACTTCCTTTCCTCCTGCGCCAGCTCGAGGCCAATGACGGCTTCTTCAGGAGCAAGCGTTTTTCTCAGCGCGGCACCGACGTAATCGGGATAATCGCCGCCCAGCGGGGTCGCTTTGCACTCCAAGCCGCCCAGCGCGACGGCGCGATTGAGCGCGAGCGGTTCCCAGCGAAGCGGAGGTAATGAACGCTCGAGACATCGGAACAGCGAATTTTCCTCGGTGAGAATGCGGGCGACGGACGGAGTGGCGAACACGCGCAGAGGCTGGAATTCACGCAAATGGAGGAGTCCGACGACAGAGTCGACGTCGGCACTGGTCAGCACAATCGTCGAAACCGGCGTGGCACGAGTGTTCGGCGCGGGAGCGAAATCGGGATCGCAGAGAAGCTGATGACGGAGGTCGGGCGAGGCGTTGAGAAGAATCCACACTCCGGGCGAAGGGGAAACCGCGACCTGGGCTTGCGTGCGGGGCCTGAAACCGGAAAGCCCCCGGCGAGCGCGATCGCAATGGGAGCATCCGCAATTCCACTGCGGAAACCCACCGCCCGCGGCAGAGCCGAGGACTTTAATCTTCATTCAGAACTTCAGAACTAGAGTTCAGCGTTCGCGTACGAGCTGACTTCGCAGTTCAGGTCCACAACTTCGTGCTGCGGTGTGTTCCATTCCATGGTCATTCCTCCTGAAACAGTGCCGAAGACACCCGCGCCGTTTAAGCCCAACGCGTTGCGGGGACTATAGCCTAAGGGTCCTTCCCCGGCAACTGGCATTTCAAGACCGTGTCGGTAGCACATGATATGTCCGGTTGAGATAGCAGGTGATATGTCCGCTTTTCGGGCGGTGGTAGGAGAGCATGCGAGGCATGAACTCCTACACACAAGCCGCCATCGAGCGGGCTATGAAAGTACAGGAAGTGATGTTGCAGGCGATGTCGAAGAAGATCAGCTGGTGGCAAGCGGCGGAGATCCTAGGCATCAGCGACCGGCATATGCGGCGCTGGCGGGAGCGTTATGAGGAGTTCGGATTCCGCGGGTTGTTCGACCGCAGGCGAGGACGACCATCGCCCAAGCGGGTGGCGGTAGCGACCGTGGAGCGAGTGCTGCAACTATACCGGGAGCGTTACTTCGACCTGAATGTGCAGCACTTTCACGAGAAGCTGGAGGCCGAGCACCAGATTCGGTTGAGCTACAGTTGGGTGAAAGGGATTCTGCAAGGAGCGGGGTTGGTGGCACGCGGGCGCAAGCGAGGAGCACACCGCAAACGACGGCCGCGACGGCCCTTGCCGGGGATGCTGCTGCACATCGACGGCAGCCGACACCGCTGGTTGGGAGACGAGCGCTGGCACGATCTAATCGTGATTCTGGATGATGCCACCAGTGAAATTTACTACGCGCAACTGGTCCAGGAGGAATCGACCCAGACGGTGATGGCCGCCCTGCGAGAGGTGATCGAGCACCAGGGATTGTTCTGCGCCCTGTATAGCGACCGGGGCAGCCATTTTTGGCTGACGCTTAAGGCGGGCGAGAGGGTAGACCACCAGCGTGTGACGCAGGTAGGGCGGGCACTCCGGGAGCTAGGAGTGCGGATGATTCCGGCCTACTCGCCGCAGGCGCGGGGACGCAGCGAGCGCAACTTCGGGACGTGGCAGGGACGGCTGCCGCAAGAGTTGCGCCTGCGGGCGCAAGAGCTGATTTCAGGGCCCAAGGCCTTGCGTAGAATAATGCGTAGAATGGACGTAGATTGTGATGGACGGATGCGTCGATTGATGCGTAGAATAAGCGTAGATCATGACCCATATACACAACTTAGAGGCGTGGCCGCACTTTGAATGGCAATCAGACCGGCTCGTTTCACATTTGTCAGCAGCACGCTACGAACAAGGACTGCTTCTGGGAAAGATGCACGAATTAGGTTACCAACTTCAAACGGAAGCAACGCTTGCGGCACTGACGGAAGAAACTGTGAAGTCTTCCGCAATCGAAGGCGAAGAACTTGATCCGGAAAGTGTCCGGTCTTCACTGGCTCGCCATATGGGGCTAGAGGCCACCGGAACGCGGCCCGTGGATCGAAACGTGGAAGGCGTCGTTGCCATGATGCTGGATGCCACACAAAAGTACGCGTTGCCCCTAACCGAGGAACGAATATTCGGCTGGCACTCGGCGTTGTTTCCGACCGGTTGGAGTGCGATGCGCAAGATCAGAACTGGCGAATGGCGCAGAGGACCGATGGAGGTTGTCTCCGGCCCCGAGGGCAAGCAAAAAGTTCATTTTGAGGCTCCCGAGGCCGAAAGGGTCGGACCGGAAATGAAAGGATTCCTGAGATGGTATGAGGACAAAACGATCGGCATCGAACCGCTCATTAAAGTCGGCTTGGCCCATCTCTACTTCGTAACCATTCATCCGCTGGAAGATGGCAACGGAAGGATCGCGCGCGCCATAACGGAGATGTCTCTGGCCCGATTGGAGAATAGCGCGCAGCGCTTCTACAGCATGTCGTCGCAGATCCGAGAGGAGCGCAAGAGCTACTACCAGATTCTTGAGTCCACGCAGAGGGGAGGAATGGACGTCACAGAATGGCTGGTGTGGTTTCTTGATTGCTGGGGACGAGCGATTGCGAAAGCGAATAATGTCACTGCCGGCGTTCTCTCAAAGGCTGCCTTCTGGCGGCACATAAGGCAGGGCTCGATCGAGGTTAGCGAGCGGCAAGAAAGAATCATTAACCTGTTGCTCGACGGCTTTCAAGGCAAACTCACGACGGAAAAGTGGAGCAAGCTTGCGAAGATCTCACACGACACGGCCCTGCGCGATATTCAAGATTTGATCGCGAAGGAAATTCTCAAGCAGGAAAAGAGTGGCGGCAGGAGTACGAGCTACTCGCTTGCGGTGCTCAGAGATTCTGAGTCGCGGGAAGGCAGACGAACAGAACATCGAAACTAATGACACCGTTCTCGGAGTCACTCGAGACAGCGGGTGAGGTTGCGTGACGAAACGCATCTATTTTGATACGGTCGCCTTCCGCGAGATTGGAAAAGCGTTCGAAAAGACGAAACTGCCCGCGGAGATCAGCAGCGCCCTCGTGGTTTCTCCGATCACCGCGTTTGAGGTTTTTTCACAGCTCAGCATCACGAAAGCCGACGACGTCCTACGGCAGATTCATGGTTTGCACAACTGGTGCGTGCCAGAAGGCGCGGGGCCTGGCCATAGGTGCGACTACAGGAATCGGATTTGAGGTTCCCGAGCGCTGTGAATCGCGCTCTGTTATTGGCCACAGCCCCAGCCCGCGTTACGGTAAGTCGCTTTCGTTCTGAACGTAGACGGCTAGCTGTTTGAAATCCCCCGTCTTCCAATCGCCCAGGTCAGCTTCCAGGATCACGTGGGATGTCTGGAGCACCCAGCACAACTCCGTCTGGTCGGCAAACCGGACACGCACGTAGAGCATCCCTTCCTCAAAGACGTGCTCGGCCCAATCCACGACTTTGCCCCTGACGCCCGGATACTGTTTGCCCGGTCGCTTCGTGTCCTGCTTAGCAGCTGATTTGCGTTTCGCCATGGGTCACCACTTCCCTTCTGGCGCCGGAGCGACGACGGTTTGGACTTGCCGTGTGGCCTTCGCGGATCTGGACTTGGGCTCTCTCGCGACTTTCCTGCGCCTGTTGGCAGCCCGTTTCTTGGCCCGTTCCTCGTCGTCTTTGTCCCAGTCGGGCAGCAGCACGACGCGAGGAGGCAGTCCCTTCTTCCTCCGGACCTCCTCGCGTTCCTTGATTTCCAGGTAAAGATCGAACGGGTCTTTGATCTTGTGGTCGTGCTGCCAGCAGAACTCGTAAGCCAAAGTGGAGTCCTTCTCGACTATCTCCCCGAGCTTGTCGATGAACTCGCGGTTGGTATCCGCCCGGGCGCTCTCGATCTCCGCGCGGGCGTAGCGGAGATCCTCTCTGTTGAATAGCCCCAGCTTCTCCATACGTTCGAGCCCGCTGACAGCGTTCTCGAATGCCTGATTCAAATCCAAGAATTGCTGCAACATGTGGAGTTTCACGGCTGCCCCCCTGTCCCCGGAGGCGCTTGACTGCCGGCATCCTCTGCCCGTCTCAGGTACTGCCGCTCCCACCCCCGCTGCTCCTCGTCCGTAAGGAACCGCACCTTGGGATGCTTGCCCTCGATCCGCCGGCGCTCCTCGACCGCCTGGAGGTCCCGATAGACTTGGATTTCGTCCAGATTTTTCTTCTCGTATTCGCGGTGTTTCCTTTCGAATCGGGCAACGTCGCGGTCCTCATTGCTCCCGGCGTTGTTGCAGAAATAACTGTTGAGCGAAGCGCGATGAATCTCAAAGAGCGTCACCTTTTCGTCGAAGCAGGCGGGGTCCAGGTCTAAATTCCTGGCACGCTTGAGTCGTTCCAATCCCTGAACCGCTTCGTCGAGTCCGCGATTGACTAGCAGAATTGCTTCGTACAGATGGGCCTTTTGCATTCGAGCCTTCCTTTCCTCCAGCGTTCGAAGCCGGGCGGTAGAACGGTTGGCGAAGTGCCGGGACACACGTATCCCGACGGAATGAGCAGCGGATCAAAGGGAGAAAATTGCTGTCAGCACTATGCGAGCGGAGGAGAATGCTCGAACAGGAAACAGAGGTCTGGCTCTACGGAAGGGACGCGCCGGACTACTTGCACACTCAAACGGAACCGGATAGGTTCTGTTGCAGCCATCGTTGCACCTCAGACGTGCGACTTGGTTAGGGGCGCGTTCGTGTTAGAAGCACGACGCGTCCCGCTTGCTTACTTGGCCCTTTTTCTTTTCTTACGACCGCCTCGGCCCCAATAATGCTTGGCCTTGTACTTCCTGACAGCCTCTAGATCCTCAGCCGACCACAGACGAACCCGAAACGGACCCAACGATTGCGCTTCAGGCGCTAGAATCTTCTTCTCGCGAATCCAGCGGTGAAGCGTATCAGACGTAATGCCCAATATCCTCGCCACTTCAATCGTCGAGTAAGTCTTCGCCATTAATATTCAGGCACCCCTACCTGATTTGTCAAGAAGAAAGTCAATCGCTTGAAGCGACCAAAGCTCCGTACCACGGTCAGCATTGAGAGTATCTCAGGTTTCGACGGGAATCGGAGTTCCGCTCGCCAATTTCTGCCCAATCGCTGTAGGCAATCGCCATCGGCTCCTCGCGAAGTGTTCAACACCTTTTGACCACGGAGGCGCTGGAACCGGCCAGCGCTGTGCGGAGACACTTTCGATGTGGTGGGACCGACCCAGTCGCTCGCGAGAGAGACAACGAGAACTCAATGAGTGGGTGGACGCCGAACCGCCCGCGGTTGACCACCCCTGCATTTGTTGGTCTCGCGACCGGGACCGCTTATTCGCCATCGCGTGTCGCAATTTCCGGCGTACACGCTACAATGCGGGCCATCGTTTCAGCCAGGGCGAGGTGGGTGAGGATGTTCGAGAGATCGCGACGATACCTGGGACTGTATCTACTATTCGCTGTGGTGTGCGTGCCACGGGTGCTGGCACAGGGGATGCGCGTCGAAGGGGTCGTGCGCGACGCGAGCGGAGCTTCCGTGCCGGGCGCACAGGTGAAGCTGAGCGCGGGCTCGTATTCGGCGCAAACGACCACAGACAATTCCGGCGCATTCGCTTTCGACGGAGTCCCCGCGAGTGCCGGAACGATTTCCGTGACGGCCGAGGGATTTCAAACTGTAGAGCAGGCCTGGACGGCCGCGGCGGGGGCGGCGGCGCAGATCCGCGTAACGCTGCAACCGGGCGTGCTGAGCCAGCAAGTGACAGTGACCGCAGCGCGCACCTCGCTGCCGGTCGGCGAAACGCCGGTCAGCGACATTCAGCTTTCCTCCGACGATCTACAGGCGACGCCGGCGCTGGCGCTCGACGACATGCTGCGGCAGGTGCCGGGATTCAGCCTTTTCCGGCGGACGAGCAGCCGCACGGCGAATCCGACGACGCTGGGAGTTTCGCTACGCGGGCTGGGCGCGAACGGTGCGAGCCGCGCGCTGGTGCTGGTGGACGGAATTCCGTTCAACGATCCGTTCGGTTCCTGGGTGTACTGGGATCGCGTGCCGGAGGCGGAGGTATCGAGTGTTGAAGTGACGCAGGAAGGCGCGTCGAGCTTATACGGAAGCGAGGCGCTGGGCGGGGTCGTCCAGTTTCTGACGCGGCCTCCCGAGCCGGGCGGCGTGACGCTCGAAGCATCCTACGGAAACCAGAACACGCAGGAGATGTCGCTGGCGGCGAGCGGCGGAATAGGGAAATGGGAAGCGTCGGCCTCCGGCGAAGCGTTCCACACAGATGGCTATGTGCTGGTGCCGCCCGAGAATCAGGGAAGCGTGGACACCAGCGCGTTTTCGCAGCACGGCACCGGCGATCTGACGATCGCGCGGAAAATCGGTACCGACAGCATCGTTTTCGCGCGCGGAATGTATTTCAACGACACGCGCAACAACGGAACGATCGGGCAGGGCAACAGCATCCGGCTGGGCGAAGGAGCGTTGGGCGCGAATCTGGATCTGGGCGAATTCGGCAACGTGCAACTGCGAACGTATGGGGATTTTGAGACGTACAAGCAGAGCTTTTTCTCGGTGGCGCTGAACCAGGGCAGCCAGCATCTGACGGATTTACAGACCGTGCCGGCGCAAGGCATCGGCGGGTCGGGGCTTTGGACGAAAAATGTGGGCAAGCGGCAGACTCTGGTGGCAGGTTATGACGACCACGTGGAGCTGGGGCACAGCAACGAGCAGATTTTTTCGGCGGTCACCGGAGACAATACTAAAGATACAGCCACGGGCGGGCACCAGCGGACCATCGGCGTATTCGGCGAGGACATTATCCAGCTGAAGCCGGGATGGACGCTCGAGGTAAGCGGGCGATTCGACGACTGGCGCAATTTCGACGCGTTTCTCTACACCGATCCGTTCATCCCGGCAGGGACTCCGACGACGTTGAACTATCCCAGCCGGTCGTATACGGCCTTCAGCCCGCGCGCGAGCATCGTGAATGCGATCAACCCGCACGTGTCGTGGTCGGCAAGCGTCTATCGCGCATTCCGCGCGCCCACGCTGAACGAACTCTACCGCTCGTTCCGGCAGGCGAACAATTTGACGGACGCGAATCCGAATCTGACTGCGGAGCGTCTGACGGGCGGTGAAGCCGGCGTGGCGGTGCGCGGCTTGAGCGACCGCGTCCAGATTCGCGGGAGCGTATTCATCAACGCGATCGTCAATCCGGTTTCGAGCGTGAACTGCCAGGTGACGCCGGTGCCGGCGATTTGCCCCGCGCCGACGGCGAATACGAATACATTCGTGCGTGAGAATTTGGGAAAAACCTTCGCGCCGGGCTTCGAGATCGACTGGCTTGCGCGGATCACCGACCGGTTTCAGCTTTCGGGCGGATACCAGTTCGTGGACGCGACGGTGATCAGCGCGCCGGAGCAGCCGCAGTTGGTGAATACCTGGGTGCAGCAGGTGCCGCACAACGAATTCACGTTCCAGGGCCGGTACACGAATCCTTCGCTCGTTTCCTTCACCGTGCAGGGGCGGTTTGTGGGGATGCAGTTCGATACGAACCAGCTGCCCATGGGTAATTTTTTCGTGATGGATGCGATGGTGTCGCGGGATTTCGGGCATGGGGTCGAGCTATTCAGCGCGGTCGAGAATTTGTTTAACGAGGAGTATGTGTCGACAGCGGCGACGTCGTTGTCGCCCGAGCAGCGGGGGTTGCCGATTGCCGGGCGGGTTGGGTTCAAGTTCGATTTTCCGTCGAAGAGATAAGCAAGAGCCGTAGGAGCGATCGCGAGTTGACGCTCCATGCCTGCGATGAACCCCAGCGAAGGGATGACCGTCCGGGGAGAGGCACGTCCGGCCTCGCCGGTGCCGACATCCCGGTGCAAGGCGCCAAAACCCAATGGCTAGTGGGCGTCGACGAGATCGGGCGGCGGGTATTCGGGTAGCTTGGCGTTCTTGGCGTCGGTGCGCTTGACCTCGAGATCGTCGAACAGGATGGAGGGGACGATTACGGTGCTGGGGACCGTGCCTTCACGATTGCTGACGAGCGGATCGTTGCCGACCGCCGCGAGATCGTTGCGGAGGGCGCGCGTATCGAGCTCGTCGAATTCGGCGCCACGCACGATTTCCTGGTGGCCGTCGTTCACGTAGACGCGGTATAGGAGGCGCGGCTCGTAGTCGGAGCCGCCGAGAGTTTCAACGTAGTAGCAGAACGGTCTGTTTTCCTGGCGGCAGAGGTCGATGAGCTTGGCTTTCATTTCGCCGGGTGAAAGCGTCTGCTTCGATCGCACGATCAGATTGCCCATGCTGGGCCCCGCCGATTGTCCTGCGGCGGCGCGGCCATGGCCATTCGATACCGGGAAATCGCGGATTGGTTCGCGGCCCAGCAGATAATTCACGAGCTGGCCGTCCTCCACGACGACGACTTTCTGCGCGCGCACGCCTTCGTCGTCCGCATCGTAGCTGCCGATTAAAGTCTTTCCGCCGAAGGTTTTCAGCGTGGGATCGTCTTCCACGGAAACGAACGCGGGAAGGACACGACTTTTGTAATTCGAAGCGTAATCGCCGACGGTGCGTGCGGATTCGCCGGGCTTCGGGCGTTTGCCGAGAACGTTGGCGCCGACCATTCCGTAGAAGACGTCGCTGGCAGCGTCGCTTGAGAAGAGCACGGGGCCGCGATAGTCTTCTTCGACGACCGGGGCATCGCGGAGAGCTTTGAGAGTCGCGAGCATTTTCGCCGTGTCGGTTACGAACTGATCGGGAGTCGGCAGCTCTTTGATCGAAGCGGCAGCGTAATAGGGGCCGCGCTGGAGGCGCATGCCATCGGCCGCCTGCGTGGTTCCCTCATCGCTCAAATAATAGACCGCGTAGCCATGGCGCGTGACGGTGCCCTCGGTATTGATGAAATACTCGTTCGAGCCGCGGAAGCGCGCCGTGGCGGTCAGCGATTCAAGTTTCAGGTCGGTGCGGAACTGCGCGGTCGCTTTTTCGAGGGCATCGCGCCAAGGCTTCGGGTCGTAATCGAGTTTTGCAATCGGCTCGATGGATACCAGCGCGGTCTCGTGGGAGAAATCGTCGAAGGGCTGATCGGCGGTGTACTGGCGCATCTGCGCCTGTTTCGCGGCGAGAGATTCGCTCGCGATCTTGTAGGCCGCGTCGGTGGCGGACCAGAGCTGCCACCGCAGTGCGGTAGGGTTGTCGTCAATGGGGCCGAGCGTGGAGACGCCGACGCCCGGACCGTAGTAGCTGTCCTGCTTGTAGTTGCCGACGCGGACGGTGACGCGGATGACGCGGGTGTGCGCGTACTGATCTTCGCGAAGTGCGCCGAAGGCGGCTTCGGCTTGATATTGCTCGACGTCCGTGAGGCGGTATTCGATGTAGTAGGGCGGCGGAACATTTTCCATTTTGAGCTGCGATTGGGAGCGGTCGAGCTCTTCCTGCATGGCTTTCAGGATGGGGTCGGATTTCGCGGCGGACGGTTGTTGGGCACGCGCGATCGACGAAATCACGAACGCCAGTAGCAGCAACGAAAGAAACTCCGCTGGACGCGCCATGGAGGTGAAGGGAGCCAGTCCCGCAAAGAAAACACGCCGGGCACGCGCGATCGTGCCCCGGGAGGGAGAAAGGCCAAGAGCCCGAAGGACGCCGCGGCTACCCAAAATCATGGCTTTTTCTCCGCCGTGGGTGCTCGAGCCGCGTCGACGCCCGGAGGAGAGATGATCGGCGGGCGCTGCGAACCCTTGGCTTTCTTTTGGACCTCGATTTCGGAGAAGAGCATCGCGGGGGCGGCGGCGGAGACCGGAATCTGGCCGGATTCGGCGCCGCAGATGCCGTTGAAGACTTGCAGCGTGTCCCCGGTGAGCAGAATGGTGTTCAGCGAAAGCAGCGGAGTGCCCACGATATCGACGCCGCGAACGAGCTCGTCCGGGCGACCGTCGGGATAGATGCGGTACACCATCACGGGAATCACCTGAAACGCCTGGGGCAAGGCGCGCGTGGTAAGCGTGAACCCGCCTTGAATATCCTCGAAGTAGAGGCCGTAAGGCTTGTTCTGTTTCTTGATCTCTTCGATGAACTTCGCACGCAGCTCGGAATCGCTTACCGTGTGTGTGGAGGTGACGATCAGGTTGCCCTGGCGGCCCGTGGCCATGAGACCTGCCTGACGGCGGCCGTGGCCATTGGAATGATCGAAACCTGTGATGGGCATGCGGGACATCAGAAAATTTCTGAGAACTCCGTTGTCGACCGCGACGACTTTCTGTGCAGGAACTCCTTCATCGTCGTACGCATAGGTGCCGGCGAGTTTGGTTCCGTTGAGCTGTGCCAGCGTGGGATCGTCAACGACCGTGAGGAACGGGGGCAGAACCTGCTGGCCGACTTTCTTGGTGAAGGTCTGGCCCTGGCCTTCGTCACGCTGGCGATGGCCTTCCAGGCGATGCCCGAGAACTTCGTGAAAAAATACAGCGGCGGCGCGGCCCGAAAGCATCGCCGGGCCGACGTAAGGCTCGGCGGAAGGAGCGGCGCGCAGCGCCTTCAAATCCGCGGCGATTTTGTCGACCTTGGCGTTTAATTCCGCTTCCGAAGGAAGCTGATCGGGCGAGGCTTCCTGAAACGTTTCGACGCGCAATAACTCCATTCCGTCTTCGGCGCGCGATTCACCTTCGATCACCAGGCGCGCGGTGGCGGAGGATTGCTCGAGAGCCGCACCCTCGCTGGTGGTGATATAGGAACGGCCGGAACTATTCGAAAGCAGTATCACGGAGGTATAGACCTCGGGGTATTTCAGGAATCGCGCCGAGACGTGGCGGATGCGATCCTCCCAAGGCTTGAGATTATCGGGAACCTTCGCCGAGGCCGGACCGATGAATGTCTGCGGCGATTCCTGAGAAAAATCCGGGGACTTATCTTCTTCCGCCGACTGCACGGCCTGATTCGTCTTGACACGCAGGAATGCGGAGGAAGCCTGCTCGTATTCGCGGTCAGTGAGCAGCCAGAGAACGCGCGCGAGCGCATCGGGATCGTCGCGCAGGGGCATGCCGCCGGAGGTGATGCCGGACGGACGGCTTTGCGAATGCGTGTTGTCGAGAGCGGGTGAACCCACGCGCATCATCACGTCAGCCTGGCGGCGGTGCTGGGTGGTCGAAATGATCAAGCCGCCGTCGGAGCCGGCGATGGTAGTGCCTTCGCCATCGTTGACGGCGTAGGCGAGGTAGTAGGGAGCGGGATCGGATTTCGCAAGCGACGTGGTGGCGCGTTTCAGCTCGTGCTCCATGGTTTGAAGCAGCACGTCGGGCTCGGGCGGCGAGGAATGTGCGGCGAAGGGCAGTCCGCAGAGGACGATGAGAGCGCACATTGCCGTGCGGATGTGGAAGCGAGTCATTCGAAGTCGTTTTATGGATGTGAAATGTCAATTTAACATAGGTGGTTTTCGGGCGCGGGAAAAACCGGGCTTTGTGTGCGGCAAGGTTACATCGCAAAGGATCAGGGCTCGCGCCGCACGCTACCACCCTTGACCTGATGTTCGTAGGGTGCGCGTTCGAGCAAGGCGACCGCGATGAGTCCGGCGAAGGCAAGGAATCCGGCGAGCGCGTATGCGGCCACGGCCGAGACGCGCGGGACGAGGATGGCGAGGCCGCCAAGAGTGCCACCGAGGCAATAGAGCAGGATGACGGCGCCTCGATGGCCGAGGCCGAGATTGGAAAGCCGGTGTGCGGTGTGGTCCTTGCCGGGCGTGGTGAACGGGATGAGGCCGCGGCGGGATCGGGAGATCGAGACCAGAGTCGTGTCGAAGATCGTGGCGCCGAGGATGAGCACCGGAACGAGCCAGGCGGCGGGGAAATGCGCCGCACCGTCGGGGCGGATTTTCAGGCCGAGCGTGGCCATCAGGAATCCGAGGAACATGGCGCCGCCATCACCCATGAAAATTTTCGCCGGATTGAAATTCCAGATCAGGAAACCGAGAGCGGCGCCGAGCGCCGCGGCCGCCAGCGTGCGGACCATCGTTTGTCCGTTGAGCGTAGCCGAGAGAGTGAAGAAGCCGGCGGCCACGGCGGCGATGCCGGCGCAGAGGCCGTCCATATGGTCGAGAATGCTGAAGGAAGCGGTGATGCCAACGACCCACACAAGTGTGAGACCTAGATCAAGGATCAGGCCTGCGGCGCCGGGGATGAACTCCGAGAAAATCTGGGCGCGAACTCCGGAGACGATCAGAATGATCGCCGCGATGGGCATGCCGACGAAGAGCTTGACCTGATGATGCAGGAGTTTCCCATCGTCGAGCAAACCGACTGCGGCAACCAGCGTGGCACCCGCCAGAATTCCAGCGATCTGGACGCGCGGAGCTCCGCGAAGAGTGAAAAGAATGGCCAGGACGAAGCCTAAATAAATGGCAATGCCGCCGAGGAGCGGGATGGGGCTGAGATGAACTTTGCGCGGACCCGGGAGGTCGACCATGCCGAAGTGCAGGGCCAGACGGCGGATCGGGACCGTGAGCAGAAGCGATCCCATGAGCGCGACGGCGAAGGCGATCAAATCGGAAGAGAGAACCATCTAGTGCATTCCGTTTTTGCCGGCCGCCGCTTGCTCGATGACCTCGACGAAGCGGCTCAGCTCATTCACTCTAGCATACCGGTTTGCGGTTTCCCGCGCGCGGCGGCCCATTTCCGCAAGCTTCGCGGGATCGCTACGAAGCTCACGAATTGCGGCAGCCACGGCGGCCGGATCGTCCGGATCGGCCGCCAGGCCGCACCCGGCTCCGGTGACGATGCGCGCGGCGTCGCTCGTCGATCGAGCGACGGCGAGAACGGGCCTGCCGGCGGCGAGAATTGAATAGAGCTTGCTGGGAACTACAACGCCCTCCAGTCCCCGGCGCACGGTGACGATGTGAACGTCTCCCGCCATCATCACGTGCGGGATTTCGCTCGCCGGGCGAAACGGCACGAAGCGAACGTTTGGCAAATCCGCGGCGGATCGGCCCACTCGTTCGCGATTTGCGCCACCTCCTACGAACACGAAGCCCGTGTTTTCGTTGCTCAGAATTTTCGCGGCGGCAACGAGGGTGTCCCAGGAGCCGTAGAAGCCGAGATTCCCGGCGTGGATTGCGACGAACGGGAAGCCGCAGCGGATTTCCTGCACGATTTTCTGCACCCCGGGATCGGATGGGTCGGGCGTCGATTCCGGAAACGATGTGCCGTGACGGACGACGACGACGCGTTCGAGCGGGACTCCCTTGGCGAGGATACGTTCGCGCATGTCGTCACCAAGCACGATGACCCGGGCGGCCTGTGTCAGTGCGCGGCGATGCATCTTTTCCCAGCCGTCGACCCAGGCGCCAGGGCGGACGATCTCTCCACCGAGCGCCATCTCCGGATACAGATCCTGAATGTTGTAGACGAACGGGCAACCGAGCCTGCGGGCGACGAATGCTCCTGCGATTCCGGCGACGGGCGGATCGGTCATCGCCAGGACGACGTCGGGGCGAAGCGCGATGGCGCGCGGGACGGCGAGTGCGAGATAGGTGAGGTAATTCGAGAGGCGGCGGCGCATGCGATGGCGGGGATAGGCGGTGGAACCGACGCATTCGACCACGACGCCATTGCGTTCACTACGGCGCAAAAAAGCGAACCGATAATATTCATCGGGATCATAGGAAGGGCGGCCGGCGACGACCGTGACTTTGTGGCGCTGCGCGAGAGTTTCGGCGATCTGAACCGCAATCTTGGCGGTGGCGGATGTGTCAGGCGGGTAGTATTCGTTGAAGAGCAGGATGTGCATGCCGTTTTACTTGGCGGGCGTGGCGAAGCGCTCGCCGGGATCATCGCCACCGCCCGTACCGGCGAGAGCCGCAGCAGATTTCTTCTCCAGAATCGCACTGCCCATCACCAGGACGTCCATTTGCGTGCGGCGGAAACAGTCGAGCGCTTCTTCGGGACGGCAGACGATCGGCTCGTTGTCGTTGAACGATGTGTTGAGCACGACCGGCACGCCGGTAAGATCGCCGACCTTGCGCAGAAGTTTCCAATAGAGAGGATTGGCGGAGCGGCTGACGGTTTGCAGCCGCGCGGTGCCGTCGACGTGCGTGGGCGCGGGAATCACCGAGCGTTTTTCGTGGCGGACGGGATACGCGAACGTCATGAACGGCGAGGGGTGCGTCTGCTCGAAAAACTCGCCGACCGCTTCCTCGATGATCGACGGCGCGAAGGGGCGGAAGATTTCGCGATGCTTGATGCGGCGATTCAGAATGTCCTTCATTTCGGGACGGCGCGGATCCGCCAGGATGCTGCGATTGCCGAGAGCGCGCGGCCCCCATTCGGCGGCGCCCTGATACCATCCGACGATTTTTCCTGCGGCGATGTGGCGCGCGGTCGATTCAAGGAGCGCGGATTCGTCGCATTCGGCGATCGCAGCTTCACCCGACCCGGACGCGCTGGCGGCAACCTGTTTCATTTCCGCGACGGAATATTCCGGGCCCCAGTAGGCATGCTCCATCGTGAACTCACGGGGGCGTCCCAGGATTTCGTGCTCCACAGCGAAAGCGGCGCCGACCGAAAGTCCCGCGTCACCGGCGGCCGGCTGCACGTACACGCGCTCAAACGGCGTGGTGGTGAGGACCTTTGCGTTCGCAACGCAGTTGAAGGCGACGCCTCCGGCCAAGCACAGCGATTTCTGCCGGGTTTCGGCGGCGAGGCCCCGCCAGCAGGCAACCAGAACTTCCTCGAGCGCCGCCTGCATGCTGGCGGCGAGATTGTGGTGGCGCTGGGTGAGCGGTTCATCCGCTTTGCGCGCGGGGCCGAGTCGTTTTTCAAGATAGGGCGAAAACAGACGGCCGAGGACCGGCGTGCTGGTTGCGTCGCGCCAGGTCATTTCGGAGCCTTGGGATTGGTGGATAAAATAGGGGATCCCCAGGCGGAAGGAATGCGACCCTTCGGCCCGGACGATGCGGCGGAACTCGTCAAGAAATTCCGGCTGGCCGTAGGCGGCGAGGCCCATCACTTTGTATTCGTCGCCGAATTTCCAGAAGCCGAGATATTGCGTGAGCGCCGTGTAGTAGATGCCGAGCGAATGCGGGAACGCGACTTCGCCGAGGACGCGCATGCGCGGGCCCTCACCGGATGCGCACATGAAACTGGCAAAATCGCCCAGGCCGTCGGCGGAAAGCACGGCCGCGGATTCGAACGGAGATACGAAGAAAGCGCTGGCCATGTGGGCACGGTGATGCTCGATGTGGTGGAACCGGGCGCGGATCATATCGGGCGGGATTTCAAAGGCCGAGGCAAGATCTTCGCGGACGCCGGCGAATTTCCTCATCACGCGCAGGCGATCGAACGCGAATTTCGGCATGCGCATGGCGAAGCGCAGTTTGGTGCCGAGGCGCGCGTAGGGATCGCGCGGGATCGCGATGTGATCGATTTCGGAAAGCTTCACGCCGGCGCGGTAGAGGCAGAATTGAATCGCGCGCGCGGGCAAACCGGCGGCGTATTTGACGCGGTTGAGGCGCTCTTCCTCGACAGCGGCGATCAGGCGGCCGTCGACTACGATGGCCGCAGCGGCATTGGCGTGATAGGCGTTCACTCCCAGAATGATCATCGGTTGTTGGATGCCGGCGGTCGATTCCTCGCTACCGATCCGCGCTCACGAGATTGCCACGGCAGCGGATTTTGATTGATCGACGCTGGAAGCGCCCCTACCACCGACGGTGATGTGGCGCTTCACCCATTCATTCAAGACGTACAGGCTCCAGGGACGCGACCATGTCGTGCGGCCCGCGAGATAGTCGCTCCACACTTTTTTCGCGAATTCGCGCGGAAGCTGCTGCTCAAGAGATGGCGACCAATCCGCCATGCCAGCGGCCACGCGCTTGCCGAGCGAACCGCGCAACCAATTCTCCCACGGAAAGGTGAACGTGCGCTTCTGCTGGGAAAGAATTTCCTCCGGAAAGACATCTCCCAGCGCTTCGACGAGCAGAGATTTGGGCCGCGGCGTGAGGCGCTTGGCTTGTTCCGGCAGCGACAGGACGTAGTCCACGAGGGGCGCGTCGAGAAACGGGACGCGGACTTCGAGCGAATGGCGCATGCTCATCGCGTCGGTATCGCGCAACAGCGTGTTGAGCATATAAGAGCGAAGCTCAAGCCAGGATACCGCGGTGAAATCGTCCATCGATCGCGCGCGGACTGCGGAATCAGCAAGCCACCGGCACGACGGCGAATTCTTCCAGGCCGAATACGCGCTCGGGAGCCCGCCGGCGGCATTTTCAGGGGTGAAGAGCAAACGAGTGAAGAAATAAGGATGCGGTAGCGCTGTCGGATCGAGAACCGCGGCCGTTGCCTTGCGCGAAGCATCCGGCGTGGGGCCGAATCCGTTCGATCTCGAGAGGGTATTCGCGACCAGAGCTCGCAAGGGGCGCGGCAATACGCGAGCGAACCGCAGGGCCCGGGCGATTTTCGCCGCCGAAGTGAAGGTGCCGTAGCCGCCGAAAAGTTCGTCGCTGCCGAGGCCGGAAAGTGCGACTTTCAGTCCTGACTGGCGCGCGGCCCAGGAGACGAAGTAGGTGTTGATGCCGTCCATGCTGGGCTGATCGAAACCGTGGATGGCTTCCTCGAGGCGGCTCAGAACTTCGTCGCCGGAAAGCGTGAGCTCGCGGTGATCCGTTTTCAGACGCGCGGCGGTGCGGCGGGCGATTCCGGCTTCGCTGTAATCCTGGTCGGCGCCAGCGAACGCGACGGTGAAAGTGTGAATTCCGGCGCGGGCCCGGCTGGCGAGCGCGGCGATGGCGGTGGAATCAAGCCCGCTGCTGAGGAAGACGCCGACCGGCACATCGGCGATCAGGTGACCCTCCACCGCTTTTTCGAGCAGTGCGCGAGTGCTTCGAGCGGTCTCCGGCGCGGATTCCGGCGTTTGAGCCGGTGGCTCCCAATAGCGCTTTGGCACCGGCGCGGCACAAACACGATCTTCGGCGGCGATCGTCATCCAATGGCCTGGCGGAAGCGAGGACACTCGTTCGATCAGCGTCTGCGGCTCGCCAACCGAACCAAAAAGCAAATACCCGGGAATCGCTTCCGCAGAAATGCGCGCCGTCACGAGGCCGCTCGCGAGCAACGCGCGAACCTCGGACGCGAAAACGAGTTTGCCTTCGATGAGGGCGTAATAGAGGGGTTTGATGCCCATGCGATCGCGCGCCAGAAACACACGCGCAGCGCGACCGGCGCGGCCGGCGGGCATTTCGACGATCGCAAACGCGAACATGCCGTGCAACCGCTTAACCGCACGCTCGCCCCACGCTTCGTAGGCGCGCAGGACGACTTCGGTATCCGAACGCGTGCGAAACCGGTGGCCCGCGGATTCAAGCTCCGCACGCAACTCGAGAAAATTGTAAACTTCGCCGTTGTAGACAATCGCGAGCGTGCCGGCATCGTTCCACACCGGCTGGCTGCCTCCGGCCAGATCGACAATGCTGAGGCGGCGCATCCCCGCGCAGACCGGCGGCGCGAACAGAATTCCCTCTTCATCCGGGCCGCGATGCAACATCGCAGCCATCATCCGGCGGACGACGGGCTCGCTCGCTTCCCGCGAATCGATCCCGACCACGCCGCAGATTCCACACATCAGAGCCCCGCTTCCTTGAACGACAGGCGCGCGATCGCCGACCAGTCGGCGTCGGCCATGCCCTGGGCTGTGGCGGCAAGCATGCGATCGCGGATCAGGCTCGCGAGCGGCAGGGGAACCGCCACATCCTCGGCGGCGGCAAGAACCAGGCGATTGTCTTTCATGCCCAGCGCCATCCGAAAGCCGACGGGCTCGAAATGATTCGCGGCGACCATCGGGCCGTAGGTCCGATAGACGGGCGCAGCGAAAAGCGAGCCGACGAGCACCTCGAGAAATTTGTCCGCATCCACGCCGGATTTCTTGATCAGGGCAAAGGATTCGCCGAGGCTTTCGATCACCACGGTAATCAGAAAATTTCCTGCGACTTTCACGACGTTGGCAGCCGGCGGATCATCTCCGACGACATACGTTTTCTGCCCCATCGCATCGAACAGGGGCTGGCAGCGCGCGATTTGATCGGCCGGACCAGCGGCGGCGATCACCAGCTTGGCCGCCTTCGCGGCATCCGGGCGCCCGAAAACCGGAGCAGACACGAAATGCTGCCCGCGCTCGCGATGCGCGGCGACCAGCCGGCGGGAAATCGCCACGCTCATCGTGCTCATGGCGATGTGGACGGAATCGGCGGGCAGCGAGTGAATCGCCGCGTTGGGGCCGAGGACAATGCTCTCGATCGCCGCGTCGTCTGCGACCATGGTAATGACGGCTTCGACGTCCGACGCGGCTTGTGCCGGCGTCCGCGCCACTCGGGCCCCGAGCGAGGCGAGCTCTTCGGCGCGGCTGTGTGTCTTGTTGTAAACCGTGAGCGCATGGCCCGCCTTGATCAGATTGCGAGCCATTTCCGAACCCATGCTGCCGAGGCCGAGGAAACCGACTTTCATCTCGAGAATCCCTCTTTCCTTAGGGCGTGGCCGTCTGTGCTGCGGATTCCGCGCGTCCTGAATCCGCATGCCAACCGAGCTCCCCGAGAATCCGGCTGGCGGAACGCAGAAGCTCGGACTTTACACGATCGAGAGCGGGGTAAAGCAGTTTGCCGTCGCGCTTGCGCCATTCGCCGGCGATCATCACCGAATCGATATTCGCAAGATTCGCCTGCATCACCACGGTCGAGACCGGATCGTGCACGGGCCAGAGATTCAGGGCGTCCGCGCGGATGAAAACGAGGTCGGCCTGCTTGCCCGGTGCGAGGGAGCCGAGGCGATCCTGCATGCCGAGCATGCGCGCGCCTTCGACGGTGATCCAGCGCAGCGCCTCCCGTGCGGGAATCGTGGAGGTGGCGGGAATTCCGCCCGTCGCGGCGCGGCATAGAGCGTTGTCGAGGGCGCGTTGATGCTCGAGCGCCATGCGCGCGACGGTGAGCATGTCGCCCGAAATGACGCTTTCCAGATCAATACCGAGCGACGGAGCGGCGTCGAGTTTGCGCAGACGGCCCGTGATCGGATGGCCGTGTCCCTGCGCCATTTCGTTTTCCGGCGCGACGGAAAAGGTGACTCCAAGGTCGACGAAGCGCTTCAGCCGATCGTCCGCCAGATCGTTGCCGTGAACGATATTCACGAAGTCGCCCACGAGACCTTCGCGCTCCAGCACATCCCATCCGCCCGGAGTTTTTGCCGCGCCGCCGCCCTGATGCATCGACGCGACCAGGCCCAGCTCGCGCGCCATTCGAAAATCATGGATGGAAACATCGAGCGTCGAATAGTGGGGTCCGAGGATGGCCAGGCCGAGGGTAAGCAGCTGATCGCGAGAGGCAAATGGGCCGCGCATCAGGCGTTCGACTTCCGCGCGCGGGTGCGGGACCTCTGAGAAATGTTTTTCGCCCGGCTTGGGATCGGGCTTCGGCGAGCCATGGAAAAACGCGCCGCGAATTCCGGACTCGCGCAGTCCCTCGATCCCTGCGTCGGTGTGCGCGGGCGTGGGGTTGTTGTGGCACCAATCGATCAACGTGGTGGTGCCGCAATTGATCTGATTCAGGGCGCCCGCCAGGGTCCCGATGCGGATGTCATCCGGCTGAAAGCGTGTAGCGAGGCCGGCGTGCACCCAGCGAAAATATTCCAGCAGCGTCCAGTTCGCCGAGATCGCGCGCAGGCCGGTCTGCCAGGTGTGCATGTGGGCGTTGATCAAGCCCGGAATCAGGATGAACGCGCTGCCATCGAACAGCTCCGCATCCGGCGCGTGGATGCGCTCACCGACCGCGGCGATGCGGTCGCCTTCGACCAGTACGTCGCCGGGGCGCAGGTCGCCCTGCCTGGAATCCATGGTGATGACCGTGGCGTTTTGAATCAGCAGTTTGCGCATCGGTTTTTCACACGCCCGCGTACGTTTGCCGCCGGAGGAATTCTCCGCTGCCCGCTTTGCCGACGAATTTTCCGTTTTCGATAATCGTGCGCCCGCGAGACAGCACGCTTTTCGGCAGCCCCTTCACTTTGATTCCCTCGAACATCGAGTAATCGACCTTCATATGATGCGTCGCTGCGCTGATCACCTGCTCGGCGTTCGTGTCGAACACGACAAGATCGGCATCCGAACCGGCGGCGATCGTGCCCTTGCGCGGATAGAGGCCGAAAAGCTTCGCGGGAGCCGTGGCCACGAGCTGCACGAAACGGTTCGGCGAAAATCTTCCGCCGTGCACGCCGCCCGTATAAATCAGGCTCAAGCGGTGCTCGATGCCCGGACCGCCATTGGGAATTTTCGTGAAGTCGTCCTTGCCAAGCTCCTTCTGCTCCTTCATGCAGAAAGGGCAATGATCGGTTGAAACAACCTGCAGAGTGTCGTGCGCCAGCCCTTGCCACAACTTTTCCTGATGCCATTTTTCGCGCAGCGGAGGCGTAAAGACGTATTTCGCACCTTCGAAGCCGGGTGCATCCATTTTCTCGAGCGAAAGATAGAGGTACTGAGGACAGGTTTCGGCGTACGCCGGCACGCCGCGATCCCGCGCTTCGCGGACTTTTTCGAGCGCGTCGTTGCAGGAAAGATGCACGATGTAAACGGGCGAGCCGGCCATTTCCGCCAGCGCGATGGCGCGGGCCGTCGCTTCACCCTCCGCCGTCGTGGGTCGCGTAAGCGCGTGATATTTTGGCGAGCGCTTCCCCTCCGCCAGCGCTTTTTGTACGATCACGTCGATCACGCCGCCATTTTCCGCGTGCATGCAGATCAGGCCGCCGTATTTCGCCGCTTGCGACATGGCGCGGAAGATCGTGGCATCGTCCACCATCAGCACGCCCGGATAGGCCATGAACAACTTGAAGCTCGAAACACCCTCGTGGATCAGCGCGCCCATTTCTTCCAGTTGCGACGCGCCGAGATCGGTGATGATGCAGTGAAACGCGTAATCAATCGCGGCCTTGCGGTCGGCTTTTTTCATCCAGGTTTCAAACGCCTGGCGCAGGCTCTGCCCCTTTTGCTGGATGGCGAAATCGATGAGGGTGGTGGTGCCGCCATAGGCTGCGGCGATCGTGCCGGATTCGAAATCGTCGGCGCTGGTGGTGCCGCCGAAGGGCATGTCCAGGTGGGTGTGCGCGTCGATACCGCCCGGCATCACCAGCATTCCGGAAGCGTCGATCACTTTGCCGGAATTATCGATCGGCAGCGATTGCCCGATTGCGGTGATCTTGCCGCCGGAAATACCCACGTCGCCCGGGAAGGTATCGGTCGCGGTGACCACGGTGCCGTTGCGGATGACGGTGTCGAAACGCATCAAGCCTCCCGAAAATGCGCGCTGAGGCATCTTAGGGCATTCGCGAAAGGCGGCGCAACCGCGTGCTTTCTCTGCAGCCCACTTGCTTGCCCTTTTCCTGATGCTAGAATGTCGGCTCAGCTACGCTGGGCACGGCCCGGAGCAAGTCCCAACCAGGGCCGCGCCATTCGGAGATCCTAACGGAATTCCCCATGCCGCTTCGCGACACGGCGCCGAAGCTTTCCCCGGAGCAATACGAGAAGAACTTCGCCGACATTACGCCACCCATGACCAAGCGCCAGGCGGCGATCGAAGCGGCGCGATGCCTCTACTGCTTCGACGCACCCTGCACCATTGCCTGCCCCACCCATATCGACGTTCCCGCGTTCATCAAGAAAATCTCCACGGGCAACCTGCGCGGATCAGCGAGAGAGATTTTGTCCGCAAATATTCTGGGGCAGAGCTGCGGGCGGGTGTGCCCCACGGAAGCGCTTTGCGAGGGCGCGTGCGTAATGCACGAAAAGGGTGAGGAGGCGATCGAGATCGGCCGCCTCCAGCGCTACTCCGTAGACTACGTGCTGGATAACAAAATTGAACTTTTTCAGGCAGGCGCGCCGAACGGCAAGCGCGTTGCCTGCATCGGTTCGGGGCCGGCATCGCTTGCCTGCGCCACCGAGCTGGCGAAGTGGGGATACGAGGTCACGATCTTCGATCGCAACGAGATGCCCGGCGGTTTAAATAGTTATGGAATCGCCGCATACAAATCGCGCGCGAGCGAGGCGGTGCGCGAAGTCGATTTGATCAAGAATCTCGGGGTGAAATTCCGGCAGCGGACGGAACTCCCGCGCGACGTGTCTTTTGCCGAACTTGAGAAACAGTTCGACGGGATTTTTCTGGGCGTCGGACTGGGAGACACCTGGGCCCTGAGCCTTCCCGGAGAGGATTTCGAGGGAGTGTATGGAGCGCTCGAGTTCATCGCGAAAACCAAGGTGCAACCTTTCCGCGACGTGGGAATCGGGCGCCGCGTGGCATGCATCGGCGCGGGCAATACCGCGATCGACGTGGTGACGGCGGCGAGGCGGCTCGGCGCGGAAATCGTCTATCTCGTCTACCGCCGCGGCGAGGCAGAAATGCCGGCCTTCGCCTACGAATATCAATTAGCGAAACAGGATGGGGTAAGTTTCCTCTGGCAGACGCAGCCTGTGCGCGTGCTGGGCACAAACCGCGCCGTCAGCGGACTTGAATGCGTGCGGACGGAGCTCGGCGCCCCGGACGCGAAAGGCCGGCGGAGTCCGGCTCCCTTACAAGGCAGCGAATTCAAGATTGAGGTGGACATGGTGGTGCGGGCGGTGGGCCAGAAGCCGGTAACCGAATTCTTGAAGGCCATCCGGGGCCTCGAGATCCGCAAGGACGGAACCGTCGAGATCAACGAGCACCATCAAACAGGCCACCCGAGATATTTTGCCGGCGGCGATTGTACGAACGGCGGCAGCGAAGTGGTGGACGCGGTGGCCGAAGGGATGACGGCGGCGCGCGGGCTCGATCAGTTCCTGGGCGTGCCGCGCGGTTAGGTCGAGGGGTGAACGATGGCTGATTTAAAGGTCAAATTCGCCGGGATAACCAGCCCGAATCCGTTCTGGCTGGCCTCGGGTCCGCCCGCGAACACGGGCGGGCAGGTAATGCGCGCGTTCGACGCCGGATGGGGCGGCGCGGTCTGGAAAACCATCGGCGAACCGATTGTCAACACCAGCTCGCGCTACGGCGCCATCGACCTGAACGGCGTGAAGATGATGGGCCTGAACAACATCGAGCTGATCAGCGACCGGCCGAGTGAGACGAATTTCCGCGAAATCTACGAAGTGAAAAAACGGTATCCGAACAATCTTGTGATCGCCTCGCTGATGGTGGAATCGCGGCGTGAATCCTGGCATGCCATGGTCCGGCGCGCCGAAGATGCCGGCGCGGATGCGCTGGAGTTGAATTTCGGCTGCCCGCATGGGATGAGCGAACGGGGTATGGGCGCGGCCGTCGGGCAGGTGCCGGAATACACGGAGATGATCACAGCCTGGGTGAAGGAGGCCGCGCGGATTCCCGTGATCGTGAAGCTCACTCCGAACGTGACGAGCGTCGCGCACATGGCCGCCGCGGCGGAGCGCGGCGGCGCCGACGCTGTGAGCCTGATCAATACGATCAATTCGCTGATGGGCGTCGATCTTGAAAGCTTTTCGCCGCGGCCCGTGGTCGGCGGAAAATCATCCCACGGCGGATACTGCGGACCGGCGGTAAAGCCCATCGCACTGCATCTCGTTTCAACCGTGGCGAAGACTTCGCGGTTGCCGATCAGCGGAATCGGCGGGATCGGCTACTGGAACGACGCGGCCGAACATATTGCCGTGGGCGCCTCGACGGTGCAGGTGTGCACCGCAGCGATGCACTACGGATTTCGGATCGTCGAGGACATGATCGACGGACTTTCCGACTACATGGACGCGCACGGATTCCGCACCATCGAGGATTTCCGGGGGCGCGCGGTGCCGAATGTGAAGGACTGGGGCGACCTGGACCTGAATTACAAAGTGGTCGCCAAGATCAACTCCGAGCTGTGCATCGGCTGCCAGCTCTGCTACGTGGCATGCGAAGACGGCGCGCACCAGTCGATCGAGCCTTACAAGGACGCCGAGAAGAAAAACACGGGCGGATTCGGCGTGCACGTGCCACGCATCCTCGAGGAGGAATGCGTCGGCTGCAATCTGTGCGCCCTGGTGTGCCCGGTCGAGAATTGCATTACCATGCAGCAGACCAATCTCGGCGAGGGGCCGATGAGCTGGAACGAGCGCGTCCGCCAATCGAACTCCACGCTGACTCTGCCGTTCCCGAGCGGGGACTAGCTTGCTTCGCGCGCTGTCAGCGCCCAGTACACGACGAAACTGACGCCAAAGCCTACGAACCAGGCGTAATCATAGAGGGCACGAACCGGGGCATAGATCAAGCCAACGAACGCGAAAGCAGATCCCGCCAGAAGTGCCAGGATCGCTTTCCAATTCACACCGCCGGTGAATTCATACGCCCCGCCCCGGCGATAGAGGTCCTGCGGTACCAGGATTTTCCTGCGGCGCACGAAATAATCGCAGATCAGAATTCCTGCCACCGGCCCCAGAAACCCGGAATAGCCGACCAGCCACCCGGAAACGTAATTCCCATAGCTCGCGAGCAGCCTCCACGGCTGCATCAGCACGCCGATCAGGCAGGTGAGAATCCCGCCGGTACGGAAGCTGATGCGCCGCGGCCAGAGGTTTGAGAAGTCATTCGCCGGCGAGACGACGTTCGCCGCCACGTTCACATTCAGCGTAGCCATGAGCAGCGCAACCATCGCCACCACCACCGCCAGCGGATTGCCCAGTCGCGAGAGAACCGAAACCGGATCCCAGATCGCCTGACCGAAGAGCACGACGGTCGCGGACGTGACCGCAATCCCGATGAAAGAATAAAACGTCATGGTGGTTGGCAGGCCGAGGGCCTGCCCCAGCATCTGCTCGCGCTGGCCGCGCGCGTAGCGCGTGAAATCGGGAATATTCAGCGCCACAGTGGACCAGAACGCGACTACGCCGGTCAGTGAGGGAACGAAGAAGCGGAAGAACTCGCCGAGCGTCTGGAACTTCGAAGGGGTCGCCAGCATCGGCCCGAACCCGCCGGCCTTCGCGCGCGCCCAGAGCAGCAGCGCCAGACCGATCAGCAGCAGAAATGGCGCCGTAATTCCCTGCAGGAAGCGGATGGTCTGAATGCCGCGCACGATCACGATCAAGTTCAGCAGCCAGAAGACGCCGAAGCAAACCGGCACGCCCCATCCGGCATTTTTCAGCGCCGGGTCGAGCGCCACGAGCATCGCGTAAATCGCTTCGCCGCCGATCCAGGTCTGAATGCCGAACCAGCCACACGCCACCAGGGCCCGCAGCAGCGCCGGTACGTTCGCGCCCAGCACGCCGAAGGCGGAGCGCGCGAAAATCGGAAATGGGATGCCATACTCGGCCCCGGCGTGCGCGTCGAGCAGCATTGGAATTAACACCAGCACGTTGCCCAGAAACACCGTAAAAATCGCCTGCTTCCAGCTCATGCCTCCCGCGATCATCGAGCTCGCGAGCAAATAGGTGGGAATGTTCACGCTCATGGCGATCCACAGCGCGGCGTAATTGTACGTGCCCCACACGCGCCGATCGGCAGGCACGGGTGCGAGGTCTTCGTTGTAAAGGGAACTCGTGCGGAGCGATCGCGCGTCGAAACTGCCGCGCGCGTGCGCGCCGGCTGGGGGCGGGGTCGTTACGCTCATCGCGGATTGGCGATCAGGCGGCGCTCATTTCTTCGGCGGTGCGTAGTCGATATAGACGGCTTTCAATTCGGTGTAGAAATCGATGGCCATGCGGCCAATCTCCCGCAGGCCCACACCGGTCGCCTTCATTCCACCGAATGGCATCTGCGCCTCGCTCGCGACCGTCGGCGCGTTCACGTGCGTCATACCGGTCTCGATCCGGTCGATGAACTCGAACATTTTTCGAGCGTCGTTCGTGTAAATCGAGCTCGACAAGCCGAACTTCACCGAATTCGCCACGCGAAGGGCTTCCTCGAAATCCGCCACGCGAATCACGGAAAGCACCGGACCGAAAATTTCCTCCTGCGCGATCACGCTATCCCAGGCGACGCGATCGAACACGGTCGGCGCCACGAAATAACCGTCGTCAAATCCCGCGCCGGATATGCGCGATCCGCCCAGCATCAGTTTTGCTTCTTTCTTGCCCGTCTCGAGGTAACGCAACACCGTCTGGAGCTGCTGCTCGTCGACCAGCGGCCCAACATCGGTCTCCGCATCGAGTCCGTTGCCCACGCGCAGCTTGCGTGCCCGCTCCACAACCATCTCCACAAAACGGTCGGCGATCGCATCTTCCACAACGATCCGGCTCGTCGCCGTGCAGCGCTGGCCGCTCGACCCAAACGCCCCGATCACCGCTGATTCCGCCGCCAGCCCGAGATCCGCATCGCGCAGCACCACGACAGGATTTTTCCCACCCATTTCACACTGGCACTTCTTCATCTGACGCGCCGCCAGCGAATAGATCAGGCTGCCCACTTCATTCGATCCCGTGAATGAAATCGCGCGCACCTCGGCATCTTGCAGCAGCTCGTCGCCTACTTCCTCGCCGAGCCCCAGCACCATGTTCAGTACGCCCGCAGGCAATCCAGCCTCCTGAAATATCTCGACCACTTTCGCCGCACATTCCGGCGTCAGTTCCGCGGGCTTCAGCACCATCGTATTACCGGCCACCAGCGCCGGCGCCGCCTTCCATACCGGGATTGCCACCGGAAAATTCCAAGGAGTGATCGCACCCACCACTCCCAGCGGCTGCTTGAAGGTGTAATTAAAGCTTTTCCCCGCCTCGCCGGGAACGGTCTCGCCGCCCATCCGCCGTCCCTCGCCCGCGGTGAATTCCAGGATGTCGATCGAGCGCCGCACTTCCACCAGCGCTTCCTTGAAAGTTTTGCCCTCCTCGCGGCAAAGCGTACGTGCCAACGCTTCCTTCTGCACCTCCATCAACGCCGCTGCCCGGGCGAGGATTTTCCCGCGCGCAGGTGCCGGCGTTCCGCGCCAGCCCGGAAACGCCGTTTTCGCCGCGGCAATCGCCTCGCGCGCTTCCGCGCGCGTCGACAGGGAAGCAAGACTCGTCACTTCTTTCAGATTCGCCGGGTTGCGTCGCTCGATCGTCTGCCCAGAGCGAGATTCGACCCAGCGGCCATTGATGAAATTGCGGCAAATTGGAGCGGTAGCAGTAGCGATAGTCATCAAAGTACGCTCATTTCCTAATCCGCGGCCTGCGCGGCGCCCGGTCGCAGGGTGCGCACGATTTCGTCGTAACTTTCCGGCCGCCGGTCGCGATAGAACTGCCACGTCGCCCGCACTTCTTGAATCTCGTCGAAATCCAGGTCCGCGACCACCAGCTCGTCCTTATCCCTGCTTGCCTGCGCCACGATTTTCCCGCGCGGATTGCAAAAATAGCTCTTGCCGTAGAATTCGCCGATGCTCCACGGCTTCTCGGTGCCCACGCGATTGATGGCCGCCACAAAATACTGATTGGCCACCGCGTGCGCCGGCTGCTCCAGCTCCCAAAGGTATTCGGAAAGACCCGCCACGGTAGCCGAGGGATTGAATACGATCTCCGCACCGTTCAGGCCCAGAATCCGCGCCCCCTCCGGAAAATGCCGGTCGTAGCAGATGTAGACGCCTACTTTCCCAAAACGTGTCTGGAACACGGGATACCCCGCGTTTCCCGGCGTGAAATAAAACTTCTCCCAGAACCCGGGATGGCAGTGCGGAATATGATGCTTGCGATATTTCCCGAGGTAGGTGCCGTCCGCGTCGAACACAGCGGCGGTGTTGAAAAATACTCCCGCCATTTCCTTCTCGTAAACCGGAACCACCAGCACCATCTTGTATTTCTTGGCCAACTTCTGCATTCGCGTGAGCGTCGGGCCGCCCGGCACGCTCTCCGTCAGCTCATACCACTTGGCATTCTGTTCGGCGCAGAAATAGGGGCCGTAGAAAAGCTCCTGTAAACCGAGTATCTGAACGTCCTTCTTCGCCGCCGCCGCGATCAGTTTTTCGTGCTTGACGATCATCTTCTCCTTGATATCCGCCAGCGAGTATTTGTCAGCCGGCCATTCGCAAGTCGCCTGGATAGCACCACAGCGCACGATCCGCGGCATGGGAAACCTCCTGAGTGCTCGTCCGAGCCAGTCTACTATCCGCATCGCAGCTCGACAAGGCTGCGCAGCCGACGTCCATAGGCGCCTTTAACGCGGCATTCAAGTCACATTTTTGCTGGGTTGATTATCGTTCGTTTACAAAAGACGGTCAGATGTCTTGTCTATTGAAGTTATTACAATCTGCGTCTTGACTGCGCGGTGGGGTCGGCTGTACAAACACTCGCAGGAGTTTAGACTCTCGTCGAGGGGGTGTGGTGGTGGTCAAATCATGGATCAGGATTTGTGTTTCTGTCCTCTTCGTTCTGGCGCTGTTGGTTCCCGTCGCGGCCCACGCTCAGGCGATATTAGGTTCGATCGACGGTACGGTAACCGACTCCACCGGCGCCGTCGTGCAGAAGGTAGCCGTTAAGATCCGCAACACGGCGACGAACCTGATCGTCACCACACAATCCAAAGATGACGGCTCCTTCAGCGCCGCCGACTTGCCAATCGGCACCTATGAAGTCACTTTCACGAAGGACGGATTCAACACCGCTGTTTACCCCACCATTCTCGTGCAGGGCAGCCGCACCACCACGGTGCCCGCCACGCTCACGGCCGGCGCCGTCAGCACCAGCATCACCGTTGAATCCACGCCGCTGCTGAACTCGACGGATACCTCCAACGGCTATACGCTCGGTACCGACGTTATCAATTCCACTCCGCTAGGCACCGGCAGCTTCACGCAGTTGGCTATTCTGGCGCCGGGCACCAGCGCCGACCTGCTTTCTGGCTCCGGCAGCAATACCGGCCTGGGGAACCAGGGTATCGTGGCCAACGGCCAGCGCGACACCAGCAACAGCTTCACCTTCAACTCGGTGAACGCGAATAACCTCTTCAACGGAAATTCCACCAGCAACCTTGCCGACAGCCGTTTCACGCTGAATACCGGCGAGGTGTTCGGCTCGAGTGGCCAGGTGCAGACCAGCACCTCGGTGTACGATTCCATCGGCGAAGGCTTGCCCACGCCCCCCGTGGAGACCATTCAAGAACTTCAGGTCACGACCTCCATGTTCGACGCGTCCATGGGCCAGAATGCCGGCGCACATATCGAATTGACCACGGCTGCGGGCGGCAATCAATATCACGGGCAAGCGTACGGTTATCTTCAGAATAGCGGCGTTGACGCGAAGCCCACATTTTTGGACCCTGCCATCGACAATGCCATCTTTAACGGCAACGCTCCCCCCCTTCACCGCGACGTATGGGGCGGCACCATCGGCGGTCCCATCCTGAAGGACAAATTGTTTTTCTTCGGTTCCTATCAACGGCAGAACATTACCGACGCTTTGAGCGGTGGTTTTAGCGGCGTACCGACGCTGCAAGGTCTCACCGATAGCAACCGTGACCCGCAAGACTTGGTGAACCTGGTGAATTTTGACGCCGGCCTGGAACCCACGCTCGGAGGCGCGTGCACCAACGGTTCCAAGGTGAAGTGCATCACTGCGGCTCAGGTCGATCCGGTAGCCCTTTCAATGTTTCAGGCGAAGGCGAAGTCCGGAGTGTTCATCATCCCATCGGAAGACCAGAGCAGCCTTGGAGGAACGGAAAACTCGGAAGAAGAGTACAACTCCGGGGTTCGTGGCGCACCGAGCACCTTTAAAGCGGATCAAGTGAACGGGAACATCGACTACAACTTCAGCTCCAGCGATCGACTGGCCGCAAAATACTATTTCCAGAACGATCCCACCGGCGCCCCCTTCGCTGTAAGCCAGACGGTGGGTTTCCCTCAGCAACTGAAGGCGGGCAGCCAGGTCTTTTCGCTCGACAACACCACGATTGTCTCTCCCAACGCAACCTGGGAACAGCGCTTCGGTTTTATTCGGCAAATCGCCAGTGCCAGCACCGGGCAGCCGTTCGGTCCAAGCGGCATAGGCCTCACATTGCCGGGTGGCGAACTCTTCCCCGGCATCACGGTCGAGAACGCGGACACCGGCGCATGCCTTAACGCCAACTGCACGAGCACGGTACCGGTCCTGTTGGGAGATGACTTGAAAATCGGACCGTCCACAAACTTCGCCAATGCCGGAATTGCCCAGAACCTCTGGGAAGGTTCAACCAAATACAACTGGGTTCTCGGTCAACATACCCTGTCATTCGGCCTAACCTATGACTACGCCCAGCTCAACGTCGATAACCGCGAAAACGATGTGGCCCTTCTCACATTCCGCGACATGGAAGATTTCCTTACCGGCACGCTCGGTGCGGACAAGAGCAGCGGCACGCTGCTCGACGGCGAGACGAATCGGCATTTCCGTTCGCGGCAGGCTGGCCTTTTCGCTCAGGACAGCTTCAAGATCAAGCCCAACCTCACCGTCACCTACGGTCTGCGCTGGGATTGGGACGGCCCGCTGTACGAGACGAACGGGCTGCTCACGAATTTCTATCCTAAAGACTTCGGCTACGACCTAGGCACCGACACGTTTGATCCGGTCAACGGAACTCCGGGAATTGGCATCGTCGTCGCGGGGAACAACAAGACGCTCGGCACTAAAGGCGTGAGCGATTCGACGATGACGGCGCGCCAGTGGGGCTTTGCTCCACGCATCGGTATCGCTTGGAGCCCCAAGAAGGACCTCGTCGTACGCGCCGGTTTCGGAATGTACTACGATCGCGGCGAATACTTCACGGAGCTTTCCGCCAGCGCCGGACTCGGCATCAGCGGACCTTTCAGCGTCACCACGCAGGAGCCCTTCACGATTCCTCTCACGGCTCATTGTTCCGCCTCGCTGAACTGTTTCTCTCAAGGTCCCTTTGGAACTACGCTTCCACCCCCGCCTAGTTCTCTTGCCGCCGTGGCTGCACTCGTTCCGAACTTGCGCCAGATGTCGGCTTGCAACCAGCCAACCGCCCCTGGTCTGCAGCAGCCCAATAGCCCCTACTGCAACGTCAATTCGGGAACTACGGCTCTGCCCTTCCTGTTCGGCGGATACAATCCGAAGAACCTTCTGCCGTACTCGAACGACTGGAGTTTGGACTTGCAGTGGCAGCCGACGAACGACCTTGTCATGACGCTCGGATATCAAGGGAATCGCGGCGTGCACCAGCCGTTGCCGATTCCATTCAACCAGCCCGGCATCGCGACTCCCACCAGTCCAATCAACAACCAGATCTACTCCTACGGTTATCTGGCAGCGACTCCCACCGTTGCCAATGGCTGCGATGAATTTAACGACTCGTCGGCCACTTGCATCCAGCTTCCGGCCGAGGAAGTGCAGACGCAGCTCGGTGAGTTCTCGTTCTCGGATGGTAATACGGCCCTGCGAACCCGGTACCCCGGCATCAACCCAAACGCCGACCTCTGGACCGCGGACGGAATTTCCTTTTACAACGCTCTGCAAGTGGGCTTGACGAAAAAAATCAGCCACGGACTGCAAATCACCGCGTCCTATACCTATTCGCACACTCTCGACGAAGGCAGCGGTCTCGGTGCCGGCCTCTTCTTCAACGGCAACGACCCTTTGAATCCGCGCTCGTCGTATGCGTCGGCGGACTTCGACCGCACCCATGTGTTCATTATCAGCTACCTCTACGATCTGCCTACCATCAAAGGCGCCACGGGATTTCTCAATGCTGTGGCGAACGGGTGGGGTATCACCGGCGTCACCGTCGCGCAGAGCGGCGAACCTTTCAGCATGATCGACTTCTCGGGAACCGCGGCCAGCTTGTTCTACAGCGCCGATGATTTCGTCACGAACCCCCTGCTGCCGCTTGCTTCCGGCATCACGCCGAAAGAAGCCGAATCCAAGAACGGGCCAAATGGCGGAGGCGGCACGAAGCTGAACCCGTTCATTGACGGAAAGTTGGCGAACTCGCCCTACGTCAACCCGGACGATTTCTCGATTCCCTTCATCGCGCCGGGCCAGAGTGGCGTTCCCCCTTGTGAAACCATCGGCGGCACGCAGGTTTGCGATACCCAGGAGACCGGATTCGGCACCACTGGTCGCAACGTATTCCGCGCGCCTTTCCAGACGAACTTCAACTTTTCGGTGTTCAAGAACTTTAAACTCAGCGACCGATTCCAGTTGAAGTACCAGTTCGACGCCTTTAACGTGTTCAACCATCCCAGCTTCGACACGCCAGACACCGACATGGAGTTGAACTCGTGCTTCAACCCGGTGCCGTGCTACAACTTGAATCCCTATACGGCCGGCGACCTGACGTCGAATCCCAAGGGTTGGGGTGTGATTTCCGGGTCGATTGGCAGCTCCCGATTCTTGCAGATGTCGCTGCACTTGACGTTCTAGGCGCCGCGGCAGACACACGATTCTTGCAGGCTGAGCCGGTTTCGGTCTTTGGCGACCGGAACCGCGCGCCGCTTATGCGCCGAAAGCCGCGGGTGCCGAGCCTCGAAACGTCGTAGCGTCCCTGCGCGCTTGCCGTCGTGCGGATTTCCCGGCGAAGCGGCACACCATGAAAAGCCATTTGCGGACCAGCTCACTGAAAACAGAGGAAAGCAGTCCCCACGACGTGACACACAGATTGAAAGGCCGATTCGCGGCCACCGCCGCGTTTCTGTTCGCGCTGAGCCTGCCGCTCGCCGCGCAAACTGTCGATCAAGTTATCAACGTTGACCATGGGCCGAACGCCCCGGCGCAGCAGAAAAAGCACTACGTCGTGCTCGTCTCACTCGACGGCTTCCGCTACGACTACGCCGCCAAATACGGCGCCACGAATCTGGAACAGATCGCTGCCGATGGCGCGAGCGCGCCGGACGGCATGATCCCCTCGTTTCCGTCGATCACGTTTCCCAACCACCTGAGCATCGTCACCGGTCTGTATCCCGAGCATCACGGCATTATCGAGAACAATTTCTACGATCCGGCACGCAAGGAAAAATACGCGTCGCGCGACGCTACCGTGCAGGACGGCACCTGGTACCACGGCGTGCCGCTCTGGATCCTGGCCGAAAAACAGGGCATGCGCAGCGCGTGCTTTTTCTGGCCCGGCTCGGAGGCGGAAATCGACGGCACGCGTCCAACGCACTATCTCCATTACGATGGCAAGGTTCCCGAGGAGATGCGCATCGACCAGGTGATTGCCTGGCTGAAGCTGCCGGCGGCCCAGCGGCCGCACTTCATCACACTTTACTATTCGCAGCCCGATAGCTCCGGGCACGAGAACGGGCCGGACAGTCCTGAAACCGCGGAGGCGGTGCGTCATGTCGATGGCTTGGTCGGCACACTCGCCGCGGATCTTAAGGCGCTTCATCTCCCGATCGACCTGATCGTGGTGTCGGACCACGGAATGGAAACGGTTCAGGGAAACTGGATCGATCTCGATAAATTCACGGATCTTTCGCAGTTCGTGACCGACGGATCATTAATCTACCCTCCCGACGAAGAAGCGGCAGCGCATGCGTACCAGCAGCTAAAGGGTGCCAGCGACAAGTTCGTCGTCTACCGCCGCGCGGACGTACCCGCGCATCTGCATTTCAACGAGAATCCCCGCGAAGGCGATCCGGTGGTAATTCCGACGGGTCCCTACATGATCCGAGCCCACGCTTCGGAAACGCCCGAAATCGTGCAGCCAAAGATAAAGGGAGAGCACGGCTACGATCCCAGCCAGATGAAATCGATGCGCGCGATCTTCTACGCGGTTGGTCCAGACATTCGCCCTGGCACAAGGGTGTCTGCGTTTGAAAACATCGACGTGTATCCATTCATCGCCAAAATACTCGGCCTGAAAGTCGGGGCCATTGACGGCCAACTGGACGGATTACGGAAGGCCCTTCGGTGACTGGTTTTCGGGATTCAGACCAGTGCAGAAAAGCCGCTGGATGCAAGGCCTCAGTGGATCCCGGCCGCTCCGCTGTTTGGCGTCCACCGTGCCGAGACGGCTGGACCCGGTGAACGATAGCCAATGAACTGTTCCGGCTGCCGGCCGAGACCTGGCACCGTGCATTTCGCAGTCGGGGGACCTTCCATTCATCTTTTCGTTTGCCTCTGCGTGCTTCGGCTTCCTAGTTTTGCTGCCAAGAAGCAAGAAAAGGCCAGGAGAGTAATCTCCCAGCCCGTAAATAACCAGATCCCCTCGGCGAGTCAGTTGACTGGCGAAGGTCCTGCCAATACGTTACGCCGGTCTCCCCGTTCGAAAAGCCGCGCAGCCAGAACTTCTGCCGTGCGCCGATGCTCTTACCAATTCGGCATGCGACCCAACAAATGCTGATGTCAAGACATGATCCGGTCGAACGCATCTGCGTTTCGCCCTTCATCAGGCGTTCCGCTACAGGCAAAAACGCTAGCTAACGTAGGCCTCGGCTTGGAGACCGTGTTTGCGCTCGTAGAAGCCGCCGACCAGCACGACGAAGAACAGTCCAATTCCGACGAGGGCCACAGACCCCGGTTCCGGAGTGTTCACCGTCACATCCGCGAATGTGGCATTGTCGCTCGCTCCGGTACCGCCCAGCACTATGGAGAGATCCCCAGACGGCACGGTCGCACCCGTTTCAAAAGTGCAGGTCTCTGGCGTAAAAGTTCCTGCCGTGAGGCTGGCTGTGGCACCGCTGTTCGTGCACATTGGCGCGCCCCCGTCTTCCAACGCAATCGACCAACCGCCTCGGAAGCCGTCCAGACGATCTCCGACATCGACCGTCAGTGTATAAAACGTGTCCGGAGTCAGAGTGACGCCCAGATCTTGGGAAAGCGTGCCATTGATGAAGGCCACGATCGATCCGTCCGGCACGGATTGGCTGAAATACGGCGTGCCCGGTCCGGTAGGTCCCGGTTGCCACGAGCCGCCGCTTCCATCGATCGTCCAGCCGGGAATAGGGCCCGCATTGTAAGCACAACCCGCATCGCATCCAGCAGTCAAATTCAAGGTATTGAAATCTGCAAACGTCCCGTTGTCGACGGTGACGCTGTCAGCCCACGCAGAGCCGCCAACCAGGGCGAAGCAGATTAACAATACTGTAATTGAGAGAGCTTTCATTCGCATTGGAACCTCGCAATATCTTCGTGTCGCATGCCCAGGTACGCAACTGTGAGTGCACGCGCCATGCCAACTAACGGTTCCGTAACCGACGCATGCTGAATGATTTATTTTGGGCGACTTCGTGTCGAAAGCAGACGAAGGACTCTCGGTTCCCGAATGATGAATGTTTATTCCTAGAACAGACACATCGCAGTAGCAATCGAGGTACTGCTAGTCGAGAAACCAATGCTCTAGTACTGGCTCCGTTTCTGCGCACGGAAATCGGCGAAATTGTCGGCGAAGAACGAGTCGACGAAATCCGAGGCGCCTTTCACCGTACCAGCGGAAGCCGACTCGGACGAGTCCAAGAAGAAAAGCAGGACCGGTGCGCTGGCCGGTCTGCACAGCGATTCGCGCTCCAGAAGAATGTCACCGTCGAATCCTGCCATCCAGGCAGAAGGTGATTCAGGATGTGCCGATCTTTTGTCCCCACTCCCATTGCGACCGAAGTATCGTCGGCAAGTCAGACATCGTGGGCTCCCAACCCAACAGCTTTTTCGCTCTGCTTGCATCGGCGACCAGTTTGGGGGGATCCCCGGGACGGCGTCCCTCCATCTTGGTAGGAATCGGCTTACCGGTCACCTTTCGGGCCGCCTGAATCACTTCCATTACCGAATATCCCCCTCCCGTCCCAAGGTTCAGGAATTCCGAGTCGCCGCCGCTGCGCAGATGCTCAAGAGCCAGGACATGTGCCTCTGCAAGATCGGCGACATGCACGTAGTCCCGAATCGCCGTTCCATCCGGCGTCGGATAATCCCCTCCGAACACGGAGACGTGCGGCAGCTCGCCCGCCGCTGCTTTCAACACGTTGGGCACCAGGTGTGATTCCGGTTCGTGAAGCTCGCCGCAGCGACCGGTGGCACCCGCCGCGTTGAAGTAACGCAACGAGATCGATTTCAGGGCGTAGGCAGCATCGTAGCTCGCCAGCAACCGCTCAATGATCAGCTTTGACCAGCCATATGGATTCACCGGCAACTGCGGGCACGACTCGGGGATGGGTACCGCTGTCGGCTCGCCATATGTGGCGCATGTCGATGAAAAGACGATTCGCCGGACACCGGCTCTCATTAACGCACCAATTAGCGAGATCCCCTGTTCCACGTTATTCTCGAAATATTTCGCCGGTTCGAGCACGGATTCGCCTACGTAGGCAAGCGCGGCGAAGTGAACGCATTCTGAGATCTTGTGATCGGCGCCGATTCGCTCAACCAACGCCCTGTCTCCGACGCTGCCTTGATAGAACGGCACCTGTTTGTCGAGCGCGCTGCGATGTCCGCGAAAAAGATCGTCCAGGACGACCACGCGCTCGCCCTTCGCCTGCAGTCGTTCAACCGCGGCACTCCCGATGTAGCCAGCGCCGCCCGTCACGAGAATTGTCAACGCGCGCTTCCCCAGAATCGTCTCAAATTTCTATCCATTCCCGCCCTCAAACCGCCGCCGCGAGGCTATCCATAAAGGGATCCGGCTATCCATCTACGCGCACCAGAGGCAGGGTCATTTGGCCCAGCCGGCACAGTTCGCTGGAGACAGCCATCGTCTCTTCAACTGGCTTAGGTACGATAGACAAACTAAGTGTTTGCGGCAGTGCAGCGCCGAAATTCTATCTCAGACATCTTTAGGCGCTTAGAGTAAATCGATCCTTTTTTGCACGAGTTTGCAAACCGAAGGCGCGAAGTTGTTAAATTGTATATGTGCAGTATTCCCTAAAAATGTCGATGGCACAATTCGCATGAAGATCGTCCAGATTTAAGTGTAACCTCCGAAATATCGCCGGGCTACCGTTACGAACAGGGTAGCGCTGACTTATCTGGAGAGATGATGAAATTGATGTTCGCTTTGACAGCGCTGATATTTTCTTTGACGTTGCCGCTTCCCCTCCAGGCCCAGACGTCAGCGGGCAAAACAATCGCCAAGTCCTTGCCGGTTACCTGTTTCAACCGTCCGATTCCATGGTTTGACCCAACGTGCTACGGAGCGTCAGGCAGCTCGCAAAGCACAACCGGTGATTGTACGAGTGGATCGACGACCCTTCGTCTGAGCGGCAGCGGCGCCATCGACTTCGTTAACGGGCAGCGCGTGGCCATCCCGGTCTGCGGTGCGGCTCCTACGGTTACTCAGCCCTTGACGATCCGCGTGGTGCCGCAGGGGACGACTGGCTCGACTACCTACGATTACTCGGTTGCGACGTTTGATGCGGGAGGGGGAAATTCCGGTTACGGAACGCTCTCGGCTAAAACCTCGACGGGCAATACCACGCTCAGCGGTACGAATTACAACGCGATCTACTTCGCGCCAGTAGCCGGGGCCCGGGCCTACGCGCTGATTGGCCGAACGAACGGTTCTCCGACTTTTCTGCAATACATGCCGTGGGAAGAAACCACGACGGGCTATCCAGATGCAATAGCCACCCGGAAAAGCAACTTTGTGACCATCAATCTGGGCGGCGCAGGTTTGGTGTTCTATCCTTTGTGGTTTGTCACTCTTTCGGGCTGTTCGGACCCGACGTTCAACGGAACTTTCCAAGTTACGAATACGGGCGGGTCGGGAGGCGGCACATTTGGCTATTCCCAGACAAAGGCGAACTCGACAGCTACCGGGTGCACGGTCACAGTGGATCCGACATTTTTCGACTTCGGCACCACATTCCCGCATCCCAGAAACTCGGCCGTCGGAGCCTCGGTCACGCCTGACATCTTTGTCAGTTCCATCGCCAGTGGCGCAGGGACAACGACCCTTACATTGACGACCACGCCGTCGCAAACTCGTGCGGGCGCCAAGGTATATCACGACGACACCGCGGCATGGCAAGCTGCGATCGCAGCCGCCATTACTCCCACCCCGGGTTCCCATGCTGCCACTCCTCTCCACTGTTCGAGCGGAACATATCTGCTGTCTTCGGACCTGAATATTTCGAGTGGCTTTACATTGCAGGGATCTGGAGTTCCGTGGTCATTCCTGAGTTGTCAGCTTGTTCAACTAAACCCGGGGGCAGATATTTTCCGAGCGCAAGGAGCAGGGGTTAAGCTGTCGAATGTGCTGCTCACCGGAGGCCGTATCGGCGTCGACTCCGTTAGCCCTGCCGGGATGCAAGCTTTCTTCACTGAAAATGTCATGTTTCAGTCCTACATCGGGCATCGCGTATCGGCGAACACCATTCTGACTACAATGCGAAATACGCTGTGTCAGACGCAGGATTGGTGCGTGGACGAGAGTCCGGCGGCCACCCTGCAGGGCTTCAAGATGGACACCTGTTGGTTCAGTGGCGCCGGGAATGGCACCTGGCACGATGTGCGGATGTTCAACACCATTGGCTACAGCAGCGGATTAGTATTCGACAACTGCCTCTGGGAAGGGCCGCTCGGTGACTGGATGGTCGCTTCGAATACGCCCGTGGGCGCACGGATGATTCTGGGCTCGATTCAGGCGATGCTTATTCGCGCGGGGCAAGAGTCTGATAGTGGATCGACGAACGTCAGCTTCATCCAAACCCTCCCCACGTCGAATAGCGGCCTGAATCAGCTGAAGTTCGAGGGCTCCTACATGGTAGGAGAAACGAGCGGCTATCTGATTGATACGCTCGGCACATCCATATTAAGTCTGGAGTTCGATGGAGGCAGCTACAGCGCTGGGGCTGGGATTTGGACAGGGGCAGCACCTAACGGGGTTATCAACCATGGCGCGTTCTTTTCTCCGGGCATTTCCGGCACAAATCTCATAACCGAGCAAGCCGGAGAAATAGGCGTGGGCACGAGCAGCCCCCAAGCGGCCCTTGACGTGAGAGGAGGGATTCGCTGCGCGCTCGCAATCAAATCCGCCGCGTACACACTTACGACTAACGACTGCACGATGGAGGTGACCGGCACGACAACGATCACCGTGCCGCACGCTAAAAGCAACCAAGTCTGGCACGTGTTCAATTCAGGCTCCGGAACGGTGACAATTCAACCCGACAGCGGCACCGTCAACGGAGCCGCCAGTGTCACCCGCGCCGCGAATACCGGTTACGATGTGTGGTGTGACGGGACGAACTGCTTCGCCAAATAGGTGAAGGGAGAGGACGCGAAGTCTATTTTGGTCGGACTCGTCGGACGACCGAACACCTCTAGCAATGTTGGCTCTCTGAAGTCATTCTTGAACGTAGTTCGCCACAGACGCTGGAGAGTGTCTCTGCTCATCGTGTTCTTTGGCGCAGCGTCGACGATTGCGGCTCGCATGTAATGTTTCGGTCAGCTTCGATCCCAACCGCAGATCCTGATTGCTACTTTAGACTCGCTCATGCGAGGGACCGTGGTAGACATTCAGTGGAAGACGGCGAGCGGTGGCCGTGCGGCGATTCGAGATGCTTCAGGATCAGCAAGTGCAACGGGACCGGGTCATCTGCACACGCTGAAGATGGGTGAGCAGAAGCTGTATGGTTTCACGTTCACGCTCGGTTACAGCCGCAGGATCGCGGTGGAAGTAGCGTTGGACCAGAAGCTGGGCACGCGAATGCGGCTGCACGAAGCCGGCCAGGAACAGAGGAGCGCAGCAAGGTCGTCTTGCACTCGGTGATTCTGGACTTCGCACGCTGCTGGGACTTCACGCACCAGCTGCGCGGGCCCTTTCGCACCCGGACGCAAGGGAAAGTGAAATCGAGTTTAGCTTGTTTCAGATACGGGTCCTGCAACGAGGTGACGGGGGAATTGCGGCGATGATTCCAGCCATTGGTGCCGATACCCGTGTTCAGAAAGCCAACGAATGACACCATCCGCTGGTCTGCTTCCGTGCACTTCGCAGATTAGAATCGGTTTTGCTCGCGCAAATAGTCTTTCCGAACCCCGAAGCACCTCCGCCTCAGCTCCCTCCACATCAATCTTTACGACCGTCGGCAAGCGATTTTTATCTGCGAACGTGTCAAGAGCAACCGCCTCGACTTGAATCAAATCTCGATTCTCGGTCGCCGAAATCGCCGAAATCCCCCCTTGATTCCTGCTCGAGTGCGCCGAAGCTCTTTGGAACTCAACATAACCATCGACGTGCCAGACAGCGCAGCCAGCGACTTTTATCCAGCCAAGACTGTTTCGCTGAATGTTCTCTTCGATTCGTCCGGCATTTTCCGGGTCTGCTTCGAATGCAAATACCGTGCCCGTCGGCCCCACGAGCTTTGCCGCGAGCATACTTAGAATCCCGATATGAGCACCGACATCGTACAAGACGCCGCCCGGTTCTAGATATTTCGACAGGCACTCTTGAAGAGCTTGTTCGTACTCTCCCTCGACATACGTCGTCTCAAAGCGTGGATCAATATGGGCCCAAAGGCCTTTCCCAAGACCACGACGGAGCCTAATCCAGACCCGCGTTTCCGCGGGAACTATGGAACGAACGAACCTTCGTAGCAGGGCTGCAAAAACCGGCACTTTGCTACCAACCGCATAGCAACGTCGTGCCATTGGTGAACAGCTAAGTCGACGGATCGTTTCCTTCAATGGGTGCTCGCTGGTTGCCCGATGAGGCCGGCTCCGAATATGTTGCCCCACTGTATTCGACGAGCAATCGAGAAATCCGTTCAGATGACCCGTACTATCTTCGGGTTCTGGCATTGAAAACTGCACTTGCTCATCCCGCGATAGCTTTTGTCGCTTAGTCCGCAGTGTCCACGAACGCGAGGAACGCGCGGCGAATCTGGTGGCGAACCCGCACCGGCCGGAACCCGAGTCGGCGTTCGCCATACCAGCGCAGCGCCACACGAAGCAAAGCGAGCAGAAACAGGAGTGTGAGCGCGAAAACCAGTGTGGCCAGCGATTTGCGTTCCAGCAACAGACTGACCGCTGTGGAATCCTGCCACCCCGGCAACAAGCGATTCACCAAGATTCGAATCGGCTTTCCCATCCATCCCAAGCGTCCGATTCGTACGTGGGCGGTCCTCTCAAACGAATAGGTCGAGCTATACCCTTTGATATTCCGCGTCGCCGCGGAAAACGCAGCCGGATTCGTCAATTGCTCTCGCGTGAGCGGAACGCCGTCCGGCCCGCGAAAAATCAATCGAAACGTCGGGTCGACCACGATCCAACGTCCGTCGATCCAGAGTTCCGCAACCACGTGCTTGGCCCTGCCATGCGAATCCAACAGCAAAAGTCGGCGGGCGGCGAGGCCTGCGCTGTCGGAGAGATTAATGAATGCATTCGTTGCGTTGCCGCATACACGCAACAGGGAAGTATAGTTCAGCGTATCGGTGGGATCGCGATCCGGAGAGGAAGGGTCCGGACCTTGCTGATGGCGCGTCGGGCCGTTGGCCATCCAGCGCAATATGGCCTCCGCTTTTTCGTCGGTCGGCGCCGAGACGGGAACAATCGCGTCGGAAAATCCTTTCAGATACTTGCGAGTCGAGTACTCCCAGACGGCCGAATATGCCGTCAGAAGAATCGCCAGAATCAGGAGCAGATTTCCGGCGTACCAAACCGTGCGGAACAGCGCCCTCGAAGGCGTGCCCGACTCCAGCGAGACTGGATCGCGCAGCAGGCTTTCGCGTCCGGGGGAGCCGGGTGTTACTTCCAGTAACTCGGCGTTCGATTTTTTAAGGATGCTGGACTTGCTCATGCGCCCGCCGGTTACGTAGTCGGAATATTCTGCGCGAACGGCGCGTCATGAAACAGGCGCGTCAATTCGCGTTCATTTCGGACAGACAACGCTCGTAGAGTTGTTCGTTTTCAACGATAGGGATGGCCCAGGAAAGCGATCGAGCCATCTCTTCGCAGCCTCGCTGATGACGTTCGCGAAGCGACGGATCGCCGAGCATCGTGGCCAGCGCATGTTTCAGGCTTTCGCAGCTATGGGACACAACCATACCGCCTTCTTTCACATAGGACGCAATACCGCACAAATCCGTTACGACGACCGGCGTACCGCAAGCCGCAGACTCGGCGGCGGTGTTGCCGAAATTTTCATTTTGCGACGGTAGCACGAACAGATCCGCGTCACGGTAAGCTTGCCACTTGGCATCGTCATAGAGGGGACCGACAAACCGAGCCGCGCCGGAAAGGCCGAGCTGATCGGCCATTATCTTCAGATGCGACAAATATCCGTCTCCTTCGTCAGGTCCGGCTAAAACTAGCACAGAGTCGGCAGCGGCGGGTCCGGACTTCTTACGCCACTGCGCGAATGCTTCGATCAGAAGGTCCGGGCTCTTCTTGGAAACCAGGCGACCTAAATATAGAACAATCCTCGCATTCTCTGGAATACCGAAGTGGAGGCGAAACTGACCGCGCACAGGTAGCTTGAACGGAACGTCAACGCCATTTCTACGAATGACGATCCGCGGAGCGGAAATGCCGGTGTCGATCAGCTCTCGCCGTTCCAGATCAGAAGTGGCAACCAGGTAGCGGGCGCCCGCGATGAGCCGTTTTCCCGGCCCCCGGTGATAAAGCCTCTTCAGCGGGATACTGCGGATGATTGGGCGGAACATTCCCATGGGTTCAATGATGTAAGGGATTCCGAGATTCCTGCAAAAAGTTCCAACGACGGGCCCGATCAAGTCGTAGAGGCCGTAGACGTGAACGACATCGAATCGCTGGTCAAGGGCACGAGAGAATCCTACCACACCAGGATTGAAGGTCAGAGAACGGCAGCTCGCTAGGGTGGAAAGATAGACGGCCTTAACTCCGTCCACTTCGGAGCACCAGCCCCATTTGCACCGATTGAATTCAGAGGCATTGTTGGTGCGGCCAGCGAGGCCAAGATCGGCGGTGAGAACCGAAACATCGTGGCCGCGCTCGACCAGGCCGCGAGCGAGAGCGCGAACTTTGACGACAGGGCCGCCCTTTTCGTGGAATGGATAATAGGCCTGTACAACTTTCAGGATGCGCATCGAGCAGTCGCCCTATCGCCATGCGAACGGGTTAAATAGACCGACTCTAGGGTAAACTCTTTTTATCGCCGTGGCTCGACAAATTGGGCGTCATAGAACGGACGATGCGGGGAACGGAATGAAAAAAGCGCTGGTAACCGGGATCACGGGACAGGATGGCGCGTATCTCGCGGAATTTCTGCTGGCGAAAGGTTACGAGGTCCACGGCATCAAGCGGCGTGCGTCTTCGTTCAACACGGAACGAATCGACCATCTTTACGAGGATCCCCACCACACGGGGCGGCGCCTATTTCTGCATTACGGCGATATGACGGATTCGGCGAACCTTGCTGGGATCATGCAAACCGTGCGGCCCGATGAAATCTACAACCTTGCGGCGCAGAGCCACGTGGCGGTGTCGTTCGAAACGCCGGAGTACACGGCCAACGTCGACGGCCTCGGAACTCTACGGATTTTGGAGGCGATGCGCGCGCAGGGATTGAAAGCGACGCGCTTTTATCAGGCTTCGACCTCCGAGCTCTACGGACTGATCAAGGAAAGCCCACAAACAGAAAGCACTCCTTTTCACCCCCGTTCGCCCTATGCCGTGGCGAAGCTATTCGCCTACTGGATTACCGTCAATTATCGCGAAGCGTATGGAATCTATGCGTGCAACGGCATCTTGTTCAACCACGAGTCTCCGATTCGAGGTGAGACATTTGTGACCAGGAAAATCACGCGGGGATTGGCGCGCGTAAAAGTGGGGCTGCAGGACTGCGTCTATCTGGGGAATCTGGACGCGAAGCGTGACTGGGGCCATGCGAAGGACTACGTGGAGATGCAGTGGCTGATGCTTCAGCAGGATCAGCCGGATGATTACGTGATTGCCACGGGCGAGCAGTATTCGGTAAAGGAATTTGTGAACGTTACAGCCGAGGAAATGAAAATGCAGATCTCCTGGCGCGGCAAGGGCGTCGACGAAGAAGGAGTCGACGAGCATGGTCGACGCGTCGTGGCGGTCGATCCCCGTTATTTTCGCCCGGCCGAGGTTGCGAGCCTGCAGGGAGACGCGAGCAAGGCGCGGAGGAAACTCGGCTGGAAGCCGAGGATCGGTTTCCGCGAAATGGTGACGGAGATGGCCGCCGCCGACCTCCAGAACGCCGAGCGGGACCTGATGATGACCAACAGCGGGATTCGAGTTTACGAGCGACAGGAGTAGATCGTGGATCTGCGGGCCAAAATATTTGTTGCGGGGCACCGCGGTTTGGTGGGTTCGGCGTTGGTGCGGCGGCTGCGAACCGGAGGCTACAACAATCTGCTTCTGCGCGGCCGCGACGAACTGGACCTGACGGAACAACAGGCCGTCGTTCGCTTCTTTGCGAAAGAACGGCCCGAATACGTCTTTCTGGCGGCAGCCAAGGTGGGCGGCATTCTCGCGAATTCCACGAATCCGGCCGATTTCGTGACACAGAACCTGATGATTCAGACGAATGTGATTCACGAGTCGTACCGCTCGAGTGTCCGACGCCTGTTATTCCTTGGCTCAAGCTGCATCTATCCGAAGCTGGCACCGCAGCCCCTGAAGGAAGAGTACTTACTCACGGGGCCGCTTGAACCGACGAATCGTCCCTATGCGCTGGCGAAAATCGCGGGAATTGAAATGTGCTGGTCGTACAACCGGCAATACGGAACGGAATTTCTGGCCGCGATGCCAACAAATCTGTATGGACCGGGGGACTACTACGATCTGAACAATTCGCACGTGATTCCCGGCCTCATTCGACGGATGCACGATGCGAAAGTTGCGGGCGCGGAGGAAGTCGTCATCTGGGGCACGGGTCATCCCCGCCGTGAGTTCTTGTACAGCGATGCCGCGGCCGACGCGTGCATCTTCTTGCTGAACCTACCTGAAAACCAGTTCAAAGAACTCACCCAGGATCGTGAAACAGCGCCGATCGCGAACATCGGTTGCGGCGACGACATTCGGATTTCCGATTTGGCCAAGCTCGTTGCCGAGGTCGTCGGATTTCAGGGCCGATTGAAATTCGACACGTCGATGCCCGACGGCACGCCGCGAAAACTGATGGATATCGGGCGGCTTCGGAAACTTGGGTGGAATCCTCCGCCCGCAGAAGCGCTGCGAGACGGTTTGCGGCAGGCGTATCTCGATTATCTGGAGAATACTGCGGAGGAGAGCGACCGGAAGCCCGTCCGGTTGTAATCGAAATCCGCTCTACGGAGGCGTAACGCGAGTGGCGCGCTCCGGACCCGCGATCTTTTTTCGCCAGAACTCGATCGTTCGCGCAAGACCCACTTCGAGCTTCGTTTTGGGTTCCCACCCTAACGCGGATTTTGCATTGCCTGGGTCCCCGTACATCACGTGGATATCGAGCGGGCGGGGCGGAATTGTATTCCAGATAATTTGTCCGTGGAATCCGGTCATGTCGCGCAGTTTTTCGGCGAGCGACCGCACCGTGAGCTTTTCGCCGGTGCAGAAATTGAATACTTCACCGATGCTCGCTTGCGGGTTTGAGAGGCACGCGATATATGCATCCACGTGATCGTCGATGTAGAGCAGATCGCGCGCGGGCGTCGGATCTCCCAGGGAAACGACATCACCGCGCAGCATCTGCACGATCATTCGCTCGACTAGATAATCCGAACTGTCGCGCCGGCCGTACGTATTGAAAGCGCGCAGGACCGTTACGGGAAACCTGCACGCTTTCAACAAATAGAGAAGATACTTTTCGGCGGCCAGTTTGCTGACCGAATAGGGGCTGTTGGGGGACTGGGGGGTGTCTTCGCGCTTCGGCAGGGGTCCATTCCCGTATGTCTCGGATGTTGAAGCGAACAGAAAGTGTTTGAACTGCGGGATTTCCTGCCGGCACGATTCGGCAAGGTTGATCGTGCCCGAGAGGTTTACGTCCATCACTTCATTGGGGTGGTCGTAGCTGTAGGAGACGGGACTGATCGATGCCAGATGGACGACGACCTCGGGCTGGATTGCGCGGACAGCAGACTTGACAGCAGCCTGATCACGAAGATCGCAGACGGCGACATTTGCGTGGGTGTTGGCGTTCTGCCCCGTGGCGGGTTCTTCGCGCCCCGCGACGTAGCGCTGAAGCGAATGCAGTTCGTGGTTGCCACTTTCCACCAGTCGCTCGAGCAGGCGGCCGCCGACAAATCCGGTTGCTCCGGTGACGAGAATTCGCATGACGATTGATCCCTCCGAACGGTGCCAACCAAGCCGGCGAGTTATTTCGCGAGTGCTTCGCGCAGGCGGGCGCAGAACCTCTCAAAACTGAATTCGCTACTCACCCACTGTTTGGCCGCCATTCCCATCTCATGCGCGCGGGCTGGATCGGTCAACAATGCGACGATCGCGCCGGCGACTGCCGCGGGATCGCCCGGATCTACCAGCAAGCCGTGCTCCCCGGAACGAATAAACTCGGCCGGAGCGCCGAGCTGCGGCCCTACGACTGGTTTTCCGAACGCCATGGCTTCCAGGTACACGATTCCAAAGCCTTCGCCGCGGGGCACCGGGCCATCGAGTTCCGTGCGCGCGGGCATCGCAAAAAGCCAGCAGCGATCATAGCAAAGAGCGAGCTTCTCAGACGAGACAGGGCCGAGAAAGCGGACCGATGCGGAAATACCCAGTTCTCTGGCTCGTAATTCGAGGTGTTCGCGGTCGTCACCACCGCCGACAATCCAATACTCGGCGTCCGGCACCCTGCGCAGCACTGCGGGCCACGCTTGGAGCATCACTTCATGGCCTTTGTAACGCTCCGAGGCTGCAATGCGGCCCACGGTTAGCACGACCGGGGGCTGAGGCTCATTCGTCGGGTTGTCGGCATGCGGCTGAGCAAGCGATTGTTTGGCCAGCGTGGGCGGTAGTATGACCGCCGAAGGATTTCCGAGATTGTGCCGATTGATCGTGGCATCGAGGGTAAAACGAGTGATCGCGACGAGCCGGGCCGCGGATTTGAGCGCGACTCGCTTGGCTGGCGACAAATCTCCCCACACGTCGATGCCGTAGAGAATCACCCAGTAGGGCACACGCGTGATTCTATGGACGTACCTCGCGAGCGGCGCGATCCCGATATGTGCGCAAACCACAAGATCGGGAGACCATGACAGCGCGGCCGCGAAAGCCGAGATCGCGAACCGCAGTTTCGCTGAGGCCCGAAGGGAGGAGGTCCCGTCGGAGCGCTGAACGGCGTCTTCCGGAACCTCGACGCAGCGGACGTGTTCGTCACCGAGGACGTCGCGAAGCGCTTGGAGCAGAATGCTCGTATAGTTCTGCACGCCTCCAACACTCTTGAGAGAAGGCGCCAGAATCAAAACCCTGCGCCAAGCCGGAAGGTCTCGTCTCATGTCGGCGAGTTTCGGTTCTCCGCTTCCCCCACGCTCGCGACGACGCGGTCGGATTGAACGCCCCGCGAGGAGCGTCGGCGAAGTACCTGCTCGAAGACTCCCTTCAGCCTGGCGGCCACGACCACGGGAGCATGCAGCCGGTCGTACCGGCACCGGGCATTTTGTTGAAAGGTTCGAAGAAGCTCTCGATTGGAGACGAGCTTTTCCAAGTGCTCGGCCAGCGCCGGCACGTCGCCCACTGGAACGACGAAGCCTGTCTCACCGTCGGGTGCGACTTCCGGCAGCGGCTCCAGATCGGAGATGATCGTTGCGCAGCCATGCGCCATTGCTTCGACCGCCGCTAGAGCGTAGGTATCGGCGCGGGTGGGGAGCACAAAAATATCGGCTTGCTCCATGAGCGCTCTGATGTCGATTCCAGGGGAGGAAAACAACAGTTGGGCATCCTTCAATTCACCGATTTTCCGCTTCAAATCGGCGCGTGGGCGGCTGACGATATCCAGGCGAATCCTTTCAAAGCGCTCGCGAACCAAGCGGTACGCCTCCACCACTTCGCGAAGGCCTTTTCTCTCTGCATCGATTCCCACGAACAAAAGTCGAATCACGCCATCACGCTCTGACGGCTTGGCAGACGTGGATCCCGAGCCTGCAAAAACCGGCCCTGGTACGTAATATATCTTCTCCTTGAGCTCGGGGCATAAAGCCGCGACGTTGCGTGCGCCGGATTGAGTGGAAATCACCAGGGCGTCCGCTCGGCGGCCCAACTCGCGATATACCCAAGCGACGTCGTCGACGGTCCACTGGCCATTGTTGTAGCGCTCGTAGTAGGCGGCCGGTGAAATCCCCTGTGAACTCCATACGATGGGAATATTTCTTCCCGTACCGGCCGGGAACAGAATGTGCGAAAAGATCAGATCGATTCCGGCGGCCGCTTGCGGTGGAACGTACATAAGGCGGGAAATCAGAAACAGCCTGCGCCGAATGCCGGCGGGCTCATACGTCCGGCAAAGCCTTTCCAATCCCTTGCGAAAAAACGACTGCAATTGACGGAGGCCGTTTGCTGAAACCAACTCGTACGCCACGTCTCCCCCCGGCAAACGGCGATAATCCCGATATAGGGTGAAATCGCCACCGAGTTGTTGCAGTTCGGTGGCTGTCGCATTCAGGAGTACGCGCATTCTAGAGGGTCACCGGGGCCGCGCGAGCGCGTGAATCGAAGTCAACATCTGGATACAGTAGCCCGCTCGCTCCAACTTGGCTGGAAGCTTTTCGGTCGCAGAACCGCGCCACAAATGGAGCTCGATAAGTATCGCCGGGCGAAGGGTACGCAACAGATTGTCCATGCCCGCGACCACGTCGTCCTCCGCGCCTTCCGCATCAATCTTTACCAGGTCCAACCGCCCAAGACATTCTCTCCCAGCGACCTCATCGAGCGTGAACGCGGGCACGTCAATCCACTCATCCGGATTGTCGTAATAAAGACCTGAATAACTGGAGCTCGCGCGGGCTCGACCCAATCGCATCGTACGTGACTCTCGATACGCTGCTCCTTGTACAACAGTAGCTTGCGAGAAACCGTTCGCACGTATATTCAGCGACAGCACCGCCGCAACATCCGGATCCGCTTCGATCGTAATGACCCGTCCGGTCGGACCAACGAGACGAGCCAAGATCAAGGCGTAAGAGCCAATGTTCGCGCCGACATCGAATACGACCATTCCCGGCTTGATATTTTCACTAAGCCAATCTTGGATTTGTGTCTCATGATGTCCCAGTATGAGGTCGTAATGAAACGGGTCGTTCAGGCGCACCGTAAAACGCATTCCATCCAAGCTCGTTTCGACAAGCGCTGGCCTCAAGCTGTAGTAGAAATGATCCGCGGCTTTTCGCAGTATGTTGGGGGATCCGCGGTTGCGGAAGAAATTGTCCACTCGGCGGCCCGCAACCAGACATCGGAATAAAACCGACGCAGGAACCAGATACGAACCCGCGCGGATGCAGAAGCTGCTTGTCTTCTTTAGAATCTTTAGAGCCCTCACAACGGACTTCGCTCCGTCAAAGCCGGCGCGAGACGCATCGCCTCTACCAAGATGAGTCCTTCCATTGCCAGCACTCAAACTACCGAGCCCCCGGTGCACTTGACCGAAATAGTTCATCCAGACTTCGGAGGCGGTTGCCCCAGAGGTTTAAGGGCCGGGAAAATGGCTTGATCATTAGTCAGCGTCCGGAGGTCCAGTTGCGGAGCGGCTAACACCGGGGTGGCCGGCCGCGGAACCAATGACGGCAAGCGGAACAAAACGCCGATCAGAAGCCACAGGAATGCCGTGACCAGATAATTCTGATACGTCGACAGACCCACATAGGTCAGCGGAAACATTACCAAAAACACATACCACAGGATGCCGAAGCCCAGAGAATACAGAGGGGTATTGCGAAGACGCTTGACCACCGACCAACATGACAGAACAACCGAAATCGCCAAAATCTGCCAAAGCATGAATCCGGGAATGCCAACCTCCAGCAGAATCTGCCCGTAACCATTTTCGACGAGGAAACCGGGAGGAGGGGCGTGCAAGAATCTCGTGACGTACTGATAACCGAGAGACGCAGTACCGAGCCCGCGCCCCATGATTACGTCCGGGCGAGAAATGGCTTTCCCAAGCTCGCTGAGCGGATAGTCCCAAAGGCGGGTGTGAAGCTCCGAGGCCGGGCCATGAAGCGAAAGCGTCTCCGAATAAAATGCCCAACGGCTCGCAAACGTGTCAGGAAAGAATGCGATGAGGACCGCGGTGCCGACCGCACCCAGCAGCAGGACGTTTCGGACGGTCCTGAGAATCTTCCGCAGCTGGTATCTGCGGAGCCGCTGCCCCCAATACATCGCGGGCAGCATCAGTGTCGTCGAGACCCCGGCGAAGATCAAGGCCGTTCGCACTCCCGCCAGAATCGTCGCCGTAACGGTGAGCCCAAAGGAAAGATATGCCACGATGCCCCAGACCCATTTCCGCTGGATAAAGTACCCAATCGCCCCGAGACCCAGAATAAACATCAGGATCAGATAGGACGAAAATCTGCCGTCACTGACGAACACGGACGTAAGTCGATTGAATGTGAGATGTGTAAGCGGAGAAGCGCGGGTGAGATCCCCCAAGTCCCTCAAGTTTTCATCGAGCTCCGCTGGATTCAAAAGCTGCTGGCCGAACAATGCCTGAAGAATCCCCAAAAGCGCCACAACCCCTGCGACGAACAAATTGAAGACGAGGAATCGCCGAAGCTCCACTTCCGTTCGCACCAACGCATAGCCAATAAACATCAGTGGTACATAATAAAAATAGAGCTTCAGGCCCAGTAACCCGTACAGAGGACTCGGAGTCTGAAAATTGAAGGCTTCCATCGCGGCCCACAGCAAAAATGCTACCAGAGGCAGCCAGAACTGCGGCCGAAACAGCTTTTCGGCGCGCGGACCTCGGCGCAGGAAAAATGCGGCGTAGACGACGGCGATCAGAATGTCCTTACCAAAAAAAGCGTATATGCTGTTTCCAAGATACTTTCGCCCAAAGTCCTCGAACACGATCCACACGAGAAACAGGTAAATTCCGAGCCGCCAGCGCGAAAGAATGGCGATCGCGAGCACCGCACCCGCCATCATCATCGCGTCTGTGATTACGCCGGTAAGGTCGCGCTCCAGCAGCCAATTGCCGATGAACCAAGCCAGAACTGGAACGCCAGCCAACCAGACGAAAGTGTCAACTGTTCGGTTGAATTGAGCGTCGTTGCCGATGCGAATCATAATGAAATGACTTCCCGGTCGCCCGTTGGATTATCGCACCTGTGGTTTTGGATGCCAATCGTGCAAACGCGGGCCTTGCCCCACAAGCGGAGATTCTGGCCGCTTTTACAGCTTGGCCCAGCACCCGCAGTAGACATCCCATGCCTCGGGCTCTGCCGTGACTTCATCAAACGAACAGAACCGGTCCAGGCGAGTACTGAAGAATCTTTCATTCACACATGAAAGGCCTTCGCAGCGCTTCTTCAGCATCTCGTGGCTATAGATGCGATGGGCGTTGTATGCAATTGAAGGCCGGGCTCTGGTGATATTCGTCGTAAAGATCAGGTGGCCGCCCGGCTTGAGCACCCGAATCATTTCCCTCATCGCTGCCTTGTCGCCATCCGGATCGAATTCATCGCCGTAACGTCCCAGTCCTATATGCTCGACGGTGCAGAGGGACACCGCGACGTCGAAAGTATCAGCAGGAACAATTAGCTTCTTGGCGTCGCAGGTGATGACGGTTTCCTTGCTCGATATCGGCTGTCGGCGGCGCACGTCAACGGTAGTAACTTCGAAGTGCGACAGAAGGCCTAGGACGAAACCTCGGTAAGAACCGACATCCAGAATGGCCTGCGGGTTTAGCAGGGCGATCTGCTGGGCTGCGAATGTGCATTCGTGGTCGATGTAACTTTCGGGGTGATCGCCGCTGTCGTATTGCAGGTCCTTGAAAACAAGAAATTCACTCTGACTGGTCGAGAGCCTCTCTAAATTGTCCTTGTATGCAGCCATGAAATCGGCGGGAGGCCGGATGACGCCGCTCATCCGAGAGAGCCGCACGCCGAAGTGGACGAGGAGTTCGTTTAACGGATCCAATTAATTCCTTTCCAAATCGCAATTCATCCCGAGTTCGTCTGCTGAGAACATTTCAGGGGCTCGGAAGTATCAGGGCGTGATGACGCTGGCCGCAAACTGTTGAGCGATCTTGCTCCACGAAAAGTACTCCGCCTGGGCACGTACGCTGCGCTTCCGCAGGTCTTCGCGATAGTCACGCTCGGCCATGACGCGTGCGAGCGCGGCAGCGAGAGCCTCGCGGTCGCCTTCCGGCGCGAGCTCAATACCGGCCTCCGTTAAAGGAAAGCACGTCTCCGGTCCGGCATAGGCAACCACCGGGAGGCCCGCGGTGATGCCTGCTATCGCACTGCTGCGGCGACCGGAAATGTAACCCCGAACGAATAACATGGCATCAGACGCTCCGAGGACCTCTGCAATCTTAACCGCCGGCTGCAGCCCCAGAACGGAAATCTCTACATTGGCGCCCGACAGCGCATCCTTCAGAGCGCTCTCGGCCTCGGCCGATCCCCGTCCCAGGGCGATCAGGCGAAGCGGCGACGTGCTTTCAGCCGCACGCCTCACGGCATAGGCGATGTCCGACACTTCACGCTGGATCGATTGCGCGTCCCTTGCCGTGATGCCGAATACGGCGAGGGTGGGCACGGTGCCCGTGGCAGACCGCAAACTCTCGCCTTCCAGTTTCAGCTCGGGGATGGCCGCTCCGATTGGGATTGTCGTGAATTTCGCGCGCAGCGAATCCACCCGGGCCCAGGGCATCCGCTCGACGGGCAGGGCCGAGATGGCGCGCTCGCTTCGGATCGCCAGCATGCGCATGACCCAGATCTGTATTCTGCGACGAATTCGGTCATGAAGACGGGTTCCGCCAAACGGTACAGTATCGTGGAACAAGGTCGCCACCCGTGCGCCCCTGCGACGAAGGATCACCAACACGACAAGCGCTCCGAATGGAAAACCGCGGCGCGACCACGCGAGCGCGGTGTACTGCACGATGACCCATTTGCCGCGCCAATCGGCGGCTTCGCGGGAAAGCTGCCGCAACGCTCCGATCCAACCCTTCTCGGCCCAGCGAACCTGCCGTTGGCCCAGCTCGATCCCGTGCCGTTGAAGAGCTTCGCCCAGGAACGTGCAATAGTCCTGGATTCCGTCCGTGGGCGAGTCGATTTGGCCCAACAATGCAATAGCAGAACGCACTCCAGCCCCCTTCAACCTGTCACTGCGGACAGGCCTGGTACCAGCCGTGAGGCACTGGCGAGCGGTCGTACGCTTCACGTGCAATCGAGTATCCGTATCGATCGAGTAGTGCCTTAACGGGCCCGACGGTATCGTGTATTTCGACAAACAGACGTGGCCGGAGCCGGCGAAGGGTTTTTTCCGCGCCTTTTAGGGCCTCCACTTCTCCACCTTCAATATCCATTTTTATCCAGTTTAGGCGGTCGAGCCGCAGAGCCGCGGCCAAATCGTCCACCGTGGTCGTCCTGATTCCGCTTGAAACTTGATTCTCTTCAATACGGCAGCAGTCGGGCGATTTTTCCGTAAACCAGCCTAGATCGACTCCTGACTTGGACCAGGCGGCCAACGGAATCACGGTGCAATTTGTGACGCTGTTGAGCGCAAGATTGTTCTCGAGTTGACGCCGGTTCGTCGCATCGGGCTCCAACGAAATGATGCGAGCGGACGGCCCAACGATTCGCGCCGCGCGAATCGAATGCCAGCCCACAAAAGCTCCAATGTCGAGGAATACGTCGCCCTCGCTCAGTTCGACCCATTCGACCGGCTCGTAATCAGCTTCGTGTAACATCAACTCGATTGAGGCTTCGTTTTCCGGACAAAACCAAGCAGCGAGTTGAGGGCTCCACAGGACTTCACCACGCAGAGAAAACGGAAATCGGTACCAGTGCCGGGGGCTGGCGTGCCAGCCAAGAGTCGGCGGGTTCCGATGCCCCACGGCGCGCACGAGCGAGTACGAGGCCTTGTTGCATAGAACCTTCACAGTCGTCGACGCGTGCTTTCCGTGGGTTTCCGTCAGGTAATTCAACAGACCCGCCCCGCCTGTTTTCGGATAGTCGGTTATGTGCGAATCGATGTCCGCCGACCTCATGCGATCACCTCAACCTCCGCCCACAAGTCCTGTGGGCTTAACTCTTCGCAATGTTCTGCACTGCCATGGACAGGACCGTTTCCACCTGTCGTGTCACGTACTCCCAAGTATAGCGGCGCATGGTCCGTGCCGCCTCTTCTCCGAGCTGCTTACGCAACGCCGCGGAGCCGCACAGCTTCTCGATCGCATCGGCCAGAGCCTGCGCGTCGGCGTCGGCCACGGCAAGACCATTAAAGTGGTCTTCAACCACATCCGCCATACCGCTATTGTAGGTTGACACTACAGGCATCCCGCTGGCCATCGCTTCGAGCAGCGATAGTGGCATTCCTTCCATCAAGGATGGGAATACAAAAATGTCATGTCTCGCATAGAGCTCCGGTATTTGCTCGCGGGTCACAAACGGAAGCACGGACACGTTACTCTGAACTCCGAGTGGAAATAACTTCATCACTTCTGCTTCCGACACGAGCGAACCCGCGACTGTCAATCGAACGCTTCGGCCATTCTGCAGGAGGATACGCAGCGCATCCACCAGGTAATAGACGCCTTTTCGATCGAGCCATGTCCCCACGAAAAGCAATCGTAGCGGACTGTGATCTTCATAGCGCCGCGCGATGAAGAACATCTCTTCCACTCCATTCGGAACGTAGTGGATGCGGCCGGGATCGCGATCGTGAACCAGCTCAGGATAAGTCCACGCCTCCCGGTTCGAAGCGATGCCGTAATCGGCGGTGCGAATCGCGATCGAAAACATCGTCTGATGATAGAAACGGTGCCACAGTCGGTTTTTCAGACCGAAATGCCATGCACGGCCTTTCCGGTGCTCGCGCCGCATCACGTGCGCGTAGCGCTCGACAATTCCCTGGATCGTGAACACGAAAGGAGGGGTTTTCGCGGAAGAGCCGAGTTTGCGTCGCAAGCCATAGATGCAGCCCGACGGCCCGTGAAGATTCACAACATCGTATTTTCCCGCATCGCGCCTGACGCGCTTGGCAATTCGAAAAGAGAAGCGAAGTGCGGCAAACCGCCCCTTGCGCTCCCGTTCGTCCAGAACATCGTCGAGAAAGAGGCAGTCGACTTCATGCCCGCATTTGCGAAGTTGAGCGGCGTGATTCAGCACCACGCCGGCTGTGCCTGCTTCCCTGAGCCGCGCCACATCGGAAGCGATCAGTATCCTCAAGGTTAATCGACCCTTGTAGGTTTGGGTGTCACGAAAGGTACGGGGCGGTTCATTTTCTATTTGTGACTCGCGAGCGCGGCCAAGTGATGGCGCGCGCGGCTTACGATTCCTCGAGCCAATATCGCCCCTCCGCGTGCCGTCGCCCGCAGGTTACGCGAGGAAATGTGTATCAACTCGTTGCCGGCGCAGCCAAGATTCCCGTTTGCCGTGTGATAGTCAAGATACAAGAGCCGCACGTCCTCTTCCGGCCACTGCCGCGCGGGCGCAAGAAATTTGCCGTCACTCCGTTCGATGATTTGCAGTACTTGTTCAGCGCGGCAGTCGTAAGTGTCCTCGCGCAACACCTTTTGGCGCCCCATGTCGGCGATTCGCTGTCTCGCGGCTTCATTGGCTAGGTATTCCGCGACCCGATCGCCAATTTCGGTTTCGTCTCGATAGGCAACGAAGTGTACGTCCTGTTCAAACCCGGCCGCCGTGAGTTCTGTCGGTATCCGGCTGATCAGCAGACATCCGGCAGCCATCGCTTCGAAGGCCCTCATGTTGGCATCTTGCGGATAATCATCCCGTAGGACATTCACGACAATCTTTGATGCGAGGTACACCTCGGCCATTTCTTCGAATGCGTAATATCGCTGCCAATCATTGAGCTTGAATCGCGCCGCTAATGTCGACAGGACCCGGCGGCGAGTTGTTTGGATCCGTGCGTGCGTTCGACCGACCGCGCCTACGTCGAAGACTCGCTCTCTCGGCGCCCGATCGAATAGCTCCCGATCCGCCGCGTGGAAGAATTCGACCGCTCCCGGATGCCCCGCCCGCAGGAATCGCGCTCGATAGCCCGGATGATAGACGATTGGATGATCGAACAGCATCGACCACCTGATTCGGCGCTCGGTATAGGCGTAGGTATCAATTTGAAGACAAGCGGTGGGTATATCGATCGCGGCTAGACCGCGAGGCAAAATCGGAAAATTCAGCTCCGGGTGGAGAATCAGCGAAGGTCGCTCCGAACATGCAGCCACGAGCGTGTCGACGTCGCTGTCCAGCCTCGTAGCGTCGTCCAGGCAGGAGATGTGGGCACCGCGCCGCTGCAGTGCACGTGCCAGTGCCGCCTGGCCCCATCCCATGTCCTTCTGGCGGCATAGATAAAGTATGTTCATCGGTCCCGAACGCGAATTGTACGCTTTGCAGATGACCTTGCTTGCGCCGACGGACTTCCCGGCTTTGTGGCATCTACCTGCTTCTCAAGGATCGTCGGAGTGTTTTTCCCGACGTTTACGCACTGGAACGTCCAGAGCCAGTAACAAAACCACGGGAAATGACCTGTCATGCGCCAGACGTGTGCGACGGCCCGGCGCAGTGAGCCTGCCACATAGCGGCTGGCGAGCAGGGAATTTCCGCGGAGCCGCGCGGGCAGAATCGATTCCCTTGGCGCCCACTGCCACGGCTCGACCCTCTCGATTCGCCAACCGAGTTGCGTCAAGAACTCGCTGAAGTTCGGGAAACTGAATAGACCCGGATACAAGTATGGATGACCGGTGGCTGGATTCGGCACGCTGCATATCAGCACGGCGTTTTCTTTCAGGACGCGCCGGATCTGCAGAAGCGCGTAATAGGGATTCATCAAATGTTCGATCGTTTCCAGACTTATTACAACGTCGAAGTGGTCGTCCGGAAACGGAAGAGGCTGGCTGCTCACATCCATGCAGTGAGCCGCAATCCCCCGCTCGGCACACTTCTCGACGCCGGTGGCCGAAGCCTCAATCCCCTGAACTTCCTGGTTGTCTTCTCGAAGAAGGGCGAGCAATTTGCCGTCGCCGCAGCCGATTTCCAATACGCGCTTCCCGCGACAATCCGACAGGAAAGTCGCGACGGTCCAGCGGAGGCGATCCTCATCGTATCCTCCCGTGGAGTAATAATCGCGGTGTTCCTCAAGGGCGATTTCGTCCGGGCGCATGACTCGCGACGACATATTTGCCCTAACCCCCGACTCGAACGAATTTCATTTCTCGAATACTAACAAAACCGTGCCCCCCGAGTAGCGATAGATCGGCATGAGCATCAGAAGGCGCTTGAATCCGCGCACCAAGGGATTCGTCCCCAACAAAAGGTCGTCGACTTCCCAGTGAACCAGCTTGCAACCCCACTGCCTCATTTTTCGAATGAGTTCGTAGCTCCAGACGATGTACACAGCGTCCGAGTCATAGACAAACTTGAAGTGAAATGCATCAGGATCGGTCACGCGTTCAAATGGCAGGACCCCAAACCACCAGCCGAGGAGCTGCCTCCGGAGTCTTCCTGCGGCGTAGAAGGATCGCCATACGTAACTACCGCTTTTGCTTTTGAGCGAGTTCGGCACGGCAAATGGCAAGTCCCATGCGGGTCCCATGAAGACGATCCTGCCATTGGGTTTAACGACACGCCAGATTTCACGGACCATGTGGACGGGATCGACCGCATGCTCGAGCACGTACGTCGCAATAGCGCCACCGAAATAGTCTTCCCGAAAAGGAAGATGGTCCGTGTCTGCACAGACAAGCCGCAGGCCTTCGCCGACAGGACGTTGAAGCGCCTTGATCGAGAGATCCACCCCGACATACCGGCAGTCTTCCCTCAGAAAGCCTGAGTTTGCCGCAGTGCCGCAGGCGACATCCAGAACGCACTCGCCACGCGGCAGGAACGATGCGGCCTTCTGTCGAATCTCGGCCTCCGCCGAACTTGGCGCCGAGAGCATGTCCCAGTATTCCTGCTGTAAGTCCCAAAATCGACGAAGGCGTGCCTTGAGCTGTTCAGACGGAGGTTTGATGGGGGGCTCCTCATCCCGATCTTCTCGGCTCATAGTGTGATGGTGGGCCCTTCGAGCCGCGAGTCGATCGCCGATCTTGAAGGGATCAAGAGGCGTGCCCCTTCGCTTCACTCCGCCTCATTCCCATGAGCCGTGCGACCTGGCTCACGTCGCTCGATCGCACGATTCCAAGCATCCAGGCGCCCAGCGCGTAGAGGCCTGCAGCAAGGGCGAATTGAAGAATTCCAGGCGGCGCGACCACCTTCAGTACAACGATGATCACCATAGACAGCAAACAAGGAGAGACGAATTGTCGAAGGCCAAACCAGGTAATCGATCGGGTCGCCGAGAAAGCCAGGAAGAATATCATGGCCGCAAAGGTGTAACTGATATTCGTCGCCCAAGCCGATCCGACGGCGCCCCAACGCGGAATGAAATACAAATTCAAAACAACGTTCAAAACCGCCCCGATGCCTGTCGAAAACGGCAGATAGGCCTGAAGATTTTTCGCCACCAATCCGCTGTTGAGAGCCACGCCAAAAAATACCGGCACTTCCGACCAGATGAGTACCGCGAGTGACAGTGCCGCCGCATCGAACCTCGTCCCGTAAACTGCACGCACGATGACTCCGGAAAAGAGCGTCACGACGAGGCAAGCGCCAAAAACCAGACCCATCAGAGAACGAAAACTGACACGCAGATACTGCAGGAATCGCTTCTCGTCGGTGACTGTCTGCGAAAGAATCGGGAAAAGCGGAGCCATAACCGCTACCGGAAAAAGGCTGATCAACTCCGTCAGCCGCACGGAAGCGACATAGTTCCCGAGCACCTGATCGCTTACCATTTTGTGCAGCATCACCTGGTCGATTCTCTGGTAGATGCCGACAGCCAGCATGCTCATCGCCAGGGGAAACCCGTACGAGAGAAACTTTCGGGCCTCTGTCGCGAGAAGGCGCCACGGACCAGCTACAAATCCCTTTCGCCGGACGGCTTCGAAAATCAGCACAACCTCCAGCAGCGCGCAAAACGACCGCCCCAGTATGATCCAAAGCAGGTCTGCCCTTGCGGCCACCAAAGCCGCCAAAACGGCCAACCAAATCAGCTGCCGAGCCAGGCTAATCCCAACGCCGTACCACTGCCGGAGATCGACTTGAAAAACAATCCCCGGCAACCGCAGCGGGGCAAGCAGAAGTACGTCCGCGCCGGCGAGAATCATCAACGCACCTAACGAGCGGGAATATCCGAACGACGGCGCAAGAATCAACGCGACTGCCATCGCCGCCAGCGAAAGACCTGCGCTGAGGCAAACCCCGGTTAGCAGAATGCTGCCGGCGTTCAGGCGATCCTGAGCGGCATGTCGCGCCAGGATGGTATCCAGGCCGAACGTAGCTAACCATCCGTAGAGTCCCATGTACGCGTAGATCGCCCCGAACTCGCCCAGCTGGGCAGTTCCGAGATAGCGGGCCAGCAGGATAGTCGCTGCGCCCGATAGCAGCAGGCCAAGGCCCTGGCCGCCGATCAGCGTGACAACGTTCTTAAAAATTCGGGGGCCGAGGTGAAGGGAGACCCCAACCTCCGGATTTGCCGGCTCCGAGTGCTCGGAATCCGCCGAAGCTGGCATTTCGCTCGTGATTTCCGGCGAACGGAGGTCGCTCATCGGTGTTGGAGCTGGCGCACGTCTTCTTCTTCGATTCGGTCCATCATTTGCCTTCGGCGCGTCAAATAATTCAGCATCGTTTGTGTCGCCTCCGCGGGAACAACCGCGATCTGATTATATGCCGCATCGCGCCAAGAAATAGGGCCGCGCGTCGAGATCAAATGAGTCCCCCACTGAAAAACGAGTCCCAGATTCCAAAGTGCCAATAAGGCCGTCGCGCTCGCGACAACCATTTCCGCCGTCTTCACGGTCCAGAGACGCTCCAGGCAGTCAAACAGCCCGGCGAGCCCCAGCACAAACACCGGAGTCAACGAGATAAAGTACCGGTTACCAAAAGACGAAAGTCCGTTCCACGCTGAGTAACACCCGATGACGTAGACAAACGCCATGAAAACCGCAATCGAGTACGTCGCGAGTTCACGGTCGTGGCGCCATAAAAAGAATAGGCCGGCCACGGCCGCAACCAATATTGGCGTCCAGCTGAACAGACCGTGGTCGGAGGAAAAACAGACTTTTAACAAGGCCGGAGACGTCCAGTTCCACAAATGCTCGTATCCCATGGTTGTAAAGCTGCCGTACAGGATTCGTTTCGTGATTAAAGTCGGCAGGAATGCCGCTACGAGCCCGACGCCGAACACGGCGTTCCCAACGAGCAAGTGCCCGCCGGCCGGACCGTTCCTTCGTTTCAGCACTTCCCGGTAGCCCACAACCGATTCAAGCAAAGGAAAGAGCAGCACAATTCCATCAACGTAGTAAACGTCCAGCATTAAGCCGCCGATCAGGCCGAGAACCAACCATTGAGCAAGCCTCCGCTCCGTGCGTGTGCGGACCCAGTACCAGAGAAAAAGGGCCACAGTGAAAGCTGAATGTGCATGGGACCACGAGGGATTGAAATACATGTACACAGGAAGCGAACTGGCGAACCATATTCCAAGAGTGGCTAGGAAAGCCCAGCGCTCGGCCACATACTTTCGGGCCAACACAAATGAGATGGCTAGCGCGAGAAATCCGTAGATCGCTGTGCCGACAGCCATTGCGATTCGATAAGGCCGGGAGAATCCATCAGCGGGAATATCTCCGCCAAACCTGGCGTACAGCAACAGGGCGACGTGGGTCGAAATCAGAAATGGAGACCACAAAATCGCCGGACCCACGGAAAAATGATTGTCGATGTGCCCGGTAGCCGTATATTCCACCGGCTTGGGGTTTCCGTCGTCACCGAGCCGCGCCATTCGAAAGCTGACGTTGGCCGCTTGCCAGTCTTTTGTAAAATCCAGGCGGTGTTCGATCAAAAGTGAACGCGCGAAGGCATAGTAGCCCACGCCGTCCCCGCGTACCCACGGGTTACTCAGCGGAAGGCTCAAAATGAAAAGAATGACGAGCAGAACTTCGTATTTCGAAAATCTACGCAAGCGGACTCTGCTTCCTCAACCGGCGCCCGGACCGGTCTGTGTGGTGAAGCATCATGGCTTCAACCATCCTGATCACAATGCCGCGGGCTCTCGTGAATTTCCCGCTGCCGCTGCAGACTCTTTACGCAATATCGCAATGATGGATAGCGGCGGAAGCGGAAGCCACGAGTCCGTCAATCGAAACAGCGGCGTCAGCCAGTTCAAGATACGTATCTGACCCAGCCCAAAAGTTCTTCGATGCAGGATCCGGCCGTTCAGCCACCAAGCCGGCACACCAGGGCGATTGAATTTCAACACCTGCTCGACCCGGAATCCGGCCTGTTCGGCCACGCCGACCAACTGTTCAAAGGTGTAGCGACGGAAATGTCCCAGCACCTCGTCCAAGGTGCCATAGAGTCCCGGCCCGAAGGGAACCAGGATAATGCCGCAGCCGCCCTCTTCGAGCACGTCCCTGATGTTTCGAAGTGCCTGCAAATCATCCTCGACATGCTCGATCACATTCAGGCAAACGACCGTATCGAACGACTGTCCCCGAGGATACGATTCACGCTCCATCGCATTTGTGTGCGCAACGCGCATGTAGGGGCGGCTGGCGCGCAACGTGAGGAGGTAATCCAGGTAGTGCGGATTGACATCCGTCGCCCAGTACGACTTTCGCGGCATCAGATGCACGGACATATTGCCAGTCCCCGCACCGATTTCCAGAACTCGCTGCCCCACAAACGGCCTCACGACATCCGCCATCCAACCCGTAAAACGCGGCGCCCGATTCAGCCGCTCCAGTATCTCGCCTCCGCTTTCATCCTCGGTGAATATGCGGTCCGAGAGCGCGTAACGAAAGATCGCCCAAAGCGCTCGGACACCGTCTTTCCAAGTTATCTTCTTTCCTTCGCGGTATGTTCTGCCTGAATAATTGATGGGGACTTCGAAAATTCGCGCGCCGCGCTTTGCCAGTTTGATCACCAACTCGGGCTCGACGTCGAATGTGGAACTCTCAAGCGGAATGCTCTTCAACAGCCTCGATCTCACCATTTTGTAACAAGTTTCCATGTCGGTGAGATTGAGGTCGCAGACACAATCGCACAGGAATGTCAGGAACTTGTTTCCAAGTGCATGACGAAAGAAAAGCGCGCGCTTATACCCGCCGGAAAGAAAGCGGGATCCAAAGACGGCGTCAGCGTCCTCGTAAAGAAACACCTCGACCATCTTCAGCATATCAACCGGGTGATATTCCAAATCGGAATCGTGGATCACCACGAGATCCGTATCGACGTGCACGAGCCCGGTGCGAATGGCTGCACCTTTTCCGCTGTTCTGATTGTGACGCGCGAAAAACCACGAGAACTTCGGTTCGTTTCGGGATTCGCGGGATTCCCGGAACCGCGCCAGCGCCTCGGGAGTGCCGTCAGATGAGGCGTCATCCACGACAATCACCTTGACCCGTTCCAAGAGCGATGATTCGCCCAGAACTTCGAGCCGGGCCAGACTCGATTCGACCAAGAATTGCTCGTTATACACTGGAACGATCACCGAAAGCGTCGTGTTCGTTCGCTTTTCAACCGACTTATGGGCCGTATCAGAATCCAAGCTTTCCGGTCTCGCTGGCGCGCTGGATTTGATGGCAGTGCCTTGGGTCGTTAAGGGGTTCATGTGCTTTGCTCACGCAATCCGTACGCGCCTCAGCACGTAATTACCTCGGCCCCAACAAGCGGTTGAGCCTCGGAAAACAAAGGCGGCGCTTGAAAACTCGTTTGTCAAGCAAAGGGTACAAGCCCAGCGAATCGAACTGTGCCACGATCCTTACTCTCAGGCGGTCAATGCCAGTGGTCTACTGCGCCGGGGTGCATTCATTATAGGCTAATTCTTTCTTCCCATTCCGAGCACGCTCAGAAAAAAACTAGAGAGAACAATCTGCACACCTAAGGTTAAGGAAACGAAACCAGGTATGACGATGCGGAGTGTCTTATCCGGATCCAGAGGGCCGAAATGGTGACTCCGCCAGTAATTCAGACCAAAGATCCAGGTTCCAGCCCCGGCGAGAATTAAGAGTGTACCCAGAACCAATCCTGTTTCAAGAGTCACATATCGAAACAGCTTGTTGAGGGCCGGATCTTCAGGCAACAAATGCTCCGTAACTCCGAAAAGCTTGGTGAATACCGCAAAATTAATAGACTCGAAACCGATCAGGATCGCCATCGCACCGAAAAGAAGCGTGTGGTAATCGAGCGTCACGCTTCCGACTGCGAGGGGACCCGGAAGAAGCAATAGGCTCAATATCGCGCCGAGAACGAATAGAACGATGCCCGGATAAAGAAACAACCATCGCGGACTGTATAGCAGGAGAAAACGCAGATAGCGCCATCCGTCACGCCAGGTTCGGAGATGAGGTGGTCGGCCCCGGCCATCGGGTGACAGCACGGTCGGGATCTCAGCAATTCGCAGGTTGAAAAGCGTGGCCTTCACAACCATTTCGGTTGAGAACTCCATTCCAGTGGTTTGCAGTTCCAGCCGGTCGATGGCCTCCTTGCGGAAAGCGCGCAGGCCACATTGAAAATCCCCAACAGGGCAACCGAAAAACAGACGCCCGATCCAACTGAGCACGGGATTTCCAACGAACCGATGCAAGAAAGGCATCGCCCCAGGCTTGATCTCGCCCATGAATCGATTCCCCATGACGAGCTCGTACCCCTCGTCCAGCTTGCTCAAGAAATCCTGAAGCTGTGTGAAGTCGTAACTGTCGTCGGAATCACCCATGATCACGTACTTGCCTCGGGCGGCCGCGATTCCGCCTCGCAGCGCGCTACCGTAGCCTCGCGCCTTTATCGGCACGACACGAGCGCCGAGGCTTTCGGCTAGCAATTGGGAGCCGTCGCTGCTGCCGTTATCCGCAACGATGATTTCACCTCGGGCGCCCAGCCGGTCGATGGTAGCCTGCGCTTTCTTTATGCAGGTGCCGAGCGTCAGACTCTCGTTCAAACAAGGCATCACGACCGAAAAATCGACGGCCCCGGATACCGTTTCTACCGTTTCGGCTGGCCGAGTTGAAACCATGGTCGCGGAATGAGGCATCTTCATCAACATTCACCTTTCAATTCGCATAGAGGGCGGGATTTGATACGAATTGCGCCGCAGCCATTCGCTAATCATACTGCATGTCTGACGAGTCGTGTACAGACGGAGCTGCCGGCCTGACAGTTGATATATCTAGGTATAATCGCTCCAGACATTCAAACGATGGAAGGGCTGAGTGACTCAGGTATGTCCACAGAAAACGAGCGGGGCCCACAAGGATTCGCCGCGCTGAATATGACGCCCGAGTTGCATAGCACCGAGGTCTGGGAATCTGCATATGTCCGATTTGAGACTCCGGAACAGGAAATAACGAAGTTTCTGAGGAGACTTAAACGATTGGGCGTCACCGGCCTCCCTCGTGACACCGGAATCGTCGAACTGTTTTGTGGACGCGGCAACGGGCTTCATGCACTTACCCGCCTCGGATTCTCGAACTTGGAGGGAGTCGATCTTTCGGCGCGACTTGTCGCGCTCTATACAGGACCCGCCAAATGTCTTGTGTGTGACTGTCGACACCTTCCGTTCTCCGATCAGAGCAAGAACGTCCTCATCGTGCAAGGCGGTCTGCATCATCTGCCCACGCTGCCGGAAAGCCTCGATGAGACCTTCTCAGAGATGCACCGTGTGCTGCGTAAAGATGGTTTGTTGGTTGTCGTAGAGCCGTGGATGACCTCGTTTCTAGGGTTCGTGCATTGGGTTTCGGACATACGCCTTGTGCGCCGCCTGTCGGATAAACTCGATGCCTTCGCCGTGATGAGAGAGCACGAGCGCCATACATACGAGCAGTGGCTAAATCAGCCGAAACTCGTCCTGGATGTCGCGCACTCGCGCTTCGCGCCGGTACGGGAATCCTTCGCCTGGGGCAAGTGGCTTTTCGTAGGAAGGCCGCTGTAGAGCCGCTCGCCGCTACGACTCCTCGATAATGGCTATTCCTAGATTCCGGCCTGTCCAGGAATCGCCTCTCGAGAAAGGGTCGTCATCCATCGGAAGAACTTTAAGGATGGTGAGGCCAAGTCGGATTGCAAACCGCCACTTACATGAAGTTTAGAGGTCTGCGAATCCATCCGTGGAGGGACCACGAGGTCCAGCGCAACCAACTGCACACCTGACGCCAGTTGTGTAATTCGCGCTAGACCGACGCGGCCGCCGACGGCATCTGACCCGTCGTCGAGGACATTCCCACTTCCGGTTTCTTCTGAAAGTGCGTGACCACGCGATCGACTATTTCGGTGAGCGGCGTTCGCGGTCGGAAGCCCGCGAGCCTTTGGAGCTTTTCAAGTGACGGCACGCGGCGCAGCATGTCTTCGAAGCCAGGCTCGTAGGCCTGGTCGTACGGAATGTGCGTGACCGGCGACTCGCTCTTGGTGCGCTGTTTCACCACTTGCGCCAAGCCCTCAATCGTAATTTCCTCATCGCTGCCAATGTTAACCACTTCTCCGATCGCCTTGTCAGTTGCCAACAGGCGCAAAAGCGACTCAATGGTGTCGCGCACGTCGCAGAAGCAGCGCGACTGCTGGCCCGTCCCGAAGATCGTGATCGGTTTTCCGTCGAGCGCCTGCCGCACGAAATTGGGCAGCACCATACCGTAGCGCCCGATCTGCCGGGGACCCACTGTATTGAAAAATCGCACCACGAGCACCGGCTGCTTGCGTTCCCGCCAGTAGGAAAGCGCCAGGAATTCATCGAGCGCCTTCGATGCAGCATAGCTCCAACGGCTCATGGTCGTCGGACCGAGCACCAGGTCTGCATCTTCACGAAACGGCACTTTGTCGCTCTTTCCGTAAACCTCCGACGTCGAAGCCGTCACCACCAGCTTCTTCTTCTTCGAGGCCGCGTCGAGCACCAGCTGCGTGCCATACACGTTCGTTTCGAGCGTACGCACCGGGCTTTCGACGATCAAGCGCACGCCAACGGCAGCCGCCAGGTGGAATACGACGTCTGATTCGTCCACGAGTTCCGCGAGAAGTTGCTTGTTGGTGATCGAATCGAAGAAATAGTGAAACCGCTCATGCGTCTTGAGATGGCGTATGTTTTCGACGCTGCCGGTCGAAAGATCGTCAAGCACGAACACGTCATCGCCGCGCTTCAGCAGCGCTTCCGACAGGTGCGACCCTATGAATCCCGCCCCGCCGGTTATCAAATGTCGCAAGTTGCCTCCTAGCCGGAACTTTCCGGATCGTCCGACGTGGACGGGAACGGTGCAGATTTGGCCAAGTCCTCGCCATACCCGTAGCCGTACGCGTATGGATAGTAGCGATACGAGTAGTAGTAATCCGGGGCGCTCGAGTCGACTGCGTTGAGCACGACCCCCAGCAGGCGACTCTTCACCGCCGCGAGCAGGTCGCGGCTCCGCGTAAACGCTTCTTTCGGCGTCTCTCCGCTGCGCACGACGAGCAGGACACCATCCGTGAGAGCGGAAATGATTACCGCGTCGGTAGCGGCCATGATCGGCGGCGAATCGATCACCACGAACTTGTATCTCCGCCTCACTTCATCGATGGCGTCGTGCATCCGGTGCGACGACAAGAGATCCGCGGGGCTCGGGGGAACCGGTCCGGTCGTCAGTATGGAGAGGTTGCTGATCGTCGGATGCGGCAGAACCGCTTCCTCAAGTGTGCAAACCCCGGCAAGGAAGGAGCTTAAGCCCAGATCCTTGCTGATTGTCAAATTCATCGCGCGACGAACGCCCGGTTTGCGCAAATCGGAATCCATCAGCAGCGTACGGTCGCCGAGTTGCGCGAGAGTCACCGCCAAGTTGACGGCCGAAGTCGTTTTCCCTTCCCGTGGCAGCGCGCTCGTCACCAGAATTACTTGCGGGGGGTGCTCAGCCTGTGAAAGCAGCAGTGAGGTTCGCAGGGCGCGAAACGCTTCCGATATCTGGGATTTCGGCTGGAGATATGACAGTAGTTCCACCCGGGTTCCGGAACCCGGCTGTGGCAGCGGTGCGCGCGCCGGCCATCCCAATCGGTTCTGATGACTTGCCAAGCTGCCTGGCAAAGCAGGAACCACGGCAAGGGACGGCAAACCCGTGAGCGCTTCGATGTCGTCAGGCGACTTCACCGTGTTGTCCAGATATTCCCGGAAGATCGCCAATCCGATCCCGCCGATGATCCCGACCAGAGATGCCAGCAGGATATTTCTTGCCTTCTGGGGGCGCGATGGCGTCGTCGGCGCCAGAGCCGGGTCGACCACGCGGATGTTGCTTGATCGAAGCCCGACGGAAATCGTGGCTTCCTTCAGTTTCTGCAGCAGTCCGTCGTAGAGTTGCTTGTTCGCTTCGGCGTCGTGTTCCAGGATGTGATATTGAACCAGCTTTTCTGCCAGCTCATTGGCATCGGCCTTCTGTTTGTCGAGCGCTGTTTGAAGAATCGAGACGTGGTTCTGCGCGGTGCTATATTCCTCCTGAATGCTCTCCACGAGGGTCTTCTGCGCATTCGCCAGATCGTCGGCGGCTTCCTTCTGTTGAGCGGCCAGCCGCTGGACCTTCGGATAGTTGGGCCCGAACTGGGCCATGGCGTCTGCGTAGTTGTTGTCTGCTTCGGACTTGCGCTTGATCAGCTCCTGAATCACGCTGCTCTCGCGCGCAGCCGGTAGTGCGTCCACGTTGCCGGAAACCGCCATGCGATACAGCGCCTCTTTTTCAGCCAGCGCCGTTTGAGCCTCGGTTACGACCTTGCTGAGGTCGGCCAGCTTTTGGGTTGTGATGTCCTGCTTCTCGTCGATCTGCCAGATCTGGTTTTCGCGCTCGTACGCGATGCGGGCATCCTCAGATTTCTGTACCTTGATTCGCAGCTCTTCGAGCTCGGATGAAAGCCAATTCGACGCCTGCATCGTTGCGTCGTACTTGCTGCGGAAGTTCTCTTCAATATAGTTCTGCAGATGGGAGTTCACGATCGCCGCGGCCAGTTGCGGGTCCGTTGCCTCGAAGCGGACCTCAATCAGCCGGCTGTTCGGCACGCGCTTTACGCTCAAGTCTCCCAGAAACTCTCCGAGAATTGCAGGCCGTCTTGTTCCAGGGCCCTGGTCAACGGGCCGCGCGTTTGGACTGCCTCCGAAATCTGGAAAGCGCGCCAGGCCCATCGATTTGATTGTCTGCAGCGCAAGCGTTTCGCTCTCGAGAATCTTGGTCTGCGTCTCTATATAGCTGTCGGTGTCGATGTAATCGTCGTAGGCGCTCTCGTCGTTAAAAGGCAGTTGATTCTGCGTCGCTTCCCTGTCCACTTCCACACGCGCCGCCGCTTCGTAAATCGGCTTCATCTTGAACGACGCAATCGTAACCACTGTCACAACGGTGAGCAGAAACGTCAGAATCAGCCATTGATGCTTGCGCAGAATAAGAAGGTAATCGAGCAGATGTGCTTCCCGCGGCCCCTGGTCCCACGGGAGAACGGAAGGCGCGGGAATCACCGTCAGTGAGTCCGCGATCTTGCGCTCGCGAAGAGCGAATCTCGACGTGTCTTCCATCGGCCCCAATTCAATCACCCCACAATCAAAATCAGATTCAAACCCGCCCGCCAGCTATGGCGAGCGATAAACAGCAATCCCGGACCCTATCCCAATGGCCGCCTCGCCGGTCTTTGCGAGCACCTTTAATCCACGGCTGTCGGGAATATAGAGAATGTCATTGGACTTCATGGGCACATCCTCTTGCTTGTGATTCTCGATGGCTTTGATGTGGACAGGAATCTCGTCCCTGTTTCCAGTGGCAGGATTCGTACGAAGGATCACTGCCGAATCAGCTTTCGCGAAGGTCGTCAAGCCGTGCGCCAACGCCAGCGCCTTGAGCACCGTTACCTGCTCGCCGCGGCTCTGCACCACGTAACCGCCTGCCTGCGTCACTCCGAATCCCAACACATACACGATTCCCGCGCGCGGAACGCTGACCACATCGCCGCCGTAGACCGGGACGTTGTAAACGGCGTTCCCCGACTCCAACAAATCCTGCAATCGAATCGTGATGATCTCCTGATCTTTGTCGGGATCGATCGTATCGCTCACGTTCTGCGTCGTCGGTGTGCCAGCAGGATGAGCCGGACGAGTAATCAAAACCACATTCCCGGCATCGTCGCTGATCCCGCCCGCAGCGGAAAGCACCTCGAGAATCGTCGTCGGCCGCACAACTTGATACACCATTGTATGCTGCACGGCACCCACGACGGATACTGGCTGGCTTGTCTGTTCCCTGACGAATACCGAGACTTGCGGATGCGACACAAGCCCGTTCTCGATCAGCAGCCGCTCGATCTTTTCTTCCAGCGCGATGGGAGTCAGCCCCGCCGCAGTGATCCTGCCGGGAATCAGCGGATAGCTGATGTCTCCTGCGTCGCCCACCCGGACGTCGCGGGAAAGTTCCGGCACATCGAACACATCAATGTGCAGCAAGTCCCCGCTCCCGATTGGCGAATCCGCGGGACGCACTCGCGCAAGAGTGGCAAGTTGCTCGATTTTATCGTTGGTTTGTTGCGGAGTTTGTTCCGTACCTTGACCGAAGGCCACCTGCGAAGCACAACTCAGCAGAACCGCCAAAACACAAAGATGCTTCGCCCTCAGCCAGTCCGGGACACCGCGGACCGTAAAAATCATCGCCAGAAAATGACCCCGCTAGAACTATCGCCTAGCCACCGCACCGTGTCAACGGGCAGATTCCACAACCGAAAGACAACCTTTTCAGCATTTTCGCCCTGTTTTTCCGACTGAATTTACTCCTGCGGCGCCGGGATCGGATCCTTATGGGACCGGCGCCGCACCCGCAGTGCAGCGGCCTCCGCCGCCACTGGCGGCGATGTAACCAGATACGCCTGCATCATGAAGAGCAACGCATTCGCCGGGATCTGCAGGTTGAAATCTGCAAAACTGTGCAGCAGCAGACCGGAAACGGCCATGATTGCCCCGGCGTGCAGGCCGCGCGAGAAGTGCCCCTGGTCGGCCGTAAAGTTTTTCCGCCCCTCGCGATACAGCGTGTACAAGAACAGGATGCCGCAAAGGCCGCCCAGCACGCCCGTTTCCGCCAGGCCCTCGATATAATCGTCGTGGACGTGGTCGATGAGTTTTCCGTCATAGGCAGGCTCGTACGCAGGGAAAACATCCACCATCGTCCCCAACCCGCAGCCCTTGATCGGATAGTTGCGAAAAATGCGGACCGCTCCTTGGAACATGCTGATCCGCCGCCCCAGCAAAACATCGTGAACGGTCAGGCCCGAGAATCTCTCAACTGCTCTACCGGCTCCCACCCATGCCACGATTGCAAACGCAGCCAGCGCAAGAATCGCGATACCCGCGGCTCTATTTCCCTGCCACGCTTTGCGGTTGCGGGCCAGCAGCACCAGCACAGCGAGTTCAACGACAAAGCCGATGATGCCGGTTCGAGAGGCTGAAAGCAGAATCGCGCTCACGGGAACGACGGTCAGCAGTGTTGCCAGCGGGATCAAGTCGCGTTTCACTCCCCGAAACGCCAGCAGCGCGATTCCGGTTGGCAGCGTCAACTCCACGAACCCGGCGAAATGATTGCGATTCACGTATGGTCCGAAGGGTTCGGCATTCACCTGTAGATCGCTCATCCAGTAGATTTCCGTCCCAGCAGTGAAATACTGGGCGATCCCCACCAACGAAACCACGAAACTCAGCACCATCACGAACCAGGCCAGACGTTGCAAATCCCTGCGCTCGCGGAATGCCTGTGCCAGCAGAAAAAGCACCAGAAAATAGGCCGCAACTTTCAGCGACATCACGCGCGTGAGGTAGGGATACGCCGTTCCGTGAAGCAGTAGCTGGAAAAGGCCGATCGCCCCTAGCCCCAAAACCGGTGCGTTGAGCGGGCTCCAGTAAATCTTAGGATCCGAGCTTCGCCAGGTAACGAACGCCCACCAAAGAAACAGCGTCGCCGCGCTGATTTCCATGATCGAGACCGACCACACTTCGACCGCGCCCAATGCCAGTACGCAGAAAGCGAACAGAAGGCATAGTGCGATGCGCAACGCTCTCATCGCGAGGTCATGGTGTCGCCAAGCTAACAGGACCAGCTTGTGGTACTACGGACACGTCCGCAATCCAGACCGTTCCGTCTAGCTTGTTCTCGAAAAGCCGGCTCGGACTGCGGAACAATTGCACGAGCAGGAAATGTGTGTCGGGCCCGGTCGTAAAATCGGACTCCACAGCGGTCCACGCACGCGAGCCCGTGAAATCCACGGTCTGCAGGTTAACCCCGTCTGCGTGGTTCGGATCGGTCAGAGAAAATCGCATGCCGCTCTCCGTCGTGATCGCCTCGGTCCGCATAAAGGCGTGGAAATGATAGCTGCGGCCCGGCTCGACCGGCACATATTGCTTCGGCTCTCCCAGCGCTAGATTCGTGCCCCCGTTGAAATCCACGCGAACCGCTCGCGAGCCGTTCGGCCCGGGTTCAGGATCGAATTCCATCTCTGCAGCGGCCAGGTCAGTCCATCGCCAGTCGAGCCCTTCGCTCAGGAAGTCGCGCTTGAAATTCCCATCGAACACCAGATTTCCATTGCCGGACTCATCGACAGGCAAGCCGGCCGCCACGAGCGCCTCGCGCCATACCCTTCGTGCGTCGTCCGTGCGGTCTTCGTGGATCAGCTCCTCGAAAAAAGAATTGATTCGCGCTATCGGCAATCCTTTCCCCAGCGCGACTAGTCGCTGCCACACCGCCAGGCCCGGCTCCGCCTCATGAATCGACGCAAAAAAGTCCAGCGCCTCCAGATACGCTTCCTGGTTTGACGGCAGCACGTTGTTCAGGAGCTCGTCAACGTCCTCGCTCGACCGCCAGGTTCGTGAAATCGCCAGCGGCAGCAGCGTCGGATCAGTCGCGACCGCCCGACGCAGCTCCGCATACGCCTCGGGATACTCCTGTTCGCGCAGCAGGAAGTTTCCGTAGTAAAACGCGACCTCCGCCGAAGCCGGGTACACCTCCTTCGCCCGCAAATACGCCTCGCGCGCTCGCGCGTCGTCGCCCGATTCCTCATAGGCGGCCGCCAGGTCCATCCAGAAATGCGCGGACCGAGGATCGAAGTGCACCGCCTTCCAAAAATCCTCAATCGCGCCCGGCAGATCGGAATTCATGAAATCCCACTGCCGGATGCGGCCCAGCTGGTCCCACGCCGCGCCGTCCCCCGGCACAAGCGCCACTCCGCGCTCTACCTGCCCAATCTGTTTGGAATCCAACCGATGACTTGCGAGCCACAGTTCGCCCGCCTGAAAGATGACCAGCGCGGCGATTGCAAGCGACACCGCAACCACAAACCAGCGCCGACTCGCAGTTGAAAGAGGAATTTCCATCAAGCGGTAATCTGCTATGCGCCCTCGCGCCATGCAAGGGTAATCTGGAGTGCGGCGCCGCGGATTTCAGTTATCGAGTCGCTGCGTTTGGTAAGCAGAGCGGTTCACTTCGGTGAGGTCGCACTCGATCGGGTCAGCAACATCGATCCCGCATCGTCATCATTTCTCGCCGAAACGATAGACGATTCCGAACGAGACTCGTTTTCCGTTCTGGCCCGGGACACCGGGGCCCAGAAATTTGGCGCTCACGTAATCGAACTGCACCAGCCGCACGGCCCAGTGCGGCCGGAGGCTCAAATCCATTCCCCCGCCGGCCTGCCAGGCCTTCACTGCGGTTGTGGTCGTGTTGCCCGGAAATCCCGAAAATGCGGGCACGGACGCGATCAGAAATCCCCCACCGTACATGAAGTGCCCGAACGGGTCGAGCTTGTGACGCCCAAGAGGATAGATCTGCGGCCCAGCGAGTGCCGTGAATACGTGCAAACTCTGCGGTGGAAGATTGGTCACCTTGATCGAGCCATTCACTCCCAGAACTTCGCCTTCCAGTCCAAGCCAGCGGCGAAAGTTGTATTGATAAGAGCCGTACGCGCCGATCATCCCGATCGACGTGCCGCTCGGTCCGTAATAGGAGCGGTAGGCAAACCCCGCGGAAATCTCGGCCTTGGGTACGGGCCACGTGTGTTTCACCTTCACGGGTTCGGTCTGACCGGACGGCGCAGTCGGTGCGCTGGGCGGCTGTTCCTGCGGCGGCGGCGTCTGCGAATCTTGCGCGATCACCGGCAGCACAAACCACGCCAGCAGGAACAACAGTCCTAGCACCCTCTTCATTAACCGAATCCTCCTAAAGTCTCTTAGCGGGAAGCGTCTGTGCTTGGAGGCACGCTGCGCGTCCGGGGTTGGCCCGCCCGATCGTCCCTCTTGGCAAGTTGCGAAACGGGGATTTCGCCGCAGGGCAATATCTCAGAAGAAAGGCTCGGAGGAAAGAAAAAAGGCCGGGAATCCGCCGCGGCGGACGACCGGCCTTTGAATCCTAATCGGACTTGGGGTGGCTAGAAGCGGAAAATCACGCCGCCCTTATATTTGAAGTTATTCTGGAGGGGATTGCCGGTCGTACCGCCGCCAAAATTTCGGTCCTGTTCGTAATCGAACTGTACCGGCCGGATCGCGATGTGATGCGTCAGGTTGAAATCAACTCCGCCGCCGATCGCGAACGCGAACGCACTGTCGCTGAAGTCGTCGGTTGGAAAGTCGAAATGCGAGCCTCCGAACAGCGCGTGCGCGAACGGCGTAATCCGGTGATGCCCCAGTGGATAGACCTGCGGCCCAAACAGGTAGGTGACATGATGATATTTGTCGGTCACTGAATTTGCGGACACGAATCCCTCGTCGACATCCGCATCAAATCCCAGCCAGCTCGTTACGTTGACATCACCAGTCGCGAACCAACCCACCTCGTTCTGGCGTGGCGCGAATTGAATGTTATAGGACCGGTACATGAAGCCTCCCCCGAACTCAACTCTCGGGAAACCTTCGGACTGCGCCATGGCCGGTAGGGTCGAAAGTGCCAGCAGTGCAAGTAGCCCCAGAATTCTCTTCATGTCTTGCTTCCTCCTAAGGTGTTCTGCGCCCCAGCGCAATTTTCAGCCTGCGACTGGCTCTGTCCAGGTCGATAGATGATTCTGGCACGTACTAGGACGGGCAGATACGCCTTTTCGTTGCCTGTGTTCTATACCGAGCAATGGGACCGGAGGTTCGGCACGACCAGCGCGCCTTGCCGGAGGGGAACTACCTGGCGTCACCAAGAGAGCCGCAACTTCTTTCTATTAAGTCACATAGAGATGCTAACTTGGCCCTATCCTTGTGCGGCCGCATGCGCCAGACGGGAACCTGGGCGATCAAGTCCCCAAGCAGCTCGAATTCAAGCGCCCGCATATCCTTCTCGAGCAGGCTGGTTCCGTAAGAGTTGGCGATGAGCTCCATCAAGCCCTCGCGCGCGGGCGCAGCCTCAAGAAAAGGTGCCGCCGGATCGCTGGTTCGCTCTCCTAAAAGGAAGATCGTCCCGAGCGGCAGGGATCGCTCCTCAAACTTCAGGTTGTGATCGGAAAGTAAGAGTCGTCCCTTGTCCCAGATCGAAGCAAACCCCGGAATTTTCGCCTGCCCTCCATAGAGTATTTCGACTGACTCCGGCCACAATCCGAGATAGGGATGCGCCGGGAACACAAGAAATCTACCGTCACGCTCCTCCACCGCCACAATATCGTCGGAAATAACGGGATGGCCCCGGCGCGCCAGTGCGGCGGCCGTCGTCGACTTACCCGCGCCGGCCGGACCAGCAAACGCGATCGCGCGATCTCCGAACGCGACAGCGCTCGCATGCAAACACGTAACACCTCGCAGCCGCAGCAAGAATCCCAAGACCGGGCCCAGCAAATAAACGGCGGCGTCCGCGATCGTGAGATTGTCAGGCCAGGCGCACCACACACTCGTGCCATCGCGGTCTAGCCAGAACCGCACGCCATCCGCGTAGTCCATGCGAAGAAACTTGCCGTTCCCCATCCGCCAGATTTGAAATCCTGGTTCGCCGTGTTCGTCGATATCCCGGCTCACGTAATACAGTTCGTCATTCTCTCTCGCGCGCGCAGGAAGCTCGCGCGGGCCCGAGCCAAGAAAAATTTCGACGTCAGGCGCGGCAGGGGATGTGTCTGACGCAATCAATCCAGGAATCGCTCGGTTCGCACCAAACGAAAGCCCGAAGGCGGAATACCGAAATCTCGCTTCATCCGGCATGCGATCTACGAAACTGCGCGAGGGAAGAAACCTACGAGCAACAATTTTGTGCGTGCGAATTCACGTCGAGGTCGAATGACGGGGCGCAACTTCAATGGCCAACGAATCTCACTAGACACCGCTCACACAATCCGACAGACGGCTACGTTAAGGCGGTGCCCTTGTTTTTCGGCAATTTACCGCCATCCGGATGTGCACCGGATGTATGCGTTTGCGTCAGCTCACTAACCTTCCCGTAAACTACAAGTTCCGGACCAATATACGGCTTTTTGGGCTCGTTACTTGCCGCTTTAACCACCGTGAGCCTCCGCGTAAATGTTATACCGGACTCGCCGCTCGGACTGCAACCAAAAGTTCAGGCAGATCGGCCGAATCGCTGAGATTGTCTCTTCGGAATTTGTTTGCCCATTAAGCTCCGGAATCGCCGCGGTCCGCACGTAAGCCCCGATCTGCTCGCTCCAGCGAGCACGATTCACCCATGCCGCCTCGGGCCGCTTGAGCGTCTCGGCCAGCGGATTGGCTGCCAGCAGCGTCTTCGGTCTCATCCGCACGCTTTCGGGCATCCGGCCAGCCGTAGCGGCCCGCAGGAGAGACTTCTGGAACGTCCACGGCAACGGCGGCAGCGCCAGGACGAAGTCCACGATCCGCACGTCCAGGAAAGGATGGCGTATCTCAAGCCCGCACCGCGTCACGCCCGCGTCCTGCAGTTCGTGCGAATGTGGCCACTGCGGCCCCATCAGTGACGAATGCGCCGCCGGCATGATCGGGTGCGCCGGCGTGGCCCGGGCAAAGCCAACCTCCCGCCAGCGTTCCCGCAGATTCATGCGCTTGGCGAATTCCGGCGCCAACCAGTTCGGAAGCTCGGGCAGCCCCGGCCGCCGTCCCGTCATGGCCATCAACCGACGCCTGATTCCTGGCCAAATCCCGGGCTTCGCCGCGAGGTATCGCAGCGCCTGATGGGCCGCATGCCGCCACTCGCCCGTGCGCGCCAGATTCCGGAGATAAGGCACGACCTCGAAAATCATCAAGTTGTCCATGCCCTCGCCTTCGAGCGCTACGCGGCATTCCGAAGCAATCATCCGCGACTGGTCGAAGAGCCCCGCGAAAAATGGGTCGTCGACCGGCTCCGGCCAGGCGATTTCGCGGTCGTCCCAGCGTTCAAACAGCTCTACTTCATCCAGCGGCAGGCAACGAATCGGAATCTGCAAAAACTCCGCCACCTTGCGCGCATACTCTCCGTCCTTGTCCGGAATCAGCGAATCATAGGTGACCGTGTACGCCCGCAGGTCGATCTTTCCACCCGCCTCCACCGAAATCCCATGAGCCGTCGCTGCGATCGCGGAAGAATCCAATCCGCCGCTCAGCAGGATTCCCACCCGCTCGGTCCGCAACCGGTCCGTCACGGCGGCCTCCATCAACGACTGGAAATGCTCGACGTACTCGTCGGGCCGCTTGTAGCGAATTCGTCCGTCGGTCGGTGCCGCCCAGTATCTCCATGTGCGAACCTCTGCCGCGCTCACCGTCATCGAATGCGCCGGCGCCAACCGCTGAATATCTCGATAGGTTGTCGTCGCGGTGTCGCAGTTCATCCCAAACAGCAGAAAATCGCCAATCGCTCTCTCGTTCACGTCGCCGGAAATTCCAGGATGCAGCCGCAGGCAATCCAGCGTGTTGCTGAAAATAAAAGTCTCGGCCGCCTGCGCGAAATAGAACGGCTTTACCCCGAAATGATCCCGCGCGCAAAAAAGTGTCTTCCAACGCGCATCCCAAATCGCGAAGGCAAAATCGCCGCGCAAATGCTCGACGCACTGCTCGCCCCAGGCGGCATAGGCATGCAGAATCAATTCGGAATCCGGGCCATTTTGCCGGACATGGCGTCCCGCATTCGTCAGCAGAGCGATCAGCTCCGCGCGGCAGTCAATCCGCGCGTCCGCGGTAATCGTGTAGCGTGCTTCGAGCGTTGCAGGTTGTATTTCGGTGAGCGATTCATTCGTGGTCCGCAGCAGAGTGTGCCCGAACCCGATCGGGCCCTCGGTCCACACCTCGCGCGCATCCGGCCCGCGGAACGACAGATAGTGCGCGAGCGACCGCAGCAGCGGGCGGTCGACCGGCGCGCCGGCGCGCCCGAAAAATCCCACGATGCCGCTCAAGGTGTGTCAGCTCCCCAGGGTCAGGATTGCGCCGTCGAAGGGCGCAAAGTGCATGTGCGTTTCGCCGGAATCGTTCAGGACCACGTTCCCCATTTCCACCCAGGCGTGGGCCTCGAACCGGCCGGCTTCTTTTCGAGCGCCAATCCGCATCTCGGCCGTGATCCCGCTCCTGCCCAGCTGCCACCAGAGAACCAGAGACTTCTCAAGACAGCTGGCTTGCCACGGTAGATGCCGAGAGACGGCTTCCTGGATGGCCGCCACTCTCCGCGCAACTTCCATTTCAGGCTGTGCGGACAACCCCGCACGGGGCTCGGCAGTTCGCAGGGGCGCTATCCGCACCAGAAGCTCCTTGCTACGTCGTAGTCCGCCGACGCGCAACCCGATCCGGGTCGCCACGAGCGCCGCCGCCGTTTCGCGCGCCAACCGCCGATCGCCTTGTTCCAGGCGACGATAGCGGCGCCAGGTTCTCATCGCGTTCTTCAACCCATTCCCTCGCAGAAAGTCGCGTACCGTACCAAACCCGCGCCGGGGCTCATCAACGGGCGGTGTCGTTGAGATGCGCGAGAGCCTTAAAAAGCGACACGAGACGCTATGCGCCCGCTCCGGCCGCGCTCCGAACCTGAATCAGGCCCTCGGTTCTCATCTTTTGAAGTAGTTCCAACAGGTCGGCTTCGCAGCGCCCGGCTTCGACGTCGTACTCCTCAAGCAGGACGTCCCTGAGCTCGCCGATCGTCCTCGGCTGCTGCAGCAGGCTCCAGACGCGGGCTCCCACGGGATTCAAGCCGTAATACACGGTGTTGGTCAGATTGAGGATCGCGGCCTCATCGCCCAGCGGGCAGGATACCTGCTCGGGCGACGCGCTGACGATGGAATGTAGGGATAGACTGGCGTCCATTTCGGTTGGTGCGATCCCTCAGGGCTGGTGGGCCTCGCCCGGCAGCCACGTCGGGGCAAACAAATTGCGGAACTCGCACGCTCCCGCGCGATTTCCGCAAAGCCAGTGTATTCTACCGGGACTTATCCGCCGCTGCAATGGCCGGATGAGACACAATCCGTGCGTTCGCCTTGGGAGTCGCGTTCCTAGATGCCACGAAAAATCGCGCTCTGCTTTTTCTTTACTTTCGCCGCCGCGGTCATGCTCCGCGCCGAGACGAGCGACGCCGATCGCCAGCTCGCGCGCGACATTTTCAAGCAATTGATCGAGATCAACACGACCGACTCGACCGGCAACGTCGGTACGGCTGCCGAGGCGATGGCAGAGCGGCTTCGTGACGCAGGCTTTCCGGCCGACGACGCGCAAGTCATCGGCCCGAATCCACGAAAAGCCAACCTGGTCGCCCGGCTGCACGGCACGGGCGCGCGCCGGCCGATCCTGCTGATCGGTCATCTCGATGTGGTCGAAGCGCGACGCGAAGAGTGGTCCGTCGATCCGTTCGCGTTCCTTGAGCGCGACGGCTATTTTTACGGTCGCGGCACGCAGGACATGAAATCGGCGGACGCCATCATGGTCACCACGCTGATCCGTTTCCGCAAAGAACACTTTGAGCCCGATCGTGACCTCATCCTGGCGCTAACCGCCGACGAGGAAACCGGCAGCTCCAACGGCGTCGACTGGCTCCTGCGCAACCATCGCGATCTGATCGACGCCGAATTCGTGCTCAATCCCGACGGGGGCGGCGTCTACACCCGCCAAGGCAAGCCCGCGATGATGTCCGTCGATGCCACTGAAAAACTGTACGCCGACTATCAGCTGGAAGTGAGGAACGCGGGCGGCCACAGTTCGCTGCCGGTCCCTGACAACGCGATCTACCATCTCGCCGACGCGCTCGCGCGGCTTGAGCACTATCAATTTCCCTTCGAGCTCAGCGAAATCACCCGCACGTATTTCCGGCAGATGGCCACCATCGAATCCGGCCAGGTGGCCTCGGACATGAGAGCGATCACCAAAAATCCACCGGACGCCTCGGCGATCGCGCGACTCGACGCCGACCCCCTGTCGCACGCCACCATGCGCACCACCTGCGTGGCCACCCGTCTTGACGCCGGCCATGCCAACAACGCCCTGCCGCAAACCGCGCGCGCTGTCGTGAACTGCCGCATCCTGCCGGGGCACACCGCCGAGGAAGTGCGGCTCGAGATGATGCGCGTTCTCGCGGATCCGAAAATCACCGTGCGCTATATCAGCGACGCCGGCGACATCGAGGACACCGCACCGAGCCAGCCCTCCGGTGCGCCCGTCTCGCTCAAGCCCGAGGTGATCGGGCCACTGGAGGGAATCGCGCACCAGATGTGGCCGGGGATTCCGGTGATTCCGACGATGGCCACCGGCGCGTCCGACGGAGTGTTCACGAATGCCGCCGGGATGCCGACCTATGCGATTTCAGGGCTCGCCGTTGATTTCGACGACGTGCGCGCCCATGGCCGCGACGAACGCCTGCGCGTCGACTCCTTCTTCTTCGGTCTCGATTTCTACGGACGGTTCCTGAAAGCGCTCTCGTCTCGCGAATGACCCTCGCGTAAAATCGAACCACGATGAATCTCGCCCGGCACATTCTCGTAAAACTTTCCGAAAGCCGCTGGCTGCGCGAACACGCCCCGCATTTTGGATTCGTGCGCGCCGCGGCCGCCCGCTTCCTCCCCGGAGAAACAATGGACGACGCGCTGGCGGCAGCCCGCTCGCTCGCTGCCAGCGGCATCACCACTCTGCTCACGGAGCTGGGCGAAAACATCTCCGCACGCGCTGAGGCCGAAGCCGTCGTCACCCATTATCTCGATCTGCTCGGCCGCATCGGCGCCGCCGGGCTGCCCGCCGAAGTCTCGGTGAAACTCACGCAGCTCGGACTCGATCTCGACTGCGAATTCTGCTACGCCAATCTCGTAAAACTGATCGAGCGATCCCGCGGCGATTCGCCCGCTCGTGCGAAAACGCTTTGGATCGACATGGAACAAAACGCGTACGTCGAAAGAACGCTGGAAATGTACGCGCGCGCGCGGAAGGCGCATCCGAATGTCGGCGTCGCGGTGCAGGCCTATCTCTACCGAACAGAGAATGACGTCGCCTCACTCGTCCGGTTGGGCGCCGCGGTGCGATTGGTGAAGGGGGCATACAGCGAGCCGCCGGAAATCGCCTTGCCGAAGAAACAGGATGTCGACGAAAATTACTTTCGCCTCGCGCAGGCGCTGCTTGGCCCCGAAGCGCGCCGCGCCGGCGTTCGCGCGGTGATGGCCACGCACGATCCACGTTTGATCGCGCGCCTCACCGGCTGGGCCGCGGCGCATTCGATCCCACCGAACGAGCTGGAATTTGCCATGCTCTTCGGAATCCAGCGCGCCGAGCAGATGCGTCTGGCGCGCGAAGGCTACCGCAGCGGCGTTCTCATCTCCTACGGCTCGTTCTGGTTTCCCTGGTTCATGCGCCGGCTCGCGGAACGGCCCGCCAACGTCTGGTTCCTCGTCCGCAATTTGTTCTCGACCTGAAGTTTTCTTGCCGGGGCATCCGGCCATCATGGTTGAAATCTCACCACACGATCGCGTCTTCACTCTCACGGGCGCAGGCATCAGCGCCGAAAGCGGGCTGCCCACCTTCCGGGGCGAGGGCGGCATCTGGCGGGAGCGTCGCGCCGAAGAAATCGCGACTCCCGGCGCGTGGCAAAAGAATCCGCAGTTCGTGTGGGAGTTCTATTCGATGCGCCGGCAGAAAGCCAGGGAAGTGAGGCCGAATCCCGGCCACATGGCGCTGGCCGCTCTCGAGGGCGCGATCGGCGACCGTCTGTTTCTCTGCACCCAGAACGTCGACCATCTCCACGAACAGGCCGGATCGCGCAACGCGGTCCACATGCACGGCGAACTCTTTAAGAGCCGCTGCGAAAGATGCGCGCGGCGACCGTTCGACGATTCGAATCTCTATGAACCACCTCGCCCCCTGCCGCGCTGCCACTGCGGGGCGCTGATTCGTCCGCACATCTGCTGGTTCGGCGAAGTGCCTTTTCAAATGGATCGAATCCTCGGCGCGCTCAGCGAATGCACGCTCTTCATCGCCGTCGGCACTTCGGGTGTCGTGGAGCCGGCGGCGAGCTTCGCAGCTCATGCCCGCAACCGCGGCGCGCGCACGATGTACGTAGGGCCCGAAACTCCGGCAAACAGCAGGGTCTTCGGCGAGATATTTCTCGAGAAATCCGGCGAGGCGTTGCCGAATCTTTTCGGCCTCGGCTGAGCGACACATGCGGGATTCCCGCTGACAACCGCGCCTGGTCCTGGCGCAAATCAGCCAACGCCCGAACAGAAAATGGGCGATCTCAGGCTATTGGGTGCGTTCGTCTTTTTCGACTTTGCCGTCGCGGACACGAATGACGCGGTGGGCGTGCGTGGCGATGTCGGGCTCGTGCGTGACGAGGATGATTGTATTGCCGCCTTCGTGTAGGCGCGCGAACAGGCCCATGATTTCCTCACCGGTTGCGGAGTCGAGGTTGCCGGTGGGCTCGTCGGCCAGCAGGATCGAAGGGTGATTCACCAGCGCGCGCGCAATGGCCACGCGCTGCCGCTGTCCGCCGGAGAGTTCGTTCGGCTTGTGCATCATGCGGTCAGCGAGGTCGACCTGCTTCAGCGCTTCTTTCGCGCGGTGCAGACGTTCCTCCGAAGGAGTGCCGTTGTAAATCATGGGCAGCTCCACGTTATGCAGAGCCGTGGCGCGAGCCAGCAAATTGAACGTCTGAAACACGAACCCGATTTCGCGATTGCGAATCGCGGCGAGCTCGTCGTCGTCGAGCTGGCTCACCTGCCGCCCCGCCAGCCAGTAGTTTCCCTTCGTCGGCGAATCCAGGCAGCCGATCAAATTCATGAGCGTGGATTTTCCGGAGCCGGAGGGACCCATGATGGCGACGTATTCGCCTTTGCGGATCACGATGTTCACGCCGCGCAAGGCGTGCAGCTGCTCGGTGCCCATTTCGTAGGTCTTCCAGAGCTCTTCGGTCTGAATGACCACGCCGGAATCGACGAGATCCTGGCGAAAACTCTGCGATTCGACTTCGTCGACAGCCATGGGCATTGGGCTCCTCGCGCGATCAAATGCTAGCTGCTGCTGGAGGACGAGGAATCGTCCGTCTTGGGCGCGGAATTGTCGATCTTCACCGAAGCGCCGGGCTTGAGCGTGCGCAGAGCTTTGTAGCTCCCGGTGACGATGGTGGCGCCCTCGTTCACGCCGCTGGTGATCTCAATATCCGTCGTACCGCTGATTCCGGTTTGCACGGGCACGAACGCCGCCTTCCCGTTTTGTACCACGAAGACGCCCTGAATATCCGTCTTCGCGCTGGAGGCGCTGTCGGAATTCGAAGCGGCGAGGGTCACGCTGCTGCTGCTCGTGCCGTTCTTGGCTTCGTCGAGTTCCTTCTGCGACCGCTCGGCGAGCGCCTGGATCGGAATGCTCATGACGTTCTGTTTCTGCGCAGTTTGAATTTTCGCCGTGACGGAAAGTCCGGGGCGCAGCGAATCCGGCGGGTTTTCCAGAGTGACGACAACTTTGAAATCGCGCGCTTCCTGGGTATTGGCGGTCGTCGAGGTCATGGAGGCCTCGCCGGAGGTGCGCAAAATCGCGAGCTCGCCGACCTCCGACACATGACCCTTGAAGATCTTGGCCGGGATGGCGTCGATGGTGACGTCGACCGGCTGGCCGTTCTTGACGCTGACGATGTCGGTCTCGTCGACCTTCACTTCCGCGGTGACCACGCTCATGTCGGAAATCGTCATGATCGAACTGCCGGCGGTGCCCTGAATTCCCGGCACCACGTTTTCTCCCACGCGAACGGCGATGTAACTCACGATTCCGTCGATCGGAGCGGTGTAGGTGGTTTTGCGAAGCACGTCCTGCTGGTGCTTCAGCACGGCGCGGTTTTGGTCCAAATTGGAACGCGTTTGATCGCGCGAGGCCTTCGCCTGATCGACCTGTGCCTGGGCGGACAAAAGGGCGGCATTCGCGCCCTCGAAGGTGGCCTTCGCAGCGTCGTAGTCCTGTCGGGAAATCAGCTGCTCTTTGAAGGAGAGCTGGGCCCGCTGCCAATCGAACTTGGCTTTGTCGAGGTCCGACTGCCGCTGGGCCTGCGTGGCTACGGCCGCGTCATAGCTTGAAGAAGCGGCTCGCATCCCGTCTTCGGCGGCATCAATGGCAGCCTGCTGGGCCTGGACGTCCGCGCCCGGCTGGATGTTCTCCAGATGAAGCAGCACATCGCCCTTCTTCACGTGGTCGCCCTCTTTGACCACGATGTCGGTGATCTTGCCGATGCCCTCACCGAGTACGTTGGTATAGGTTTTTGGGCGAATCTCACCCGATGCAGTGACCAGAGAGACGAGGTCTTCCTTGACCACGTGGCCCGTCTGCACCGTGACGACGTTCTGATTGGACTTATAGACGCTGTACCAGACGATGCCCCCCACGACGAGGATCACCCCGAAAGCGATCGCTGCCTTTTGCCAAATCTTCATGAATTGACCCTTGGTCGATTCCCCTGCAATTGGGGGCCGTGGTTGACAAACTTGCCCGCCACTTGATACATACGCTCGGACGGAAGAGAATGTTTCTCGGCTCGGTAGCAGCGGGTTAAATTATTTCGAACCTTGGACCGGCTGGGGGAGGCTGGACCAGCACAACTCGGCACCTGCAGCTCCCTATAGACACCACTCCACGCTCAAGTACCCCGGTACAGTCGCCTACCATTCTAATTGTTTCGGCCGAGACGGAAAAGAAAAAAGCAACCTGCCCGCGAAACGAGCACGGCCTGCAGTGCTTTTCGTGCAAGGCAACCCGGCGAAGCCCGAGGCCTTCCAAGCGGGAAGAGACGGCCGACCGAGGGAAACTAATATTGACCTGTCCTTTAGGACAGGTTAGCATCTCTAATCGAAAAAAAGGGTGCCACTATGGATCGGTCCGTCAGGACGTTCCTTTCTTTGTTCGCAGCGGGAGCATTGGTTGTCACTCCGGTAAGCTCCGCCGTAGCCGCGCAAGACCAGAGCCAGGACCAGCAGGCCCAAACCGGCCAGTCAACCCAGGCGTCCCCACAGCCCGACAATCAGAACCAGAAATCCTCCAAGAAGAACGGCAAGGAAAAGGCCAAGAACGACAACCAGCTCAAGAAAGAGCTCGATTCGCCGTACAAGAAGTGGCTGGACGAGGACGTGGTGTACATCATCTCGCCCGAGGAGCGGCATGCGTTCCTGCATCTGGCCACCAACGAGGAACGCGAGCAGTTCATCGAGGCCTTCTGGCAGCGGCGCAATCCGGATCCAGAGTCGCCGGAGAACACCTTCAAGGAAGAACACTACCGCCGCATCGCGTACGCCAACGAGCATTACGCCTCGGGAATTCCGGGATGGAAGACGGATCGCGGCAAGATCTACATCATGTGGGGACCGCCCGATGAGGTCGATTCGCATCCGACCGGCGGAACATGGGACCGGCCCGCCGATCAGGGCGGCGGCTCAACCACGACCTATCCGTGGGAGACATGGCGGTACCGGCATCTGGATGGCGAGGGCCTGGGTGAAAACGTCGAGCTGGAGTTCGTCGATCCCACATCCACGGGCGAATACCACATCACCTCCGACCCCAGCGAGAAGGACGCGCTGCTGCGGGTACCCGGCGCAGGTCTGACCATGGCGGAATCGATGGGATTGGCTGACAAATCCCAGCGGTTCTCAAACACCGACGGCACGAACGTGGCCTGGAACGAGACGGGCGCCGGCGCGCAAAGCGCGCAGGACAATGAGTTTTCGCGGCTCGAGCTGATGGCCTCGATTTTCCGTCCGCCGCCGGTGAAATTCAAGGATCTGGAAGCGATTTCGACCTCCCGCTTGGTTCGCGACCAGGTGAAGTTTGACTATCGCTTCGATTTCCTGCGCATCACCTCCGACACCGTGCTGGTTCCGATTACAGTGCAGATACCGGTGCGGCAGCTGAATTTCCTGCAGAAGGATGGCGTGGATTCGGCTTCGATTAACGTGTTCGCGAGGATCACCACGTTGAGCGGGCGCATCGTGCAGACGTTTGAGGACACCCTGCGCGCGGATTTCCCGACGGAACTTCTGACGAAATCGGTGGGAACCTCTCGAATCTACCAGAAGGCTGTGCCGCTCAGCCCGGGACTCTACCGCCTGGACGTGGTGGTGAAGGACGTCAACAGCGGCAACGTGGGAGTGGTGAACACGCGGCTGGCGGTTCCGCGGTTTCAGGATGACGAGCTGAGCACCAGTTCCCTCATCCTGGCCGACGATATTCGCAGCGTTTCGACGGCGGACATCGGCCTCGGCCAGTTCGTGATCGGCGATGTGAAAGTACGGCCTCGGCTGGACGGCGTATTTGCAGAAAACGACAGCATCGGCGTGTTCCTGCAGGTCTACAACCTGAAGGTGGACGACAAGACGCACAAGGCCGACGCGTCGGTTGAATATCGCGTGACCAAGGAAAAGGAAACCCAGCCCACGCTGACCTTCAACATTCCGGCGGACAAAGTACCGCAGCACGGCGAGGAAATGACCATCGAAAACCGCATCACGCTGGCGTCGCTGCCCCCGGGCAAATACCAGCTGGCCATTGCGGTCACCGACAATCTGGCCAAGCAAACGATCACGCCGACGGCGAATTTCACCGTAAAACCGCCCGCGGGGGGAGCGGCCGCAGCTCCCGCTGCGGCTCCTGCGCCGGCACCTGCACCAGGACCTGCACCAGCGGCAAACCCGCAGGGGAGGTAGAGGATTTGAATCTCCGCGCGCTTCGAATCCTGGGCTTCGGATTTGTTGTGTGCCTCCTGGCGCTGCCCGCGCCAGCTGCGCCGGGTGCGAGCAAGATTTCCGGCGTTGTGGTGGATCCTGCCGGCACCCCTCAGATGGGCGCGACCGTCGTGGTGTCGTCCGAGCAGCTCGGCGGCGGATCACCTCTGGAGATTCGGACCAACGATCGCGGGCGCTTCTCAACCGCTGCGCTGCCCGCCGGGCGTTATTCGATACGCGTGACGCTGGCCGGGTACCTGCCTGCCATCGAACAGCACGTCGAAGTGAACACCGACCACTCCACGCTGCTTCAGATCGTTCTAGGTTCGGTGTTTTCGACCTTCGAGACGCAGCACGCGCCGAATCAGCCGGTCAATACGGACGACTGGACGTGGGTGCTGCGCTCCTCGGCCGCCACCCGGCCGGTGATGCGCTGGCAGGACGATTCGTCGGCCGACAGCAGCGCCAGCGAAGTCTACTCGAGCGATGCTTCGGCCGGACCGCCGCTGCGTGCGCGGCTCGAGTTGACCTCCGGCGCCGATCATCCGGGATCGATTGGCGACGTGGCGGATTCGCCGGGAACTTCTTTCGCCTACGATATCGGCCTAGGCGGCAGCGCACAGTTTGTGCTGGCCGGGCAGTACAGCGAAGACGACGGAGCCGCGGCCGGCGGTTTTGCGGCTGAGTGGCTGCCAGCCGGCCAGGCAGGCGCCGGACCGGTTACGACGATTCTGGTGCGCGAGTCCCGGCTGGGCCCGAACGGGCCGACGTTCCGCGGTTTGCGGCTCTCGCACGAGGACGCCCTGGCGCTCGGGAACATGATCAGCATCCGCTACGGCGCCGATTACGTGATGGCTGGATTCAACGGCTCCACTTCGTCATTGCGTCCGCGCGCTGAGCTGGCCATGCAGCTATCGCCCGCCTGGCAGGCCGATGCGATCGTGGCGACGCATCCGTGGCAGGAAGCCTCTGCCGGCTCCGACGCCATGCAAGCGACTCTCGATACCATGGACGCTTTTCCCACTTTGCTGTTGCGCGAAGGCCATCCTGTGCTTGAAGACGGACTGCACGAGGAGCTGGCGATTGATCATTCGCTGAACTCGCATATCGATCTGATCGCGTCCGTTTTTCACGACCTCTCGTCGCATACGGCGGTGATCGGGCGCGGCGCGCCCGGCGGCAACCCCGACTTTCTGCAGGATTACTTCTCCGAGGCATTCGCCTACGACGGTGGTTCGACCAGCTCCGCCGGCGCGCGGCTGGTTTACCGCGACAAGATCAGCCGGAACCTGACCACGACCGTTGTCTACGCATACGCCGGTGCTCTGGCCCCGAACGGCATGATCTCCAATGAGCTGCGCGAGGAGCTTGCCACGCGCTATCGGCAAAGCCTTGCCGGGGCGGTTACAACCACCCTGCCCTGCACGAAGACGAGGATCACCACCAGCTACAAATGGCTCAGCGGTACGGCCGTTTCACGCCAGGATCCTTACGGCGAGTCGCTCTATCACCTGGAACCGTATCTGAGCATGGAGATACGGCAGCCCCTACCGAGCGTCTTCCCCGGACACATGGAAGTTCAAGCGGATATCGGCAACCTGCTCGCGCAGGGGTACGTGCCGATCAGCACGGGTGACAACTCCATTCTGCTTGTGCCCGCCTATCGATACTTCCGGGGCGGGCTTAGCCTCCAGTTCTAGCCGCTTTTTGACTGGATCTTCGTTACGGGAATTGGAAATGCGCCTCCCACAAATGGAATCCTTCGGACCGGCAGCACATTGCAGCTTTGTAACGCGCTGCCAATGCTTGGCTTAGCGTATCCACAATTAATGATTCGCTGGAATCCCGCGTGCTAGACTAAAATCATAAAGGGTACGGGTGGTTGCATGAACGACCGTCTTCGATTACGTCTGGGAGCTGTAACCCTCGCGCTGCTGACGCTTGCGGCGGTGGTGTTCGCCTGCCTCAATTTCCGGCAGCGCGCCCAATACGTAACCCCGGATGACGGAATCACCTGGGTCAACACCGCATCGGGCGTCACGGCCTGGTATGTGGCCCCTGGTTCGCCCGGCGAACGAGCGGGAATCCAAAAGGGCGATTTCGTTCAGACCGTCCGCGCGACCCCTATCCACAGTGCCATCGACGTCACCAAGGTTCTCTACCATTCCGGAGTCTGGACTGAGGTGAAATATCAGATTCGGCGCGGCGATGAGTCGTTCGAGGTCCCGCTGATCACCTTTCCGCAGGACAAACCGCTGAGCATCGAAAACTACCTGCGCGTCACGGCCATCCTGTACCTGTTCATCGGGCTATTCATTCTGGCGCGCCGCTGGAATGCGCCGCGGGCGATGCATTTCTACATTTTTTGTCTGGTTTCGTTCATTTTCTATAGCTTCCACTACAGCGGGAAGCTGAATTCTTTCGACCACATCATCTACTGGACGAACGAAGTCGCATGGATGCTGCAGCCCGCTCTGTTCGTTCATTTCGCGCTGGTATTTCCGGAGCGGCGTCGGGCGCTCTGGACGAAATTGCTGGCCGTATACATCGTCCCTCTGGCACTCCTGCTGACCCACATCTCCGTGGCCCTGGCGATGCTGGATTTGATGCCGTCGATTACCAACCGCCAGCAGCTGGACCAGATCGAATTTGCCTACATGGGCGCCTATTACCTGCTGGCGGCGGGAATTTTTCTGGCCAGCTATTTCCGTGCTCCCAGCGGCATTCTGCGCCAGCAATTGAAGTGGGTGTCGGGCGGCACGCTGGCCGGCATTGTGCCGTTCCTGTGCCTGTACCTGATTCCTTATCTGTTCAACACCGCGGTGCCCGAGTGGACGAAGTTTTCCGTCGTTTCGCTGGCTCTGATTCCGTTGTGCTTCGGCTACGCCATCATTCGCTACCGGTTGATGGACGTGGACATTATTTTCAAGCGCGGGCTGGCCTATACGTTTGCGACCGGCGCGGTGGTGGCCATCTATTTCTCGGCCATTGCGCTGATCGGCGAGCTGACGCACACGACGCTCACGGCCGGGCCGGCCGGCGCGGTCATCGCCATCGTGGCCGCGGCGTTTCTGATCCAGCCGCTGCGCGACTGGGTGCAGGCGCGGCTCGATCATTTCTTCTATCGCGACCGGCTGGACTACCGCCGCACGCTGATCGAATTCGGCCGGGCGCTTGCGAATGAAGTGCGCCTGGAGCCGCTGCTGGGCTCCGTGCTCGACCGCATCTCGCAGACGCTGCTGGTGGATCGACTGGCTGTATTTCTCGAGGACGGCGCGAATCCCGGGAAATTCGTGCTCTCGCGCTCGATGGGGCTGAGCGATTCCGGCGAACTCGACCTGAGCTTTCTCGACCCATCGCGGCCGGCGCTGGCGCGCGGATGCCTGTTTTTCGAATCGGCCCGCGCAGCCACGGAAGAAACGGAATCGGTGAGGCGCACGATCGAGGAACTCGATCTGAACTATTTCATCGCCTGCCGCTTTCATGACCGCACCGCCGCGGTGATCGGCCTGGGCAAGACGGTCGACGGCGACTATCTTTCCAGCGACGACTTGGAGCTGCTTTCAACCATCGCCGGTTACGTGGCCATCGCGATCGAAAACGCCCGGCTGTATCAGAATCTGGAGCAAAAGGCGCTGCAGATCGAGCGGCTGAAGGATTTCAGCGAAAACATCGTCGAATCGCTGCGGATCGGCGTGCTGACGGTTGACCTGGAGGATCGCGTCGAATCCTGGAATCCGCAGCTGGAAAACCTGCTGGAAATTCCACGCAGCGAAGCCTTGCGGCATACGTTCAATGAAGTGCTGCCGCGGGACCTGGCCGCGGAAATCGCGGCGCACGCCGAGAGCGACCACGTCTCGGGAATTTACCGGTTCCATCTCAACACGCGCAGCAACCGTCACCTGGTTCTGAACGCGTCGATCGCACCGCTGCTGGCGAAAAACGGCGCGCGGCTGGGCCGGCTGATTCTGCTCGACGACATCACGCAGCGCGTGCGCCTGGAAGATCAGATGGTGCAGACCGAAAAGCTCACATCGCTCGGATTGCTGGCCGCCGGCGTGGCGCACGAAGTGAACACTCCGCTGGCGGTGATCTCCAATTACATCCAGATGCTCGCGAAACAGATTCCCACCGACGATCCGCGGCAAAAGACGATTGAGCGCATCGTAAAGCAAACGTTTCGCGCCAGCGAAATCGTCAACAACCTGCTCAATTTTTCGCGCACCGGCGGCACCGAACCGGTGGAGGTGGATTTGAACTCCGTGCTCGAGGAAACGCTCACGCTGGTGCAGCATCCGTTCAAGGCCGCGCGGGTGAACGTGGTGAAGAATTATCAGGAGCGGCTGCCGGTGATCTCCGGCTCGACCACGCGGCTTCAACAGGTTTTCCTGAATCTTTTCATGAATGCACGCGATGCCATGCCCGGCGGGGGCATGCTCGAGGTGCGCACCGGCTCACGAAACGGTTCGGTGGAAGTCGAAGTAACCGATACCGGTGCGGGAATTTCAGGCGAGCACCTCCACCGGATTTTCGACCCCTTTTTCACCACGAAGGCCACCGGCCGCGGCACGGGCCTAGGCCTCTCGGTGAGCTATGGGATCATCAAAGAACATGCGGGCAAAGTAGACGTGCGCTCCACACCCGGCAAGGGCACGTCGTTCCGTCTGGAGTTCCCGGTTGCCAGGAAAGCGGTTCATGCCTAGAGGAACGATCCTCGTCGTTGACGATGAGCTGGAAATTCGCGAGGGGCTAGAGGCTCTGCTGACGTCGGAGAGCTTTGACGTGACGGTCGCTGAAACCGGTCAGGCCGGCCTGCAAATGCTCGAAGACCGGCCGTTCGACCTGGTGCTGCTCGACGTCAGCCTGCCCGATCGCAATGGTATCGATATGCTGCGCGAAATTCGCCAGCGCGATCCGAACCTCGCGATCATCCTGATCACCGCGTACGGCTCGATCGATATGGCTCGGGAGGCTTTCAAGGGCGGTGCGCAGGATTACATCACCAAGCCGTGGTCCAACGACGAGCTGATTGCGCAGATTTCCGTGGCCATCGAGGGGCGGCGGCTGCGCGAAGAAAACCTGCACCTGAAGCGCGCGCTCAAGCAGCGCTACAATTTTCCGAACATCGTCGGCAAGAGCGAGAAAATGCTTTCGGTGCTGGATCTGGTGACGCAGGTCGCGCCCTCGCGATCGACCGTTTTGATTTCCGGCGAGAGCGGCACCGGCAAGGAAGTGATCGCCAAGGCGATTCATTCGGCCTCGACGCGCGTGGACAAGGCGTTTATTCCGATCAACACCGGGTCGATTCCCGTGGACCTGCTGGAATCACAGCTTTTCGGGCACGTGAAGGGTGCGTTCACCAGCGCGATCGCGTCGAAAAAAGGGCTTTTCGAGGTTGCCGACCAGGGCACGATCTTTTTCGACGAAATTTCCACCATCAGCCCGGAGACGCAAGCCAAACTCCTGCGCGTCATCCAGGAGCGCGAATTCATGCGGCTGGGTGGCACGGAAACGATCAAGGTGGACGTACGCATCCTCGCTGCCTCGAACGAAGACCTGCGCAAACTGGTGCGCGAAGGGCGGTTCCGCGAGGATTTGTTTCACCGTCTCAACGTGATCTCGATCCAGCTGCCACCGTTGCGCGACCGCAAGGAAGATATTCCGCTGCTGGTCGCACGCTTCCTCGATCAGTTCTGCCGGGACAACGGCAAGCCGCAGCGAAGCTTTACCACGGGCGCGATGAAGCTGCTGATGGATTACGACTGGCCCGGAAACATTCGCGAGCTCGAAAACGCGGTGGAGCGGGCCGTGGTGCTGTCCACGCAGGAATTCATGGACGCGGACCTGCTGCCGGAAAGCGTGCGTACGCGCGAAATCGTGAAAGGCGTGCGATTGCAGCTGGCTGAATTTTTGCCACCGTTGCCCGGCGAGATCGGCGCGCATGGAGCGGCGCCGCCGCCTTCGCTTTTCGAAATTCTCGAGGAAGTCGAGCGCCGGATCATCGTCGATATGCTCGAGCGGACGAATTGGAACCAGACGGAGGCGGCCGAGCGGTTTCAGATTCCGCTGTCGACGCTGAATCAGAAGATCAAGCGGCTCGGCATCGAGACACGCCGGCGTCCAGGCGCTCCGCGTATTCCTTATGGCGAAGATGCCGCGGAATTTGCGGCCGGGAAATAGCGCCCCAGTCGGAACGGCTGGGTCAGAAATCTGACCCCCGCGACTCATCCACAGCCCCACCACCCAACGGACCCATCGCACGACCGGCCTTTCCCGGAATTCAAGATACGAGCGGGCGGCCGGCGATATTTTCGAGAATTCGATAGGGAGCGAAATCGGGTGCAACCAGCGCTTTCGGGGGCACCAGAAACGTTTGCTCGAGCGCGTATTGGCCCGACATGGCGGCGTGCGCGACGCCGTCGGTGAACACCAGCCACGTGGAAAGCGGCGGAAATTCGAGAAGGTTCTTCGGGCAGTTCTTCTGAAAGTCGGCGTTTTCTTTCAGGTAATCGTGGAAGCCGAGCATGAACATGTCGTAGGGCGTGCGGCCGGCCGCACGAAACCCCAGTTTTTCGCCCAAATCGTGGACCGTGCGGCTGACCCAGGAATCCTCGGCGATGCGGTCAAGGCCCGCGTCGCGGGCCAATCGCTTCGCCAGGACTTCGAAGCTGTCGGTGGTGTTCCAGACGCGCGGTTTGGAGGGATTCAGATTCGTGAAGACGCGGAGAATGCGCCCGCCACGCGTGGGCCGGCTCGGGAATGCGTCTATATGCAGCAGGTCATTGCGTTTGTGCAGTGGCAGGCCGCGGCGTTCTTCCTCAAACGGGCGAAAGCTCGAAAAATCGACGGTCCATTTTCCGGCGTAGGGCATCAGGAAATTCTTCAGGAAGTCGATGAGGTGCGTGCTGTAGCTTCGCAGGATCGAGTGGACGCGCTCAACCGTGGCCGGATCCCCCGAGACGCCGCGAAGAACATCTTCGCCCGGGCGGTAGGAAACGTTCTTGTGCATGCGCAACTCGGCCCACTGCTGCGCCACCAAAAAGTCGCGGTCCGCTGCGGGAAGGTCAAACGGCAGATCGCGGAAGAACAGTATCTGACCGCGCTCAAGCAGTTCGCACCAGGTGCGCGATCTTGCCGCGCGCTGCTCCGGGTGCGTCCATCCGCCGGGCAGCTTGTAGTCCTCCACCGCGATCCAGGGCAAGTTTGCCACGCTCCGTCCCAGTGTCGTTTTCGTCAGGTCTCGATCAGGATTTCGCGGCGCCGGCCTGGCTGTATCCGCGCGGCATGAGCGCGGTGTCGAGACCTTCGGCGCGTGAAAGGTCCACGCCATCGAGCTTCGTCTCGCGCAGGATTGCCGTGCGCAGCACGGCGCCTTCGAAATTTGCTCCGTGCACGTCCGCCTCGCGGAAATTCGCGGCGACGAAATCACCGCGGCGCAGGATGGCCTGCGCCAGACTTGCGCGGAAGAATTCCGCGCCACCTGCCTGCGCCTCCGTCAGATCCGCTCCGTCGAGATGAGACTCGGTGAGATCTGCTTTGCGAAGATCGGCGCCCTTCAGATTGGCCCTGCTCAGGTCGGCTGAGCCCAGTTTCGCCTCGCGCAGATTGGCGCCTTCCAGATGCGCGCCCTGGAGGTCGGCATACATCAGGTTCGCCTTGCCCAGATCGGCGCGCGAGAGGTCGGCACCACCGAGCTCGGCGCGGACGCCACCCTCGCCGCCGCGAACGAAATTCCGGTGCGCCGCCAGCAGGTCGGACAATCTCTTGCCCTTAATGCGTATTTTCTGCGGGGCTCGCAGGCCTCCGCTACCACCAAATAAGCTCATATTCACCCGCGGGATGAGATGCTTTCTCGCCCGCATTTTACTAGAGACGGCGGTGCTCTGCACCCCTATCCGGCGTGCCAGTCAACGGCCCGTGTGCTAAGTTAACTCGAATGGCATCCGTCGGGACACTTTCGCATCTTGGCACCGCGATTCTGGGTCTCGTTGCGTTCCTGCTCCCGGGGCCGCGGCTGGCGCAGCAGGAGCCTGGCGCTTCGAACGAGGAAACCGTCGCAAGCCTTGCGGCGGGCCGCGTGGTCATTGCTGTCGTGAAAGGTGCGATTCTGATCGGCACCGTCGAGAATCCCATCGAGGCCGATACCCGCCCGCCCACTCCCGTGCAGATCGCCAGCGAGCGCGTCGGCGTGATACTCGGCACGGTTCGCTGGTCGTCACCTTCCTCGCAACGCGAAATCGCACGGCTGGACGAAGACTTGCCGCATCTTCGCAGTGCGGCTGTCACACAGACGCCGCGCCTGACCACCGATGCCACGGGAGTCGAGGCTTCCGATCTCGAGGTGGTCGGCCGCGGGTTGCTCGATCGGCTAAACGAGGTCGCGCAGGATCTGCACAGCAACGTCCATATGCCCGCGAACGAGCCGCTGGCCGAGCTGATCGTCGCGGACTACTTCACAGGATACGGCCCGGAGGTTTGGCAGCTCTCGTACGGGATGAAACAGCAGGAGGAAACGCCGGGATACTGGACCACGCGCGTGCTGCTTCCGAGCTACGTGCAGACGTACCCGCCCCAGAAGGGCCAGCCGCGGACGCTGGTAGAATTCGCGTACCCGCCGGAAAATCCACCGCCGACCGTGCTCGATTTGCTGCGGCAGAAAGATCCGCGGCTCGAGAGTTTGATGGCCTCTGATCCGAAGATGGCGGGCGTCGGGCGCCTGCTGCTGGCCGGTGAAAGCACCAAGATTCTGCCGGCCGATGCCACGCAATTCCTGCGCGCAGCGCTCGACGCCATCGCGCCGCCGAGCACTCGCGAGACCATGGCAATGATCAGCGAGGAGGAGGGGTTCTCCTGGATTCTCCCGCCGCCGCGCGAACAGCCGCTGCCGGGCATCGCCCCCAATCGCCCGCCGGAAGCGCCGTCGTTGCTGCATCCGCAGTAAGAACCCCGGCGCCTGGCTGGCTCTTCTCATCCTGGGTTTTCGTCCGTCGCGCCCAAGCGGGAGGTGCGGCTACTTCATTTCGGCGATCTGCTTTTGTAGCTTGGCGTTCTTTTCGGCAACGGATTTCGCAAGACCCTCTTTGTGGGCCACGAGCTTGCGGGCGATCTCCGCGTCGTTGAGGGCAAGTATCTCCGCTGCGAAAATTGCGGCGTTGACGGCGCCGGCCTTGTCAATCGCCATCGTGGCAACCGGAATTCCTCCGGGCATTTGCACCGTGGCCAGCAGCGCGTCGAGCCCCTGCAGCGTGCTCGACGCCATCGGGACACCGATCACCGGCAGCGTGGTGTTCGCGGCCATCACCCCGGCCAGATGCGCGGCCGCGCCGGCCGCCGCAATGACGACTTTCAGCCCGCGCTCGACGGCCGTGGTGGCGTATTCATGCGCGCGCGCCGGAGTGCGGTGTGCCGAGAGTACCTCCATCTCGAACGGGACGCCGAACTTCGCCAGCATTTTTCCCGTTTCGCTCATCACCGGGAAATCCGAATCCGAACCCATCACGATACCAACGGCCGGTGCCTGTCCCGTGGCCACTTTACGCGTCTCCCCGTCCCTCAGCCTTTGAATTTCTTGGCGGCTTTCGCGCCAATGTCCTTGCGATAGTACGAGCCCGCAATCTGGATCGTCCGCACCGCGTCATATGCCACTTTACGCGCGCGCGTAAGATTCTCACCTTTCGCGGCGACCACCAGCACTCTACCACCGTTCGTATAGCAGGTTGCTCCGCTGCCGCGCGTTCCTGCATGGAAAATGACCGCGCCGGGTACTTTCGCCGCCTTGTCCAGGCCGCAAATCTCAACGCCCGTCTGCGGATCGCCCGGGTAGCCCTTCGAGGCGATCACCACGCAGACGCTTGCCCCCGAATGCCACTTCGCTTCGAAACTTCCGAGCTCGCCTGTTGCCGCCAGCATGCACGCCTTCGCAAAATCAAAATCAGCCCGCAACATCACGGCTTCGGTCTCCGGATCGCCCAGCCGGCAATTGTATTCGAGCACCTTCGGACCATCCGCCGTCAGCATCAGTCCGAAATAGAGAAATCCACGATAGGGCATGCCGTCGGCGCGCAGCCCGTCGAGCGTCGGCCGCACGATCGTATCGATGATTTGCTTTTCGAGCGCGGGAGGCAGGATCTCGTCGAGGGAATAGACGCCCATGCCGCCGGTATTCGGGCCTTTATCATTATCAAATGCACGCTTGTGGTCGCGCGCCGGCGTCAGGGGGATGAAATTCGTGCCGTCCGTGAGAATAATGTAGGAAAGCTCTTCGCCCTCCAGCGCTTCTTCCAAAATCACCCGCGAACCCGCCTCACCGAATTCGCGCTTCAGCATGGCGCGCTCCACAAATTCGGTGGCTTCATCGGCCGACGACGTCACCAGCACGCCCTTACCGGCCGCCAAACCGTCCGCCTTGATCACCAGCGGCCAATCGACGGAATCAAACGCCGTGAACGTCTCGAGCGCCTCGATGTAAACCCCGTAAACGTCCGCGGTCGGGACGTTATGCTCCTGCATGAATCGTTTGGAGAAAACCTTGCTGCCTTCGAGCTGCGCCGCTTTCTCACCCGGACCGAGCAGCCGCAACCCGCGACGCTTGAATTCGTCCGCGATGCCAAGCACCAGGGGCAACTCCGGCCCTACAATCGTGAGATCCGCGCCCAGACGCTGCGCGAGGCCTGCCGCCTCACCGACGTCCTTCACGTCCAGCGGCACACACTCTGCGTCCGCCGCAATTCCACCGTTCCCCGGCGCGCACCACACCTTCTCAACCGACGGGCTTTGCGCGAGCTTCCACACCATCGCGTGCTCGCGTCCGCCGCCGCCAATCACCAGTATCTTCATGTATCGTCGCGTTGCAACTGCTTGAGGAACTCAGCACGATACGGCGCGCGGTCCGGCGCTGTCAATCCCGTTCCGCGCGCTCACACTTGAACCCGGATGATTCCGGCGATCGGCCGTAAGGCACGCGACAGGCGCTCGATCTGACCATGAGGGTTTCGGGAATCTTGGGAGGCCTTCGTTGCCCGATCCAATCGATTTCAACAGTCAGGCGATGATCGATCCGGAAACATCGGAAGCTGCTCTTGATCGGCTACGTGATTTCGGCGGGATTCAACGTTTTCTTCATCCTGCTCGGACCGGTTTTCCTTCTGCCATCCGGACATTCCGCACGGCCTCGAACCGCTGGCGCCGGAGGTCGCACATTTTCTCAATGGCGGTGGCGGTGTTTACACTCATCACCCTCGGCCGGGAGTCGGTCGCCCGGCTATTTGAAACGCACACGGCGCCCCAACCACAGGCGTCGCATGCTCACTCCGTAATTTCTGCCAGCCGTTACTTCTTCGCCTGCCAGAGTTCGACGAATCCGCCGACGTCCGGATCCTTCACCACCACCGCGCGGCCATCCGGCGTCTTCACGATCCCGCCCTCGGAGATCGTCGTCGCCCCGCCTGCTTTCACCTTCGCGTAGACGGCGTCGAGATCCGTCACTTCGAATCCGACGTAGTTCGTGCCGATATCGGCGAAGTGCTGGTCCGGCGCCTGCTTGTCCCTATTCTGCGGAGAGCCCAGCAGTTCGAGGCGCACGTTCTGATCGGTCCCCGCCTGCGGGTACCAACCATTGAGCATCGTCATCGTTGGACGCCCGCCCGGTGCCGCCGGCGGCGGCAGCGGCGGATAATCTCCGCCCAGGATTCCCTGGTAGAACGCCAGCGCCTTCGCTGGATCGATCACGTTCAGCCCGATATGGTTGAAACCTTCCTGCTTCCCCCACCGCTCGATGTTCTGCATCGTCGCGGAAGAATTCGAAACCAGTGGTCCCGCAGGTGGTGCGCCCGGCGCAGGCTTCATCTTTGCGAAAAGCTCGATGTACCAGCCGTCCGGGTCCTGAATGAAAACAAACCGGCGCGGGCCGTTTGGCGGAGGCGGCCCGCCCGGCAAAACCATGTTCGGCACCTTCAGCAAGCCGACCGCCTTGAGTTTATCCATCACCGGATTGCAGTCGTCCATCACGGTCACATCCATATGCCCGGCGCCCAGGTCGGAAGACTTCAAAGTGCTCCAGTCCTTGCGATCGATCCCGCGGTATTCGCGCAGAACTAGCGGGAACGGCTTGTCGGAGACAGAGCTTGGAATATTGATGATCGCCGTCCGCGACTCCGCGCCCTTCGTGCCGCCCAGCTCGTTTGCCACTTTATCGACTTTCCAGTCTGTCCGGCTGGCCACGGGATAGCCGAGAGTCTCGTAGAATTTCACCGTGGTATCCAGGTTCGCGGCCTGATGCCCATCAAACGCCATGCCCATCACCAGGGTGTTACCCAGGTCCGGCGGGGCGGCTTTCGCGGACGTTCGCGCCATGCCCACGCTCGCGATCGCGATCACCGCCGCTACAACGGCGATGATTTCGCCGATGTTCCGGCCGAAAAATGAATTCCCCGTTTGAATCGTCTTCATGAATGCCCCCCCGTTCCCGCTGCCGCAGCGCAGGACTACGCCGCGCGCATGCTGAAGGCGATCAACTGTCCATCCGGCCGTCCGGAAGACGAGCTTCCGCGCCACTTCGGACCGCTTCTCCAGCCGCTGGATTCTACACCTATAGGACGTTTTTCCAAGAATCGCGTTTCGCGGCGCCCTTGCGAGGAACTCTGCAGATCCGCCCGCGGCTTTGCGGTGCTCCCGGGCGTCATTGCCCGTAGAACGCGCTCATGGTGCGGCAAGAAATCCACACATCCGCCTTCGACGAAATCTCGGGGGGCGAGCGCATCGAAAGCAGCGACACTCCTAAGTCGATCACTTCCATGTCCTCCTTTGACACAACCAGGCCGATCGTTGCTCCGCCGGCTTCGTCCACCAGGCCACCAGACATTTCGACCAGCAGTGTCATGCGATGTTGCTCCCGCTTTCAGCATGTCTTTGCCGTTAAGCAGTCGTTGCGATCTCTGTCTTTTCGATTCGCACTCGCGTGAGTATACTGGCGCAGCCCGAACTGGCGAAACCCTTCGTCGTCTGCGTTCCAATTACGCCGGAGCCCGCCCAACATGCCCATGTCCTTGCGCCTTCGCAGTCTGGTGCTCCTCGTCGTGTTTGCGGCCGTCGCCACGCGAGCGCAGCAAAACGTGTCACCTCCTCCAGCGGTTGCCGACGACGGCAAAATCCATTTCGACGTGGTCCTGTCACCCCGCTCCGCCGCGCCTGTCGAGGGATTGAAGGAGCAGGATTTCACGGTCCTCGACAATCAATCGCCCAGTCCGATTACATCTTTCCACGCTTTCACGGGCCACCCGGAACCGCTCGAGGTCCTGATCGTAATCGACGCGGTAAATTCAAGCCTGGTGGGCGTGAACATCGAGCACGCCGCAATCGCGAAGTTTCTTCGCACCGAAGGCGGTGCGCTAGCCTACCCGGTGGCTCTGGCAGCCTTTACGGAACGGGGCATTCAAATCGTGGGCAATTTCTCGCTCGAAGGCAACTCACTCGCGAACGCTCTCGACCGCTACAGCCCGGCACCCGGGCCATTGGCGGCTCTGCAGGCCGCAGCGGCGGCGAGGAGCGCTGGCGGCTGTCGCAGAACGCCATGCGCGGCCTGCTCGGCATCGTCGCGCCCCAGCGACGCAGGAAGATCATCATCTGGCTCTCACCGGGTTGGCCGGAACTTCCGGACCTTTCGAGCCAGATAGACGACAAAACCCAGCAGCAGCTCTTCGGCGATGTGATCAGCATGTCCGATCTGATCGCCAAGGCCGGCGCCACGCTTTACAGCATCGATCCGATCGGCGCTGGCGAAAATGCGGCGCGGCCAAGCTACTATCAACAGTTTCTCAATGCCGCCACCAAGCCCAGCCAGGCCGACGTTGGTTACCTCGCGCTGGAGGTCTTGGCGGTGCAAAGCGGCGGCCTCGCGCTTCATTCGACGAACGATGTCACCGATGCTCTGAAACAGTGCCTGGCCGACGCTGCTCCCTTCTATGACCTGGCCATCGATCCCGTTCAAGCCAGGCACGCCGGCGAGTTTCACCATCTTGAAATCCGAATCGCGACGCCGGGCCTGACGGCGCGTACACGCGCGGGTTATTACGCGCCAACCGCGAGCGGCAAGTAAGTTTCTCCGGTTCGCGCTTCGAACGGCTTGCTCCGGGCGTCCAAAGATGGTTTGATCTGTCGCGATGCACTGGGATTTCGCGCTGATTCTGATCTTTTTCGCCGTCGCCGTGCCCCTGCTCGGCCTGCACCGGATTCGGCGCCTGATGCGCATGCCCGAAACGACCAAGCGGAACCGCCTCACTCTGTATGCCTCGACGGTTGCCTTTCAGTGGTTCGCCTTTGCGGTAATTTTATGGCGGGTCCAGGCGCATCGAATTTCACTCGTTGACTTGGGTCTTTCGGTGCCTCGTGCGGGCCTGACTGCGTTCGTTACAATTCTTCTGTCGGTGTTTGTTCTAGGCTATCAGCTCGCCAGCTTGAGGGCGATTGCGGCTCACCCGGAGTTGGTTCGCGGCACACTGCCCCAGATTGCCTTGAAGATCTTCCCGCAGGATTCAACCGAGCGGGTCGCGTTTTTCGCGGTCGTCGTCACGGTGGCAATCTGCGAGGAGTGGATCTACCGTGGATTCGCGCAATGGGTGTTTCAGGACTGGTCCGGCGGTATGCTTCTGGTGGGAATCGCAGGATCGGCTGCGATGTTCGCTTTGGCTCATCTGTATCAGGGGCGGAGGGGTGTACTAACTACATTTATAGTTGGTGCTCTGTTTTCGATTATCCGAGCCTGGACCGGCAGCCTCGTGGCACCGTTAGTTGCTCATTTTATTACGGATATCGTAGCCGGCCTCCTTGTGCCTCCGCGTTTTCGGACGGCTCTGGCGCTGAACGCAAGCCAGTCTGGAGCCCCGGTGGCCACTCCTTCTCCGTAGACTACAGACGTAGTAAGTAAAAATGCTCGAATTCCGACCAATTGAGGAGCTGCTGGACGGCTACGGTCTGCCAGCAACACCAGATCTCGCAGCCAGGATCGCTGCCTACATCGAGTTGCTGCTGAAGTGGAATCGCAAAATCGCGCTCACTACGGTCACCGATCCCGAGGAAATCGTGAAATTTCACTTCGGGGAGAGTCTTTTCGCAGTATCACGCTACAATTTCAAGAAAAGTCGGCTCGCCGACGTTGGAAGCGGTGGCGGATTCCCCGGTTTGCCGCTTGCGCTGGCGGTTCCAACTCTTTCGGTTACCCTGATCGAGTCCAATCTGAAGAAATGCGCATTCCTTGCGGAGATTCTGCGCGAGCTCCAGATCCGGAATGCGACGATCTTCACTGGACGGATGGAGTCATTTGGCCCTGGCCCGCTGCCCTTCGATTTTGTTGCCGCTCGCGCCTTTGGGCAGTTTGAAGAGTTGCGTGCTTGGGCGAGGGCCCAACTGAGCGCTCGCGGAAGGTTGATCTTGTGGCTCGGCGAGGAAGATGCGCAGGAGATCTCGACCGAGCCGTCATGGTCGTGGGACATGCCAGGTTTGATTCCTGGATCGAAGCGCCGCTACCTTTTGGGTGGCTCGCCAGTGGAAACCTGAGAGCCGGATTGTTCCACGTGGAACAATCCTATCTGTCCTTCCTAGGATAAAATGTTCCACGTGGAACACTACACGGTGCCTCAGGAAGTTAAAATTGTTCCACGTGAAACATCTTGCGTCTCACGAAAACTCTCTGATACATTCTCGCTTCGCCTAGGAGCATCGTTTGGCTCGCGTCATCGCCATAGCCAATCAAAAGGGCGGTGTCGGGAAAACCACCACCGCCGTCAATTTGGGCGCCTCACTCGCTTCGTCTGAGAAGCGGACCCTCCTTATCGATTCTGATCCCCAGGGAAACGCCACAAGCGCCCTCGGCTTTCCGAAAGATCCCGCCCGCCGCACACTTTATCAGGCGTTGATCCTCGGCGAACCCATCGAGCGCATTGCGATCGATGCGCAAGTCGACCTGCTGGACCTGATTCCTTCAGACAAGAACCTTGTCGGCGCAGCGGTCGAGCTGATCTCAATGGAGGATCGTGAATATCGGCTCAAACAGACGATCCAGCCGCTTCGCGAAAAGTACGATTTTATCCTGATCGACTGTCCGCCATCGCTCGATATCCTGACACTCAATGCACTTGCCGCCGCAGACGCCGTCATGGTCCCTGTCCAATGCGAGTTCCTGGCACTTGAGGGGGTCTCAGAACTCCTGGATACACTTGCCAGGCTTCGACGCGCGATTAATCCTTCGCTTGCAATCGAAGGCATTCTCCTTACCATGTACGATGATCGGACGACTCTTTCAAGGCAAGTTGCCGCGGACCTCCGAGGATTTTTTGGCGCCCAGGTCTTCGAGGCGGTAATTCCGCGAAACGTCCGACTGGCGGAAGCACCAAGCCACGGAATGCCCGTAATGTTCTACGACATACATAGTAAAGGGGCAGAGAGCTACATTCAACTAGCCAAGGAGGTTATTGCCAATGACCAGAAACGCGCTGGGCCGGGGACTGAGCGCCCTGATCCGGGAGCCGGAACCCCCGCAGCATCTGCCGCAACCGCCGGTGCCAGCGGCACAGCTGGTGGGAGCGGGAGCAGCGGCGGCGGCCCCGGCCCTGGCTCCGAGTGAGATCTTCGCGCAGGTCGACATCGACCAGATCGACCCGAGCCCGTTCCAACCACGAACGCGCTTCCGTGAAGAAGCCCTGGACGAACTTTCGCGCTCGATTCGGGCCAGCGGCATTGTTCAGCCGCTCGTCGTTCGGCGAATCGAGAACCGCTACCAGCTGATAGCCGGTGAACGCCGCTGGAGGGCGGCCCAGAGGGCCCAACTGGCCCGCGTGCCGGCAATTGTTCGCGATGTTCGCGATGAGATGGCGCTGGAGATGACGCTGGTTGAGAACCTCCAACGTGAAGATCTGAACCCCGTGGAACAGGCGCGCGCATTCCAGCGGCTCACGGACGAATTCCATCTAACCCAGGAAGAGGCAGCAGAGCGAACGGGAAAAGACCGCGCGACGATCGCCAATTCCGTCCGGCTTTTGCGCCTGGAAGACACGATCCTTGACCTCATTGAAGAAGGGAAAATATCCGCTGGCCACGCGCGCGCATTGCTCGCCGTCGACGATCCCAAGGACCGGCTCGACCTGGCGAGGAAGAGCGCGCGGGGCGGCATGACGGTCCGCCAGCTCGAACGCCACGTCGCCCGTCACGGACGGCCCAAGCCGCAAGCGGCTACCGCCGCGTCGGCCCCCGATCCGAACACGAAGTGGGCGATTGAGGAATTGCAACGCAGATTTGGCGCGAAAGTGGTGATCCATCCGCTGCGGCCGGGCCGTGCGGGTGAGTTGGCTTTTGAGTACTACGACGCTGCCGATTTGACCCGCCTCTACGAACAACTGATGAGACAATAAAAACCGGCCGTACGGGGGATTGCATGGGCTGGTTTGATCGCAAAAAACAGGAACCGAGCGAATGGACAGGCTTCCTCGAGCAGGGGGTCAAGCTCGAAGGGAAGCTGGAAGCCTCCGGCACGTTCCGCATCAATTCCGCAATGAAGGGAACGCTTTCTTCCGACGACACGCTCGTGCTCGGTGAGCATGCTACCGTCGAAGGAAACATCCACGGCAACTTCGTGATGATCGCCGGCCGATTCGACGGCATCATCCACGCCCGCGGCAGAGTGGAGATCCAGCCAAACGCCATCGTCACCGGCGAGATTCACAGCCCGTGCCTGGTGATCGAGCCAGGCGCAATCTTCGACGGGCAGTGCCACATGCTCGCACCGACCGAAGCCGCAAAGCCCGTCACGATTCCGATCCGCTCCGCCGCCGGCCAGGCTTCCCGCTAAACGGCGCCAATCCCTTGGCCCTCGGGCTTGAATGTGCGTGGGGCGCGTTCAAACCGCTCATAAAAGATGCACGGATCCGCAATCCTGCAAACTCGAGCTGGAGGCTTCGCGTGGCGTGAGTGGCGTTATATACTACACAGATAGTTGTAGGACTACTCGACGACAATACGAAGGAACTTCTTTTTGCCGGCTCGAAGCAGGAATTCGATCGGCTTTGAAAGCTCGACTTCGTGTTTCACGTTGTCTATGCGCTGGCCGTCGATCTCGACGCCGCCCTGTTTAATGAGCCGCTCAGCGCCACTCCGGGAGGCCGCCATGTTCAGTTCGAGAAGTAGCGTCGAAAGGCGCTTCGCTTGGCCGCGCACAAGCTTGTATTCAGGAGCTGCTTCCGGCGCCTCGCGCTTGCTGAATATCCGGTCCCACTCCTGTCCAGCTTTGCGGGTTGCGTCCTCACCGTGAAAGCCCGCCACGATGTTGTGTGCCAGCTCCATTTTTGCCTTTTTCGGATGCAGTGTGCCGGTGCGCACTTCTTCGCGCAGGCGCAGAACGGCGTCCGGGCCGAAATCCGTCAGCAGGTCGTAGTAGGACCACATCAGCTCGTCGCTGATGGACATGAGCTTTCCGAACATCTCGCCGGCGGCTTCCGTGATTCCGACGTAGTTGCCCAGGCTTTTCGACATTTTGCGTTCGCCATCGAGGCCGACGAGGATGGGCATCGTCAGCACGACCTCGGGCGTCTGGCCGTATTCGCGCTGGATTTCGCGGTGGACGAGCATGTTGAATTTCTGCTCCGTGGCGCCAAGCTCGATATCGGACTGCAGGGCCACGGCATCGTAGGCCGTCAGCAGCGGATATAGGAGCTCGTGCACCGAGATGGGGAGGTTTTTTTCGAGACGGGAACGGAAGTCCTCGCGTTCGAGCATACGGGCCAGGCGATAGTGGCCGCAGAGACGGACCACTTCGAAACTCGACATTTTGCCGAGCCATTCGCTGTTGTAGCGGACTTCGGTTTTGTCGCGGTCGAGAACTTTATAGACCTGCGCAAGGTAGGTTTGCGCATTGGCATCGACCTGCTCGCGCGTGAGGGGCGGGCGGGTTTCGGAAACACCGGTTGGATCGCCAATCATGGCCGAAAAATCACCGATCAGGAACACGGCCGTGTGGCCCATGTCCTGAAAATGTTTCAGCTTGCGCAGGACGACCGTATGGCCGAGGTGGATGTCGGGCGCAGTGGGATCGACGCCGAGGTAGGCGCGCAGCGGCTTGCCCGTTTTCGCCGCTTGCTCGAGCTTCACTCTTAAGTCCTCTTCGCGGATGACTTCCGCGGAGCCTTTTTTCAGATAGGCGAGCTGTTCATCGACCGGCTTGAACTGTGCTGAAGCCACCCAGGTTTTTCTCCGATGTAGATGGAAACGAGCCAGTCTAAAGGCTCGCCCGGGCTTAGTCAAAGTGTGTGCGGGCAAGTGTGTGCGGGCGGGTGGCCGGGGAGGCCAAAACTGATGCACCGCTCGGGCGCGGCTCCTTGCGAGGCTACGGGCTGGCGGCACCCAAATGGACGCACCGGGACGAGTTCTTCAATCTCTTGCGCGAAGACGTACAATCCGTATCGATCCAGTCTGGCGTTGCGAACGGACGGCGACAAAGCAGCGCCGCCGATTTCGCGACCCGTAAACGGAATCGATCGCGACAATTCTGGAGGAAAACAAATGCGATTTCCTGTCCTGATATTCGTCGCCCTGCTGGCGATGACGCATCCCGCCGCGGGCCAAGACGCGTGCGCATGGTCGCGCGACCTGCGCCTGGTCAACGGCAAAATTCACACGATGGATTCGCCCAATCGCGTCGTGAGAGAGGTAACGATTCAGGAGGGACGCTTCGCATACATCGGTGCGCTGGGAAATCGAAAAGTGAATCCCTGCACGAAGGTGATCGATTTACACGGGAGGACGGTGATTCCCGGTCTGATCGACAATCACAACCATTTCGTACTTTTCAGCGAGCGTCCGGGCTATGACGTGATGGTCGAGACCGCCACCAGCATCCCGCAGGCGATGGCCCTGCTCCAGCAACGAGCCCGAACTGTCCCGGCCGGAGCCTGGGTCACCGCGATCGGCGATTGGACTCCCCGGCTGTTTGCGGAAAACCGGATGCCGACGCTCGCGGAATTGGATCAAGCCGTGCCGGACCATCCCGTATTTTTCGCCACGTTCGGTCCCGCGGTTACCAACGGCCTGGGGAAGAAATTCTTCGAAAGCCGGGGCGTCCGCGTCAACGATCTGTCCGGCGAGCTCGAAGGCCCGGCTGCGGCAGCTGCGCTGGGCATACTTCGTAAGCTCGAAACTCCCGAGGACAAGATCCGCAGCGCCGAAGACGCGCAGGCATATGTGCTGCGTTATGGCCTTACGACCAGCGTGGATATGGGAACCTTCGCTGACCCTGACAGTCCTGATTTGCAGGACAGCTTCACGTTTCCCGGCATTGCCAGCGCCAATCCCTGGACCTTCTATGACCAGATTCTCGCGCTCGACCACCAGCAAAAGCTCAACGAGCGCGTTCGGCTTTTCATCATCTCGATGGACAAGACGATGGCGCTGCCGCTGCTGACCGAGCGCCTGCTGAACGTCTTCCCGGACTTTGGCGACGATATGCTCCGGGTATCGGGCATCGGTGAATTTGCGACGCCTTGGTTTGTGAATTTCGCCGGAGGGCAGCGTCCCGACAACTACGAAACGGCTTTGCATATGGTCGCCAAGCACGGCTGGACCTACCAACAACACACGTTGTCTCTGCTCGAAGTGCAGTTCACCGCCCAAACCTATGAAAAGGTCAACGCAGTGACACCCCTCAGCGATTTGCATTGGTCAATCGCGCACGTGCCCGCAATTGATCCGCAGACGCTCGGGTCTCTGAAAGCGATCGGCGTGGGATTGGCGGTCCATGGCTGGAAATATCTTCAGGGCGGCCAGGGCACACCTGCCGGACAACCGGCCGGCCCTCCCTATCGCACCATCCTCGAGAGCGGGATTCACGCCGGCGCGGGCTCGGACGCAGGAGACATTTCCGTGCTCGATCCCTGGTATGAGATCTATTACATGGTGACCGGCAAAGACTGCACCGGCGCACTGATCAATTCGGGCGAACAGGTCACGCGCGAACAAGCCCTCCGCATGTACACGGCGGACAATGGCTGGTTCTTTCACGAAGAAAATGAGCTGGGGTCGATGGAACAGGGCAGACTCGGCGATCTGGCCGTCTTGAGCCAAGATTATTTCGATCGCCGAGGAGTTCCTGATGAAGGGATCAAGCAGCTCAAATCCGTGCTCACGGTGGTCGGCGGCCGCATTGTGTACGCCGATCCTCACTCGCAGGCGCCGGCGTCGACCGGCCGGGCGCAATTCTGATCCTGGCTTACTTCGCCACGAGCACGCGCCGGCCCTCGATGCGGTAGCGCCCTTCGAGCACTATATTTACGGCCTCGGTGTAGATGCGATGCTCCTCACGCAGAATCCGCACTGCGAGCGTTTCCGGCGTGTCGCTGTCTTCGATCGGCACCACCGCTTGTGCGATGATCGGGCCGGCGTCCAGGTTTTCGTCCACGAAATGCACGGTGCAGCCGGTGAATTTCGCGCCATGTTCCAGGGCCTGCCGCTGCGGCTCAAGTCCGGGAAATGCGGGGAGCAGGGAAGGGTGAATATTCAGTATTTTTTGCGGGAATTCCCTGACGAAATACGGGGAAAGCAGGCGCATGTAGCCCGCGAGGCAAACCAAGTCGACGTTTTTCGAGCGCAGCGCGGCGACGACCTGACGATCGTAGGGCTCCCGCTCCAATCCTTTCGACGGAATCACGTGCGCTTCGATCCCGCGGGACCCAGCTTTATCGATTCCCGGCGCGTTGTCGCGATTGCTGATGACGATGGGTATGTCAGCGTTGGGGATGCGGCCGGCCTCGACGCTGGCTGCAAGCGCTTCGAAATTCGAGCCGCGACCGGACAGGAGTACGCCAAGGTGTTTCTTCATGGACAGGGGAAATTAGCATAGATCGTAAAGAGTGCCAAAGGGCGCGGACGTATACTGCATCATGATTCCCGAGTTCGTGGCGACGCTGGCGGCGGGCACCTTTTTCGGCGCAGCCGTTTACATCAATGTTGCCGAGCAGCCTGCGAGGCTTTCGTGCGGCGGCCGAACGGCCGTCGCGCAATGGCGGCCGAGCTACCGACGCGGAACGCTCATGCAGGCTCCCCTTGCGTTGCTCGGGTCGTTGGCGGCGCCGGTCGCCTGGTGGCTCGACCGTGATGTGCGCTGGCTGGTTGGCGGATTGCTGTTGTTTTTCGTGATTCCGTTTACCTTCGTTTTGATATTCCCGACGAACCAGCGGTTGGAGAGCCCGCAACTCGACGGGGCTTCGGAAGAGGCGGTTCGGCTTTTGCGGCGCTGGGGCAGGCTTCATGCGGTTCGGAGCGTGCTCGGGGGATTGTCCTTCGCCGTATTTCTGTGGACACTCGTGGCGGCACGTTAATTTCCGACGATGGGCTCCGACCCCACAAACGCAAAAACGAAGCTCGGAGGCGGACGGCCAGGATGCTTGACACGTTGCGCGGCGCGGAGCATCTTCGTTCGCACCCTATAGATTCCCGGAGGATTTACCATGCTGCGTTTCCGTTCGTTTTCGTTCGTGCTCGCCGCCTTGCTCGCGGCCGTCTCTCTCGGCGCCTGCTCTCATCAGCCCGCCACGCTGCCCGATAATCGTGCGGCGGACGCAGCCGCGGTTCAGAAAGCCGATGCCGACTGGTCCGCAGCCGCGCAATCAAAACAGCCTGACGCATGGCTTGCGTTTTACGCCGACGACGCTGTGGTACTGCCGCCGAACGAGGCCATGGCCACGAGCGAAGGCGAGATTCGGAAATCGATTACGGATCTGCTGGCGCTGCCCGGCCTTTCGGTGAGTTGGCAAACGACAAAAGCCGAGGCCGCGCGATCGGGCGATCTCGCGTACACCTACGGCACCTACGAACTGACGTCGAACGATGCCAGGGGCAACGCGACGACCGACCATGGGAAATATTCCGAGGTCTGGAAGAGGCAGGCGGACGGGAGCTGGAAGTGCATTGTCGATATGTGGAACTCGGACTTGCCGGTGGCGCCCGCCGCGGCGCCTAAGACGAAACATCGGGAGGCGAAGCATTCCCGAAGGAGAAGGCACCATGCGAACTAGTCGCTCTGTTTCCTCCGTGGGGATGGTCGCAAGCTTTGCGGTTGCGATGCTTGCGGGATGCTCGCAGGCGCCTGGGCCGGCGGAGCCGCGGAAAGCGGATGAGGCGGCTATCACCGCGGCGGGTGTCTCGCTGGCGCAGGCCGCCGAAGCGAAAGACCTCGATAAATGCATGTCGCTCTACGTAGATGATCCGGTGCTGTTCGTGCCGGGGGCGCCGGCGGTGATCGGGAAGGACGCCGTGCGCCGGGCGTTTGCGGGGTTCCTGGGGGTGCAGGCGTTGAAGCTCGAAACCAGCGGATTGATTATCGATGTGGCGCAGTCGGGCGATTTGGCGTTTGAGCGCGGGAGTTATTCGAACACGATTACCGATGCAAAGGGAAAGACCGCCACGGAGACCGGGAAGCTGGCGCTGGTATGGAAAAAGCAGGCGGATGGGTCCTGGAAGATCGCGGCGGATACGAATGCGAGCGACATGTAGGAAATCTGAGAGACGCATCGCTCGCGCGCTGACGCCATCGATTCTATTTCCGGATTTTGTCGGAGCGGAAGCTCCAACTCTCTAAATAGCGCGAACTTGACAGAGAGCTGTGGGAGAGGCATCTTCCTCGGGCACGAACGCGATTGATGGAGGTGTGCAATGTCCCTGTACAGGAATTCGCGATTGATGTTTGCTGCTGTTGCGGCTGCCTGCGTCGCGGCCGGTTGCGTACAGAATTTTCAGAAGCCGGTTGAGCCGGGGGCGATGCCGGACACCCGGGCGGCGGATGAAGCGGCGATCCGGGCGGGCGATGCTGATTTCGTGAAGGCTGCGGAAGCGAAGGATCTTGAAAAGTGCATGTCGCTTTACGCAGACGACGCCGTGTTTCTCGCCTCCGGCATGCCTGCGGCGGTGGGCAAAGACAACATTCGGAAAGATATTCAGGGATTGCTGGCCGCGCCTGGATTGCAATTTACGGTGAATATCGCGAGCGTCACAGTGGCGCGATCAGGCGATCTGGCGATGGACCAGGGAACGGTTCGCGAGACCTACACGGACAAGAAGGGCCAGACGGTTACAGGCACCAGCCAGTACGTGCTGGTGTGGAAGAAAATGAGCGACGGTTCATGGAAAATCGCGGCCGATACCAGCGCGAATCAGAAGTAGCGCTTCGGCCTGCTTAGAGCTGCAGGCTGCCGGTGTAGACGATGCGGGACTTGGCGCGGTTGACGGGCTCGATGCGGCCGATTAAGTAGAATTTTTCGCGGCGGCGGCGAAGTTCCGTTTCGACCTTCGAGATATTTCTTGCGGGCACCACCAGAATCATCCCCACTCCCAGATTGAATGTTTGCAGAAGCTCGTCGCGGTCGATCCGGCCGACCCGCGCGAGGTAGCGGAAGATCGAGAGGACGGGCCAGGAGCCGAGCTCGATCGTCGCTTGGACGTTGCGGGGGAGAGCGCGGGGGAGATTTCCGGTGATGCCGCCGCCGGTGATGTGCGCCATGGTCGAAACCCAGCCGCGCGCAAGAATCGTTTTCAGCAGCGGCCAATACGGGCGGTGCGGCTTCAGAAGCTCGGCACCTATTTTGTTTTTCACTTCGGCGACATAGCTGTTGGCATTGAGCTTGGCGACGCCGAAGACCAGCTTGCGCGCAAGCGAGTAGCCGTTGGTGTGCAAGCCGCTGGAAGGCAGCGCCAGCAGCAGGTCTCCCGGGCGGACACGGCGCGGGTCGAGAATTTTGCTGCGCTCGACGGCACCGACGATGAAGCCCGCGAGATCGTAGTCGCCGGGCGCGTACACATCGGGCATCTCGGCGGTTTCTCCGCCGATCAGCGAGCAGCCGGCCTGTTTGGCGGCCCGGCTGAGGCCCTCGATCACCTGGTCGAGCACGCGCGTGTCGAGCTTGCCCATGGCGATGTAGTCCAAAAAGAACAACGGCTCGGCACCCTGCGTGAGGATGTCGTTGACGCAGTGATTCAGGATGTCGGCGCCTACGGTGGAGTGAATATTGGCGGCGCTGGCGACTTTCAGTTTGGTGCCGACGCCGTCGCAGCTGGCGACCAGAACGGCGTCGCGCCAGCGCTTTTTGTCGAGTTGGAAGAGCGAGCCAAATCCGCCGATAGGCGCGAGGACGCCGCGGCGAAACGTCTTTCCGGCCATGGCGGCGATACGTCGCTTGGCTTCGTCCGCAACCGTGATGTTGACGCCGGCATCGGCGTAGCGCATTTGCGAGATCCGTTTTCCGGAAGGGGGCGGGCCGCTTCGAGAATTTTACAGCGTATGGAACAGTCGCTTCCAGCGCACACGGCTAGGATGGATCAGAACGCTGGCGTACGTTTCAAATCTTTGCACCGCGAAACCGGGACCCCAGACATCGTTGGGGTCCGGCGCCTCGATCGACATGTAAATCAGCAGCGGCGTCCCGATGATGTTGGCGCGCGGGACGAAACCCCAAAAACGGCTGTCGCGGGAATCGTCGCGATTATCGCCCATCATGAAATACTCGCCGGGCGGCACGACGAGTTCGCCGTTGACGACGTGATTTGAAAAATCGTCGGCCCACGCCTGCGTGACGCCGCCATCGAGCAGCATGATGCTGGCAGGCGGGTAATTTTCGACCGCGGAAGTCTCCGAGCCGTACTCGTGCTGCGCGTAGGGCTCATTGAGCTTCATGCCGTTGACGAACACCTGGCCTTGGACGACTTTCACATGGTCGCCCGGCAGGCCGATGCAGCGCTTGATGAAGTCGGGATTACCCTCTTCAGGCAGCGGCGCGCGGAACACGATGATCTGCTGGCGCTTCGGATTTCGCCACAGCGGGACGTGCCAGTCGGTGAACGGAACGCCGGCGTCGAAGCCGAAGCGGCTGACGATCAGGTGGTCGCCGACGAGAACGGTGTTCTCCATCGAGCCGCTGGGGATCACGCGCGCCTGCACCATCGTGCCTTCAATCAGCAGGAATGCCACAATCACCCAGAACCACGAAACGATCTCGCGCCAGATTTTCTCGTTGGTGGTGGCCGCGATGGGCTTGTGCTTCACCGGGGCTTCCGCCTCGGCCGTCTCAACTTTCACGATGAGCCTCCACTTCCAGCTGCACGAGCTCGGTCGGATAGTTGCCGGTATAGCACGAGGTGCAGAATTTTCCTTCGATATCTTCCACAGCCGCGCGCAGGGCTGGGAGCGAGAGGTAGCCGAGCGAATCGGCGCCGAGGAATTCGCGAATCTGCTCCACGGAATTGTGCGAGGCGATCAGTTCTTCGCGGCGAGGCGTATCGACGCCGTAGTAGCAGGGTGAAATCGTGGGCGGGCAGCTGATGCGCATGTGAACCTCGGTGGCGCCGGCTTCGCGGACCATGCGGACGATTTTGCGACTGGTGGTGCCGCGGACGATGGAATCGTCGACCAGAATCACACGCTCGCCTTCGAGCATGCGCCGCACGGGATTCAGCTTGAGCTTCACGCCGAAATCTCGGATGGCCTGCTCGGGCTCGATGAAGGTGCGGCCGATGTAGTGATTGCGGATCAGTCCCAGGCGAAAGGGAATTCCCGATTCCGCGGCGTAGCCGATGGCAGCAGGCACGCCGGAATCGGGCACGGGCGTGACGATGTCGGCTGCGACCGGATATTCGCGCGCGAGCAAGCGGCCCAGGCGCTCGCGGCTTTCATTTACGGGACGGCCGAAGACGACGCTATCCGGGCGCGAAAAATAGACGTGCTCGAAAATGCAATATTGATGGGGCTTTTCGGGCGCGAAGCGGATCGATTCGACGCCGCTCCGCGAAATGCGGACCATTTCTCCGGGCTCGACCTCGCGGACGTATTCGGCGTCGATCAGATCGAACGCGCAGCTTTCCGAACCGGCGACCCAGGCGCCGTCGATTCGGCCGAGGATCAGCGGACGGAATCCGCGGGGATCGCGGATGGCGTACATTTCGTCGGTGGTGAGCAGCAGAAGCGAGTAGGCGCCTTCGACCTGGTTGAGCGCTTCGGCGAGCGCTCCGGGCAGATTACGCGCGTTGCTGCGCGCGATCAGGTGCACGATCACTTCGGTGTCGCTGGTGGTCTGGAAGATCGCGGCGCGATGTTCGAGCTTGCGGCGCAGCTCGAGGGCGTTGGTCAGATTGCCGTTGTGGCCCAGTGCAAGCTTGCCTTTGTTGAAATCGATGGCGATCGGTTGCGCGTTGATCAGCGTGGTGTCGCCGGCCGTCGAATAGCGCGTGTGGCCGATGGCCGCGTTGCCGGGCAGACGCTCGATGACGTCCGGCGTGAAAACTTCCTGGACGAGGCCCAGGCTTCGATGCAGGTGCAGGTTTGCGCCATCGGACGATGCGATGCCGGACGATTCCTGGCCGCGATGCTGGAGCGCGTAGAGGCCGAGGTAGGTGAGCTTCGCCGCTTCGGGATGGCCGAAGACGCCGAACACGCCGCAGTGATCGTGGAAATGATCGTCGGCGATTTGGATCAGTTTGCTCACGATGCGCTCTCGATGGCATGGGGCAGCGATTCGCACCACGCTTGCCGAAACGAATCCGATTGTCCCTGGATCACGACGACACCATTCAGTTGGATGCGAAATTCGCCGCGCGTGACACGGCCGATTCGGCTGACCTGAACATTATATTGTGCCGCAATTTGCCGGAGGCGGGCAAGCGACGCGGGCGCGGCTGAGATAACCGCGCGCGCGCCCCGTTCTCCGAAAAGCGCCGCTTCAGAAGGCACGGTCGAGGTTCCGAGATCAGCTTCGGCCGAGAAACCGTTGCTTGCGAAGCACGATTCGGCGATGGTAACGGCGAGGCCGCCATCGCTTACGTCGTGCGCCGACAAAATGGCGCGCTCGGCGGCAAGATCTACCAGTGCGTCGATCAGGCGCCGTTCGGCGGCGAGATCGATTGACGGCGGCGTGCCAGCCACAACTCCCTTCGTCGTCTTGGCGTACTCGGAAGACGAGAACGCGCTGGCCGAATGATCGCCGTTGCGCGCGCTTTCAGGACTTGCACCGTCGAGCAGCAGGATCTGATCGCCCTCTTGCTGAAAGCCGGAGCCCACGGCGAAATCGGCGTCTTCCATCAGCCCGAGCACGCCGAGAACGGGTGTGGGGTAAATCGGCTTGCCGAGCGTTTCATTGTAGAAGCTGACGTTGCCGCCGGTGATGGGCGTATCGAGTGCGCGGCAGGCTTCGCTGATGCCGTCGATCGCCTCGGTAAACTGCCACATCACCTCGGGCTTTTCGGGATTGCCGAAATTCAGGCAATTCGTCGCGGCAATCGGACGCGCGCCGGCGCATGCCACGTTGCGCGCGGCTTCGGCGACGGCGTGCATCGCTCCGAGTCGCGGCGAGAGATATCCCCAACGGCCATTGCCGTCCGTTTTGAGCGCAAGGGCGCGCTTCGATTCCTTCAACCGCACCACCGCCGCATCGCCTGCGCCAGGACCGACGCGTGTGTTCGTGCGGACCATCGAATCGTATTGCTCGGTGACCCAGTATTTCGACGCGACCGAGGGCGACGCGAGCAAGCGCCGGAAATTCTCGGTGAGGTTCGTGGCCGGGGCCGCAAACTCGAATAGCGGCGCAATTGCTGCGGGAGAAGCCTTCGGCGCGGCGATGGGCCGCTCGTATTTCGGGCCTTCCTCGGCGATCGCGTGAGCGGGAATTTCCGCGGCCACTTTTCCGTGATTCAGAACGCGCAGTTTGCCGTCGTCGGTCACGCGGCCGATTTCGACCGCGTCCAAGCCCCATTTCTGGAAGACCTCGAAAACTTCACCCTCGCGTCCGCGTTCGGCAACCAGCAGCATGCGCTCTTGTGATTCGCTGAGCATGATCTCGTACGGCGTCATTCCCGTTTCGCGCTGCGGCACGCGCGCCAGGTCGATCTCAATGCCCGCGCCGCCGCGCGAAGCCATTTCGGAACTCGAGCTTGTGAGCCCCGCTGCACCCATGTCCTGAATCGCGACAATCGCCCCGGTGCGCATCGCTTCCAGGCACGCCTCAAGCAGCAGCTTTTCCATGAACGGGTCACCGACCTGCACGTTCGGGCGTTTTTGCTGCGACTCCTCGCTGAATTCAGCCGACGCGAGCAGCGACGCACCGTGAATTCCGTCGCGCCCGGTTTTCGCGCCAACGTAGATCACGGGATTCCCCGCGCCCTGCGCGCGCGCGTAGAAAAGCTGGTCGCGGCGCGCGATGCCGAGGGCCAGCGCGTTGACCAGCGGGTTTTTCGAATAGCAAGGCTCGAACATCACCTCCCCGCCCACGGTTGGGACGCCGAAGCAGTTGCCGTAGAAGGCGATTCCGCGTACGACGCCGTCGACGATGCGGCGATTCTGCGCGATCTCATCGGGTGCGACGCTCCGGGCCGCGGCCGTATGGGGCGGCGGACTCAGGGCGCCAGCAGTGCGGCCCGTACCGGCGCGGTTCGCCATTGCCCGGCGCGCAGCGAGATTTTCGTCCTGGATCGGGCCAAATCGCAGCGAATCGAGAACGGCGATCGGCCGCGCTCCCATGGTGAAAATATCGCGCAGTATTCCGCCCACGCCCGTGGCCGCGCCCTGAAACGGTTCAACGAAGCTTGGATGGTTGTGCGACTCGATTTTGAAGACCGCGACCAGGCCATCGCCGATGTCGGCGACGCCCGCATTTTCCCCCGGCCCCTGCACCACGTGCGTCCCGCGCGTCGGGAGCTTTTTTAGGTGCACGCGCGAGGATTTATAGGAGCAGTGCTCGCTCCACATCACGCTGAAAATTCCGAGCTCGGTAAGGTTCGGGTCGCGCCCCAGGATTTTCTGCGTGCGCGCGTATTCGTCCGGGGTTAAGCCGTGTTCGGCGGCGATCTGCGGAGTGACTTTGAGGTCGGTATCGATCATCGCCACCACGGCGGTAGGGTCGGAGCGGAAATTCTCGCAGCAATTTGCGCGCAGTGCAAGCGGACGCTTACGCGGAAACGCGAACGGCCGATGGCCCGGCTTTGATATTGGGTTCGGTGCGCGTGAGGCTTTCAACCATCGAGCGCAAAATCACGAGGCCGTCGGCGGAGCCGAGCGGCGATTCCGCCGCGCGCTCCGGATGCGGCATCAGGCCGACAACGTTGCGTTCGCGGTTCGAGAGTCCGGCAATCGCCGCGAGCGCGCCATTGGGATTGGCCTCGAAATCATCGGGTCCGGCGTCGCGTCCGTCGGCATGGACGTAGCGGAAAACGATCTGCTTGTAGCGCTCGAGTTCGGCGAGTGTGGCCGCGTCGCAGAAGTAGTTGCCTTCCATGTGCGCGATGGGGATTTCAAGGATTTGTCCGGGTCGCGCGGCGCCAGTGAACGGCGTGTCGGTATTTTCGACCCGGATGTGAACTTGCCGGCACAGAAAGCGAAGCCGCTTATTTCGCATCATCGCTCCGGGAAGCAGGCCCGCTTCCAAGAGAATCTGGAACCCGTTGCAGATGCCGAGCACGAGACCGCCCGAGCGCGCGAATGCGCTGACAGCTTTCATCACCGGAGAGAATCGCGCGATCGCGCCGGTGCGCAGATAATCGCCATACGCGAAACCACCGGGAAGAATAATCGCATCGACACCGGAAAGCTGCTCGGATTGGTGCCAGATGAATTCGACTGGCTCGCCGATCACCGAACCAATGGCGTGATGCGCATCGTCATCGCAATTCGAGCCGGGAAACTGCACGACGCCGAATTTCATGTCGAAATTCTAGCATACCGGCGGCGCCGAACCTGCATGGGCCACCGGATTTCAGTTGGCTGGCGATTTCTCGTAGGGATAGCCGGGTGTCACCCAGTCGGTATAAAAGTTCGTTGGGATCAGCAGCGCGCGCACGTGCGTGAATCCCATTGAGCGCAGTGCTGTGAAGGCAGGCCGCAGGTTCGGGCAGTGGTCCATCGGACAGCAGCCGCAATAGATCACGATATTGGCCGAACGCGCGAGCGGTTGCGCCCATTTTTTCAGGTCGTCGATGCCTTCCGGCGTGCTTCCGGCGCCGTGGTAGAGCGCACCGGGAATGTGGCCGCCAAGATAGAGTGCATGCGGTGCCACGCAGACGACGACTGGTTTGTCGGCAGGTTTTGAGTCGGCAAGTTCCTTCGCAAGCGCAGCAGGCTGAACGGTCTGCTCGGGAGTCCAGGGATCGACGGCCCCCTCACCGGCGGCGACAATCGTGCGCGAGGCGGCCGTCGCCAGCAGTGCCGCGAGCAACATCGCAATGCCCCATGCCAATTTACGAGCGGTAAAGGGCCCGGCCAATCGCATCGATGATCTCCGCGCCGCTGTGCGTTGCCACTGGAAGTGTAGCCGAATGGCGGATCAGCGGCGACGTGATTTCGGTTTCCTGGGCCTTTTCGACCGCTTGGCCGTTTTTTTCGCGGCGGCCAGCGCGCGCCGGCGCGCTTTGGCCCATCCGGGTTTGTTGACCTGGCGGCCTCGGGCGAGGGCGAGCGCGTCGGCAGGAACATTCTCGGTGATCACGGAGCCGGCGGCAATGTAGGCGCCGTCGCCGATGCGCACGGGCGCGACAAGCGCCGTATCGCTGCCGATGAAGACCCCTTTGCCGATCTTCGTTTCATATTTGGCGACACCATCGTAGTTGCAGGTGATCGTGCCCGCGCCGATATTCGCGCCGGGGCCGACGGACGCGTCACCCAAGTAGCTCAAGTGCCCGGCTTTCGCACCTTCGTGGATCACGGATTTCTTGACTTCAACGAAGTTCCCGATGTGGACGCCCGCACGTAAGTCGGATCCGGGTCGTAGGCGGGCGAATGGGCCGACGTCAGCGCTGGGGCCGATGCGCGAATCGATCGAGTTGGTGTGGGGGCCGACAAGGGCGCCGTCGTCAACGCGCGTATTGTGCAGCACGCAGCCGGTGCGAATCTGGCAGCGCGCACCGATGCGCGTGGAGCCGAGAAGCTGCACTCCCGGCTCAATCACCGTGTCTTCTCCGGCGGTGACGTCCGGATCGATCACCACCGTCTCGGGGAAATAGATCGTGACGCCGGAACTCATCAACTCGGCGGCCTTCCGTGCACGCAACACGCGATCGGCGCCGGCCAGATCGGCACGCGTATTGCAGCCGAGCACTTCGCTCGCGTCGGCGGCGATCTGCGCAAGCACGCGTTCGTTACGCGCGCGCAGCATGGCGATCGCGTCGGTCAGGTAAAGCTCGCGCTGCGCGTTTTGCGGGCGCAGCGCGGCGAGGCAGGGCCATAGCTTTTCGAGCGTAAAACAATAGATCGCGGAGTTCACTTCGCGAATGGCGCGCTGTTCGGGTATCAGGGCACTTTCCTCGACGATTGCGAGTACGCGCCCTTCGCCGTCGCGCACGATGCGGCCATACGCGCCGGGATCGGCCAGCTCGGCGCTCAGGATCGTGGCGGCAGCCTCGCCGCGGCGATGAGTGTCGATCAACTCCGCCAGTGTTTCGGTGCGCAGCAGGGGCGCGTCTCCCGGCAGCACGATGGCGAGTTTCGCGCTTCTGCGAATCGACCGCCGCGCGATCTGCATTGCGTGGCCGGTGCCGCGCTGAGGATGTTGCAGAACCGTCTGCGTGCCCAGACTTTCGGCGAGCGCGCCGACTTCCTCGGCCTGATGGCCTACAACGACGAGAGTCTGCGCGCCCTTCAGCGGCCGGCACGCACGGATCACCGTCTCAAGCAGCGGCCGTCCCCCCGCGCGATGCAGCACTTTCGCCAGAGCGGAGCGCAGCCGCGTCCCTTTTCCCGCAGCCAAAATTACGATGGAAGTATCGCCGGCAGGCATGAATGAAAGCATTGTCGCTCCGGGCGCATCCGGACGCAATGGGAACAGCGGCGAAGCGTCCGCTGGACGCCACGGTCGCTCATTCTTTGCGCCGAGCGCCCATTCGCGTGAAACCCGGCGGCGTTGACTCACTAGCAGCGAGGCACTAACATATCCGTCCCATGTCAACCGCGGCCTCTCTGATCGGCCAGACGTTTTCGCATTACCACATCATCAAACAGCTGGGCGCCGGCGGGATGGGTGTGGTGTATGAGGCGCAGGATTCACAGCTTGGCCGGCGCGTGGCGTTGAAATTCCTTCCCCCCGAAATGGAACAGGACACCCAGCTGCTTGAGCGCTTTCAACGGGAGGCGCGTGCCGCTTCGTCGCTCAACCATCCGAATATCTGCACGATTCACGCGATCGAACAGCATGAGCGCCGCCATTTCATCGTGATGGAGCTGCTCGAAGGCGAGACCTTGGCGCAGAAAGCTATTCGCCAGCCGATGGAAATGGACAGGTTGCTGCCGCTATCGATCCAGATTGCTGACGCGCTGGAATCGGCGCACGCCAAGGGGATCGTGCACCGCGACATCAAGCCCGCCAATCTATTCCTCACCGAGCGGGGCCAACTGAAGATTCTCGATTTCGGACTGGCGAAGATCACCGGCGGTGACCGGGCACCGGTTGGCTCGATGACCCAGGCCCAGACGATGGCTGGGGAATACGAGTTGACTTCGCCAGGCTCAGCCGTGGGAACGGTTTCGTATATGTCTCCGGAGCAGGCGCGGGGACAACTCGTGGACGCACGCACGGATATCTTCTCGACGGGGACGGTGCTGTATCAACTGGCGACCGGAACGCTGCCGTTTCAAGGCGAGACGTCAGCGGTGATTTTCGACGCGATCCTGAACCGCGAACCGCGGCCGGCGGGTGATCTGAATCCCTCGCTGCCCCTCGATTTTGTGCGGATCGTGGATAAAACGCTCGAGAAGGACCGCAATCTGCGCTGCCAGACGGCCACGGAATTGAAGACGGACCTGGGGCGGCTGAAGCGCGATCTCGAATCCGGCAAGCGTCGCGCAAAGGAAAAGAGCGATTCCGATCCGGGTGTGGCGAAACAGACGGCAAAGTCCGTCGCGGTGCTCTACTTTGAGAATCTGAGCGGGGCAAAAGAAGACGAATACCTGCGCGACGGCATTACGGAAGACGTCATCACCGAGCTGTCGAAAATCCGGGGCCTGAACACATTTTCCCGACCTACGGTCCTCGCGTTTCGCGACAAGCAGGTGACGCCCGCGCAAATCGGGCAACAACTGGGCGCGGCCTATGCGCTCACCGGGACCATCCGTCGCGCCGGAGCCCGGCTTCGCATCAACGCCCAACTGGTCGATACCCGCACTGATTTTCCGCTGTGGTCGGAGCGTTTCGACCGCGAGATGAAGGACGTTTTCGAAGTGCAGGACGAAATGGCACGCAAGATCGCCGAGGCTCTGCGCGTGACGCTTTCGCCGCAGGAACTGGAAGCGCTGGCGGTGAAACCGACGGAAAGCCTGCAGGCCTATGACCTCTATTTACGCGGCAAAAGGTATGCGCGGCGGCAGACCCGCCAGGATCTCGAGTTCGCACTGCAGATGTTTGAAAACGCGGTCGCCATGGATCCGGCTTTCGCACTGGCGCACGCGGCGAGCGCCAACGCCTGCGCGATGTTCTACAGCAACTACAGCCGCGATACAGTCTGGGTAGAACGCGCGCGCGAAGCGTCGGGCAAAGCTGTGGCGCTACGGTGGGACTTGCCCGAGGTGCAGGTAAGCCAGGCCTGGGTGCTCTACGCCGCCGAGCTGCACGACGAAGCCGTGCGTATGGTGCGGAAAGCGATCGAACGCAAACGTGATTGCGAGGGCGCGTATTACCTGCTTTGCCGAGCGCTGTTTGCTGCGGGCCGCTATCAAGAGGTTGTGGATGTGGCCGATGCCGCGATCGAAGCCAGCGGCGAGGATTACAATGTCTACGTGCCGATCATGAATTCCCTCGGCGCCATGGGCAAGGAAGAAGCCCGCCGCAACATGGTGCATCGGGTGATCGTGGCGCTCGAGAACCACCTGAAACAAGTCCCCGAAGACGCCCGGGCGCGGGTCCTGTTGGGCGGAATGTATGCCGACCTTGGACGGACCGACGATTCCATGCGCGAACTCAATCTGGCCGTGACGTTGCGGGCGAACGAGGCCTCGATTCTCTACAACGCCGCCTGCGTCTACTGCGGGCTCAAGAAGAAACAAGAGGCTCTGGATGCCCTATCCAAAGCGTGGACGGCCGGTTTTCGAGACGCCGTGTGGGCGCGGCGCGATCCGGACCTCGCATCCCTTCACGGCGAGGCTGAATTCGAACGCATGTATCCGGAAAAGCCTGCGCATCTACCCGCGTCCTCTTCCCCTGCCCTCTAGCTGATCCGCGATTCCGGAGCTGCTGACTCGGAAGCGTGCAACCTCGAATGTAAGCCTGCCATCGAAACCTGGACTTCGATTCCGTCGCGCTCGCGAGAGCATGCCGCGGAGGGCAAATTACGACTCCGAATCAGCGTGTGCGCGGTCGTAGTCGCTTTCGTTACGGCCATCCTTCCGGGCGGCGCGCCGAATCCGGACACCACCCTGAAAACCATTGAAGTTTCCGCCAAGAAATATGAATTCACTCCGAGTGAAATTCACGTCAAGGCCGGCGAACGTGTGCGGCTGACCGTCCCTTCGGTCGATGAACCACAGGGCATCCAGCTAACCCTTTATCCGGACGGCAGCAAAGACAAGACCATCGTCGGCTTGAAATTCGATCATCCCGAAGACAACGGCAAGGTCGAAAAGAACGTCGACCAGGAGCTGGACTTCATCGCCGAAAAACCGGGGACCTACGAATTCCGATGTGCGAAAGTCTGCGGGATGCATCACGGCAAAATGAAGGGCCAGATAATCGTAGAGGAATAGCACGACCCGAGGCTGCAGGAAGCCGCCATTGTCGATTCTCTCAGAGTAGCCATATAATCAGGGCCTTCTCGGAGGTCTCTCGTGCAGCCAGTGGCTCGAAGTGTCGGTCCGGTGACTCTGACCGAACGCATCCAATTCATCGACGTTCTGCGCGGCATGGCGCTGTTCGGAATCCTGGCGGCAAACATGCGGGCCTTCGTCGCCCCGCTGGACACCTACGACAATATTCAGGTCCTCTTTCACAGCCGCGCGGACGTCGCCGCACAATTCCTGATCGATTTCCTGTTCCAGGGCAAATTCATCTCGATTTTTTCATTTCTCTTCGGAATGGGGTTTGCCATTCAGCTCAGTCGCGCCGAAGCGCGCGGCGTGAAGTTTCTTAGCTTCTATCCGCGCCGGCTGCTGGCGCTCGCCATTTTTGGCCTGATCCACGGGATTTTGATCTGGGCGGGCGACATCCTGCTGACCTACGCGCTCACGGGAGCGATTCTGCTGCTGTTCCGAAACAGGCAGCAGAAAACGCTGCTCTGGTGGGCCGGTAGTCTCTTCGCCCTGCCCATCGTGGTGGGCTCGACCTTACTGGCGCTCTATTACACGCGCTTCCGCCCGCATTTTATGAATCCCAAGCCGGCGGACATGGCGAAGATTTACGCCATCATTCAGATCTACGCGCACGGCACAGTCCATCAAATACTGAAGCAAAACTGGGTGGAATGGAAAGGTTTCCTGGTGGCGCAGCTGTTCTCGATTTACGCCGTCGGGCTGTTTCTGCTGGGCATGTGGGTCTGGCGCTCGGGCATCGTGCAGCGACTCCCGGAATATCGACCGGTGTTCAAGCGCGTGTGCGCGTGGTGCGTTCCGATTGGTCTGGTCCTCAATTTCTTCGGCGCCTATGAAAATGCAGTTGTGCCCGACGGCAAGTTCACGTTCGCGCTGGCGGTTTCGTCCATGTTGCACTTTCTCGGTGCGCACGTGCTGGCGGCCGGTTACATTTCGGCCCTGGGGCTGATTTTTCTCAATGTGAATTTGCGGCGCTTCGTCGTGCCGTTCGCGGCGGTCGGGCGGCTGGCACTCACGGATTACCTGATGCAATCGGTACTCTGCACCCTGTTTTTCTATCACTATACGACCGGGCTGTTCGGGCGCGTCGGCCCGGCCATGGCGCTCGTCCCGACCGTGGCCCTCTACTCCGCGCAGGTCGTGTTCAGCAATTGGTGGCTACGGCACTATCGCTTCGGCCCCATGGAATGGCTGTGGCGCGGGCTAACCTACGGAAAATTCCCGTCGATGCGCAAAGGCCCGGCCGAGCCGGTGATCGACGCCCTGCCCGGCGATGCCGCGTCGCCGCTTCCCGCTTCGACGACTTCCGAGTAGGTTGTCCGGCGTGATCGACCGCCGGCGCTTGCCCGTGGCGTGAAATGCGACGTTTGCCAGCCGAGGGCCCGTTCCCCGAATCCCCCTATCGCCGATTCCCCGTTCGTCCGGTGCGTCGACGCAGCGCGAGATCGATCGCGAGAAGGATGTCAGCGACATCCGAGTCTCGTTCCAGTCCTGCAGTCGGTTGACTTTGCCACGGCGAAAGGATAGCGAGTAGGTCAATTCCCCGCCGAAGTACGATGCTCGCGGAGGTGCCGGAATGACCTGTTCGCTGTGCGCGGCGGAAAATCCCATCGACGGCCGCTACTGCTCAAAGTGCGGCGCGCTGCTGCAGGGTCAACCCGGCCTGCCGCCGCAATCAGGCGACAGCTCTGCGCCGTCTGCATCATACACCGGCCCAAAAGAGACCAGCGGAAAAGCGATCGGCAGCCTGATCTGCGGCCCGATCTTTTTCTTCTTCCCCAGCTCGGTCGTGGCGATTCTATTGGGGCACCTCGCGCTGTCGGACATTCGACGTTCCGCCGGGCGGCTCACGGGCCGCGGCATGGCGATCGGCGGATTGGTGCTGGGCTATGCCGGTGTTTCGCTGATTTCGATATTGATCATCGCGGCGATCGCGATTCCCAATCTCCTGCGCTCAAGAATTGCGGCGAATGAGGCTTCGGCTGTGGGATCGCTCCACATGATCGTCACCGCGGCGCATCGCTATCAAGTCTCCTATTCGAACGGCTATCCGCCGACGCTTTCGGCAATGGGAGGCTCCGCCGCGAGTTGCGACCATGCGGCATTCATCCCTTCGGAGCTCGCATCGGGACTGCGGAATGGCTACGTCTTCACCTATGTGGCCATTCCCGCTGGGTATGACGCGCAAACCCCGCGGTCGCCGCAGGCCGTTGCCGCCGGATGCACGGTTCGCGGAGGGACCAGCTTTACGATCAGCGCCGATCCCACAACGAGGGGAACGACGGGACAGAGAAGCTTCTACAGCGATCAGACGGGCGTACTCCCCTACAGTGTCGATGGACCGGCAACGGCGGCCGGCCCGATTATGGAATAATCACAGCGATGATTTGCTATCTGTGTTCGGCGGAAAATCCGATCGACGGGCGCTACTGTCAAAAATGCGGGGCCTTGCTGCAGGGCCAACGGGGAATGCCGCACGAGCCGCACGATTTCGAAGCGGCGAATGCGCCATATACCGGTCCAGGTGGAACCAGCGGAAAAGCGATTGGCAGCCTGGTCTGCGGCCTCATCATTTTCTTTTTTCCCATCTCGATCGTCGCGATTATTTTGGGCCATTGGGCACTCGCAGAGATTCGCCGTTCCGGCGGGCGTTTGGCGGGCACCGGTATGGCAAAAACGGGCCTGGTGCTCGGATACGCCGGTATTACGATCGTACCCATCCTGATCGTCGCGGCGATTACGGTTCCGTATTTGCGGCGCACGCGCACAACCGCAAATGAACTCGCGACGGTTCGGTCGATCCGGAAAATTATCTATGCCGAGAACGAGTTTAACGACTCGTATGCCAACGGCTTCTCTCCCGACCTGGCATCGATTGGTGGCGCCGGTGGCGGCATGGACACGTGCGATCGCGCCAGATTGATCGACGATGCTCTAGCCTCGGGAAGCTCGAAAGGCTATCGGTTGATTTACGACGCGACGGGCCCGAGGGTTGCTCAGGAGGGTGCCGCAGCCCGAGGATGTACGCGCGCGGGCTCGAAGAAGTTCGAAATCCACGCCGAGCCTGTTATCCGGGGAACCGCGGCGCAACCCAGCTTCTTTGCGGATCAGACGGGAGTGATACGCTACAACCGCTCGGGCCCGGCGACTGCCAAAAGCACTCCGTGGCGACTGCAAATTCCGGAGTTCCCATTCGGGCCATCCGGATTGCCCTAGTTCAGGTAGCGGCGGTGGCCGGATCGTGCGCCGATTGCCGTCCGGCGGCCAGGCTGGGCTCGTGCGCCACGGTCGTCTCTTTCCAGCAGGATCGATCTTCCAGCAATCGCGTGACGAGCTGTGTGTGCAGGGCGTGACCCGCCTTGTGCGCCACGATGCGTCCTTGAATCGGCCGGCCGACCAGCGCCAGATCACCGATCAAATCCAGCGCCTTGTGACGGCCGAATTCGTCGGGAAATCGCAGCGGGCCGTTCAGGATGGAATTGTCGTCCATCACGATGGCGTTTGCGAGTGAACCACCGCGAATCAAACCCATTTTTTGCAGCGCCAGCAGCTCTTTTACGAACGTAAATGTCCGCGCGGGAGCCAGTTCCCGGCTGAACGATTCGCGGGTAACTGCCATCTCGATTTCCTGCGGCCCGGCGCAGGGATGGTGATAGTCCACGAAACAGTGAATGCTGAAATCGTCCGCCGGATAGATTCCGATGCGGCGGTCGCCGTCTGAAAATTCCAGCGGCTTCACCACCCGGATGTAGTGCCGCGGGCGACGCAAGCGGCGCGTGCCAGCTTCGGCCAGCATTTCGATGAACGGCCGTGATGAACCATCGAGAATCGGCAGCTCGAGCGCATTGATTTCGACGTAAATATTGTCGATGCCGCAGCAATAGAGCGCGGCGAGCAAGTGCTCGGTGGTCGAAATCAGCACGCTTTGCTTCATCAGGCTCGTGGCGTAACTGACCCGCGCTACGTTGGCGACGTGCGCGGCGATTTCGAAATTGTCGAGGTCGACGCGCCGGAATACGACGCCGGTATCGGCCGGGGCCGGCACCAGGCGAATATGGCTTTCGACGGCGGTATGAAGTCCGATGCCCTCGATCTCGACAGGGCGCTGTATGGTGGTTTGCGTAGGCATTTCGAAGGCGAGTTGCGAGCCTTAATTATCAATAACTTACGGTCGTGACTCCAGCCAATCCAGACAAACGTTGTAATTGTACAACACTTGAGCCGTTCCGATCTGGTTCAAATCGAACATGTTCCCGGTCCGTCAACCAGAATCGGCATTCCCCGGCGCCGATGTATCACGCCAGCATTCAATTCGCAAGGGGCACGATGCGACGGAGGAGCCGGTCGGGGACGCGCCGTGCTGCCTGAGATTGTCTGCAGACATGGACACGCGTAGAATCGAATCAGTTTGTCGAGCAAAATGACTGCCCCTTTCCATATTCTGCCCAACGATCCCGCGCCGCCTCCCGGCGGTCCAGCGCGGCCGCCGTGGCTGAAGGTGCGGTTCTCGGGGGGCACGAATTTCCGCATGTTGGACAACATCATGCGCACCCTCAATCTCCACACCGTCTGCGAAAGCGCCCGCTGTCCGAACATGGGTGAGTGCTGGGAGCATCGGACGGCGACCTTTATGATTCTGGGAGATATTTGCACGCGGGCTTGCGGATTTTGCGCTGTGCCCAGCGGCAAACCTGCGGGTCCGCCGGAGGAGGATGAGCCGGGGCGGGTGGCCGAAGCAGTGGCACGGATGGGATTGCGTTACGCCGTGGTCACCTCGGTGAACCGCGACGATCAAAAGGATGGCGGCGCGGCGATTTTCGCGCGCACGATTGCCGAAATCCGCGAACGCGTGCCGGATTGCAAAGTGGAAGTGCTGATCCCGGACTTTCGAGGCGATTGGAACGCGCTTGGGATGGTCATGGCGGCACGGCCGGACGTGCTCAATCACAATATGGAGACCGTTCCGCGGCTTTATCGGCAGGTTCGCAAGGGCGCCGTGTATGAGCGTTCGCTCGAGCTGTTGCGCCGGGCACTGGAAATGGCGCCGGATGTTCCCACCAAGACGGGAATGATGCTCGGGCTGGGCGAAGCGCGCGACGAAGTGCTGGCCGCGATGGAGGAAATCGCCGCGCAGGGCACGCATATCCTGACGCTGGGTCAGTATATGCAGCCGACGCGCGAGCATCTTCCGATCGAGCGCTACGTGCATCCGGACGAGTTCGCGGAATTCAAGCGCTTGGGTGAACAGATGGGATTCAAGCACGTGGAAGCCGGGCCGCTGGTTCGTTCGTCCTATCACGCCTTCGAGCAGGAAGAAGCCGTGCGAAGCTAGTCCCCGGGGAAACCCGGGTTGATCACACGCAGCAAAAGTCCGCACCCGCTTTCCAGCACGACGTTTCCCTTCGCCGACTTCAGCTCGATTTCGCCCGTCGCGTCCGCCGGCAGATTTTGCTCGGCCAACACGATCGTCGCGTCCGGCAGGCCATAGCTCCCGCAGGCATCGGAGGAAAAAAGCCACAGAGCTTGGGCGCGCTCGCCCGTGCCGTCGTTGCGGCAGCCGCGCGCGGGATTGGGGTCCAGACGCACCAGGACGCCGTCCTCGACTGGCTTGCCAACGACGCCGGACCTACTTCTCACGGGCCCTCCGCCCCGATATACCACGTCGCCGCCGATTTGCACCGTCGTCCATGAGTTCGATGACGCGGAGGGATCGGAATTTCGTGGAAGCTGCGCTTGACGAACTTCCTGATCGGACGCGATGGCGCGCAATCGCAGGGTGAGCAGGACATTTTCGTGCGCGATGTGGAGCGTATCAAAGCGGAAGGCCAAGCGGCCGCCCTCGCCACCGACCGCAACCTGAACGGCGGTGACTTTGCCGGTCAAGATTGATCCGGCGGGAATTGTGGCATCGCCCAGCAGCGGAACGGCCTGCATGATGCGAGCCCGAATCAACTCCCCCGCTTTCGCGTTCTGGGACGAGACCGATGTTTCCAGCCGCGCGGGCAAAATGCTGCTGTCGGGCACAAGAGTGGCCGCATACGCACCACCGGCCAGGAGCAGCAGCAGACCAAGAGTCCGGGCGGTTCGCGCATGGCACATGGCCACCCACTCTAACCCATTTGCGACTGCGCGGAAAACGCAACGACCCGGAGAAATCGACCGAGTTTCACCGGGTCATTGGCCGCTGAGAAGGTCGTTCCGCGTCCGAAAAACCCGATCGCGCCAGCGCAATTAGGCGCCCGAATCACCCGCGCCATCCACTCGAAGCAACATGCCCGAACCGTGCTCGATGTTCACATCACCCTGGGTCGACCCGAAGACGATGTCGCCGGCCGGATCGGTGCGCCCGAATTGACGAACCTGCAGATTCGCCAATCCGTACGCTCCACATGCATTGGAGGAAAAGACCCACAGCGCCTGCGGCGTGTCGTTTGCGTCCACCGCGGCTCGACATCCGCCGTCCGGATTTGCATGGAGCCCGCTCAGCACGCCGTTCTCAACCGGTACGCCGACCTGTCCTCCTGCGATTCCTTCCACGGGACCGCCGCCTCGATACACAGTGTCACCGCCGATCTGCTCGGTCGTCCATGCGCTCGCAGGAGTACCCCGGTCCGGACCTTCCATCGGGACTTGAGCCTGGTCAACCGCCATAAACGACGCGACGGCTCGGAGGTTCGTGACGATCGGCGTTTTCTGCTGCTTCCATTGAAGCGTGTCAAACCGCACGATTACACTGGCGGCCGTGGCGCTCGATCCGGGAGTTACGGCTACGATGTGACCCACGATTTTCGAGCCCGCCTGGATGGTCGAGCCGTCGACCAAGGGCACGTCTTGCATTACGCGCGCGGCTACGATTTGTCCGGGATGGTTCTTGGCGGATGAAATTGTCGAATCGAGACGAACGGGCAGTATCGTGCCCGCGGGCACCGAATTCGCGGCGCTCACGGGGGTAGCGAGCGCCAGAAAAGCGGCCGGCGCGAGGAATTTCGAGCCCTTCAGAAACACATTCATGCGACCGACCTCCTGCTCTTCAATCGCGCAGCCAAAAGCTGCGCCCACTTCGTTAGATGCCTCAGTGAGGGAGGGAAGCGAGAAAGGCGGAAGCGACTTCGCGGGCTCGCGACGCGCAGACGGAATCAGCAGCCTGTGAATCTTGCACCGCCCGAAAATAACCGGCGGCTTTCGAGGTGTGGCCGAGTTCGGCGTTTAGGTTACCGGCGAGCAGCAGGAAAACGGGATTATGCGGATAGCGCGTCACCAGCGGTTCGGCGGCCGCCAGAGCATCTTCGTAACGCTCATCATACGTGCGGAGATTCCTCGCGAGATAGAAACTCGAATCTACCGACATCCACGCGCCGCGCTCGATCCCGACGCGCATCTGGCGAATTCCTTCCTGCTTGTTTCCTCCGGGCAGTCCCATGAAAAATCGCAGCATGCGGGCGATGGCCGAAAGGGTGTCGATATAATAGTTGTAGAGGCCGACTCCGGCAGTGGCGTCGGCCATCTGGGGATCCAGTTCCAGCGCGCGCATGAATTCGGCGCGGCCGGCTACGCCTGCGTGGGCGATGGCGCGCTTTTCATCGCGCAGCGAATAAAGGCGTGCCTTCAGCGCGTAGCCAAGGCCGGCATAGACGTGCATGTCGGCCGTGTCGGATGTCGCAATCTGCGCGTGCGCGAGGGCGATGGCTTTGTCGGCCAGCGCGAAATAGGCTTCGTCGCCGGGCTCTTTGGGGCGATGCCAGGCGTCGAACTGGCCCCACTTGATTTCGCCGGCCGCACAATAGAATTTCCACCACTCCGCCTCGCCTTCCAGCAGAAAGCCGACCGGGCTCTGCGGCTGCGCACGTTCGATGTCGCGAGCCGCATCGATGCCGGCGTCCGGATCACCACGATAGATATGATCCAGCGCCTGCTGCGCCTGCGGAGAAAGCGCAAGGCCGTCGGCTCGCGCGAGCGTTGCCAGCAGCACGGAGGCTACCAAGCAGAAACATATGCGAACCTTCATTTCACCCTCTTGAGCCAACCGGCGAGCCACGCCGCGGTGACATACATGGCGAAACATTCCAGCGCGAAGGGAATGAAGCCCAAATAACCCGGCGCGGGCATCTCGAAAATCTTCATCTCCTGGAACATCGGGAAAATGTAGTGCCACTTCGCCTGCGCCCATTCGTTCCAGAATTCCCAGAGCCAGCCGCAAATCCATCCGGAGGCCAGAAAACCATAGAAGCGCCGCGCGAAGCCATCGGAAAGATCCCCCAGGAACGAAGGCAGCCGCAGCCGGTGATTCAGCGGATCGAGCAGCAAGATGAATCCAAGCCAGACCAGCGTGAAAAGGTACGGCGCGATGGCGCGCGGCACAACGAGCGGCGCGATCAGACAAGCCGCGCCGGCGATCATCACCACTCTTTCGGCGGCCGCCGGGATTTTCCAGGCCTCGATGGGCACCGCGGGCAGCAGCCCCTGCACCAAATCCGCGGTTTCGAAAACGGCCGGCGTAATCGTGGCGAAGGACCATGCGTAGCCGAGCAGCGCGGCCGCCCAGTGGCGCGGCACTCCGACATAGGTCCAGTTCTGAAGCCGGGTGTTATACGCCTCGAAAATCAACCACAACGGAATTGAGAGAAACGCCATCTGCGCCAGAACCTTGGGCGCGTCGTGCAACCGCGAGCGGCCGGTAATCGCAAAGACGGCGGCGTCGGCAATCAGGATGTACGCGCTCCAGGCAATCGGCGTGAAGTAGGTCGCCACCGGGTCGACTCCGCGAAAAAGGAGAATCTCGGCGCAAACCAGCGTGACGATTCCCAGCCACCCATGCGCAGGAAATTCGCGGCGCCGCCGCACCCGAAAATATCGCGCGACCAAAATACCCATCGTGGCTGCGGTGATACCCAGTCCGATCGAGAGCCGAACCGGGATGGGGAGGGCGGATGCGTCCATGAGACTCGGCGAGTATGGTATCGCAGGTGCGCTCAGTTTTCGGCGGGGGCCCAGCGTTTCTTGTTATGCTCGGCGGGCATTTCAGGCGGCCATCACCGAGAGCGTATCGCCCGAGCGGCACAAAGGACTCCAACGCTTTGAATGGCACGGCAAAACTCGAGCGCGGACTGGGATTGGTTGAAGCAACTTCGCTGAACATGACGTTCATGGTCGGCATCGGCCCCTTCGTGGTGATTCCGATCGTGATCAAGGCGATGGGCGGCCCCGGGAGTCTGTTCGCATGGCTCGCCGGCGCAGCGCTGGCGCTCTTTGACGGCTGCATCTGGGCGGAGCTCGGCGCGGCGATGCCGCAAGCCGGAGGAAGTTACGTCTATTTGCGCGCAGCCTATGGAGCCGAGCGCTGGGGCCGGCTGCTCTCATTCCTTTATATCTGGCAGACGCTGTTTCAAGGACCGCTGAGCATCGCGTCGGGCGCACTGGGATTCGCAAACTACTCCACGTATTTCTTAAACAACGCGTCGAGCGAATGGGCCACCCGCGCCGGGCCGTACTTCACCAAGACGGTCGCGGCAATCGTCGTCTTGATCGTGGTCGCACTGCTCTACCGACGCATCACGGAGATCGGCCGCATTTCAATCGTGTTCAGCGCGATCGTGATCGTCACGATCCTGTGGATCATTTTCGGCGGCGTAACGCATTTCGACGGGCATCGCGCGTTCGATTTTTCCGGCATGCGGTGGGATTCGTCTTGGCTGCTCTTGGCCGCGCTGGGCCACGGCACGGTACAGACCGTTTACAGCTATCTGGGCTACTACAATGTGAACAACCTCGGCGGCGAAATGAAAAACCCCGAGAAGAATATACCCGGCGCGATCTTCATTTCGATTGTCGGTATCACGGCGCTCTACCTCGCGATGCAGACCAGCATCCTGGCCGTCGTCCCCTGGCGCGAAGCCGCGGATTCGAAAGCGATCGCCAGCGCCTTCATCGAGCGGCTGTACGGCAACCAGTGGGCCGCCGTCGTGACCATCCTCATCCTGATCACCGCGATGGGCAGTGTCTTTGCGGCGATGCTCGGCTATTCGCGCGTGCCGTACGCCGCGGCCGCGGACGGGAATTTTCTCCAACTCTTCGCGCGCCTGCACCCTACGAAGCATTTCCCCTACGTTTCGCTCCTGGCGCTGGGCGGCGCAGCGCTCATCTTCTGCGTGGCCCTGAGCCTCGGCCAGGCGATTCGTTCCATCCTGGCGATGCGTTGCATCATCCAATTTATCGGCCAGGGCGTGGGACTCATCGTGCTGCACCGGCGCTGGGGGAGCGCGCGGCTGCCGTTTCGAATGTGGCTGTATCCTGTGCCGGTGCTGATCGCACTCGGCGGGTGGGCCGCGCTTTTCCTCGCCACAGGGCGCAAGCCGATGCTGGCGTCACTGGCTGCGGCAACCGCGGGGATTCTTGTATATTTGGTGCGCGCGCGATGGTTGCGGCAATGGCCATTCCAGGAGATTGCTTGATGCGTAGAGTTCCAGCCAGGAAGAGTTTCGCGGCGATTCGGGCAATCCTGCTCGCTGTTGCGGTCGCCCAGGCCGCGGTTCCCGCCGCCTCCGCGCAGTCGCTCGAGGACACCGTGCAGGCAATCGAAAAGGCGCGCGTCACGACGAGAATTCTCTACGTCACCGCACACCCGGACGACGAAACCGCCGGCCTGCTGGCCTACCTATCGCGCGGATTGCATGCCGACGTGGCGCTGCTGACGATCACGCGCGGCCAGGGAGGGCAGAACGCGATCGGACCGGAGCAGGATGCGCCGCTGGGCATCGTGCGCACGACCGAGTTGCTGGCCGCGGATTCCCACTACGGCACGCATCAATTTTTCACCCGCGCCGTGGACCCGGGATTTTCGAAAAGCCCCGAGCGCACCATGAAAATCTGGGGGGATCAGATTCCGCTGGAGGACATGGTCCGGGTCATCCGCATCTACCGCCCGCAGGTGGTGATCAATGGATGGGGGGGCGTGCACTTCGGACACGGGCAGCATCAAGCGAGCGGTCTGCTGACGCCTGCGGCAATCGCCGACGCCGCCGATCCCATGAAATTCCCCGAACAGATTTCCGAAGGGTTGCTGGCCTGGAAGGTGTCGCTCGAATTGCGCCCCGGAAATTTCGGATTCGGCCCGAACCCGACCACCACCGCTCCCGGAGGCGTCGCGCTGCCGGTGAACGACGTTTCACCGCTCTGGGGCAAGAGCTACGTTGAAATGGGCATGGACGGCCACGCGCAGCATCGTTCGCAGGGCACTCCGTCGTTTTACGGCAATCCGTTTTTCCGCCGGCCGCCGCTGCTGGTCATCGAGCATGGGCAGCAAGGCGGCGGTTCGTTCGACGTGAAGGAGCTGGCGGAATCGATCGGCTCCCTCGCAGGCCGCTACGCGCAGTGGCAATCGGCGATGGGGCCGGCATTGGCGGCCGCGGATCAGGATTTGGCGGCCGCTTCGGCATCGGCGTTGGCACTGGACCGCGCCGCCGCGGCGAGTTCGCTCGCAAGGGCCGCTAAGAAAATCGCCGCACTGCACAACTCAGTCGCCGCGAATGGCGATTCCGCAGCCGGCGCGCTCTACGAGATCGACCAGATCACCAAACGAATAGACGCCGCGCTGGTGGATGACGTCGCGCTTCCCGTTGATACCCAGGCAAATCGCCACGAGTTGGTTGCCGGCGAGGATTTTACGGTTGACGTGACTTTTCTGGATCAGCCGGCGACGCCTGCAAAATGGAAAGTGGATCCGTCGAGCCTGAAGCTACCGGAGGGATGGACCTGCAAGCTCGACGATGCCGATGCCAAGGGTAAGACGTTCCATTTCACGGTTTCGGTGCCTGTGGGAGCGAAGCCGCCGAGTTCGCCCGCCGACGCCGTGCTTCCGTTTCCTCCGGCGCTGGTGAGCCTCGATCTGCGGATGAGCGTCGACGATTACGATTTCACCTACGAAAAGGCGGTCGAATCCGCAGAAGCGAAAACCACCGCGATCGTCGTCTATCCACTCGAGCTTGTGCCGGCGGTCACGTTGACGGTAGAACCCGCGCAGGTAATGGTTCCCGAGAAGCGCGCCGGGGCGCCCCTCGATTTACTCGCGCGCGTGCGTTATCACGGCACGAAGCCAGCCAGCGTGTCGATCGGCCTCGATGCACCGCGGGATTGGAATGCCTCGCCGATCGCGGCGCTCGATTTCAAGCAAGCCGGCGATCAATTGGTGCGCTACGTGGTGAAAGCCCCGGCGAAAATCGCGCCCGGCGCCTATACGCTGCGTCCTTACGCCAAGCTGGGCGACGATACGTTTCGCACGTCGGTCGAGCCGATCCCCACGCTGCCGACCCGCAATTTCAGCCAGCCGGCCGATGTGACCGTTCATATGCTCGACCTCACCGTGCCCGCGGCGCTGCACATCGGCTATATCGCCGGTGACAACGATGTGCTGCCGGAAACTCTACGGCAGGTGGGAATCCAGGTCGACCTGCTCGATGAAGTGACGCTGGCGTTCGGCGATCTCAGCCGCTTCGACGCGATCGTGGTTGGCATCCGCGCGTACGAGCTGCGGCCCGACGCGATGGCAGCGAATCCGCGCCTGCTGGACTACGTACAGAACGGCGGCACGCTGCTGGTCCTCTACGAACGTGATTTTGCGTGGGCCAAACTGCTGCCGGCTCCCTTCCGCGCGGAGATGGACCCGAAAGGGGCGGTTCGCGTAACCGATCAGAATTCTCCTGTGCGCTTCCTCGCGCCGGATAGTCCCCTGCTGAATTCGCCGAACAAGATCACCCTCGACGATTTCGAGGGCTGGGAACAGGAGCGCGGCCTCTATTTCTGGAGCAACTGGGATTCGCGCTATCAGCCCGTGCTCGGCCTCACCGATCCGGGCGAGCCGGAAGCGACGGGCGGGCTCGTGTACGCGCATGACGGCAAGGGCCTCTACATCTACACGGGCCTGTCATTTTTCCGCGAGCTGCCGGACGGAGTTCCCGGCGCGTATCGGTTGTTCGTCAATCTGCTGAGCCAGACCCTTCATTCTGCGCCGCGAAACTAAGCCATCGCCGCCTCCGCCGCTGTGCGTCCTTGCGACACACCAGGCCACTTCCGCTTGCCGGTCGATTTTCGCTTCGTGCTATGCTCCCAGCCGATCCGAGAAGGAGGTCGCTTTACGATGAAGCTTGGGAATTCGGCGCTCCGGCGCCGGCTGCTCGGCGTGGTCGCCACGATATTCGCCCTGGCTCTTACCTGCAATTCCTCATTCGCGCAGAAAAACAAAAACAGCAAGAACAACTCTCAACAGAAGGACGACTCGAATCCCGTGCCCGTTCCCGCGGGTTCCGATGCCGACCAGATCGAAGAAGATATCGGCCAGATGCTCGCGGCGTTCCAGCTCGGCAACGTCGACCTGATGCACAAATACTATTCCGATAGCGTGACGTTCGTGAGCGGCGATTTCGCTCCGCCGATCATGGGTTGGCAGAATTACGTCCCGCTGTACGAGCGCCAGAAAGCAGCGTTCGCGTCCATGCAGCTCGTGCGTCGCAATACCATCATCTTCCCGCACGGCGACGTGGCCTGGGCCATGTATCAGTGGGAATTCAGCGCTCTATTGAATGGAGCACCCTACGATCTGCGCGGGCAAACTACGCTGGTCTTCAACAAAGTCGGGGGAAACTGGCTGATCGTGCACAACCACACGTCGTCTACACCTACCCAGGCTGCGCAGGCGCCCATGCAACCAGCTCCAGCGACGGCCAAGCCTTAGCGCGATCAACCGCAACGTGACAAAGTCGGAAAAAGCTAAAAGCTTTGGAGGCTTTGGTAGGCCCAGAGTCCGGCTACCGAGACCAGCAACGCACCTGACACGATCATCAGCGCCATAATCGGCCGCCCGAGCTTTTCGATTCGCGCGACCAGCGCAGCCTGATCCCGCGCCATCGAGTCTCCCGCGGCGTCCAGAAAAATCTGATCCTCTTCCCGGTTTTCGAGGGCGCTCCGGTAGATCCACATGCAGACCAGAATGGCAGTGACGACACCCCAGGCCAGAAGCAACATCTGAAGAGTTCCCATACAAACCTCCCCTGCCCGCGGGTCGTGGGGACGGTGCCAGGCGCGTCCGGCCCGTGCGGGCCCTTCGGCTCAATTTGGCGGGATTATAGCACCAACGTGTACGCAGGGTGTATCGGGCGAATCGCGCCATCTAGAATGTAACCGAAGGGTGAAACGTCGCGCCATTTAGAATGTAACCCAACCAAAAAGCGATTTGGGGAGGTCAGGTTGGGAAATAAGGGGCGATGGGAGTATCTGCGAGC
>JBAVUW010000053.1:0-8850 GCA_049696975.1 Candidatus Acidiferrales bacterium | reverse complement strand
GCCGACGAATCCGCTGCAGTGGTTCGAGGCGCTGTTTTTCGTTTTCGTCGTGGCGGCGGGCGCGATCTATGCGACATCGTCGGATCTGAATCTGATTTTGACCGGGGAGCAGGAGGCGCGTCACCTCGGCGTGAACGTGCACCGTGTGAAGCTGGTGGTCTATATCTCGGCGTCGGTGCTCACGGGCCTGGCGGTTTCCGTGAGCGGAACAATCGGATACGTGGGCCTGCTGGTGCCGCACGTGATGCGCATGATGTTCGGAACGGATTACCGGCTGCTGATTCCGACCTCCGCGATTGGCGGCGCGATTCTGGTTGTGGTCGCCGATACAATCGCGCGATCGATCGTGAGCCCGACGGAGTTGCCGGTGGGCGCCATGACGGCGTTGGCGGGCGCGCCCGTGTTCATCTACCTGATGCGCCGGAGGGTGCGATGACGGCGATGGCAGGCAGCGGCGCGGCTTCGTCACCCGTGCCGATCGACACGCGCCAGCCAGGCGTGCGGTTGAAAGTAGAGCAGGCCAGCTACGCATACGCGGCGACCGACCGGTCAGCGCCGAAATTCACGCTTGGGCCTACCAGCTTCGAAGCGGGGCAAAAAGAGATCGTCGCTATTCTAGGACCGAACGCCAGCGGCAAGTCGACGCTGCTGAAACTGCTTGCAGGAATCGAGCGGCCGCTCTCGGGCCGTATCGAAGTGGACGGCACGGAGGTCAGCTCACTTGAGCCGCGCACACGCGCGCAACGCATCGCGCTGGTGCAGCAGGAAAGCGAGCTGCTGTTCCCGCTGCGCGTTTGGGAGTACGTGCTCCAGGGCCGGTATCCCTATGGCAAGCGGCTCCGGTTTGAATCCGAGGAAGATTGCCTGTTGGCGGGAAATGCGCTGGCGCAGGTGAGCGCCGATGCGCTGCGCGACCGGTGGATGGATCAGCTGTCGGGCGGGGAAAAGCAGCGCGTGATTCTGGCACGGGCTCTGGCACAACAACCTTCGCTGCTGCTGCTCGACGAGCCGACGCAGCATCTCGATATCGGCGGCAAAGTGGAATTGCTGCGACGCCTGAGACGGCTGGCGGATGAAAGCCGCTACAGTGTGCTGGTGGTGACACACGAGCTGAACCTGGCCGCGGAATTTTCTGATCGCATCGTGCTTCTGCACAAAGGCAAATGCCTGCGCGTGGGAACGCCCGCGGAAGTCTACGAACGCGCCCTGTTGGAGGAAGTTTTCGAAGCTCCGCTGGAAGTGGAAATACGCGGCGGTGGGCGGCCGCGCGTGATTCTGGGTGCGAATTTCGGAGCTTGACGCAACGTTTGACGGGTCTATTTCGCGGTCGCTGATCTGGCTGCCGCAAACGGCGCTTCGCAATGCGGAAGCGCGGTCCACAATCACAGGAGACTCCGCGCTAGGGAAGACGGTGAAAATCCGTCGCCGCCGCGCGACTGTAAGGCGGAAGTTTTTCGGCGCGTGCCACTGATCCGCTCAGCGAATCCGCTCGGATTCGCCGACGGGTTGGGAAGGCCGCACCGCGTTCCCGCAATTTGCGGGAGAATTCGCCGAGCCAGGAGACCGGCGGAGTCTCAATCCTGCTAAGTCCGCCTGTGGCGGATGGATGCGGGACAACCTTCAGCTCCCGCGCGAGAGGGAGAGGAGGAAAAATGAGACTGCGAATTCCTTTTCTGTTTTTTTCCACTGCGGTGCTGCTGTTACCCTGCTCGATTTCCGCCCAGAATTCCGGCGCGAAACATGGAGCGGCGATCCACGGAACGGTGCTCGATCCCGATGGCCGCGCCGTGCCGGATGCACAGGTAACACTGCTCGGCGCGATGACGGTGTCCGCGCAGACGCGCGCGGACGCTCACGGCGGGTACAAATTCGAGAGCCTGGCGGAAGGCGAGTACACGATCGTCGCGAACGTCTCCGGGTTCTCCAGCATTTCAACCGGCATCAAACTCGCGGTCGACCAGGATCTCGTCAGCGACGTGCACTTGAAGCTCAGCGCGGTGCAGGAACAGGTCATCGTGTCGGCATCGCTCGGCGGTGCGCTGGCGCCGGAGGTTGGCTCGTCGGTGACGGTTGTCAGCAGCGACGACATCGATAACGAGGGCGTGGAAACAGTGGCCGACGCACTGCGCAACGTTCCCGGCGTGGCGATCAATCGCACCGGCCAGTTGGGTGCTGTCACCAGTGCCTTCATCCGCGGCGGAAATTCGAATTACAATCTGATCCTGATCGACGGAATTCCCATGAACGATTTTGGCGGCGGATTCGATCTGGCCCCGTTGCCCACCGAAGGGGTGGAACAGGTGGAAGTGCTACGCGGCCCGCAAAGCGCACTGTACGGATCGAACGCCGTGGCGGGAGCGATTAACATCGTCACCGATCCGGGCGAAGGCTCGCCGCACTTCAGTTTCTCAGGGGAAGGGGGCAGCTACGATTACTACCGGCTGACAACTGGCGGCGCCGGGTCGACCAACGGTTTCGGCTGGTCCTACAGTCTCTCGCGCGTTGCCACCACGGGACCGGTGATCGACGATTCGTATTGGAATAACACTTCGTTTGTTAGCCTGAGCTACTCGCACAGTCCGCGCCGAAAAATCGTCGCACACTTTTTCGGCGACGCCGGATCAGTGGTCACGCCCGGCCCGTGGGGCTCGGATCCCGACGGCCTCTATCCGGGCCTTGGCAGTCCGTTCGCCACCGTGTATCAGGATCAGAACCTATTCGGCTATCAAATGAGCGAGACGGAACAGGTGTCCAGCAGTTTCACGCAGGTCAGCACCGTGAGCGTGGCGACCGATCGATTCTTTTTTCCCTCAGCGGTGGAGGGCAATTCGTTCACGGACACTCTTCGGCTCACGGCAAATACGCGCAGCGAAATCACGTTTTCGGCGAAGGACGTATTCGTCGCTGGGTTCGAATACGTCCGAGAAACCTACAAAGACACTTTCGTCACGGATTCCGGCATCAATCCCTATACGATCCCGCGGAACAGCTACGCTTTTTTTGCCGAGAACCGATGGAACCCCGGTACCCGGTGGTTCATCAGCACCGGTGTTCGCATCGATAGCATCAACACCGGCAGCATCGCCGCGGACGAAGTCGACGCGTCGCGGCCGTTCATCCCGGCCGCGTCTGTGACCAAGGTGAATCCGCGGATTTCCGCGGCGTTTGTCGCCCACCAGTCCGATGCCGGCTTTTTCGGCATCACTCGCCTGCACAGCAGCTTCGGCACCGGAATCCGCCCGCCCGACGGCTTTGAGCTGGGATTTACCAACAATCCTGATTTGAAGCCGGAAAAAAGCAACAGTGCCGACGCAGGAATCGAGCAGCGCTTTGCACACGACAAGGCGGTGCTCGATGTAACGTATTTTTACAACGGCTATCGGGACCAGATTGTGTCGACGGGAAATTTCCCGAACGTGAGCACGTTTGTAACGGCGAATCTCGCGAAATCGCGCGCCTGCGGCATCGAAAGCAGTTTCAAACTTCGTCCGCTGCGGTCGCTCGAAATCATGGGCGAGTACACCTGGCTCAATACCGCGATTCTCGCCCTCACCGGCGAGCTCGCCGCTCAGCCGCCGTTCGAAGTCGGCCAACCGCTGATTCGGCGCCCGCGCAGTTCGGCAGGTTACAACGTCACCTGGACCTACCGCCGGCTGATGCTGAATTCGAACGCGTCGATCCGCGGGCCGGTTCTTGATCTGGAGCCTAACGACGGCACATTTGCGTGCGAGTTGATGCTGCCGTGCTTATTCCGGGACAAAGGCTACGTGAACGCGAACGCCGGCTTTTCCCTTCGGCTGCCCAAAGGCGTCGAGATCTACGGCCGGGTGAACAATTTCCTCAACCAGCATTACGAGGAGTCGTTCGGCTTTCCGGCCCTGCGACTAAACTTCGTCTCCGGCATCAAATTGGAATTGCCGTCGCGGCGCGACAAATCTGATTTGTAGCGGAAGGTCGCCGAGTCATCCGCGGTCCGCCGGGCGGGCGCCCGAAGCCTCCTGGGGCGAACCGCGCGCCGCCCGGCCGGATGCTATACTCTCTGTCCGGTCATGAGTCGAACCGCACAAGAAGCCCCGCGCATGGCGCCGGAAGGGATGGCGCGCTACGAGACCGTCATTGGCCTCGAGGTCCACGCGCAACTCCAAACGGTTACCAAAGCCTTCTGCGGCTGTTCGACAAAGTTCGGTGCGGAGCCGAATTCCAACACCTGTCCGGTCTGCCTGGGGCTGCCGGGTGCGTTGCCGGTGCTCAATAAACACGCGCTGGAGCTGGCGCTGCGTGCGTCGCTCGCGATCGGCTGCACGGTCCAGCCGCGCTCGCGTTTCGCCCGCAAGAACTATTTCTATCCCGATCTGCCCAAGGGCTATCAAATCTCGATGTACGAGCTGCCGCTCGCCACCGAGGGCGCGCTCGAAATCGAAATCGGCGGTGCAAGAAAGAACATCGGTATCACGCGCCTGCACATGGAGGACGACGCGGGCAAAAGCCTCCACGAAGGATTTCCGGATTCGGACAAATGGAGCTACATCGATTTCAACCGCTGCGGCGTCCCGCTGGTCGAGATCGTTTCCGAGCCGGATTTGCGCGCTCCCGCCGAGGCTTACGCGTACCTCACGATGCTGAAACAGATTCTCGAATACACGGAAGCGAGCGATTGCAACATGGAAGAAGGTTCTCTTCGCTGCGACGCCAACGTGAGCGTGCGGCTGCGCGGGGCGCCGAAATTCGGTACCAAGGTCGAGGTTAAAAATCTCAACTCCTTCCGCTACCTCGCCCACGCACTCGAATACGAAATCGAGCGGCAAATCGGCGTGCTGGAATCGGGTGGCAGGGTGGGACAGGAAACGCGGCTCTGGAACGTGGGCGCCGGCCGCACCGAGCCGATGCGGTCAAAGGAAATGGCGCACGATTACCGCTATTTCCCCGATCCCGATCTTCTGCCGGTCGTCGTCGATGAGGTGACCATCGGTAGTGTGCGGCGCGAGATGCCCGAACTGCCCACCGCCAAGCGCGCGCGATTTCAATCCGAGTACGGAATCTCGCCGTACGACGCCGGCGTACTGACGAACACCCGCGCCTTGGCCGATTATTTCGAATCCTCCGTCCGCGCAGGTGCGCCTGCCAAATCCGCGGCGGGCTGGATTTCCGTGGAGCTTCTGCGCCGGCTCAACGACGCAGCAAAAGACATCACCGAGTGTCCGGTGAAGCCCGCGGCGCTGGCCGAGCTGCTTGTAAAAGTCGAAAAGGGCGAGATCACCGCGGCCAGCGGAAAAAGGGTATTCGCCACAATGTTCGATACGGGCAAGCCCTCCGCCGAGATCATCGCGTCCGAGGGCCTCGCGCAGATCACCGACACCGGCGCGATCGAAAAAATCGCCCGCGAAGTCGTGGCGAAAAGCCCGGACAACGTCGCGAAGTACCGCTCCGGCAACGAAGGTGTATTCAAGTTTTTCGTCGGACAGGTAATGCGCGAATCCCGCGGCCAGGCGAATCCTCAAGCCGTAAATGAAATTCTAAAGCGCGTGCTCGCCGAATCCTGATTCGCGCGTCAAATCAATTGGAGACACCAACGTGCTCAAAGAAGGCGACTCAGCTCCCAAATTCAGCGTCACTGCCGATGACGGCAGCAAAGTCTCGCTCGCCGATTACAAAGGACGGAATCTCGTCCTCTATTTTTATCCCAAGGCGAACACCTCGGGCTGCACGCACGAGTCCGTCGATTTTCGCGATGCGCTCAAGGAATTCAAAGCTTTGAACACCGCCGTGGTGGGATGCAGCGGCGATTCTGCAGAAGATCAGACGAAATTCAAAGTGCGCTATAAGCTGAATTTTCCGCTGCTGGCAGATACCGAATTCGAGGTGGTCGACGCCTACAAGGCGCGCCGCATGAAAAGTTTCTTCGGCAAATCTTTCTTGGGGATCGTGCGCTCCACATTCTGGATCGGTGCGGATGGCAAAATTCGCAAAATCTGGCCGAAAGTCACTCCCAAAGGTCACGCCGCCGAGGTGCTGGAGGCGATCCAGCAAGGCGCCAACGCCGGCGCGCTCGCGGCGGCAAAGTAGCTCGGTGGCACGGACACCCCTGCCTGCAGGGAGACCCGCAGCGGGCCGACCGAACGTGTCGTTGCTCTTGCAGTCCCGGCACAGCCGGAGGCGATCGCACCTTCGTTTCTCCGCAACTTCAGACGCTCACAATGAACGATTCGCCGGCTGGCTCGACCAGGGCATTGTCGATGAGTCGAGTGTTGCCTAGGCGCGCCGCGAGCACGATGAAGCAAGGCTTTCGCAGCGTCATCGCCGGCTCGAGCGTGTCCGCATCCACAATTTCCGCATACTCGAGTGCCACTCCCGGTTCGGTGTCGATCACACTGCGCAGCGCCGCGATCAGCCGTACGATTTCCGCTTCGCCACTCATGATTTCCCGCCGTGCCCGTTCGAGCGAGCGTGACAAAACCGCAGCCGCGCGGCGGTCGGTCGCTGAAAGATACGCATTGCGCGACGACATCGCCAGCCCGTCCGCCTCGCGCACGATCGGGCAGACCACAATGTCGGTGGGGAGATCAAGATCGCGCGCCATCTGCCGAATAATCCGCGCCTGCTGCGCATCCTTGCGCCCGAAAAACGCGAAGCGCGGCTGCACGATCTCGAACAGTTTCAGCACCACCGTCGCTACGCCGCGAAAGTGGCCCGGCCGTGATCGCCCTTCCAGCCGTTCGCTCAATCCATCCACGTTCACCCAGGTGCCGAACCCGGCCGGATACATCCCCTCTGCCGGCGGCGCAAACACGTAATCGACCTGCAGTTTCTCGAGCGCCGCGCGATCGGCGTCCAGCGTCCGCGGATACTTGTGAAAATCCTCCGAAGGCCCGAACTGGACGGGATTCACGAAAATCGACACGACCACCGGTGAGCACTCTCGCTGCGCCGCACGCACCAGCGAAAAATGTCCCTCGTGCAGCGCCCCCATCGTGGGCACCAGGCCCAGCAAGCGGCCGTTCCGCTGCGCCTCGGCAGCCACCTGCTTCATCCACGCAACGGTATGGATCCATTCCATCGAGGGGTCGGTCAGGCGGGAATCACGCGCCGGCTTTGGCTGCGCGCTCGCGGTAGAAAGCGATCAAGTCCGTGCTTGTGGCTTTCGTGCCCAGCTGCCGCAACATCGTCGCAATCTGGCCGCGATGATACGTGCTGTGATTCGCCACATGCTGCAGCATTTGCCACAGCGGCTGCGCGAACGGCTGGCCGGCCATGGTCTTGAATTCGACCACGCGCTGGATATCGCCGGCATTCAGCGACGCCGCGAAATCCACGAGGTTACTGTCCACCTCGGCAAATCGCCGGCGCGTCGACTCGAGATCTGGAAAATCAGCCGGGACGGGAAAAGCCGTCGGCGTGCGTCCGTGCCAGCGCTCCAGCCAGATCCACTGCGCACCGTAGACGTGGGCGAGTGTGTCGCGCACGGACTTAAAGCTCGAGCCCAGATCGCGCGCAAACTGTTCGGGCGTTAGAGCCGCGCAGGCATCCAGCGTGCGCTGGTTCGCCCACGCGTTGAAATCGTAAAGCAGCCGAAAATCGTCCGTGTTCATCGCAGGCGCATCCTTTCAGAATCACGCCGGGCAGGTGCCCCGGCTGCCAGTCGGGTTGTTGCCTTTTACCTTGAGCCAACCTGCAGGGCGGATCCGACACTCCATTCATCCGTGCTCAGCGGGCTTTCACCCGTGGGTCGGGCTCATCATCGTGCGTCGGACTGAGACATTAACGCCGCGGGCTGGCCGGCACGGCGTGCTCACCGAGCTCGGCAGTCGAATGGTACGACTCCGCGTCGGACGGGAACGCGCCCACCCGCACGTCGTCGCAATACGCCGAAACGGCCCGCGAAATTTCCGCCGAAAGATTCGCGTACTGCCGCACAAATTTCGGCCGGTGCCCTTCGCCCAGTCCCAGCAGATCGTGGATCACCAGCACCTGCCCATCGCAGTCCGGACCCGCGCCGATGCCGATCGTGGGAATGCGCAGTTTCTGTGTGATCCGCGCCGCTAGCTCGCGCGGCATCGATTCCAGCACCACGGCAAACGCGCCCGCCGCCTCCACTGCGCGCGCGTCGCGCTCCACCTGCCGGGCCGCATCGCTCGTTTTCCCTTGCACGTGGAATCCGCCCATCGCGTTGAACGATTGAGGCGTCAGGCCCACATGCCCCATCACCGGAATCTCCGCATCCGCCAGCCGGGCAATCAGTTCGATCCGCCGCTCGCCGCCCTCCACCTTCACCGCCTCGGCACCGCCTTCCTTCACCAGGCGCACCGCATTGCGCACCGAATCATCCAGCGACACGTGAAAGCTGCCGTAAGGCATATCCGCCACCACCAGTGCGTGCTGCGTGGCGCGGCGCACCGCGCGGGTGTGATGAATCATTTCGTCGAGGGTTACGGGCAGCGTGCTGTCGTATCCAAGCACGGTCATACCCAGCGAATCGCCTACCAGCAGAATATCCACGCCTGCGTCGTCCAGCAACCGCGCCGTTGGATAGTCGTACGCCGTCAGGCAGGTGATCTTTTGTTTTGAACCAGGCCTTGACTCGAAATTCGTCTCGGGGGAACCAGCGGGAAAATGCAGCTTGCGGGAAGAAATCTCGGGCACGGTAATTCTGCTGTGCGCCGGACGGGGTGCTGCGCTCATGTTGTCCTCCGGTGCCGCCCCCAACCTCGGGGTGCAGCCCACCAACCGCCCGATACTAACAGATTCGCTGAGTCCACTGCAAAGCGCGTCAGGCGTTGTGCGCATCCCAAGATCAACTCAAACACGGGCGCAGGCGATCGGGGAAGGACAACTCGAAGCGGTCAGGTCCGCGCC
>JBAVUW010000052.1:0-28111 GCA_049696975.1 Candidatus Acidiferrales bacterium | reverse complement strand
GCGGAAACCTGGTCGAGGTGCGCTCGCCTGCGAGTGCCGGCTGCAGCCCGTTGGTCCTGGGTGGCTCCGGCGACCCGCCCCAGAGCCCTGCGGCCGCCAGGGGCCAGCTCGATCTTTCCGCGCTCGATACGTCCGTTTCACCGTGTGCCAATTTCTTCAACTTTTCCACCGGCAACTGGGCGAAGAGCAATCCCATCCCCGCCGATTATGCTTCCTGGGGCATCAGCGAAAAGCTCGATCACAGCAACAAGGAGACGCTTCGCTCCATCCTCGAGAAAGCGGCGGCAGACAAGAACGCGACGCCAGGCTCTCCCTGGCAGAAAATCGGCGACTATTACGGCAGCTGCATGGACGAATCCGCCATCGAGTCCGCGCGGGCCAAGCCGCTCGATTCCGAATTTGCCCGCATCGCCGCCGTGTCCGATCTGCCTTCGTTTCAGGCTGAACTCGCCCGCTTGCACACCATCGGTGTCGACGCCGTTTTTGGCTTCGGCTCGGACCAAGACTTCAAGGACAGCACGCAGGAAATTGCCGAGATCAGCCAGGCCGGCCTTGGCCTGCCGGATCGCGACTACTACACCCGGGACGATGACAAGTCCAAGGAACTCCGCGCGAATTACGTGACCCACATCGCGAAAATGTTCCAGCTCGTGGGCGACGATCCTGCGAAATCGGCCGCCGAAGCCAAAACCGTGCTCAACATCGAAACCCGACTGGCCGGATTTTCTCTTTCAACCGTCGATATGCGCGATCCCGACAAGGTCTATCACCGCCAGACCGTCGCGGAACTTTCCGCTGCGACTCCCCATTTCCGATGGATTGAGTATTTCCAGGCAGCCGGTGCCCAGCCGCCCGCCAGCCTCAATGTTTCCGAGCCTGATTTCTTCAAAGGCATGGACGCGGCGTTAGGGTCGGTTCCACTCGATGACTGGAAGATCTATCTTCGCTGGCATTTGATTCACAAGGCCGCCCCCGCGCTATCCCAGGATTTTCAGGACGAAGACTTTGATTTCTTTGGCCGCGCGCTGACCGGATCGAAACAACTGCTGCCACGGTGGCAGCGCTGTGTCTCATCGACCGACGCAGAGCTTGGCGAAGCTCTGGGTCAGTTTTTCGTCGAGGAAAAATTCCCGCCCGCCGCGAAGGCCGCCGCCACCGAGATGGTGAAGAACGTCATCGCTTCGCTGCGCGAGGATCTGGCGACGCTCGACTGGATGTCGCCTCAAACGCGCCAGAAAGCGATTGAAAAACTCGATGCGATCTACATCAAGGTTGGCTATCCCGACCACTGGCGCGACTATTCGAAATTTCAGGTGGATCGCGGGTCCTACGTGGCAAATCTCGCGCGCGGCACGCAATTTGAATTCGCGCGTCAACTGGCCAAGATCGGAAAGCCCGTGGACCGCGCCGAATGGGGCATGACGCCGCCGACCGTGAACGCGTATTACAATCCTCTGCTGAATGAGATCGTCTTTCCGGCTGGCATCCTGCAGCCACCCATGTATGACCCCCATGGCGACGATGCCTTCAACTATGGCGCGACGGCCGCCGCCATCGGACATGAAATGACCCACGGTTTCGACGACCAGGGCGCAAAGTTCGACGCGCAGGGGAATCTGAACAATTGGTGGACCGACGCCGACCTGACGAATTTCAACGAACGCGGCGACTGCATCGCCAAGCAGTTCGATGAATTCGAAGTCGAGCCGGGTCTGCACGAGCAGGGGAAACTGGTCGAGGGCGAAAGCATCGCCGATCTAGGCGGCCTGGTCATGGCCTACGCCGCCTACCACAAATCGCTCGCGGGCAAGCCGACTCCCGCGCTCGTCGACGGCTGGACGGCCGACCAAAGGTTTTTCATCGCCTACGGGCAGAGCTGGGAAGACAGCCTCCGGCCAGAGCTCGCTCGGTTGATTACCGAATCCGATCCGCATCCGCTCCCGATCTTCCGCGTCAACGGTCCACTTTCGAACATGCCGCAGTTCCACAGGGCGTTTGCCTGTACCGAGAATTCGCCGATGGTCCGCCCCGCTTTAAAGCGCTGCCGAATCTGGTGAGCCACCCGGCGGGACTTGCGCCCAGCACTCACCCGGTGAACGGTGATCGCCGGTCGGCCATGTTCGGGGATGGTCTTTCCGGCGAATGCGCAAGATGCACAATCTCGTGGCTGTGAGTCCGGGGCGGGGCGCCCCGCCTGATGGGCATGCGTTCGGGCCGCCTTGACACTCTTGCAACCTTGCTGCTACGGTTTGGATCCGATGCTGCGCAACTCGCGCCGGTACGTGGTTCTCATTCTCGTCCTCGCAGTCGTCGGGTATTTCCTCTATCGGTTCCGCAGCTCGATCACGCTCGAGGGCTTCCGCTGGGAAATGGTGGGCCAGTCCTTGCGCCATGCCAGGATTTCGCTGCTCTTGCTTTCAGTTGCCGCGATTTACGCCTGTTACGCCATCCGCGCCCTGCGCTGGGTCCGATTCTGCCGCTGGCTCGGTGAGACGCACTTCGCGAGCGTGTATGCCGCGACCCTGGCCGGATTCGCCTGCACGGTCCTGCTCGGTCGTGCCGCCGAACCCGTACGCCCGGTGCTGATCGCACGGAAAAGCTCCATCTCGATGCCCAGCATGTTCGGCGTTTACGTGCTGGAGCGTGTGGCGGATATGGCCGCAACGGCTCTTCTGGCCGGTGGCGCGCTGCTGTTTTTCGAGCAGCGCGGGGCCATCAGCCCCGGCAACGCCCTGCTGTTGAAACTGGCGCGCTCGGCGGGAGCGCTGCTGCTGGTCGCTCTCATCGGCGCCATCGTTTTCCTGATTTATTTCCGATATCACGGCGCCCACTGGCTGGCGAAAAAGCTCGAACATCCCAACTGGCGCCACGGCTGGCGTGCAAAAGCGGCGGCTCTACTGGAAGGGTTCAGCGACGGACTGCGCGGCGTGCGCACCTGGGGCGATCTGGCCGCGCTCACGGCCTACACGGCAGTTCATTGGCTGTTGATTGTGCTGATTTATTTCTGGATTGCGCACGCATTTGAAGGTCAGCTCCGAAGCCTCAGTTTCGCCGGCGCTGCTTTGGTGCTGGCATTCGCGGTGGTCGGTTCAGCGGCGCAGCTTCCGGGCGTGGGCGGCGGATCGCAGGTCGCCAGTTTTCTTGTGTTCACGCTGATATTTGGAGTAGATAAGGAGCCGGCTGCGGTGGCTACAATCGTCACCTGGCTGGTTACGTTCGTGGCCTGCTGTCTGGTCGGGCTGCCGCTGCTGTTCCATGAGGGTTGGTCGGTCGGCGAGCTGAAGCGAATGGCGCGCGCCGAAGAAGAAGCGGGTGAAGCCGAACTGTTAGCCGAAGCCGAACACGGCGGGGAACTGCCCGCCGAATCGAAGGAAACTTCGAAGTGAAGTGCCCATTCTGCGCGCACCTGGACGACAAAGTGATCGACTCGCGGGAGGCGCGGACCGGCGACCTGATTCGCCGCCGCCGCGAATGCCTGAAGTGCAATCGCCGGTTCACCACCTACGAGCGGATTGACGAAATTCCGTACATGGTGATCAAGAAAGACGGCCGCCGCGAGAAATTCGAGCGCCAGAAAATCCTCCAGGGATTGCTGAAGGCCTGCGAAAAACGTCCGGTGCCGGTCGGCAAGCTTGAAACAATCGTCGACGAGGCCGAAGCCTACGTCAGCGAAGCCGCGGACCGCGAACGCACCACCACCGAAATCGGTGGCCTGCTGATGAATCATTTGAAAAAGCTCGATAAGGTCGCCTACGTCCGCTTCGCCTCGGTCTACCTAGACTTCAAGGACGTGAAGGAATTCATGGACGAGCTGAAGGGCCTACTGAAAGACCGCGCGAAGAAGTGAGGTCGACGTGGCCGCACAAGGAGATCTTTGGCCTCTCGCCTATAGGATGAGTCGCGCGACGCTCCCGATCGCCGGTTTTTGCCACCTCTGCGCCGCCACCGTGCTTGAGTTTCACATCTATTTCAGAATGAGGCGAGCCGGATCCAGTGGGTCGATGGGCGATTGGAAATGGGCGCTTGAGTATGGGAAGGATCGAACGCTGTGCGGATGGTCGGCCTGGCCGGCATGTTGAATGCGGCCGTTTGTGGTTGCGGGCTTCGCCGCGACGGTTGTGAGTTTTCTGCGACTGCATGAGAGCAGTTCGCCTAAGCCTGCCAGACGCCCGCCGCGAACGTCTTCACCAGTTTGAATCCCAGGTGCTCGTAGAGTTCAACCGCGCGCTTGTTGACGGTTGTGACGGTCAGAGAAAGCGATTTGTATCCTCGCTGATGCAGCGCCCGGATCGAATGTTCCATCAGTTGGCGCCCTATCCCGCTGCCTTGATACCCCGGCATCACGCATATCTGCGTCGTATGCCCGACGCCCTCGGCTACCGTCGAGGTGAGGATCATCGCGATCGGGCGGTCGCCTGTCGCGGGACGCACAAGGAACGAGGCTTCCGGCAAAAACTGCCCGCAGCCCGGCAGCAACACGATATTGCGCAGGAAACGCAGGCTGCCCGATTCGCTGCAATATTGATCGTTGATCTGCCCGTCCACGTGGTTCGCGTAGGCCAGCTGAATCAGCCGCGCGGCCGAATCGAACACGCGATCCGACCACGGCTCGATGCGCAGCCCTGGTGAGATTTGCCGGGTGCAAAGCTTCGCCTGGTCGAGCGAAAGCAGCATGAACTGCCGCGCATGCAGACGAAAATGCTGTGAAAGGAACGCCGGATCGAGCTCCGCGCCAAAAGGCATCAATTGCGCTTCGATGCGCTCGAGCCGTGGCGTCGCCCGCAGGGCGGTCAGCATTTCGGTCAGCAGCCGCTCGGTCATGGGCCCGCGCGCATGCTCGGCGGCGACGAACAGCCCGCCGATCAGCCCCTTGTGATCCTCGAGCACATAGAACCCGTAACCGGCCGGCTGGCCTTCCTCCACTGCGGCGTATCCGCCCAGCGCCCGCGAATCGATGAATTTGCGCACCAGGTCGATCGACGGCCGATAATCCCAGTATAACTCATCCCGCCAGCGCGCCACTTCCTCGCGAAACAGGTTCTCAAGTGACCGTGAAGGCAACTGTCGTAGGTCAACAATCTGCATGGATGCCACTCGTCATTCCCCGCTGCCATTATAACCAACGCCGCCGCCCCGAATCTAACCGTCGTAGTTTTGCGCGCACAACCGCATCGCCGCAACCAGGCTTGAAAGAAAAATATGCTAACATCCGATTCGCCGAGGCGCGTAGCGAGGAGCGCCCACGCCTAGATGGCCGCCCTTCCCGAGCACCGCGACACGAGAGCGCGAATCGCTAAACTATTGTCGGGCATTCTTGCGATCGTCATTTTCGCAGGGGTCTCGATTTCCACGGTTTCCGGGTTCCTGCTGTACCAAGTCCTTAAACCCGCCCGGAACCCGGCCACCTTCGATCTCAGCTTGATGATGGGGCACCCCACGACGTTCACGTTTTCGCCCTCCGGTGGCGCGCAACGCGAAGGCTGGCTCTTTCCCGGATTGCGCGGAGCCCCGGCAATCGTCGTCTGCCATGGGTATCAATCCCAGCGCGCCGATGTGCTCACGCTGGTTACTTCACTCCAGGATCATCAATTCAATGTCTTTCTGTTCGATTTCGCCGGGCACGGCACCAGCCAGGGAGTCACCACGCTTGGCTATGGGGAAACCGCGGAATTACGCGCCGCCATTTCTGCGATTGCCGCGCGCGACGACGTGGATGCCAAGCGTTTTGGCCTGTGGGGAGTCGATATGGGCGGCTATGCCGCCCTGGCGGTGGCTGAAAACGATCCGCGGATTGCGGCGGTGGCGGTCGACGATGCCTACGACGATCCGCGCGACATGTTACGCATTGAAGTGCAGAAATCCGGTCTAAATAAACTGCCCGGCGTGCTGCAATTTACCGACTTCGGTTTCCGCATGATGAATTACTCGAACCGCGAGACGCCCCCGCTATCGGTAAAAATCGGCAACACTCACGACGTTCAGAAGCTTTTCGTTCAGTCGGACGATCGCCCCGCGCTGTCGCGGGAAACGCTGCAGCTTTTCATCAAGGCGCCCGAGCCGAAACAGACCCAGCGCGATCGGGTGAGCTACCGCGATATGTCCGACGATGATCGCAAGGCGTACGAGAGCCAGATCGTGAATTTCTTCCTGCAGAACTTGTCGCCCACGGTCAGCCGCTAGCGCGAAACGCGCGCCGGCGTAATCGGCACATAGACCAACCCCGCTCGCTCTTGCTCCACGTCGCCGCTCACTCGCCCAAGTTTCTGGATTTCGTCCAGGCCCTGGGCCGTCGTCAGTACGAGCGCGGGGCCGGGATCGGAAGGCGTCCATTCCGCAAGCTCTCGGCGAAAATAGAAAGTCAGGCCGTAGTCCCAATCCCGCCGAAGCTCGTAGGTGAAGATCCGGTCCGGGTGCTGGTCGTTGCGCATGAATTCGGCGTGCGGACGTGCCGAAAGGGCCGGATCGAGCGCCGGAAGAATTTTCAAGTTCACGGTTTCAACCGCCCCGGCCGCCAGCACGGCGCCCAGCAAGATGGCGGTCGCGGGGCGGGCGCGAAGCGCCGCGACGATCAAGATGGCCGCAACCGCCAGAGCCACCATTGCGCCGAACAATCCAGGACTCATCGCGAGCCGCCCGAAGTCGACATATTCCAGCCTGCGCGGCTCCATCCCGCGAGAACCTGAAAAGGCGGCGGCGATGCAGATCGCCAGCCACGTCGCGCCGACTGCCAGCAGCAGCACGCGGATTCGCAAAGCATTCTCTGAAATCTTCCGAGCCAGAGCGATCGCGCACAAGAGCGCCATCGGAGGAATTGCCGGCAGGATGTAGCCCGGCAGCTTCGATTGCGAAAAGCTGAAGAACAGGATCGGCCACAGCGCCCAGCAAGCGAAGAAGAATCCGGGCGAACCCGACCACGATTTTTCGCGCCGCAGGCGCAGACCTTCCTGCGCCGCTGGCCAGAGCAGCACGGTCCATGGCAGCAGTGCGATGAGCGCGATGGGAGCGAAATACCAGAATGGCTGCCGGTGCTGGAACAGGGGCGTGGCGTAGCGCTCCACATTGTGCTGCCATAAAAATACGCGCAGAAAATCCCTGTTGTCGGCGGCGCAAATGGCATACCACGGGATCGCTACGGTACAAAACGCGCCGATCGCGGCGGGATGAGCGAAGCGAATCGCCGCACGCCAGTTTTTCGTCGCCAGCGCCCAGATCCCGATCGCGCCGCCGGCCAGGATGATGGCCGCGGGGCCTTTCGCAAGTACGCCGAGGCCCAGAAATGCTCCGAACAGCGTCAGCGGCACTACATCAGCGCGAGAATCCGGCGATCGTTCTCGGTCCGCGGCCCGCAACGCGCCCCGGACCCGAAGGACCATCGCCGCGCATGCCATACCGAGCGTGAGGGATGCACTGAACAGCATGTCGGGCGTCGCCGCTCGGGCGAACCCGACAGCGCCGACGCTCGTTGCAAAGATCAGAGGCGCCAGCAGTACCGGACTGGACACCGAGTCCATCTCGCCGCCGTAGTGTTTCTTAGCGAGCCAGCCTATCGCGAGCGCCGCCGCAAGCGCAGCGATGGAAGAGGGCAATCGAGCCGCCCACTCCGCCGGCAAATGCAGCAGGAATCCAACCGCCGCCGCCCAGTAATAGAGAATGGGCTTCTCCAACCACGGCAGCCCCCACAATCGCGGTGTAACCCAATCACCGGTTTCCGCCATCGCGCGTGCGATCCACGCATAGCGCACCTCGTCCGGCCCGGTGAGCCCGATCGCACCGAGATGACCGAACAGACAGATGGCCACGGCCGCCGCCGACAGCGGAGCGGTCCAGCGTCCGCGCGGCGATTCGTTTTCGTGGGTTTCGTTCACGGCGGACGAGTCTAGCATCGGCCGATTCAAATGTAGCTTCCTAACCTATAATGGCGGCGATGCGGGAATCGCTTGAGTTTGCCGCCGCGTGGACGGGAATAAAACTTCTGGGGCTCCTGCCGAGGCCGGCCGCGCGATTCGTGGGCGCGAGTTTCGCCGCCGCCGCATATGCCGTGCGCGCAACCCTTCGCCGCGCGGCCTTGTTCAATCTACGCCTGGCGTTTCCCGACTGGACCGACCGACAGTGCCGCCGTGCGATTCGAGGCATGGTGCGGCAGATCGGCTGGATGGCCGGCGAGTTCTCGCAGTTCCCGAAATACACGCGCGAAAATATCGAACGCATCGTGGTCGTCGACGGATTCGAGAACTTCGACGCGGCGCGGCGGCGCGGCAAAGGCGTGCTGTTCCTCACCGGGCACATGAGCGCGTGGGAGCTGGCGCCCTTCGCTCAGGCGCTCTACGGCTACCCGTTGCATTTCCTGGTGCGGCCGATCGCGAATCGCCGTGTGGACGCGCTGATCAACTCCTATCGATGCGGCGCCGGCAATCGGCCCATCGAGAAAAATAAGTCGGCCCGCGCTATTTTGAAGGTTCTGGCCGACGGTGGCACGGTCGGCGTGCTCGCAGACCACAATACCGATATCGAGGAAAGCGTGTTCGTGAAGTTCTTCGGCATTTCGGCGTCGACGACGTCCGGCCTCGCGCGCCTCGCGCTACGTACCGATGCGGCTGTGGTGCCGGGTTTTCTTTCCTGGGACGAGGGCCGACGCAAATATCGCCTGCGCTTTGAACCGGCCGTTGAGCTGGTCCGCACGGCGAATGAGGAAGCCGACGTCGTCGAGAACACCCAGCGATTCACGCGCTTGATCGAGGATTTTGTTCGCGCGCATCCCGATCAATGGCTCTGGGTTCACCGGCGGTGGAAGACGCGGCCGCCTGGCGAAAAGGCGCTCTACCCGTTCTAGCTGATCCAACACCTGCAGTATGTGGTAGCGCCACGTACAAGAGAGGGAACCATGACCCGCACCGCCGGTGAACTTGCAAATTACCTGGGAGCCAAGTTGCAGGGAGACTCCCGCATACCCATCTCGGCCGTGGCGGGCCCCGAGCAGGCCCAAGCCGAGGATTTGATCTACCTCGATTCGCCGCGCCACGCGGAACGCGCCGCTAGCTCCCCGGCGAAATGCGTGCTCGCCAAGCCCGGTGCCGAGCTTCGGGGCAAGACCATACTGGAAATTGCCGACCCGAAATTCGCGTTCGCCAAGGCGGCACAATGGTTGGTGCCGGAATCGGTCGCCGCCCCCGGCGTGCATCCAACCGCGATCATCGCAGCCAGCGCGAAAATCGCCTCACGCGTCTCGATCGGCCCCTACGTCGTCGTCGCAGACGCCGCAGAAGTCGGAGCAGGAACTTCGATTGAGGCGTTCTGCTCGATCGGACGCGGGACGCGTATCGGCCAAAATTGCCGTCTGCACGCGCGGGTGACGCTGTACGCGGGCGCGACGCTCGGCAACCGAGTCGAGATTCATTCCGGTGCGGTGATCGGCGCCGACGGCTTTGGATACGTCTTCGGCGAAGGCCGCCACTGGAAATTTCCGCAAATCGGCGCGGTTGAAATCGGAGACGATGTCGAGATTGGCGCCAATGCGACCATCGATCGCGGCTCGCTCGACAACACGGTGATCGGCAACGGCGTGAAAATCGATAATCTCGTCCAGGTCGCACACAACGTTCGCGTGGGAGATCATTCTGTCCTCGCGGCGCAGACCGGTGTTTCCGGCAGCAGCACAATCGGCACGCGCGTGATCGTCGGGGGGCAGGTGGGGATCGCCGACCACTGCACGCTCGAGGACGGTGCCATCATCGGCGCGCAGGCTGGCATCCCGACCGGCAAGACGATCCGCAGCGGCCAAACCGTCTGGGGAACACCAGCTCGTCCTCTTGAAAAGTTCAAAGAGCAATATGCCTGGTTCGCGCGCCTGCCCCAACTGGCTGCCCGCCTGCGCCGGCTCGAGGAAGGGCAGTAATCCGACGCCGCACAGTTAGCCGCCACGGAGCAGCCAGGTTTTCGGCTTCCGTTCGCCCCTGGTCAGACCAGGTGCCGACCCGGCGATACCCTAACTGCGCGGGCCAGCCGCCCGGGACAGCCGTAAGCGCCGAGGAGACATCCGAGGAGGGTACGGGGTAAACAGGGGAGCATTTTCAGTTGACCCCATGGGAAATACGAAAGATAATAGCCGAGACCAAGCCCGTAACTACCTGCATTCCCGGGAGATTCGGCTTTTCGGGCGCCCGGATGGCGAAATTGACAGGAACATTTCCGACCGGGCCGTCGTAAGTGACAAGTTACGTCTGAGGGGTGATGGCACCAGAAGCCAGACTGAGGCTGGAACCGATGACCACCGGTGCGACCCATGGCGCCGCCACGGCGCCTCGTCGACCGGCCGAATCGCCCGTCGAACACGCCGTCGGCCGCAGCGTGAAGTGGATGCTCTCGGCCCAGAGTCAGGAGGGCTACTGGTGGGGCGAGCTGGAAGCCGACACCACGCTCGAATCCGATTACATTCTCTACCTGCACATTCTCGGCGAGCTGGATTCGCCCAAAACGGCCAAGCTGGCGAAGTACATTCGTGACCGTCAGCAACCTGACGGCGGCTGGAACATTTTCTACGGCGGTCCTTCCGAGCTAAACGCCACGGTCAAAGCCTGGGTGGCGCTCCGGATGGCCGGCGACCCGGCCGATTCTGCGCATCTGAAACGCGCCCGCGTCAAAATCCACGAGCTCGGCGGTCTCGAGCAGACTAATTCCTATACGCGCTTCTATCTCGCGATGGTCGGTGCGATCGGTTGGGACTTTGTCCCCGCGATTCCACCCGAGCTGATGCTGTTGCCGGATTGGTTCCCGATCAACCTGTACGAAATGTCGTCCTGGACGCGCGGCATCGTGATTCCGCTTGCCATCGTCTACGCGCACAAACCCGCGTGGCGCCTGCCGGAGGGTGTCACGGTCGACGAACTCTTCGTGAGACCCGGTACACGGCCGCCGTCGCTCGCCTGGGACAAGCAGATCGTCTCGTGGAAGAACATTTTCCTGGCGATCGGCGCCGGTGTGAAATTCTACGAGCGGCTCAGCTGGCTGCCGTTCCGCAAGATCGCACTTACTCGCGCCCGCAACTGGATGCTCGAGCGCCTGGAACGCAGCGAAGGCCTCGGCACCATTTACCCGGCGATGATGAACTCGATTTTCGCGTTGCACGCCGAGCATGGCGACACAACCGACCCGCTGCTCGCCCGCGAAATCAACTTCCTGGCGCGCTATGAGATCGAAGACGCGGACACGCTCCGCGTGCAACCGTGCATCTCGCCTTTGTGGGACACGGCCATCGCCATGGTATCGCTTGAAGAGGCGGGGCTCGATCCTTCCCACCCGTCATTGCTGGCAGCCTCGCGCTGGCTCGTCGACAATCAAATCCTCGGATCCGGCGACTGGCAGGTGAAGAACCAGAAGGCGGAGCCCGGCGGCTGGGCCTTCGAATTCCGCAACGATTTCTATCCCGATGTGGACGACACCGCGTTTGTCCTCATGGCCCTGGGCCGCGTGGAGGATCCCGAGCCGATCAAACTGCGTGCGTCGATTCGCCGCGGTCTCGCCTGGCTTGTCAGCATGCAGAATGAAGACGGCGGCTGGGGCGCGTTCGACCACGAAAACAATCTCGAATTTCTCAACAATGTCCCGTTCGCCGATCACAACGCGATGCTGGATCCTTCGACGGCGGACGTCACCGCCCGCGCCCTCGAATGCCTCGGCCAGATGGGCTGGCCGGCCGCGCATCCGGCGGTCGAGCGCGGCCGCGCCTTCGTGCGCCACGAACAAGAATCCGATGGCTCGTGGTTCGGCCGCTGGGGCGTGAACTACGTGTACGGAACCAGCGGCGTCCTCCGGGCGCTGGAAACTCTGGCACTCGGCTCGACGGACGAATCGAAGCGAGCCGCCGATTGGCTGAAGTCCGTGCAGAACACCGACGGCGGTTTCGGGGAATCCATCCTCTCGTATTACGACAAGACGCTGAAAGCGAAAGGGAAGAGCACCGCCTCGCAAACGGCCTGGGGCGCGATCGGGTTGATGGCGGTTGTCGGCGCCGATGATCCCGCCGTTGAGCGCGCGGTCGATTGGCTCGTCTCGCACCAGAATGACGATGGCTCGTGGGATGAACCGGAATTCACCGGCACCGGTTTTCCGCAGGTGTTTTATCTGAAATACCATCTTTACCGCAATTCTTTCCCGCTCTATGCGCTCGGCCGCTACGAAAACCTGCGCAATGGACGCGAAAGGTATATCGGCGTCCAAGTCGCCGCCGAAGATTTGCAGGCGGCCGACCCGAGCTGAGAGCAGTACCCGGAGAGGCTTTCCGCACCTTATGACCACGCTCGTAACGGGCGCCACGGGGTTTTTGGGAAATCACGTCGCCCGCCAGCTTGTCGCCCTGGGCCTTCCGGTTCGCCTCCTCGTCCGCAGCTCAAGCAACCTCGCCTCGCTCGAAGACGTGAACGCCGAGCGCGTCACCGGCGATCTGCAGGACATGGCTTCGCTGGATCGCGCGATGCGTGGCGTGCGCCGCGTCTACCACGTGGCGGCCGATTATCGTCTCTGGACCCGCCATCCCGAAGAAATCTACGAATCAAACGTCGCCGGCACGCGCCGTCTTTTTGAAGCCGCCACGCAGGCCGGCGTCGAGCGCATCGTGTACACCAGCACGGTCGCCACCATGGCCATCCCGGCCCACGGCGCCACCCTGCCAAACGAAGATACGCGCGCTACGCTCAGCCAGATGATCGGCCACTACAAACGCTCGAAGTTCCAGGCTGAGCTTGAGGCGATCAAGGCCGCCGCCGCTGGGATTCCCGTGGTGATCGTGAATCCCACGGCGCCGGTTGGTCCGGGAGACTGGAAGCCCACCCCTACCGGCGGCATCATCGTCGATTTCCTGAACGGGAAAATACCGGCCTATGTGGACACGGGCCTGAATGTGGTGCCTGTCGAAGACTGTGCCGCGGGGCACTTGCTCGCCGCTGAAAAAGGCCGCATCGGCGAGCGGTACATCCTCGGCGCGCGCAATATGACGCTGAAAGAAATTCTGGGCGCGCTTGCGGCGATCACCGGACGCTCTGCGCCGCGCTTGCGTCTGCCGCACGCTGTCGCGCTCGCTGCCGGCTACGCCGACGAATTCTTTTCGCGCCTCACCGGCCGCGAGCCGCACATTACGGTTGAGGGCGTGAAGATGTCGCGCCATCGCATGTTCGTCGAAAGCGACAAGGCGCAGCGCGAGCTGGGCTACCGACCCGGCGCCGTGACGCTGGCGCTGGAGCGCGCTGTCCGCTGGTATGTCGATCACGGCTATATTCGCGGAGGTGCGGGCGGCAAACGCATTACGCACGCGCAAGCCGCGTAAGTTTTTGATACTCTATACGGGAACTATATACAGTTTCTTGAATTCGGGGATCGTAGTTATCGTTCGGACGCATTTATAGCGGGGGAGCGTGCCCCCGGGCTTTGACACCACGTATCATTCGGCATATCGATTGATAGATGAAAGTCCTCATTACATTTGCGCTCGCAAATGAATTTGCGCCGTGGCGAAAGCTGCGTCGATTCAAACGCGTCTCGGGTGACGCCTGGGATCAGACCTACGCCGCCACGATCGGTGAGTGCGAGGTGCGGGTCGTCGTTACAGGTGCCGGCCGCTTCGCCGCTCAAAGATCCCTCGCGCACGCGTTCGATGACGCCCCCGAGGTTTGCATCGCTTCCGGCCTTTGCGGCGGTCTGAAATCGTCCTACGCTCCCGGCGACGTGCTGGTGGCGCGCGCGGTTGCCGATGTGGCCGGCACTCGCTTGATCCAGGGCGACCCGGAGTTGGTCCTGCGTGCGGGCGGTGGGGGCGCGAAGGTCGTCGACAGATTCCTCGTTTCTGATCGTGTCGTCGCGACTTCCCGGGAGAAAGCGGCACTCGCCGCGGCGGGCGACGCCGTCGACATGGAGAGCGTTTACGTTCTTGCGGCGGCCTGGCAGCACGGCGTGCGCACGTTGGCCGTCCGCGCCGTCAGCGACGCCGCCGATGCCGATCTGCCTCTGGATTTTAATCGCGTCTTTACCGATCGCGGCGAGGTCAGCGTTCCCAAGGTCGTGGGCCAGCTGATCCGGCGCCCCGGCCGCCTGGCGGGCCTGCTGCGGCTTGCAAATGAAAGCGAACAAGCTGCTTCCGCTCTGGCGCATTTCCTGGACGCGTATCTTCTGGGTATGGAGGTCGGTCCCACGCCCGAGCTGGCGACGGCCGAGGAGCTTGCCGTATGAGCCATACCGTCACGCACATCAGCTCGCGGGAATCCGATCGCGCGGGCAGCGGCCTGATGCGCGCAGGCGTCTACCGCGGACAGGGCCGCGTCGTCGTCGAAGAGGTTGCCATCCCTGAAATTGGCCCGGGCGAAGTCCTGTTCCGCGTCGCCACGTGCGGCATCTGCGGAACCGACATCAAGAAAATCCATCACGGATTCATCAAACCTCCCCAGATTCTCGGACACGAGCTTGCCGGCACGGTGGTGAAGACAGGCGCGGGCGTCAAGAAATTCAAGATCGCCGACCGGGTCGTCAGCTTTCATCACATTCCTTGCGGCGAGTGTTTCTACTGCGAGAGGCGGCTCTTCTCCCAGTGCGCCGGATACAAGAAGGTCGGCCTCACCGCGGGATTCGATCCCAGTGGCGGCGGCTTCGCGCAGTTCGTGCGCGCCATGCCCTGGATCGTCGAACGCGGGATGATTGCGCTGCCCGATGGCGTTTCATTCGACGAGGCTACGTTCGTCGAGCCGGTGAACACCGCTCTCAAGGCCGTCCGGAGAGCGCGCGTCGCGGCCGGCGAGGACATTCTCGTAGTCGGACAGGGTCCCATCGGCATGCTGCTCACTGTTCTTGCCAAGCGCGAAGGCGCGAATATTTACACCAGCGATCCGATGGCTGCTCGCCGCGAGGCCAGCCTGCGATTCGGCGCCACCGAAGCGTTCGATCCGGCAAGAGCGAATCTGATCGAGGAGATGCGCAGCCACACCGGCGGACGTGGTGCCGATGCTGTCCTACTGGCTGTGCCCATCGCGGCATTGGTCCCGGAAGCTCTGGCCATCGCGCGCCCGGGTGGACGCGTGCTACTGTTTGCGCACAACGATCCCGTTCTGAAGCTTGAGTTTCCGGCCGCCGCCGTGGGCATCGAGGAAAAGGAAATCCTCGGCAGCTACAGCGCTTCGGTGGGCGACCAGGAAGAAACCGCTCGTCTCGTGTTCGGAGGCGAGATGCCTTTGCGGCAAATGATCTCGCACCGCTTTCCCTTGGAGCGCATTGCGGACGCGCTGGAATTGGCGGCGCACCCGAAACACGATACCCTTAAGGTGATGATCGCGCACGAATGAGCAAATCCGAAAAAAACGGGCACATGACCGCAGCCGTTCTCTACGGCTCCGAAGACGTGAAGATCGAGCGCGTCGATATCCCGTCGCTGTGCGCCGATGACGTCCTGGTGCGCGTAGAAGTCGCTCTCACCTGCGGCACGGACCTCAAAGTTTGGAAGCAGGGTTTTCACGAGAAAATGATTCAGCCGCCCGCCCTTTTCGGTCACGAGCTTTCCGGGACCATCGAGGAAAAAGGCCGGGCGGTCAACGGCGGCGTGCGCAAGGGAATGCGCGTCGTTCCGTCGAATTCGGCTCCCTGCAATCAGTGTTTTTTCTGCCGCAAGGGCCAGCCCAATCTGTGTGAGGACCTGCTGTTCAACAACGGCGCCTACGCCGAGTACATCCGTATTCCCGGCCGCATCGTCCGCGAGAATATGCTCGAAATTCCGGACAGCGTCTCGTTCCTTGACGCGGCCATCGTCGAGCCCCTCGCCTGCGTACTGCGCGGCGTGCATGAAACGGGCATCCATCCCGGCGACACGGTCGTCGTGATCGGTTGCGGGCCGATCGGTCTGAAATTCATCCGCATTCTTTCCGGCCGCCACGTGCGCGTCATCGCTGTCGGCAAGCGCGACAGCCAGATGCGCGCCGCCGAGCGCCTGGGCGCCGTGGCTGCCTACGACGTTTCGAAAATAGAGAATCCTGTCGCTCTGGTAAAGCAGCTGACCGAGGGCGGGCGCGGCGCCGACGCTGTGGTGGAAGCTGTCGGCCAGGCCGCGACCTGGCAATGGGCGCTCCAAATGGTCCGCAAGGGTGGGACCGTGAATCTGTTCGGTGGATGCCCGCGCAATACGGAAGTACGCATCGATCCGGGAGCGCTGCACTATTCCGAGATCAGCATCAAGTCGACGTTCCATCATACGCCGCGATTCATTCGCGAGGCGCTTGACACCATCGTACGCGGGGAAATCCGCGCCAGCGATTTCATCACCGGCGAAGTTCCTCTCGCGGAGCTGCCTGACGTTTTCGAGCACATGAAGAACCGCAACGGCGAGCTGAAGACGGCCATCATTCCCTGACCCGGCGCGGGCCGGTCGGCCGCATTCTTTACGACTGCTACTTCTTGTTTTGGGTGGGAATTCGAATACCATGAATGCGATGAGGCACGAGCAGGCGCTGCTTCAAATGCTTGGACCGAGCTCACCGTCGATTCCGGATCGTCAGAATTCGGAATTGGAAATCGTGCAGGCCGTTGGAACAAAAGGGTGGACAGTTTTCTAGTCGCCCGACCCTTTGAATATGGTGCCGACACCCGAACTCGAAATCTCCCGCAACCTGCCGCCGCTGGGTTGCAGTGTCGCCGAAGCGCAGCGCTACACGCGCTGGCTCGCTACGCATCACTACGAAAATTTCGGGGTCGTTTCCTGGCTCCTCCCGCGCGGCCTGCATCAGCATTTTTACAACGTCTACGCTTACTGCCGGTGGTCGGACGACATCGGCGACGAAATCGAGGATCCCGCCCGGTCGCTCGAGCTTTTCCGAGCGTGGGAAGAGGATCTGCGCCACTGCTGGCGCCACGGCGAGCAGCCGCTGCATCCGGTTTTTATTGCGCTGCGCGAGACGGTCCGCGAGAAGCACACGCCGCTGAAGCTCTATATCGACCTGCTCCGCGCCTTCCGGCAGGACCAGAAAGTCCAGCGCTACGCCACCTGGGACGCGGTGCTCAACTATTGCGTCTACTCGGCGAACCCCGTGGGCCGGCTCGTGCTGCATCTCTGTGGTTATCAGGACGAGCAGCGCCAGAAACTTTCCGACTACACCTGCACGGCGCTCCAGCTTGCGAATTTCTGGCAGGACGTGGGCCGCGACCTCGAAAAAGGCCGCATCTACATCCCGCTCGAGGAACTGGCGAAGCACGGTCTCCGTGAAGACGACATCGTGGCCCGCCGTTTCGACAAGCGCTACGTTTCGCTGATGCAGACATTGATCGCGCGCACGCGCGAAATGTTCGGCAACGGACTTCCGCTAGCCGACCGGGTGAACAGCCATTTGCGCACCGACATCGAGCTTTTCAGCCGGGGCGGAATTGCCATTCTCAACGCCATCGAAGCCTCGGGCTACAACACGCTTTCACGCCGGCCATCACTGTCCAAATGGACCAAAGCGAGCATTCTCGCTCGCGCTCTCGGCACTCGCGCCCTCGCGCGCAAAGTCGGCGGTAGAATAGAGCCGGTATCGGCTCAGGATCCGCGCTCCACGGCGGGCACGCCGGCTGGCTCGCGGGTTACGGCTCCTGTCGCGTCTGTGGGGGCGAAGCCGCTGAGCGTTGCCGCGTCGTATGCCGAATGCAATCGCATCGCCCGGGAGTCTCGCAGCAGCTTCTATCTCGCGTTTTTCGGGCTGCGCAAGGAAAAGCGGAACGCTCTGTGCGCCCTCTACGCGTTCATGCGCCTGGTCGACAATGTTTCTGACGATGAAGGCGATATCGAATCGAAGCGCCTCGGCCTGGCTCGCTGGCGGCGGCTGCTCGATGAAGCCGCCGCCGGCGGCACCCAGGCCCACAAAATCTTGCCTGCGCTGGCCGACACGATGAAGCGCTTTGAAATGCCAAGCCGCTATTTCCACGATCTGATTCTCGGTGCTGAAATGGACCTCACCGTCTCGTCGTATGCGACCTTCGATCGGCTCTCGGAATATTGCTACCGCGTCGCCGGTACGGTCGGCCTCACCTGCCTGCACGTTTTCGGATTCCGCGACCCGAAAGCACCGGACCTCGCCGAGCGCCTGGGCCTCGCGTTTCAGGTGACCAACATCATTCGCGACGTCCAGAGCGACCATGAAATGGGCCGGGTGTACCTCCCGCTTGAGGATGTAGCGCGCTTCGGAGTGAAGGAAGCTGATCTTCGCGGCCCCATTACACCGAAACTTCGCGAGCTCCTGGCCTTTGAAACCGATCGCGCGTGGCAGCTCTACCGGGAAGGCGCGTCGCTCGTCGCAAAGGTCGATGCGGATTCACGGGCCACTCTGTGGGCCTTGATTCGCACCTACAGCAGTCTGCTCGCGCGCATCGAAGAGCGCAGGTTCGATGTTTTCTCTTCGCGCGTCTCCCTGTCGAGCGCCGAAAAACTCCAATTTCTCCTGACAGCAGGGATGACGGGCTGGTGGAAGAGGGATGCCCTCGCAAAGCGTGTTGGTGATCGGCGGCGGACTGGCGGGCCTAGCCTCCGCCGTCGCGCTGGCTGAAGCTGGCCTGGAAGTACGGCTGTTTGAAAAGCGTCCGCACTTGGGCGGACGCGCGACGTCCTACACACTGCCTGACGGCGCGGAAGTCGACAATTGCCAGCACGTCACGCTGGGCTGCTGCACGAATCTCGACGATTTCTATCGCCGGGCCGGTGCCGCCGGTAAGATTCGATTTTACGACCGCCTGTACTTCGTCGATCGCATCGGCCGCCGTTTTACGATGCAGGCTTCGTCCTGGTTGCCGCCACCGCTGCACATGGCTCCGTCGTTTCTGGCGTTTGGCGCGCTGAGCTTGGAGGAAAGGCGGGCGATCGCGCGCGCGATGCTGGCGATTGCGCGTGCCGGTGGCCGGCCGCCGGGCATCGATTCGATCACGATGCTCGAGTGGCTGCGTCGAATGAAGCAGACGCCGGACGCAATCCATCGTTTCTGGCGTGTGGTTCTGGTCAGCGCGCTCGACGAGGAGCTTGATCGCACCGCCGCCAGCTACGGAATCGAGGTTTTCTGGAAGGCGTTTTTGGCGAACCGCGGCGGCTATCGTGTGGGAATTCCGTCCGTGCCGCTGGCAGATCTCTACGAAGGTTGCCGGGACGCGATCGTGGAGCGCGGCGGCCGAGTGGCGCTGCGTCAGGGGGTCCGGGAGATTTGCGTTCGCAACGGGGTATTTGCCGGCGCCGCGCTGGAAAACGGCGAAGCGATGAAGGCGGACGCCTGCATCGCCGCTGTGCCGCACACGGTTTTACCCGCGCTGCTGCCGAAAGAAATGAGCGAGACGGGCGGAGCGCTTGACGGGCTGCGGATGATTCGCAGTTCGCCGATCACCGGCGTGCATCTTTGGTTCGATCGACCGGTGATGAACGAGCCTTTCCTGACGCTGCTGGACCACACGACGCAGTGGGTGTTCAACAAGACGCTGCTCTACGGTGTGCCGGCCGGGCAGCGGCAGTACCTGCAGCTCGTGATCAGCGCGTCCTATGATCTGGTCGCGCGCTCGCGCCAGGAAGTGATCGATTTGTGCCGCAGCGAGCTGGCCGAAATCCTTCCGGCCTCACGCGACGCGCGGCTGGAAAAAGCTACGGTCGTCAAGGAAATCTCAGCGACGTTTTCGCCGCAGCCCGGCGTCGATAAATGGCGGCTGCCGCAGAAGAGTTCTGTTGCGAATTTATACCTGGCGGGCGACTGGACTCGCACGGGATGGCCGTCCACGATGGAAGGGGCTGTTCGCAGCGGCTATCTGGCCGCCGAAGCTGTGCTCGCCGGGTTCGGCCGGCCGCAAAGGTTTCTGCAGCCGGATCTTTCCTTCGAAGGGCTGTCGAGAAAGTGGGCCGGGGCCGTGACGTCGCGCAAGCAATGAGCCGGTGAACGGGAAAACCGAAAGTTCGTTTGGCAGCGACGAGCGGCCCGGGCAGTGCATTTTCGCGCCGCTAGCGAAGTTAAGGTGTGGCGCAGGGCATTCCGGGGTATCATGGGTCAACCCCCAGGAGGACATTCATGGAGCGGAAGTATAGGCAGCGGGGTTATTCCGACCGCGAAGCCGAAGAAAAGAAGCGTGCGCGTGCAGAGCGCGCCGATCGGCCGCCGGAACCGCGCCCGAAGCAGGACATGCTCGGCCCGCGCACTCCGCGTATGGTCGGCACGGTCATGAGGGCGCGCTGCTCGAATTGCGGAGCCGTTCTCGCGCCGGGCTTCGATCCGAACGTCCCTTGTCCGCGCTGCAATTTCGAGCTGCATTCCTGCAAGCAATGCGTCCACTTTGACACCGGAAAACAGTTTGAGTGCACGCAGCCGATTACCGAACGTGTTGCGAAAAAAGACGCCAAGAACAACTGCACGTTTTTCGAATTTCGCATGACCGTGGAAAAGGATACGTCGCCCGTCACCTACGCCACTCACGCCACGGCCACGCCGCCCGCAGCGAAGCCCAACGACGCCCGCACGGCCTTCGAGAACCTCTTCAAGAAATAGCTTCGGTGGCACGGACGACGCCATTCGTGCTAGCTGTCTTTTCCAAATACTTCGTTTGCCGCAAGTGTGTTATTTGGGCGGCATGGGAAACAGCGTTGGCTCGCTCGAAGGCGCATCCGCAATCGCATCGAGCGCGGGATACCGGTGCCGCAGCGTCTCGGGAACTTTGACTTTCTCACGCGTCAGCATGTGAACCAGCTCGAGCGCATTGACGACGCCCTTGCCCTCGAAGTGATTATTCGTCACCACGAAGGTGGTCTTCGCCTGCTTAGCCAGGTGCTCGATGCGCGCGGCCCACGGCTCGAGCTCCTGCCGGGAATAAAGATAGTTGTAGCGCTCATGGCTTGGCAGCTCGGGATCGTCGCTGAACCAAGTGTCCTCGCGCCGTCCGTGAAGCCGCACGTAGCCGAGTCCCGAGGTTGCGCGCTCACTCGGTTTCACGGACCGCCCGATAATGGGCTGGTCGATGTTGCAGATGCCCACTTGCCGGTCACGGAGGAATTCGTAGAATGCCGGCTGCGCCCAGGACGAATGCCGCACCTCGACCACCAGCGGGTAATCGCTGAACGTGGCGATCAGCTTTTTCAGCCGCGCCAGGTTTTCGCCGGTGTTATGAAATGAGAAAGGGAATTGCACCAGGACCGCACCGAGACGCTTGACCGAGCGCAGCACGTCGAATCCCATGCGCACGGCCTTTTCATCTTCCGCCGTGGCGCCCTCTTCATGCGTAAATTTCTGCCAGAGTTTCGCGGTGAATAAGAAGCGCGGATTGAACGCGATCCGCTCGATCCACTGCGCCGCGAGGTCCGGCTTCAGCGGGTTGTAGAACGACGTATTGATTTCGATCGTGTCGAAGTATTCCGCCAGATAGGCAGCCTCGTGAAATCCACGCCGTTTTCGCGGCGGATATACGATGCCCGCCCAATCGGAATAGGACCATCCAGCCGGGCCCACTAGCACGCGTCCCGCTTGGTCGCCGTTCGATGGGGATTTGCCAGCCATGGCCACTGCCGCTGCGCCCTCCGAGCAAGCCCGTCCCGAGCCTATGACGTGCCGCGCGTCAATGTCAATTGAAGCAGCCAGTTGCACCGCGGGTTGGGCGGCGTTAATCTGGACTTGCCCCGATGCGTAAGCCCCTTCAGGTTGCCGTCAAGTTCATCACGAGGTGCCGGTATGAAAATCTCCTACAGCCAGATCGAAGTGCAGGTCCGCGAATCGATCGAGACCGAATTTGACCGCCATGTCGAGAAGCTGAACCGTTTACTCAGCCATTACGACCCCGACCTCGTCCAGCTGCACTGCACGCTGGAGAAAACCCCGCGCCGCACCGAGTTCGGATTTTCGCTGCAACTCACGCTGCCAACCGGCTCGCTCCAGGCGACCGGCCGAGGTGCCGACGCGCGTGCCGGCGCGAAAATCGCCTTCGCCGAAATCGAAACTCAAGTAAAAAAGCACCAACAAAAACTCCGCAAGGACTATGTGTGGAAGCGCAAGCGTTCTCGAGGTGCGCTAAAGCCCGGTGAGGTCACGACTGCTAACTAGCGGTTTTTGTGGCGGTGAGCTGCCCGGTCGCGCGCTTCGACACTTGGGGCCGCGACGGGGCTCCTCCAAACTCGCATCGAAGGATTCCGGGAGAGAGGCCGAGGGGGGTGCGACCTTGGGACGCGCAACGAGTACTCGACTTGCTTCGAGCTCGAGTGGAACCGTGATATCAGCTTACGGAACAGCAGAAGAAACGTAGGACCCGGCTCGGGAGACCGGCTGCCCTTAGGGCTCATCCGGAAGCCCGCAGCTTCCGTCGGCACAGCCGTCTGTGAGCGGTTTTGCGCGCCATTTGTCGACTGGAGCGCTGGCCGCGTAAGCGAAGTCGGAAACCTTCCACATCGGGCTCGTTTCGCCGCCCACCACGACGATGTTGATGTTTTCGGGCTTGTCGTATGGCGCAATCAACGCGTCCGGGACAAGCTTTTTCCAGGACGCGTATGGCTCCACGCCCTGAGCGGCGAGTGGAGCCATGAGCATGTGGATCAAATCCGTGCCCCAAAACTGTCCAGCGGGCATTTTGAAGTTTTCTGAAAGCCAGCGGCAGAAATCCAGCTTTGTCTGGAACCGGTCGTTTTCCTTGAGTTGCCGTGCCACGAGCGGGTCCAGTATTAACGTCGCCGCTGAGAAAAGCCCTGGCAGGGCGCCCAACTGAAGCAGCATGTCGTTGCCGACGGAACGATGCGAGGACCCGACGACGTTATTGACAAAGCTCCATCCGCGGAACAGGCTGACCACGCTTTCTTCTGCGCGGAAATTCTTTTGGACGTGAAACGGTTCCCAGGCGCTTCTTTCTTCGTTCTCTGCGACACACATGTTGTTGTAGCCGATGGGATTGCCTTGTGAAGTCCAGAACTGCTTCTTGAGCCGCAGGTAGCCCCAGTGGATCGTCAGAAGCGTCCAGGCGCGCCCGATTACTGAATTCGCGAGATTGCGCGGGCTGAACGCCCCGATTCCGGAATTCATTTCGATCTCATTGCGAATCGGTCCGTTCACCAACAGCATGCAGGCGAATGGCGTCGTGGAACCGGGAATCGACGGGTGCCCGGTCGAAGCTACGGCGAGCAGAACGGGCAAGTGCTGCGGCCTCGCCCCAGCCATCACGGCGATAACGGCGACCATCTCGACGGTAAACTTGAGATATTCCTGGGTGTCATGCAGAAAGATTTCCGCCACGACTTCATCCGGCGCGCGATTAGTGCCGGCAAGCATTTCGGCGACGCGCTCTTCCGTCGGAAGGATGATGGGAAGGCCATCGGTCCAGCCGCGCTCATAGAACAGGCGCTGTAGGTTGTCTTCCGAATCCGGTTCAAGCAGCGTTTGGCGGATGCCCGTTCGTGACGCCGGCGCAAAGTCCCCACGGAACTCGTCTTCGCTGACGGGTTTTGTGAGGGCCTCGACGACTTCCTCGATGACTCGCTGCTGCGTTCGAGGATCCTCACCTTCGAGGTAGCCTCGCAGCACGGAAGGAGGCATGCCTACCACGGGATGCGGAGTGTAGATGAAGCGCAGGGGAACGCCGTGAAAACGGCGGTCGTCGGCTACGACGCTCGCAAACTCGAACGTCGAGACAGGGGCGGTTGGGATTCCGTATTCCTGTTCAAGAGTGCGTGAGCAAGCGGCGACCGCCGCGGCGCAGCCGGGTCAACCGGCGACACCCAGGATCGCTGCCTGCCCGTTGTCCTTGATTTCCGCCCAGAGGTCTTTCGTATCGTCGCGAAAGATATTGCCCGTCTTTCGGCGACGGACAGTTTTGACCGACGGCATCTGCTCGCGAAACCAGGCCTGCACCTGATCCAAGAATTTGCCGCTTCCGCCAAAGCCGGTATCGACGAGGTAGATCGTCTTGCCATCGAGGCTATTGAGGCGGGGCGCGAGAGACGAGAACGAGCCGCGCGGGCCGTCCGTTTCCGCGAAGGCGGGTCGGATCGTCTGAAATCCCTCCGGATTCAATACGGCGGATTGCAGTATCGTAGCCATGGCGCAGCTCCTGTCGAACGGCCCCAGTACATCAAACCGCCTGCTAGTTGTCAAGACAACAGAACAGTCGTTCGGTCTCGTTCGAATGCGATGTGGAAGTTGTTTTGACAACGACCGGATCGTTGCCTAGACTCAGACACGCCGCTGGCAGTGCGCTCTTGGTGGCCGCGACGTGGAGGCGAGCGCGGGCTCGGAGAAGCCGGCGGTTGAATCGCATCTTACATCGTGCGGCGCAGGCATCCCAGAGATCTCGCCAGGACGGTGATCCGAGTGGCCCCTGGGCTGCCGCGAAAAACGGGTGCGTTCAACGGGCTCCCGGAACGGCGTTGACTACAACAGGGTACAACTAGTATAGGAATGCCAACATGAAAGCAACCGCCAAAACAAAAGGCTTTCCGCTACCCAGTTCACTGAAGGTAGTACCTGGAACGGAGAGCTTACAAGCCGCCTATCCTTACTACATGCAGTTCAGCAAGGAGGACGACGAGCGGTTCTGGTTTTATAACTCGATGCATTTTCCCGAGCCGATGTGCCTGTTCGACATGATCACGGCCGAGGCTGCTTACTGCGCCTTGGGCTCGGCAAACACCCGGGTTCATAGCCTTCCTACGACACTTGGCATCGACTGCCGGATCATCAATGGCCGCGTTTACATCGGAGGGAACGCTGTTACGGATCCGGCTGAGATCGAGCGGCGCACCAAGGAGTTTCAGCTTCGCGCCTTCTATTACTATGCAAACTGGGAAAGGCTCTTCGCTCAGTGGAAAGACAAGATGATGAGCCTGATCCGGGAGACCGAGGCGCTCCCGAAGCTCGAGCTTCCGGAATTCGAGCCTTTGGAACACGTATACGCCGGCCGCGGCGTCGCTTCCAATCATTACATTCTGGATACCTATCAGAAGACCCTGGAAGGCTATTTTCGGATGTGGCAGCACCACTTCGAGTTTCTCCTGCTCGGATATGGGGCGTATCTGACCTTTTTCGATTTCTGCAAGAAGGCATTTCCGGAGATTAGCGATCAGACCGTTGCGCGGATGGTGGCCGGAATAGAGGCGGAAATCTTTCGCCCCGACGATGAACTCAGGCGTCTGGCCAAGTGCGCCATCGACTTGGGCGTCGACAGCCAATTCCGGGAGGGCGTCTCCCCGGAAGAGATCGTGAAATCGTTGGAGCAACTGGGTGCACCGGGCGCGGCCTGGCTCAAGGAGCTGGCAGTTTCGCGCGACCCGTGGTTCAACATCAACGTCGGCGATGGCTTCTACCACTATCACCGCTCGTGGAACGATGATCTTTCGATGCCCTTTGCCGCGCTGCCTGGCTACATCGCGAATGCGAAGAATGGTGTGCGTCTTGAACGGCAAACGGACAGGCTCATGGCCGAACGCAAGCAGCTGATCGCAGACTATCGGGAGCTGCTGGAAACGGACGAGGAGCGTGCCGCCTACGACCAGATGATCGAACTGGCGCACCGCGTCTTTCCGTATGTGGAGGGACACAAGTTTTATTGCGAACACTGGTATACGAATCTGTTCTTTAACAAGATCCGCGAGTTTGGCGGCCTGCTGGCTCAGAACGGCTTCTTCGCAAAAGCGGAGGACGTGTTTCAACTGAGCCATTACGAACTTGAGTCGGCGATCGTGGACCTGATGACCTCCTGGTCGAACGGGTCGGCCCCGCGCGGCATCTCACGCTGGCCTGCGATTGTTCGAGAGCGCAAGGCGGCAATCACGGAGTGGGCCAAGCACGAAACCGCTCCGGCGCTTGGTCCCGTTCCCGACATCATCGACGATCCGGCGATCGTCATGTTGTGGGGCATCACCCGCGAGAATCTCGACGCGTGGCTGACGGCGGGCGAGCAGCCGAATTCCAATGAGATCAGGGGTTTCGCCGCGTCCAACGGCGTGGTCGAAGGTACGGCCCGGGTGGTGAAGTCAGTTGACGAGATTGGTCGCCTGCGCAAAGGCGACATCCTGGTCTGCCAGATCACCAATCCGAGTTGGGCTCCGGTTTTTCAGAACATTTCGGCGGCCGTTTCTGACATCGGCGGCTCGATGAGCCACGCGGCAATCGTGGCGCGGGAGTACGGCCTGCCTGCGGTCGTCGGCACGGGTACGGCCACTCAGAAGATCAAGGACGGACAGCGCATCCGGGTCGATGGCGGCCGTGGCGTCGTAACCCTTCTCGGTTAAGATAGATTCGTGCGTTCTTCAGAAAACATTGGCTGGTTTGCCGACATCGGCCTGGCCGACCGTCCAACCGTTGGCGGCAAGGGCGGTTCCTTGGGCGAACTGACACGGGCGAACATTGTCGTGCCGCCCGGGTTCGTGGTGCGAACAGGCGCGTTTGAACGATTTCTGAGAGCGCTTGAACAGCACGAGCCCATCCGCGCGAAAGTGGACGCCTTGGGCGCAGATCAGCTCGAGGAGATCACCGCGCTGTCCAAACACCTGCGCGCACGTTTGGAAAGCGCTGCGCTGCCGGACGACCTCAATTCAGAACTCGCCGCAGCGCACGCGGAGCTCTGTCGTGCAGATCCGGACCCGCACGTGGCGGTGCGTTCGTCGGCTACTACTGAGGACGCCGAGGACGCCAGCTTTGCGGGCCTGCAGGACACCTATTTGTGGGTGAAAGACGCACAGGCAACATCGAAGTCCGTGCGCTCCTGCTGGGCCAGTCTCTATTCGGTTCCTTCGATCGCCTACCGCCGCAAGCATGGTTTGCCCGAGAGCGGTGTGGCCATGGCCGTGGTGGTTCAGCGGATGGTCAACGCGCGTACGGCCGGGGTGATGTTTACCCGGAGCCCGCTGACAGGCGACCGTTCTGTGGTCACCATCGAAGGTGCGTGGGGCCTCGGTTCGTCGGTGGTGAGCGGGGAAGTCACGCCGGACCGTTTCGTAATCGCCAAGATTACCGGCGAGATCTCCGTGCGCGAAATTTCTGATAAGCACGTTCAACATCTGCCCGCGGCCGATGGCGGCGTCTGCGAAGTGGAGACGCCCGAGAATCTTCGACGAGCGCCGTCGCTTAGCGACGGCGAGATTGTGGCCTTAAGAGATATCGCCCGGCGGGTCGAACGCCATTATGGCCGACCACAGGATATCGAGTGGGCCGTCGATCACTGCGGCGAAATTCTGCTGTTACAGAGCCGCCCGGAAACCGTTTGGTCTTCGAAGGAGCGCCCCCCGGTTGCCACCGCTGCGAAGAATCCTCTCGAACACGTCATGAAAATCTTCGGAGGGCGCCGATGACTCTGACCGCCAAGGACGTGGCAGAGATTATGCGACTGCTCGAACAATCGAGTTTCGACACTCTATCGCTCGAAATTGACGGTGTGAAGTTGAACCTGCAGCGCGGTTCGGCGGCTCCCGTCCGGCAGACCGCAGCTTCCGGCGCCTCGGCTGACTCGCAGCCACTGCCATCGGCTCCGCCGAAATCGAAACCGCCGTCCGAGCCGGGCCTTGCGGAAGTAATCTCCCCGCTGCTGGGAATTTTTTATCGCGCACCCAAGCCCGGGGAGCCGCCCTTTGTCGAGGTAGGTTCAAAGGTCGCAGAGGACACCATCATCGGCATTATCGAGGTGATGAAGTTGATGAACTCCGTGCGTGCGGGAGCAAGAGGGGAAGTGGTCGAGATATTGGCGGAAAACGGGGAGCTCGTGGAGTTCGATGAGATTTTGCTGCGCGTGCGCCCGGGAGCTTAGTGATGGCGATCCGCTGCATCCTCATCGCCAATCGCGGCGAAATTGCCCTCCGCGTAATGCGCACCTGCAAAACGCTCGGCATTGAAACGGTGCTGGCCGCATCCAAGGCCGATTTGGATTCCTTGCCCGCGCGGCTTGCCGACCGCACAGTCTGCATCGGCCCGGCACGCCCTGCGGACAGCTATTTGCGCGTCGACACGATCGTTCAGGCGGCGCTGGGCGTCAAGGCAGACGCAATTCATCCGGGGTACGGATTTCTTTCCGAGCGGTCGGTTCTCGCCAGGCTCTGCGAGCAGGAAGGATTGATTTTCGTCGGACCGACGGCAGCTCAGATCGACGCCGTCGGCGATAAACTGCGCGCCCGAGCCGAGGCCGAGGCTGCCGG
>JBAVUW010000051.1:0-8065 GCA_049696975.1 Candidatus Acidiferrales bacterium | reverse complement strand
GAGAATGGACTTTCGCGACCCGAATTCCGTGGGTGATTTCGTCTATCACTGCCATTTGCTGGAACACGAAGACAATGGAATGATGGGGCTTATCCGCGTGGAACCGGCTGAGACGTCAAAAGTGTCGACTGCAAATGCCCGTAAAGCTGGGCCGGTCGCAACCGCGAAGTTGTGCGGTGCGCCGCACGCGCACTACGGCGGAAATTAACCCTGCTCGGAATACGAAGCCGGGCTCTGGCTCCCAAGGCCGATTTTATGACACCGCTTTCACATTTCGCGGCACAGTGAACCGGGATTTTCATCGAACTTCAACCGAGCGAAACGCGGTTGAAATACGGCTCAGGTATAAGTGCGCCTCGCCAGCCCCAACTCGACCACAGGAGGAGTAATGTCCCTTCAGCGTTTCGCATCAAACGCGTGCCGTTCGCTGCGCGTGGCGCTCGCTTCCATCGCACTGTTCCAGTTCACGTTCGGCGCGTCCCTGGCCGGCGCGGCCCCCCCGCCAACTCCACCCAATTCGAATTCACAATCCGGCTCCAAATCCAACGACAATGTGACAACCTCCCCCATCAAGCACGTGATTGTGATCATCGGTGAAAATCGCAGCTACGATCACGTCTTCGCCACGTATGTGCCCAAACACGGCCAGTTCACCTGGAATCTGCTCTTTGAAGGAATTGTAAAATCCGACGGGACACCGGGCCCCAATTTTTCAAAGGTGACGCAAACGGCTGCATCGGATGCGGCGCCCGACGCCTTTCTTCTGAGCCCGGATAAAGTGCCTTTCTCCGGCAACGTTTTGCCGGCCCCTCTCGTCGGCGGCCCTTCGATTGCCGGAACGCCCACCGTTTCCTACGTCCCGAATCCGTGCGCCGCGGGTACCCACGAAACCGCGTGCGCGCAAAGCGTCGCGGACGCCACGGCTTCAGAAAACGGACTTCTGCCGGGCGACATTCCGCTGCTGCTTACGGGTGGAACGACACTGGCGCACAAGATTCCCGATACCCGCATCACGAACGTCGCCGGCCTGCCGCCAGGCCCGTTTCAAATTACCAATGGAAGATCGTTCAGCTACGACGACTACGCGGCCAGCCCCGTGCACCGGTTCTATCAGATGTGGCAGCAGCTGGATTGCAATCTCGGACACGCAAACTTCTTCAATCCTTCCGGCTGCGACGCGCGGCTGTTCTCCTGGGTTGAAGTAGCCACCGGGGCGGGTGCGGCGAACGAGTTGAACGGTCTGCCGCAACCGACGCACTTCAGCACGGAATACGCGCCGGGCGACGTGACCACGGGAGAAGGTTCGACTTCGATGGCCTTCTATAACGTCCAGCAGGGCGATGTTCCGTATTTCAAGAGCCTGGCTGACAACTTCGCCATGAGCGACAACTTTCACCAGTCGGTCGACGGCGGCACGGGCGCGAACCACATCATGTTCGGCCACGGGGACATGATTTTCTACAGCGACGAACACGGCAATCCGCTGCCGCCCCCCAGCGGAGTGGGCACCGGAGGCACGACTCCGGCGGGAACTCCTACGGTGCTCGACGAAGTCGAAAATCCCAATCCCTACCCGAGTACCAACAATTGGTACACGGAAGACGGCTACGGAGCAGGTTCCCTGGGCGGAGCACCCGCTTACGGCGGCGGTTCGTACAGCGAGTGCGCCAACACCAGCGCGCCGGGAGTAGCGGCGATCGTGAACTACCTGAAGGAACTGCGCATCGATCCGCGCTGCCAGCCGAGCCACTACTATCTGCTCAACAACTACAACCCCGGGTATTTCGGGCAGGGTGAGGACGCCTCCAAAGACACCACCATCTTCAACACCGTGTTCACGATTCCTCCGTCCTCGGTGCCCGGCATCGGCGACGATCTGCTGGCGAACAACATATCCTGGAAATATTACGGCGACGATTGGAATGCCTATGCGGGAAATACTGCGTTGAACATTCCCGAGGATAAATATCAGATCGATTTCGGACCCGTCGGCGCGGAGAACGGGGCCAACACCGGCACGATCGAAATCTCGGACGAGTACTGCACCATCTGCAATCCGTTTCAGTACGACACTTCGATCATGACGAATGCGGCCATTCGCCAGGCGCACATCCAGGACACAGCGAATCTCTATAACGACATCACCGGCGACACGCTGCCCGCGGTTTCGATCGTGAAGCCGAGCGGCCTGGTTGACGGCCATCCGTCTTCCTCGAAGCTCGATCTGTTCGAGGCGTTCACGAAGAAGATCGTCACGATGGTTCAGGATTCGAAGTATTGGCAGGACACGGCGATCTTCATCACCTTCGACGAAGGCGGCGGTTACTACGATTCGGGCTACGTGCAGCCACTCGACTTCTTCGGCGACGGTACGCGGATTCCGCTGATCGTGGTTTCACCGTACGCCACGGGTGGCTTTGTCTCTCACGAGTACTCAGACCACGTCTCGATACTGAAGTTCATCGAGCGGAATTGGAAGCTTCCTCCGGTGACGAATCGGAGCCGTGACAATTTCCCGAATCCGTCTGCACTGCCAATCAATCCCTACGTTCCTCTCAACTCGCCCGCGATCAGCGATCTGTTCGATCTGTTTGACTTCGGACAGCACGGCTTCGGCTTTGGCCCCCCGGGGCCTGAAAGAGGTCGCGAGTAGTGTGTCATCGCACGGCGGGAAGAGTAGGAAACCTACTCGGCGCCGCGAAACGAACAAGGAGTCGAGGCCCCACTGCGCGGCCTCGGCTCCTTGCTGTCTGAGCGTCTTGATCCCGCCGGATCTGGTGATGTTTACAGCGGTGATATACTCCGCGCACTCGCCAATCCAGACGGGCGCCGGGCCGAATGTCGGAACCAATTCCCGATCGAATCTCCGCCAGAAGCTGGGTCGTTCCCTTCATCGCCACGGTCTTCGCGATGATGGCGCTGCAGATGTCGAGCCTCGGTTTTTCTCCTCTCCTGCCCGATATTCAGCGCGAATTTGACATTAACTACTCGCAAGTGGGGCTGTTCAGCGGCGTCTACGGGCTTGCTGCCGTCGCCTTCAGCATCCCTGGCGGAATTCTGGCGAAGCGCTTCGGTGAAAAAAATATCCTCGCCCTGGGACTGCTGGGCGTCACCGCCGGCCTGGCGCTGCTCAGTCGCGCCCCGAACTTTGCCTTCGCGCTTTCCTCCCGCGTCGTGTGGATCATCGGCTATCGCGTTGCCTTCGTCTCGGTCATGACCGCTATAGCGGTGGTCGTTCCGCCCGAGCGTCGCAGCACTGCGATGGGCATCCTCGGCGCCATGTCGTCGCTCGCATCGGTGGTCGGCGCGCCGTTCGGGGTCGCGATCGGCGTGGCATTCGGCTGGCGCGACGCCATTCTGGCATTCGCCGGGATGGCCCTGCTTGGCTCGATCGTCTTCTGGACTTTCTATGACGCTCGGCGCTCGGCCGATCGAAACCTTCCAGCGGGCGGCCACGGACTGGCGCAAGCGCCGGACGCAAGTGCTTTCACCAATCCGCTCGTTTGGTCGATGGTCTTGCTCGGACTCACCAACATGGGAGGATTCAGCGCAACGTTTTTCGTTCCGTCGGCCGTGAAAACGACCTTCAACCTCAATCCTTCCGTAGCTGCATACATCATCAGCGCCGCCTATGTGACCGCGATTTTCGCCAACCTGCTGTGCGGTTATCTGGCCGACCGGTGGAATCGCTGGTGGCTCATGATCGGCATCATGCTGCTGATGATCCCGGCGTGTTTCGCCATGATGACGACGCATCTACTGGTTTTTCGCGTGGCCACGGCAGGGGTGATCTCACTCGGCCTCTGCGCCACGAATCAGATTTTCGCCATCGCCGGTGAAGTGATGCCGGGACGCGAGATTGGACCGGTAATGGGCATCGTCAGTCTCGGCGGAGGTATTTTCGGATACCTCGGACCGCAGATGCTCGGCATTCTTCGAGATCGCACCGGAAGCTTTATCGCAGGCTGGTATTTCGTGGCCTTTGGGGCTCTAATTGGCCTCCTGGTGATCCTGATTCTGAAACGCGCCGCCGCTAAGACCGACCTGTCGCGGACGCACGTGTTTACGGGAGTTTAGAGTCCGGCCATGCCCGCTCAAGAGAAACGTATCCGCCCGCTGGAAGACGTCACCGTGCTCGACCTCACGATGGCGCTCGCAGGTCCCCTCGCCACCCTGCTGCTGGCCGGCCTGGGGGCGCGCGTGATCAAGATCGAAAATCCTCTGCAGCCCGATTCCTGCCGCGAAAATGCCCCGTATCTGGGAAAAGACGGCGCCACTCTCGTGCGTCGCCATGTCGATGATGTCTCCATCTCGGCGATCAACCGCTTGCGGAATAAACAGGCGATCACCCTCAATCTCAAGAAATCCCAATCGCGCCAGATCTTCGATGACCTGGTGCGCCGCGTCGATGTGATCTTCGAAAACTTCAGCCGCGGTGCGATGAACCGCCTCGGCGCCGGATACGAGCACGCGCGCGAGGTCAATCCGCGCATTGTCTATTGCTCGCTCACTGGCTTCGGCAGCGAAGGGGAACCGGGCACCGGCAAAGCCATGGACGCCATCATCCAGGCGCTCAGTGGATTCATGATGACCTCCGGCGCCCAGGGCGATCCGCCGATCCGCGTCGGCGTTCCGGTTGCGGACATGTGCGCGCCGCTGTTCGGCGTCATCGGGGTCCTGGCCGCGCTGATGCAGGCGCGCCGCACGGGAGTCGGCCAGCACGTCGACGTTTCCATGCTCGGCGTAATGTCCATGATGGTTTCCGGAGAGCCTTTCGACGTGCTCGAACGCTTTGGAGTGCCGCAGCGCACCGGGCTCAGCGTCCCCCGACTCGCGCCGTTCGGCACGTATCGCACTCGGGACGGTTTCGTTTCCATCTGCGCGCCGATGGAAGTGTTCGCGAAGGCGCTGTTTCAAGCCATGGGGCGGCCCGATCTGAGTGCAGACCCGCGTTTCTCCACGCGAGACCGACGCGTGGTGAACGTCCAGGAGCTCGACCGCATCATCGGCGAGTTCACGCGGAAATCCACCTCGGCCGAACTCGTGCAGATTTTCGAGGCCGCCGGAGTTCCCGCCGCGGAAGTGCGCAATACGGACCAGGCGGTACGCGATCCCCGTGTAGTCGCGCGCGGTGAGACGGTCAAGCTGACGCATCCCCAGTACGGTGACGTGGACGACGTCTACGGAATGGGCATGCCGCTGAAGTTTTCCGACGCCGCAGTCGGCTTCGATCAGCCGCCGCCGGCGGTCGGCGAGCACAACGAAGCGATCTATGGCGAACTGCTGGGCTATTCCGCCGAACGCCTCGCGGAACTTCAGCGCGACGGCGTCATCTAGGCGCTCATGCCCGGCGCCTTTGATTCACTCCGTTGGCATTACGAGCATCGCTCTGCCGAGGCCCGCGCGCAGCACCAAGCCGGCGTTCCCGTCGTCGGATACACGTCGAATACCGTTCCTTGGGAGTTGATCCGCGCGGCTGGCTGCTTTCCCCTGCTGCTGGCACCCGATCCGGGTGCTTCCTCGAATGGCTCGCCGCTCACTGTAAAACTCATGGAGCCGATCTTTGAATCGCGGATGGTTGGCATCTTCGACGGAATTCTTTCCGAGGCGTGGAAGTTCCTGGAATTGCTGATCATCCCGCGTACATCCGAGCCTGAATACAAGCTTTACCTTTACCTTCGCGAAGTCGAACGCCAAAAACTGAACGCGGCGGTTCCCCCTCTGTGGCTGTACGACCTGCTTCATACCCGCTCTCCCATCAGCCGAAAGTACGGCCTGGATCGCACGAAGGCCTTGCTGGAACGTCTAAACGAGATCCATCCGATCAACCTCAAATCCGTTTCGAAAGCTGTGGCCGATTCCAATCGCGCCCGCGCCGCTTTGATCAAACTCCAGGCTCTGCGATCCGGTGCCACGTCGCGCATCAGCGGGACGGATGCGCTGACAATCACCGGAGCGTTTTATTTCATGGATCGCGCGACATTCGCGAAGTTGGCTGAAAGCGCGTGCCGCGAGGCCCGCTCGGCAAAGCCCTTGCGGGGACCTCGGCTGTTGATCAAGGGGATGCCGCTGCCTCACCGGAAGCTTCACCAGGCCCTCGAAGCACACGGCGCCGTGGTGACTGCGGAAGACGATTGGTGGGGAGCGCGCGCAACCGATCGAAAAATCCCCATGACTCACACCCTGGCCGCCGCCACGCGGGCCATTTTTGAAAACTACTATCTACACACACCCAGCCCGCGAGTTTCGCCACCGGCCGCTTCAGACCGTTGGTTCGAGAAGGCCGTGAAGCGCGGAGCCGATGCCGTCGTTTTCTATCTGCCGCCCGACGACGATACCTACGGCTGGGATTATCCCCGCCAGCGCGATTTCGTCCACGCATGCGAAGTTCCGTCGCTGCTCGTCCGCGAGGATGCCGGTCGAGGCCTCTCCGGCGACGCTCATACAAGGATCAAAATGTTCGTCGAGTCACTGCAAAGGAATCGCCATGGCGCCGCCCGGGTCTGAAAAACAACTGGAATGCACACGCGCCTCGTCGGAACACCAGAAAGCTTGGTTCGCCGGCCTGCGCCGCGATGTCTTCGACGAAAAGAAACCGTATGCCATCGCGCAGGCCGACATGCCTCTCGAGCTTTTTCAGCTGCTGGGCGTCCCGGTCGTCAGCAATCAGTGGTGGTCCGCCGTCGTTTCCGCAAAACAGCTATCGGGATACTTTTTCGACGCATTGGGCGCTGCCGGCTACCACGAAGGCCTTTGCCGTTATTGCAGCCTTTCGCTCGCATCGTCCATCGCAGGCGATCCGTCGAAAGCCCCCTGGGGCGGACTCCCGAAGCCCGCGCTTCTCGCCGCGCGCCTCACGTGTGATTGCATCCAGCGCGTTTTCGGAACCTGGGCCTCGTCGTTGGGCGCCGATTTCGTCGCACTCGATTCTCCCGGCGCTACGCATCTTCCGCCGCGCTGGTGGGAACTCAGCCGCCATCGGTGGAGGGAGCTGTACGAGCCTCATCGTCTGGATTTGATGGTCGCGCAAATGCGCGTGCTGATCCGCAGGCTTGAAGAAATCGGCCGCCGTCCATTCAGGCCGCCAGCGCTCGTCGAATGGATGCAAGGTGTGAATCGCCAGGAGGAATATTTCGACGAAGTCCGCGACTTGATCTGCTCGGCGGCGCAAACCCCGGTGCGCATGAACGAGCAGGTGATCAACGTGATGAACGCGCAGTGGCATCGGGGCTCGGAATGGGCCATCGGCCACGCGCGCGCGTTTCGTGACGAAGTCCGCTTCCGGGTGGAGCAGGGAATCGCCGCCTACCCTGGTGAAAAACTGCGCCTCATGTGGATCGGCGCAGGTTTGTGGCACGACACCGAATTCTACACCGCGTTTGAAGAAAGCCACGGCGCCGTCTTCGTTTGGTCGATGTATCTCGCGTTCGGGCCGGACGGTTACATCCGCTACGGCCTCGACGATCCGCTGCGCGCTCTCGCCAGCCGCATCGTCAGCATGAACGAGCAGCTCCACAATCCTCCCTGGGCCAACGAGTGGATGATCGAACAGGCCCGGCGTCATCGGATCGACGCTGCGGTGATTCTGGTCCCCGAAGGCAGCCGCCCCTCGGCTACGGGCTCCTACTTCATCGAGTGCGGTTTGGAGGGCGCGGGAATCCCGACGTTGGAGATCTGCGCGGATATGGTGGACGGCCGTCGCTGGGACGGCCGGGCGATGCGGAAGCGGGTAGCCGAATTCATCGACCTCCGTGTTCCGCGCCGCGCATAAAACAGCCCGAAAAAAAAGCCCGATCCGCCGTAAGGCGGACCGGGCTTTCCTTTATCTGAAGTCTCTAGGACTGTATCGAGTGAACCAAGCCAGAACCCATTTGGCCCGAGAAACCGGGCGTCCCGGGTCGTGAGATCCGGGATGGAGAGCCGTGTCCGCCAATGGCGGGCCGTGCTCCCTTTTCTTTTAGAAAGGAGGTGATCCAGCCGCAGGTTCTCCTACGGCTACCTTGTTACGACTTCACCCCAATCATGAGTCATACCTTGAGCGTCTGCCTCCTTGCGGTTGGCACGA
>JBAVUW010000050.1:0-8737 GCA_049696975.1 Candidatus Acidiferrales bacterium | reverse complement strand
GCCGTCCGTGGCACTGCGCCTCAGCGAACTGGATAGCGGCTCGTGGGTGATCTTCGAGCTGCCGGGATTCGCCACTGCAGCCTCGGGTACGCCGCAGGACAGCCTGGATGCGCTGCGCAAAGCCAGCGCCACCTCCTACTACAAGGGCAAGGACTCGCTCTGGGTCAAGGTTGTTTCCGACGGTGAAGGCGCCCGCATTAGCGGCCCTGGCGCCGGAGGAACCAGCGTCCAGGTCAACCGGTAAGCCGGATCCTGTCGTATGAGCAAGAGCCCCCGGCACAGGCCGGGGGCTTCCCCAACGCTGAGAAACCGGCGCCTCGATTCGCGCGCACGATAGTCGTCTGGCCATGGGCGACAGCTAACAGCAAGAAATGCCGATTTTAGAACTTGTGATACCAAAATCTTGTCGTTGCTTCGCGCCAGTCCGAGTCGTTCAACCAAGTGGAATCGGAATTATCAAACGACTCGAAAATAGCTTGATCAAATCCGCTGTGAAATCAATCCTGCGAGAGCAATTCAAATCGGTGAGAGGGACCCTAAACGGGAACGGAAGCTCTTGTCGCTGACAGAGATCCGAACCCTCGTGACCAACCTCACCAACCCATGCAGCACAATCGTAGTCTTGGCTGTACTTACGGGCATGAGGATCGGTGAGATTCTGGCGCTCCGCTGGAAGCGACTAGATTTCTTGCGGGGCACCATTGAAGTTGCCGAATCCTTCTCCAATGGCAATTCGGTACGCCCAAGACCAGGAGTAGTCGACGGGTAATTCCGATGAGTACCTCATTGCAAGAGTACCTACAGGCACACAAGGTCGGGTCCAGAGGACATGGTCTTTTGCACCCCGACAGGAACGCCACTCAGCGATAAGAATCTCTACAACCGCGTGCTCGCACCAACGTGCGACCGCGTCGGGCTTAGTAGGGTTTCGTGGCATTCCTTCCGACACACCAACGCGACGTTGCTAGGCGAGGTGGGCGAGTCTGTAAACACTTCGCAAGCGATCCTCGGCCACTCGGACCTGGAAACGACGCTCAACACCTACATGCATGCAATTCCGAACTCGCAACGACGTGCGGTCGAGCGAGTCGCAGGGATTTTGTTCCCCGATGTTCCCAAATCCGCTCCGGCCGTAGTACCGACGGGAAGGATCAACTGATTGCCGTACAGTTAGTTACGAAGAAAAAGTGGTGAGCCGGGTAGGACTCGAACCTACAACCCGCTGATTAAGAGTCAGCTGCTCTACCATTGAGCTACCGGCCCAGCAAACAAATATTCTAGCACGACGAATCTCGATCTTTGTGCGGAGGAAAAACCGCAGAATCCTAGCCGTGAAAGATTACGATTACGCGCGAGTCATTTATCTGTACTTAGCACGGAGCGTGGCGGCGATTTCCTTGGCTACTTCGCGGGCCCTCACCAGATCCCCCGGGCCGAGCGAAATAGCGGCTACCCGGGCGTGCCCGCCGCCGCCGTATTTTTCGCACAGCGAGGCGAGATTCACGTCCGGCGGAATCTCTTTCCATGGATTCGTGCCCACGGAAACCTTCGCGCGCGCCGGCGACGCGCTGACGCCCACCGAATAGAGCGCGTCGGGATACAAAAAATACGGTACGAACTTGTTGTAGCCCTCCAGATCCAGATCGCTCACGTCGAAATAGATCACGCCGCCTCGAAAATCGGCGCGCTCGCGCATGATGTCGATCGAGCGCCTGTGCCGCTCAAGCAACGGCCCCAGATGGTTTTTCACCAGAGGGAGCTGCACCATCTCCGCCAGCGGCAGCTCGGAAAGCTCCGGAATAATGCGCGGTACCAGAAACGGTTCCGGCGCAGCCTCGATCACCATGGCCAGCTGCATCGCCGGCTCTTTCAGACCCACGGCTTCTTCCGCCGATGCAAACTGCGCACCGTCGATAATGTCGCCCCACTTGATCAAGTCTGCCAGCGGCTTGGCGTCGAAACCGAATTTCGAGGAGGCCACATCGGCTAACAGTTTCGTGCAGGACTTGTAAGTTGGGTCGTAGAATTTCTTGCCGGAGTGGTCTTGCTTGAAATGCTCGGCATCGGCGGGTTTCAGAAATGCGCTCTGATGATGATCGAACCACCAGGTCAACAGCGGCGAGCTCGAATACTTGAAATCGACGATGGCATTTTCATCGCCGTCGAACGTTCCGTCCTCAAACGGCGCCGAAGCCTTGTGCGTCATCCCGGTGTAGAGAAACTCGGCCTGAGGATTGATGCGCTCGCGGTAAAAACGCGAAAAAATGGCAGCGGACGAAGCCCCGTCGAAACATTTGTCATGAAAACAGATCCGGACCTTCAATTCGCGCCCCTTTTTTTCACACCCGCCCGGGGCTCCGACCCCGTGAGTAAAGTCAGATAACATGGCTTCTCCGATGCTCAAAGTCAAGTGTCAAAGCTCGATTTGTCAAAGCTCGATGGCGATGTCCCCTGTGAACTCTCGATCAGCAAAACAGGATTGGCTCCGAAGCCGCAGAGATACTCAGAATTCCGGGAACTACGACGCGCGAGCAGCTTTCTTGCGGAATGGACACTCGAGGGTGTGATCGTTCACCATGCCGACGGCCTGCATGAACGAATAGCAGATCGTCGAGCCGACGAACCGAAAACCCCGTTTCCTCATGTCCTTGCTGAGCGCGTCCGATTCGGGCGACGTGCACTGCAGCCGCTGCCCCGCACGCCAGGTGTTTTGCATCGGCTTGCCACCCACAAACGACCAGACGTAGGTGTCAAAACTGCCGAATTCCTTCCGCACGTCCAAAAACGCCCGGGCGTTGCCGATCGCCGCCGAAATCTTCAACCGGTTGCGGACGATCCCGGGATTCGAGAGCAGCTTCCGAATTTTCGATTTATCGTAGCGCGCAATTTTCGCGGCATCGAAGCGGTCGAATGCTTCGCGGTAGTTCTCGCGCTTCCGAAGCACCAATTCCCAGCTCAGCCCCGCCTGCGCGCCCTCGAGAATCAGAAATTCGAACAGGCCTCGATCGTCGTGCAACGGCACACCCCATTCTTCATCATGGTAGCGAGCCATCAGCGGACTGCGCGCCCAAGGGCATCTCGAACGGCCGTCGGATTGGTGAAGACTCACGGTGGAAAGAGCCCTTCGTCAGTTATCGTGCAGAATTCCCAGGTGGATTTTCGCCACCGCGCGACGTGCCGGCTCCATGGTCGGCCGCCAGTATCAGGCACCGCGGGCACAGACATCCGGAAAACTGCGCTCGCAATTGGGCAGCCACTTCAGCGCCGAGCTTTACGTCCGCGCACCAGCAAGTCGGATCCGGAGCCGCGCAGCCAAAATTCGCACCGCACACCGGACATGTTTTTCGCTGCCCCGTCGCGGAGCCTACCGCGCCGGTACTCTCCGCCTTTCCGCCAGCACTCACTGCGCTCGCCTCATCACCCGGGCTTTTTAGCACACCACCTCGCATGCCGCCAGCCTCAACCCGGGCCGGCGGGTAGCAATCACGGTCTTGGTGTCGAGCGGAACCGCGCCTAGGAATTCGGCGTCGTGTGTTTCTGGATGATCTTAACGATGTTTTCTTTCGGCTGTGCGCCGACGATCTGATCCGCTACCTGCCCGTCTTTGAACACCAGCAGCGTCGGAATGCCGCGGATACTGTACTTGCCGGGCACGTTCATATTTTCGTCCACGTTGAGCTTGACGATCTTCACCGTCGCCTGATGCTCCTTGGCGATCTCTTCTACTGTCGGCGTCAACATGTGGCACGGGCGGCACCAGTCGGCCCAGAAATCGACCACCACCGGCTGCGTCTTGCTCGCTTCGATGACGTCGGCTTGAAAGGTTGCGTCAGTTACGGCCTTGAGAATGTCTGACATGGTTTCCTCGTAGGTTGCCAGTATCCGGCCCGCAGGCCGTTCCACGCGTCTCTACTTAGATGATCCAACACTTCGGGGGATTCGGGCCCGCTTAGCCGCCTCATAGAGTGTGACATACGCGCCGGCCGACGCCTTCCAGGAATAATCCTTGGCCATGCCGTTTGACTGAATCGTGTGCCACATTTTCGGCTCGCGGTACGCCTTTAGCGCCGCCCGAATCGAGCCCAGCAGCGCTCCCCCGTCGTACTCGTCGAACTTGAAACCCGTTCCCTGCTGCGTTCTGGACGAGAAATTCTGAATCGTGTCGTCCAGCCCGCCCGTCGCGCGCACCACCGGAACCGTACCGTAGCGCAGGCTGTAGATCTGATTCAGCCCGCACGGCTCGTAGCGCGAAGGCATCAGAAAGACGTCCGCCCCGGCCTCCACCTTATGTGCGAGCGTGTTATCGTAACCGATTTTCACGCCTACGCGGGCCGGATTTTTGTCCGCGAGGCCCTTGAACAGCTTCTCATACTCCGGTTGCCCGTTGCCCAGCGCCACGAGCGCGACATTTTCCTTCAACAGCTCCGCGGCGATATCCGCGATCAGATCGAATCCCTTTTGGTCGACGAATCGCGAGACCATCCCAAGCACCGGCCGCTCGAGATTCTCATCCGGCAGCCGGAAAGCCGCGAGCAGATCTTTCTTGCACGCCTTCTTCCCCGCGAGATTGTCGACCGAATAGTTCTGAGCGATCAGGGAGTCCGATTCCGGGTTCCAAGCGGCGTAGTCCACTCCATTCAGGATGCCGACCAGCCGGTCCCCGCGATGGCGGATCACGCCCTCCAGCCCCGCACCGAATTCCGGGGTCTGGATTTCCTTCGCGTAGCGGCGGCTCACCGTCGTCAGATAGTCCGCGAAGATCAGTCCGCCTTTCAGGAAATTCACTTTGCCGTAAAATTCCAATGCATCCATGGTGAAGAGCGTGTCCGGCAAGCCGATCGAACGCATCGCCGATCGCGGGAACAGGCCCTGATAGCTGAGATTGTGGATCGTCAGGATCACTGGCAGCGAGCGAACCACTGGATCGCTCCCGTGTTGGGTGCGCAGCAGCACCGGTACGAGTGAGGACTGCCAGTCGTGGCAATGCACCACGTCCGGTAGCCATACCCTCTTCATCACCTCGATCGCCACGCGCGAGAACTCTGCGAAGCGTTCGGCGTTGTCGACGTAGTCGCCGTTCTTGTCGCCGTAGAGCTGTGCGCGATCGAAATACGGCGGATCGTCGATGAGGAAGTATCGGACGCCGTTCGCCGGCGCGGCCTCGACGATCGCGGGAAACCGCATCTTGTCGCCCAGCATCGTGCTCACGCTCGAAATCAGCACCGACCCGATTTTGTTTCCGTGATAGCGAGGCAACAGCACCGCGACTTCATGTCCCAGCGCGGTCAAAGCGCGCGGCAGCCCTTCGACCACGTCCGCAAGCCCACCGGTCTTTGAGTAGGGGAGCCCTTCCGAGGATATGAATAGTATTTTCACGGCATTTCGGCTGGAATATCTACGCTAGCGAAGGCCTCTGCGCCGGTCAAGCCCGCAAGCGTTCTACGCCCTGAGATCGTTACTGCTATCCCGTCCGCACGTGCATTGCTACACTCACCAGCCTATGGCGCGACAACGGCTGGGCCAGCATTTTCTGGGCGCATCGGGCTGGCAGAAAAAAATCTTCTCAACCCTCCCGGTTGGTCGAGACGACGTCTGGATCGAAATCGGTCCCGGCCACGGAGAAATGACGCGCCATCTGGCTGCGCACGCGCGCCGCCTGATCGCCATCGAAGCCGACGCACGGCTCTTTACCCAGCTTCAGGAAAACGTCGCCGAGCGGCCGACCGACTGGCCGGGCGTTCAAATCGTCCAAGGCGACGTGCTCAAGCTCGATCTCGCGAGGCTCGCCGGCGGCGAAAAATTCCGCGTCTACGGCAACCTGCCCTACTACATCACCTCGCCGATCCTTCATCAGCTGTTCGCCGTCGCCGACCGGATCGACTCGATCCACATCGTGATTCAGTACGAGGTCGCTGCGCGAATCGTCGCCACGCCCGGCCACCGTGAATACGGTTATCTCTCCGCGGCGTGCCAATTCTACGCGCGCCCGAAAATCGCACTGAAAATTCCACCGGGCGCGTTCCGCCCTCCGCCGAAGGTTCAGTCTGCTCTGGTGGGAATGACGCTGCCGGGTGAGCGCGCGTCCTTGGGAGTCAACGACGAGGCCAAATTCCTGAAATTCATCCAGCTCTGCTTCAGCCAAAAGCGAAAAACGCTTCGCAACAACCTGCGCGCCATCGCATCCGATGAAACCATTGACGAAGCGCTCGCCGCCCATCATCTGCGTCCCGACACCCGCGCCGAACAGCTCTCCCTCGCGCACTTCTTCCTAGTCTTCAATGCGATTCAAGCGGATTAGCGGGTCAAGATTGCGCGGGAAATCCAGCTCGGTCAGCTTGCGGTAAGCTTCTTGTCTTCGATCGTCGCGCGCAGCCGGTCAGGCACATCCGTCATAATGCCATCCACGCCGGCGCCAATCACCCAATTCATCCTGGCCACTTCGTTCACGGTCCAGGTGACCACGTGCAAATCCGAGCGATGCGCCTGCGCGACCAGCTCCCCGGTGATCAGGTCCGCCCGGGGGCAAAGCTGCCGCGCCCCCACATCGACTGCGGATCGAACGAAATCGCGGTTTGGACCTTCGACCAGCAGCCCGGTCATGATCGATGCGTCCAGCTTCCGCAGCGCATCGACGGTCCCGGGATCGAACGAGATCACGACGGTCCGGGCCGCGTTCCCTGCTCCGGAAAGCGCCGCCACAAGTGCATGATGCATTCCCCATGCCGAGTCGTACTTGATCTCGAGATAGAAAACCACGTCGTGCTCGCGCGCAAAGTCGAGAACTTCCTCGAGCGTAGGAATCTTTTGCCCCATGAATTGACGGTCGTACCACATTCCCGCATCGAGCTCGCGCAATTCGGCCAACGTGTAGTCGCGCACCGCTCCCCGGCCATTCGTCGTGCGTTCCAGCGCTTTGTCATGGATGGCGACGAACCGCGCGTCCCGGGTTAAATGCAGATCGGTCTCGATAAACTGCGCTCCCAGCGCCACGGCGCGCTCGAATGCGGCCAGAGTGTTCTCCGGCGCGCTGCCGGATGCTCCTCGATGCGCGACGATCCAAGGGGCTCGCATGGTGTCCAAACATCGTACCAGATTCGCTCGAACCGCCAGTTTCGTCCCCGCGGCAGAGTTGTGAGAACGCCAACGCGCAAAACTGCGTACCATTACGCCTAAACCAGACTGGCTTCCTCGGCCCGAACCGCTTATGCAAATTCATTCTTACTTATCCCAATCCCTGTACCATCTTTCGACCGAAACCCGGCCTGCGGCTTTCTGCAGGCCACCCTGCCCACTATACCGCTGTGTAATCAGCACATAGAATCTCGCGCCCACAGAACCCCTGCGCGCGCTTTGGTAGGCAGATTGCGCTTGGCTTCGCGAAGGCGAAAGCGTATACGGTCGGCGGGGCACTTGGGAGGATTCGTGGCGCTGTTTGTCTTGCTTCTCGTGGGCGTGGTGGTCGCGCAAACGTGGTTCGACTGGCGCGACACGAACAAGGCTCGCGCCGTGCCCGAATGGGCCAAGGGCGTGGCGTTGGGCGGCCTGATCGCTGTACCCCTGGCCGCCGCCGCTGCGGTCATCAGCATCTGGATCCGCGAAGATTCAGGCATCGCTGCGGGTGCGTTCGGCTCGCGAATCAGCTGGGGGGCAATCGCGTTCCTGGTCTTCGCCATGACCATCCTGGTGCTCGCCGTCCGCAAGAAGGGCCTCCGTTTCATGCTCCTGGTCGGAGGCGTAGTCGTGGCCGCCTTTTGGCTGGGCCTCTCGCTCTAGTCGCCCCTCCGGAGCCCACCCTGAGCGTTATTGGCCGGTAACCCGTTTCGCTCCCCGCAGGAACTCCCCCGCAGCCGTCATTCGCCGGTAAAACCCCTCCATTCGCCGAATAGCCCAAGACGCCTGGAGCGACACCCGCTACTCTGCCGCCATGTTCAGCCACGAAATCACGCAGGAGGCGATGGCCATGATGATGACGGACGCGAAACCCCAGTTCGTAACCGTTGGCAGAACCCTGAGAGTGGCACTTCTGCTACCGGCAGCCGCGCTGATTTTCCTGGGAAGTGTGTTTCAATTGGGCATGCTCGGCTACGGCCAGCTCAACCCGCGAGACCTCTGGCCCGCAATGTTAATCGTCCAATCCGCCTGGAACCTTCTGGTGACGCATTTCAACGTCCCGGAACTAGCGACCGTATTTCAGTTCTGGCCGCTGCTGCTGGTCGTTTGCGGTGTGGGAATTTTGCTGGCGCTCGTGCCGTCGCAGCGCTCCGCGGCCCGCCGCCGCACCCGCGAGGGAGAATAGTTCCTTGCCCGATCCGAACCCATACCGGCGTCCGGCCCAGAACCACTTCATCGTGGGGCTGGTGATTCTGGGCCTGGGTGTGATCCTGCTGTTCGACCGGATCGGCATCCTCGATGCCGGCAGAATTTTTCTGTTCTGGCCCTTGATTCTGATCTGGTTCGGTTACCACAGATTCGTTCACGCACCGTCTATGAGCAGACGGTTCTGGGGCGGGTTCCTGCTTCTTCTGGGCGTATCGTTCCAGGCCGAGGAGCTCGGCTTCAGCCACGTTCGCTTCGACACGATCTGGCCCGTGCTGCTGATCTGCGCAGGTATTCTCCTCATCCTCAAACGATACGAGGCGCGGAATTCCTGGGAGAATATCCCGCCGGGCCCTCCGCCGCCGGCCGGGTCAACCATCGATGTTCCGCCCGGAACACCCCCGTCGCCGGGGTCGCGCGT
>JBAVUW010000049.1:0-76176 GCA_049696975.1 Candidatus Acidiferrales bacterium | reverse complement strand
CGCCTTCGCCGCCTGCGCGCTGGCCGCTTTCGCGGCGGCCTCTTCTTCGCGCCGCTCCTGCTCTACGGCGCCTTCGCGAAGATCACCTGTCTCGGTGAAATGCCGCCGGTCTACAACCTTGAATCCTTCATCCTGCTTGGGATCAGCCACGTTCGAAATCCTCGTCTCTGTAGTTGCTGAAAAAGTCTAACATCCGCGCAGTCGCCTCACAAGGCAGCGCCAGCCCCGAGGATCGCCCCTCTGCCGATGGGCGCTTTTGACCTAAGCGGCACACCGGCGGCTGCCTTCGCGGAGATTGCTGCGGGGGCGGTATCAAACGTGTCTGCATTCTTGCCGCCTCCGGCTCAATACGCCTGACCGCACGCTCCTATTGAGTCTCTCCTTGTTCGCTGCGAGCGGCGCCTGTAAATTGGCATGGTTCCCATGGCGCGGAAAAAGAAACCGGCTGGCAGAGAGGTGCGACGGCAAAGGGTTTCATCGCGCCTCCGCGCAAAAGACCGCGCCCACATTGCCATCAACGCCCGCGACCGGGCCGCCGGCAAGTGGTTCGAAAAACTCGTCGCCTTGCAAGCCCGCCTGCGCGGCCCCGACGGCTGTCCCTGGGACCGCGAACAAACCCATAGGACGTTGCGCAAATACCTGATCGAGGAAACCTACGAAGTCCTCGACGCAATGGACTCCGGCGATTCGCGCAAATTTTCCGAGGAGCTGGGCGACTTATTGCTCCAGGTGGTCTTCCACGCCATTCTCGGAGAGGAGACCCGCAGCTTCACCATGTCCGACATCATCAAAACCGTGCATTCAAAGATGGTGCGCCGCCATCCGCACGTCTTCGGCGACGTCGACGCAGGCACCTCCGCCGCCGTGCTGAAAAACTGGGAACAGATCAAAGTCAAAGAGCGTGCGCAGGAGCGGGCGGGTAAGCGAGTCGCAGGTCCGGAGGCGACAAAAGCTGGGGCCGTCGGCGAATCCATTGTCGGCGGAGTCCCGCGCTCGCTCCCGGCCGTCCTTGAAGCCTATCAACTGACGCGCCGCGCCTCTCGGGTAGGCTTCGACTGGAAGGATCTCGCAGGCATCTTCGAAAAGCTCGACGAAGAGAAGCGCGAAATCGAATCGACTCTCGAACGATCCTCTCATCCGAAAGGCTCCCAGCCGAGGCCCGACGCGCATCTGGAAGAAGAAGTCGGCGACCTGCTCTTCGCCGGCGTCAACGTTGCCCGCTTCCTCGACGTCGATCCCGAAATCGCCCTCAAAGCGGCCAACCGCAAATTCAAGCAGCGCTTCCAGTGGATGGAATCCGCCGCCGCAAAGGAAGGCAAGTCCTTCGCCGACTTGCCCCGCGGCCGTATGGAAGAACTCTGGGAGAAAGCCAAGCGCAGCCGGTGAATCGCGCCCCGGCCCGCGACAAAACCCACACATTGTCGCCGAGCGAAAATCACGCGGGCAGGAGGGTGAAACACCGGTGCCTTTCTCCGTCCCCAAGCCCAAGAAATCAAACAAATCGGGCACCCTCGAAGTGACACACAGATACCACGATGTAAGGGGGTGCCGCGGTGCGTACATTCTCCCTTATACTGGCACTCGCTTCCGATGATCCAGCACCCGGCCAGTTTGGAAATCGAATACCGGCAGTGCAGTTCCGTCGCCGATTTCGCGGAATGTGTGCGCATCCAGCACGCGGTTTGGGGCGAATCAATCTCCGTTCCCGTGCCCATCTTCGTGGTCGCGCACCACACCGGAGGACACGTCCTCGGCGCGTTTCACGACGGCCAGATGATCGGCTTCACGCAGGCGTTTACGGCTTTGCGCGGCGGGAAGTTGTTTCTGCATTCCCACGTCGCGGGAGTCCTGCCCCAATTCCGCGATCGCGGGGTAGGCCGGCGCCTGAAACTTTTCCAGCGCGAAGAGGCCCTGCGAGGAGGCATCGACCTGATCGAGTGGACCTTCGACCCGCTCGATCTGAAGAACGGCTACTTCAATCTCATGCGCCTCGGCGTGATCGTCCGCCGCCTCCTTCCGAATTGTTACGGCGTCACCGATAGCCCGCTGCACGCAGGACTGCCGACCGACCGGCTCGTTGCAGAATGGTGGCTCGATTCGGACCGCGTGAAGGCCGTGCTCGCGGGCGGTCGCGCTCCGGTGAGCGCGACGGCCGAGCGAGTCGAGATTCCCGCACAATTCGCAACGCTTCGCGAAGCCGACCGCGGCGCCGCTGTGCGCATGCAGGCTGAAGCACGCGAACAATTTCAGAAGTGGTTCGCGAAAGACTACGCCGCCACCGGCGTTGAGGGGCGCGACCGCGGTACGGACTATCTTCTCGAGCCGGCGGCCGCCGTCGTGGGACTGAATCGCTCTCCAGTTTCTACGGAAAGCTAGGGACCGAACATGCGCATCCGCAAAATCACGCTCCGCGAAATTCACCTGAAGCTTCTCTCACCATTTCAAACCAGCTTCGGCACCTCCGAGCTGCGCCGCATCCTGCTTCTGGAAGCGGATGTGGACGGCGTCGCGGCATGGGGCGAATCGACGGCAGGCGAGAATCCCTACTATTGCTACGAAACGGTCGAAACCGCGTGGCTGATCCTGCGCGACTATCTCTGGCCGCTGGTGAAGGGCAGGGAAATCGCGTCGGCGGTGGAAGTATGGGATCTGCTCGCGCCGGTGCGCGGGCACAATATGGCCAAGGCCGCTCTCGAAATCGCTCTATGGGATGCGGAAGCGAAACAGAAAAATCTGCCGCTCGCAAAACTGCTCGGCGGGACCCGCGCGGAAATTCCCTGCGGAGTCTCGATTGGAATCCAGCCGACGCAGGCCGGGCTGATCGGCAAAGTGGAAGAAGCCCTGGCCGCCGGCTACCAGCGCATCAAGATCAAAATCAAGCCGGGTCAGGACATTGAGCCGGTTCGCGCGCTGCGCCAGCGTTTCCCGCAGATTCGCTTGATGGTCGACGCAAATTCCGCGTATCGCCTAGAAGACGCGCCGCTGTTGAAAGCGCTCGATGATTTCTACTTGATCATGATCGAGCAGCCGCTCGGCTGGGACGACATTTACTCGCACGCGAAGCTTCAACGCCAGCTGCAGACCCCCGTCTGCCTCGACGAGTGCATCCACGACGTGGAGAACGGCCGGGCGGCGATCGAAACCGGCGCCTGCAAGATCATCAATATCAAACTCGGTCGCGTCGGGGGCCACACCTCTGCACGGCGGATTCACGACCTCTGCCAGGAGAGCTCGATTCCGGTCTGGTGCGGCGGCATGCTCGAATCCGGCATCGGGCGCGCGCACAATATCGCCATGTCGTCTCTCCCGAATTTTTCACTGCCGGGCGACGTGTCGGCCAGCCGCCGCTACTGGGCCGAGGACATCATCGAGCCGGAGGTCGAAGTGACCCCACAAGGCACGATTCGTGTACCGTCCGGTCCGGGCATCGGCTACGTGCCGCGCGTCGAACGCATCGAATCGGTCACCCAGCGGCGCGAGGTGCTCGACTAGGTCGTGAGCGACGCCGGGTCGTCTTCAAAGTCCGCCCTCGGATCGCGCCCGAGCACGTCATTGCTGGTGCTCGCGCTGCTTGCCGTCCTGTTCGCGTGGTCGGTCAACTACATCGTCGGCAAGATCACGCTGACGCATTTCAACGCGCTCACGCTTGCCTCATTTCGCCTTCAGATTTCAGCCATGGTCCTTCTGTCGCTCTATTTCAGCCGGAGAAATCGCACCCCGCTCGACCGGCGCGATCTTTGGACCTTCGCCTATCTGGGGTTTTTCGGCTACGCGATCAACCAGGGTGGATTCGTGACCGGACTCTCCCTTACCACATCCGAGCACTCCGTGATCATCGTGGCGCTGGGGCCGATCCTGATTCTCGCGATGGCGCGGGCGATGGGGCTCGAGACGCTCACGCCGGGGAAAGTGTTCGGAATGCTCATTTCGTTTTGCGGTGTCATCGTGCTCGAGACGGACAGCGGCTCGCCGCTGCACTCGCCGCTTCTGTTCGGCGACCTGATTTCGCTGGCCGGCACGCTGGGATACTCGATTTACACGGTGCTCGCGAAACGCGTGGCGGGAACCTACGACACGATTTCCATCAACGCCTTCAGCGCAACGGTCGGAGCGATCGTGTGGCTTCCGGTCGCTCTGCGCCAGGGAAGCCGCTTGCACTGGGCTGGGGTGGGTCTGCCGGGCTGGGCCGGATTGCTTTACATGGCGCTGTTTAGTTCCGTCGGCGGGTATCTGCTGTTTTACTGGTTGCTGCGGCATATGGAGGCGTCGCGGGTGGTGGTGGTGAACTATTTTCAGCCCGTGGTCGTGGTGCTGCTTTCGATTCCGGTATTGGCCGAGCGGCCGACGACAATGTTGTTGGTGAGCGGGGTGTTGGTGCTGCTGGGGGTCTATCTGACAGAACGTGCCTCGGCGCGGGAGCGCGCGCAGAAATCGAGCGTGCCACCGTCTGCCGCGTGAAGTGCAAGTGACGCAGACAAACCGACGCTTCCGGCGTCGGAGTGCGGCCATCTGACCACAACAAAAAGGCGGCGCCGATTTCGGCGCCGCCTCTGGAAGTTCAGCTCGGTTTCAGGCGCGAAAAGTTATTTGGCTGCCGTCATCTCGCAGTCGATCTGGATCGCGATGTCGTTGCCAACCATCGGCGCCGGATCCTTGCTGACGCCGAAATCAGTGCGGTTGATCGCGGTCGTCGCGGACATTCCGCGGCGCTGGCCGCCCATCGCGGTGATCGGCGCCGTAGGGCCGCTGACGTCGAGGACCACGGATTTCGTGACGCCCTTAATGGTGAGATCGCCGGTGACCTTCAGCTTGCCGCCGCTGGCCTTCTCGATCTTCGTCGATTTAAAGGTGATCGTCGGGAACTGGGCGACGTTTAAGAAGCCATCGCTCTTCAGATCGTCGTCGCGGCGTGAGACGCGCGTGTCGATCGAGGTTGCGTCGATCGTCACATCGACCGTCGACTTGGTGATGTCGGAATCGTCAATCATCACCGTGCCGGAAATCTTTGTGAATTCGCCCTGCACGTTGGAGATGCCTAGGTGCCGGACGGTGAACTGCGCGTTGGAGTGAAACGGATCGAGATTCCACGTGCTGGTCGCCGCGTGGGACGGAATTGCCAGCAATGCCGCGAGCGCTGCCATTGCGAAAAACTTCTTCATCTGCTTCCTCCTCAGATTTGTGATCGATTCGAATGGTTCGCGACGACGATCGCGCCGCGGAAAGATTTTGGGATTTGAAGCCCGCCCAGCGGGTTCCCCCCGGGGGCTCCCAGCTCGGCGAGAGTATATACCAGTTTCTTACGCTGCCGGTCCATGGCAATTGCCTCGATTTTGCCGCATGGTGACAGGTCGCATGTCGCGTTGACAGGTATTGGGGCGCATGCTACGTTCCGCGACGGTCATGCCCGCGCGCGAAGGCTCCGCAAAACGCATTGCCGTGATCCCGGGCGACGGCGTGGGCCAAGAAGTGACTCCGGAAGCGGTGAAAATCCTGAAGGCGGCCGCCGCCAAGGGCGGGCGCGAGCTTCTGCTGACGGAGTTTGACTGGGGTGCCGACCGATTCCTGCGCGACGGCACCACCCTGCCTGCCGACGCCGTCGAACTGTTCCGGCGCGATTTTGACGCGATCCTGCTGGGTGCCATGGGCGACAGGCGCGTGCCCGACAACCGGCACGCCGCGGAGATTCTGCTAGGTCTGCGGTTCAAGCTCGATCTGTACGCAAACGTAAGACCCTGCGTGCTATTCGATTCCAAGCTCACTCCGCTCAAGAATCGCACGGAAACAGAAATCGATTTCTACGTGATTCGCGAAAATACCGAGGGTCTCTATGCGGGCGTCGGCGGATTTTTCAAGAAGGGAACCGCGGACGAGATCGCGACGCAGGAGGATGTGAATACACGCAAGGGCGTGGAACGCATCATCCGCTACGCGTTTGAATTTGCGCGGCGACGCGGATTCCGGCGCCTGTGCATGAGCGACAAATCGAACGCGCTAACCTACGGGCACAATCTGTGGACGCGTGTGTTCGCCGAAGTGCGGCGCGAATACTCCGATATCGACTCGAGTCACATGTATATCGACAATCTACTGCTGCAGATGGTGCGCGATCCTTCGCAGTTCCAGGTCATTGTCACTTCCAATTTGTTTGGGGATATCGCGAGCGATCTGGGAGCCGGGTTGATCGGAGGACTGGGGCTCGCCCCTTCTGGAAACATTCATCCCGGCCAGGTATCGCTGTTTGAGCCGGTTCACGGTTCGGCGCCGGATATTGCCGGGAAGGGAATTGCGAACCCGATGGGTGCGGCGATGGCGGCGGCGATGATGTGCGAGTCAATCGGGTGGCCGGCAGAATCGCGGCGGATCGAGGAAGCGGTGCGGGCGGCCATTCGCAAGGGAAAAACCTCGGCCGACCTGGGTGGTTCGCTTTCGACGCGCGAACTAGGGGATTGGCTGGCCAACCAACTGGCGGCGTCCTAAGAGCACTTTTCCGTTTTGCTCTTCTCCGGCTTTTTCTTTATCCTGAACCGTCATCGAACTTATTGCGTCTCGGCTGGCGGGAGGAATCATCCGATGTTTGCAAGGTCCGCAATTCTCAATACCCTGGGTGTGTGTGTGTGCACGATGGCGGCGATGGCGCAGGCGCCCGCCGCACCCGGTACCGCTGCTGCCCCGGCCGCCGCGTCCGCGCCGGTTTCGCCCGAGCAGGCTCATCTGCTGAAAAACTCCGAGGCGTTTGTGCGGCATTTCTTCGGCTGGGGCCCCGATATCCAGGTGACGCTGGGACCGCTGAGCGCCTCCGCATCGCCTGATTTTTACCTCGTGCCCATCGCGGTGAAGCTGGGCGAGCAGACGCAGACAGGGGAAGTATTCGTGAGCAAGGATGGAAAGACTCTGCTGCGCGGCGAGCTATACGACATGACCACCGATCCGTTCGCGGCCAACCGGGCGAAAGTGCACGTCGAGGGCAATCCGTCGAAGGGGCCGGCGGACGCGAAGGTGATGCTGGTGGAGTTCAGCGATTTCGAATGCCCGCACTGCCGCGAGTTGTACGAGGCGTTGAAGGCGGTGGAGGGGCAATATCCGCAGGTGCGCGTGGTTTACAAGGATTATCCGCTTACAACGATTCATCCATGGGCGCAGACGGCTGCGATCGGGGGGCGGTGCGCGTACGAGCAGAACCCCGCAGCGTTCTGGAAGATTCACGACGCGATTTTCGACAATCAGGATGTGCTCTCGGCCGAGAACATTTGGGACAAGCTTGTGGGATTTGCGAAAGATGCCGGCCTGGACGCCGATACCTACAAGGCGTGCCTTTCTTCGCCGGATGCGGAGAAGGCTGTGAACGAGAATCACGCAGACGGTGTGGCGCTGGAGGTGAACAGTACGCCCACCGTGTTTCTGAACGGGCGCCCGCTGGTGGGCGGCGATACCGAGACGCTGGTGCGGATGATCGAATTCGAACTGGCACAGAAAAACTGAGGGCGGCTAGCTGTTTTCTGCAGACTCCAGCCCTTCGATCAGCCGCTCGATCGGCGCGCCTGGTTGTGCATCGGCGTCGAGGTACTTGCTCCAATCCACGTCGGGAAAACCCATCCTGGTAACCTGGGCAGGAAGTTCGTGGCGGCGGGTGGGTCGATCGTCGCTCCTGATCGCCCGCAACGCTTCGAAGACAACTTCGTGTTCGGGATCTTTCCATTCATAAGCGGAAAGGCGATGGATGATGCGATGCCAATCGCCGGGTTCGATCTGGCCGGCGCAAAGTTCGCGGAGGATATCCCCCTCGATCTGGGTCGCGATGATCGAAGAGCCGTCGGGAGACATCTCGTCCATGATCTTAGCGGTTTGCCGGTGGATCGCGCGTCCAGAATTTTTGAGACATCCTATTCGAGCGCAACAGAAGCAGTCGGCTGCGGGCGCGGATCTGCAGTATTCAAAGACCCCCGGAGCGAAACACGAGCGGCAGCCGGACGGGCTGCCGGGCTTAGGCGGCGACGTGCGAGACGACGGGACGCACGAAGTCGATACGGTCGATGGTGGCGGCAACGCCGTACACGGGAGTAAGCTCGCCCTTGATTTCCGACACGCGCAGGGCACGGGCGCTGGCGCGAACCAGAACCGACGTACCGCGGTCGCGCTCGGTCGGCAGGGCGAACGTCAGCTCCATGTTGGCGCCCGGCTCAAAAGACGAGCCGGAATGAAAATAAATGCCGGATCGCGAGATGTCGCGCAATTGAGCCGTCTGAAACTCGGCAGGCCGCTGCAGCGACGAGCAAACTTGGAGCGGGAGGTAGACCTCGTACCGCCGTGCTTTTCGACGTTCACCCATAAAGCCCCCTGCCCTGGCCGTTGCAAGAAGCCTGCCAGCTAGTTATTTAGATGTCATATTGAATGGAAAGGATTTACGCGTAGTACCATGCTGTCAAAATGAACCGAATCGAGGAAAAAATTCCGGGAGTGAGAACTATATGCACGTCGGGCTGAGGGGGGTAGTCCTAGGACCCGCCCGTTCTACATACTCATGTAGGCAGGTGATTTACAGTAGAGGATCCATCAGAACAGAGGCGCCTTCGGCTTCGGTCAGGATGCCTTTTGTAATCATGAGCCGCACGAGCCTTACCAGCGCCGTCTTGTCGCCGGGGCGATTTTCGCTCGGGGAGCTTGCGGCGTAACCGGAATCGTGGTGGTGAGCTGCCTGCTTTTCTCCAGTCAGATCCGCAAGCCACTCGTCCAGGGCGCTGCGCTGGGAGTCTTCCATGTTGGAAAACGCGATACCCATTCCCAATCCGGTCTGCGAATAGACAACCAAACCGCCCGTTTCAAACTGGGTCTTGCCTTTGTGGACCTTCACGCGCACGTTGGCGCCGACCGGAAAGGGAACCATGGTGTCGACGAAACATCCGCCCGGGCCGAGGTCGGTGGTTCGAGTGGAGAATCTTGCGCCGGAACCGAGCTCGATGACTTCCGCCGACGCCGTGATCGCGTGCCGGTCGTTCCCGCGACGTTCCGCTTCGCCCGTCGCAGACTTGCTCACGGACTTGCGTGGTTTACCGTCGTACATAGTCTGACGCCCTGCCTTCCCGTCGTCCCGGTGAGATCAGTTGCAAACAGCGGGCAGCCCCCCGCGCTTGAGTCCATTGTCGCCGGGCCGGATGTGGGGTGACAAGCGCTATCGGGTGACTGCTTGCCTAAAAGGGAATCAATCGAACGCGCGACCAGCGCGGAGCGAGAGCCGGATGGCTTGATCGAGCGAACCCTGCCGACCGGGCATGTGCCCTGGTGGATGGACCTAGAGGAGAAAGCGGACGGCAACTCCCCGGTTATCGTTGTCGAGATGCTCCAGGCGTACGACTGTGGCCAGAAATTTTCGGTGGGCGGAGACCTTTTCGCCGAAGGGGAAGGTGACGATGAGGCGCATTCCCAGGAAGTAGTGCGGCATTGCGGTCGTGAAATAGAGACCGTCGCGGGTGAAATCGACCACCCGGCCGACATCCTCAATTTCCATGTAGCGAGCGTCGAAGGGGCGGACGTGCACCGGCAAACAGACCTTGAGCCGCTTGCGGGTGCGCGCATCGGCGGGGTCTTTTTTCGCCGGCTTCGCGTGCCCGGTGGCCGGCTTGAAGGGCGGCCAGGAAACTTCCGCGAGGCCCGTTCTGCGTGCAGTGCTCATGTTCGAATCTCAATGTACGGTGCGGATCCGCGGGCGAGAATAGGACGAGGGTACTACGGCGTTCCACCGGCGCACTAGGGAATCGAAGCGTGATTCTGCGGTTTGGGCGCGCCTGTTTGCGGGGCGAATCACCGGCCTAAGACTTTCTTGACACAAGGGAGGGCGCGGGTTAACGTAGCTGCGTTAGTGGATCCGGAAGGGCTACACTCAGCGCCACGCACACATGAGCAACGTCACGCGAATCGGGAAACTGAGCGCCGTACTTGTAGTGGTAGGACTCGTGTGCGCGTCTCTGCCAGGAGGGCAGCGCTGAGCTGAGTAACACGAACCCAAAAGCTCACGAAACCCACCCGCCAGAGACGCTGGCAAGGTGGGTTTTATTGTTTTAGGACACCATTCAACCGGAATTGCAAAGGAACTGGGGGAGACGACGATGAGCGGCAGCAAGGCGAGCCCGAAAACAAGCAGCAAACCGGCCCGGAAATCCGCGGCGGCGAACGAGCCGATGACCGGCGCGCGAATTCTTTGGGAGTGTTTGGAACGCGAGGGTGTGAAGACGGTATTCGGGTATCCGGGCGGCGCGATTCTGCCCGCCTATGATGCGTTGCGACACAGCTCGATCCGCCACATTCTGGTGCGGCACGAGCAGGGCGCGACGCACATGGCCGACGGCTACGCGCGCGCGACCGGCGAAGTGGGGGTCGCGGTGGCGACATCGGGTCCCGGGGCTACGAACATGGTCACCGGGATCGCGACGGCGATGATGGATTCTTCGCCGATCGTGTGCATCACCGGCCAGGTGGGCAGCAAGCTGCTTGGCTCGGATGCCTTTCAGGAGACCGATATAACCGGCGTGACGCTGCCGATCACGAAACACAATTATCTGGTGACCCGCGCCGATGAAATCGCCCACGCCGTGCGAGAGGCGATGTATGTGGCGAAGTCGGGCCGACCGGGACCGGTGTTGATCGACATTACGAAGGACGCGCAGCAGAGCCTCTGCGAGCTGGATTGGGAAGGCGCCGCGCCGAAGATGCGCGGCTATCGTCCCGATCTTTCTCCTGCGAATGAGGAGTATGAGAGGGCGCTGGCGCTGATCCGCAATGCGAAGCGGCCTCTGATTCTGGCTGGCCACGGCATTCTGGTTTCCGGCGCGGAAGCGGAAGTGAAGGCCTTTGCCGAGCGGACGTGCATTCCGGTGGCGCTGACGCTGCTGGGGCTCGGGACTCTGCCTGCGTCTCATTTCTTGAACCTTGGAATGATGGGCATGCACGGCGAGGCGTGGGTGAACAAGACGATTCAGGAATCTGATTTGTTGCTGGCGTTCGGCATGCGCTTTGACGATCGCGTCACGGGCACGCTGAAGACCTACGCGCCGAATGCGAAGAAAATTCACATCGACATCGATCCGGCCGAGATCAACAAGAACGTGAAGGTCGACGTGGCGCTGGTCGGCGATCTGCGCAAGATTTTGCTCGAACTGCTGCCGCGCGTCGAGCCGGGCAATCACACGGACTGGATTGAGAATATCCGCACCCTCAAGGGCGATACGGCGGTCCGGGACATCCAGAATCTGCCGGACAACGGCCATCTCTACGCCGCGCACGTCATCAACGATTTGTGGCACGAAACGCGCGAGCGCGACACGATCATCGTCACCGATGTTGGCCAGCACCAGATGTGGGAGGCGCAGTATTACAAGCACGAGCGATCGCGGTCGCTGATCACATCCGGGGGGCTGGGAACGATGGGCTTTGCTTTGCCGGCGGCGATCGGAGCGAAAGTCGCGCGGCCGGATGCGGACGTGTGGGTGGTGGTCGGCGATGGCGGATTCCAGATGACCATGGCCGAGCTTGCGACGATCCAGCAGGAAAACCTGAAAGTGAACATCGCGATCATCAACAACGGCTATCTCGGCATGGTCCGGCAGTGGCAGGAATTTTTCTATGACCGCAACTACGAAGCTACTCCGCTGCTGAATCCGGATTTCGCGAAGCTCGGCGAGGCGTACGGTATTCGCAGCGTCGTGGTTCAGAAGCGTGCGGACGTGGTGCCGACGGTACGCGCGGCACACGCGCATGAAGGCGCGGTTCTGGTCGATTTCAAGGTAGAGCAGGAAGACACCGTGTATCCCATGGTGGCGGCGGGCGCAGCGCTGAACGAAATGATTCGCCGCCCGAAGAATCCGCTGGTCGAAACGGCTGAGGACGAATAGGCCCGCCATGCTGCATACAATCGTCGTTTACGTCGAAAACAAGCCGGGAGTTCTATCGCGCGTGGTCTCGCTGTTTCGCCGCCGCGCGTTCAATATCGATTCGCTGACCGTGGGGCGCACGGAACGTCCCGAGGTTTCGCGGATGACCATCGTCACCGATGCGGATGAGGATCAGGCGCGGCGTATCGTGGCCAACGTTTACAAACTCGTCAACGTACTGCTGGTGGACGACGTGACGCATCAGCCGGCGCTGCTGCGAGATTTGGCGCTGGTGAAGGTGGCCGCGACGCAGGAAACGCGCGGGCAGGTGCTCGAGCTGGCAACCGTCTTCAAGGCGCGCGTGCTCGATATCGCCGCGGATTCGATTACCGTCGAGATGACGGGCGGCGAGGAAAAAGTCGACCGGCTGCTCGAGCTGCTGCATCCGTTCGGGTTGCTCGAGGTGGTGCGCACCGGAGTGGTAGCCATGCGCCGCGGGGCGAAATCGCCTTCAGTGATGACCAAGGCCAAGCCTGCGGGGGTGGTTGACGACGGCAGCGTCTCGTATTCGGTCTAGCCAGCGGGTGACATGCTCGTCCTTCGGCAGGAGGCGGGCGCGGAAATCGAGAAAGACGACCAAATGGTCGTCCCTAGCAGTCAGGGGCGGGTTGAGTAGGTTGCACCGAATCCTGATGATCCCGCGCAGGCCTGGTGCGCGCTCGGGTATGGCGGTGGCTTCACGGTTTGCAAGGATGTTTTCGGTCGAATTTTTGTCGCCGCCGACGATCCCGACGAATTCCTAGGCCTGGCATTGCCAGCGCGGGCCAGAGGGCCCGCCCACCGCTAGGCTGACTTCCGTTTTGCTGCGGATTTCCTGGCGGCCTGGGGCTTCGGGCGCAGCGCGGCCAGAAAATCAGCGAACGGCAAGGTGTTGATCACGTCTGTTTTCTCGATCCAGCCCCGGCGGGCTGTGATCACTCCATATTTCATGTATTTCAAATTGCCCGTGGTGTGCGAATCCGTGGAGATCACGATTTTCACGCCGCGCTGTTTGGCGAGCCGCAGGTACACGTCGCAGAGGTCGAGGCGGTCGGGGTAGGCGTTGCACTCCATCACCACGCCGTATTTTGCGCAGGCATCGAGCACCGCTTCCATATCGAATTCGAACGCTTCGCGCCGCAGCACGAGCCGGCCCGTCGGGTGCGCGATGATCTGGGTATACGGATTTTCGACCGCCTTCAGATAACGCTCGGTCATTTCCTTGCGGTCGAGGTTCATGTAGGAGTGGATGGAGCAGACGACCACGTCGAGTTCGGCCAAGACATCGTCTTCCAGATCGAGCGAGCCGTCTTTCCTGATATCGACTTCGCTGCCTGCCAGGAGCTTGATGCCGGGCACTTTCGCTGCGCGGATTTTCTTGATTTGCTCCAGGGTGCGTTTTTCATCGAGGCCGTTGGCGACCGTTACGGCTTTTGAATGATCGGTGAGCACGATGTAGTCATAGCCGAGCTCGCGGGCGGCGTGGCCCATTTCCTCGATGGAGTTGCGGCCGTCCGACGCCGTGGTGTGCATCTGCGCGTCGCCGCGAATGTCGCCCAGCTCGACGAGCTTGGGGAGCTTGGCGTTTTCCGCGGCTTCCATTTCACCAGTCATTTCACGCAATTCCGGCTCGATATATGCGAGCTTCAGCTTCGAATAGATTTCCTGTTCGGTTTTACCGGCGACGACTTTGCCGCCCTTCAGAGTCGTGAGTGCGTATTCATTCAGCGTCCAGCCCATGTCGTTGGCGCGGCCGCGCAGCGCGACGTTGTGCGCTTTCGATCCGGTGAAATACATCAGTGCCGCGCCAAAGCTTTTCTTTTCGAGCAGCCGGACATCCACCTGCAGGCCTCCGCCGAGAATGAAGCTGACTTTATTTTCGCCGTGCGCGAGTTCTTGGTCGATGCCGGGATATTTCAGGATGTGCGCGGCTACGGCGTCGACGTCTTTCTGCTTGTCGCGCCCGGGGCGCATGGTGACCAGCAGGTCCAAATCACCGACCGTTTCGCGTCCGCGGCGAAGCGAGCCGGCAGGGGTGACGGATTCAACGGCGTCCCCCGCCCCTGCAATATAGACGATCAGCTTTTGCGCTTCGTCGTCGGCGACGTTGAGCCGAACGCGTCCCGAGCCGGAGAGATTCTTGAATTGCCCGGCGGCTTTCAGAATGTTCTGCTCGCTCTTTTCGCCGAAGCCCGGAAGGTCGCGCAGTTTGCCCTCTTGCGCAAGCTTTTCGACGCCCTCGACCGTTCCAACCTTGAAATGGCTCCAGAGAAACGCGACCTTTTTCGGGCCGAGCGATTGCAGCTGGAGCAGGTCCAGCAGGGAAGTGGGATATTTTTTCAGCAGCTTCTGGCGCAGAGTGTAATCGCCGGTGTCCAGGATTTCGCGGATGTGCAGCGCCATGCTGTCGCCCACGCCTGGCAGCTCCTTCAGTTTTTTAGGGTCCTGGGCGATATCCTCGATGCGGTCGGGAATGCTGTAGAGCAGCTCGGCCACTTTCTCGTAGCTGCGGTAGCGTCCGATAATGGCGCCGTCGATTTCAAGCAGCTGCGCCGTCTCGCGCAGGATTCTGGCGACTTCCCTGTTTTCCATGACGACATCTCCGAATCGAAAATTGGCCCGACCGTCGTTAAGCCAGGTACCGCGAGTAGAACAAAATACCAGCCACGGATTTGGAGTCGCGAATCTTCCCGGACCGAATCCAGGCTTCCGCTTCCCGCAACGACACGATCTTCTGCGTGATGTGTTCGTCGTCCTCGGGTTGGGCTTTGCCTTTCATCAGGCCCTGGGCCAGAAATATGTCCATGCGCTCACCGAGCAGGCCAGGAGAAGGGAAGATCTCCAGGAGTTTGCGGATGCGCTTGGCCGTGTAGCCGGTTTCTTCGAGCAGCTCGCGATGCGCGCCGGCGATCGCGGTCTCGCGCGGTTCTTTGTGACCGGCGACCAGCTCCCAGAGATACTGGCCCGCGGCGTGGCGATATTGGCGGATCAGGACGATGCGTCCGTCGGCAAGTACGGGCAGCACGACCACCGAGCCGGGATGCGCAATAATTTCCCGGGTGGTCACGACGCCGCCGGGCTCGGCGACGCGGTCGCGCTTCAGTGTGAAGACGCGGCCTTTGAACAGAGTCTCGCTGCTGACGACTCGCGCTTTCTTGGCTTTGCGGTTACTTCGATTCTTCACGCCTGCTCCTGACCGACCGGCACCGGCAGCCTTGCTGCAAAGCTGATTCGAGGTAGCGCCTCGGCAAATTGCCGGCAAGCTGCCGGCTCGAGGAAACCGCCGCATGATTCTACCGCACAGCGGGCTGGGCGCCGCGCTTTTGCTATACTTCGAGGAGGTCAACCCGTGTCAATCAATACGATCATCGTGGATGACGAAAGGCCGGCGCGCGACGAGCTGGCATTCCTGCTCAAGGCCTTTCCCGATGTGAACGTGGTCGCACAGGGGAAAAACGGTCTTGAGGCCGTGGCGCTGGTGAAGGAACACGACCCGGACCTCGTCTTCCTGGATGTTCAGATGCCGGGCCTGGACGGCTTTGGCGTGATCAAGAAGCTTGTTGAGCGCAAGCTGCGCATGCCGCAAATCGTTTTCGCCACTGCCTATGACCACTACGCGCTCCAGGCGTTTGAAGTCAGCGCGGTCGACTACGTCTTAAAGCCTTTCGACAAAGCCCGCGTGGCAAAGGCCGTCGAACGCGCCAAGAAAATGGTCGATGCGCATACGTCTCCCGTGCAGCGACTGGAAACGCTGGTAAGCCAGCTGGGCGCCGCCGAGGGCCCGCGCCAGCGCGCTGCGCAACCGGTGAAGCTGCTGGTGAAATCGCAGCAGCGCATGATCCTGATCGACGCGGACGATATGATCTACGCGTCGATTCAGGACGGAGCGATCACGATCTACGCGCGCGACGCCGAGGGCGAATCGAATTACCGTACCGTGGACGAGCTAGCGGAAATGCTCGATCCCGGCGTCTTCTGGCGGCCGCACCGCTCCTACCTGATCAACATCAACCACATCAAGGAAGTCGTGCCGTGGTTCAAATCAAGCTACATGCTGAAAATGGACGACAAGCGCGCCAGTGAAATCCCCGTCTCGCGCGCGCAAACCAAGCGGTTGCGCGAACTGCTCAAGCTGTAATCGTCGGAAAATTCAGGTGAATTGCTTCTTTGCGGAACCCTCAAACCAGTGTGACAATGCTTCCATGAGAAAAATATTCGCGAGAGCAATCGGAATCGTGGCCGTTGGGTTGATGGCGCTCGGCTGTACGCAGGCGCAAACATCTTCGGCTGGCGCGCAGACTCCTGCGTCCCCCCCGCCGGCCGCGAAAACCCCGGCGACGAAATCGACGACTCCGGCAGCAAGATCGTCGACCGGCGCCAAGCCCCCGGTCACGGCGGGGCTCCAGACCGACCTCCAGAAGGCCAGCTACGCGTTGGGAATCAACATCGGCACAAGCATCAAGCAGCAGCCCATTCAGCTCGATCTCCCGAGCCTGTTCAAGGGAATTAAGGACGCCGAAGCCGGGACCAAGCCGGTGCTGACGGAAGACGAGATGAATGCGTCGCTGAAAGTGGTGAGAGACGAGGCGGCAGCCAAGGTATCGGAGGCGAACATGAAGGAAGGCGGAGCGTTTCTCGCGGCGAACAAGGCGAAGGACGGCGTGGTGACAACTGCCAGCGGACTGCAGTACAAGATTATCACTGCCGGCACCGGAGCGAAGCCTACCAACGCCGACACGGTCGTGTGCAATTACAAGGGCACTTTCATCAACGGAACGGAATTCGACAGCTCCTACAAACGTGGCAAGCCGGCCGAATTTCCCGTGGGCGGCGTGATTCCGGGTTGGACCGAAGCGTTGCAGCTGATGTCCGTCGGGTCGAAGTGGGAGTTGTACGTTCCGTCCGAACTCGCATATGGATCGCGCGGAGCCGGCGGCGCGATTGGCCCCAACCAGACACTGATTTTCGAAGTGGAATTGCTTTCGATCAAGCCCAAGCAGTAGGGAAGCGCTGCAACCGAAGAGCCGGACCGATGCCGGTGTACCTTTCGGAGGAATCTACCTTAGAGTGGCGAAGCGCAAACGAGTTCTGAGCGGCATGCGGCCGACTGGGCGTCTCCACCTGGGCCATTTTTTCGGCGCTCTCCAGAATTGGCTGAAACTTCAGGAAGAATACGACTGTTTTTTCTTCGTCGCGGACTGGCACGCGCTGACGACGCATTATGAGGACACCTCGTCGGTCGCCGAAAACACTCTCCAGGTGGCCATCGACTGGCTTTCGGTCGGCCTCGATCCGGAAAAGTCGACGCTCTTCATTCAATCGCAGATTCTGGAGCACGCTGAGCTGCACCTGCTGCTCTCCATGATCACGCCGCTGTCGTGGCTCGAGCGCGTGCCCACCTACAAGGAGCAGATCGAAAACCTCAAGGAGCGCGATCTCGGCACCTACGGTTTTCTCGGATACCCGCTTCTGCAAGCCGCGGACATCGTAATGTACGGAGAGCCCCGCGTCGAGCTGCTCGTGCCGGTGGGCGAAGACCAGGTTCCCCATGTGGAGCTGACCCGCGAAGTTGTCCGGCGCTTCAATACTGCATTCTTTAAGATCCAGAAGCAGCCAAGCGAAAAGCAGATGAAGGAGCTGCGGGACGCTTTCGCGTCGAAAACCGATGCGGCTGCCCAGGATGGCCTGATCGAATGGGAGCAGCTTCTCCGCAAAATTCACAGCTCGCCGATTGAGCTCCGCCAGTCGGTTCTTGCCAACGCCAAAATCAAGACTGCCGAAATCCTCGCCGAGCCCGGGCACTTGCTCACGCAGACGCCGCGCCTGCCGGGCCTCGATGGTCGCCGCATGTCCAAAAGCTACGGCAATGCGATTTGGCTGAGCGACCCGCCCGACGAGCTGCGGGCCAAGGTCCGCAACATGCTCACCGACCCGCAGCGTGTCAAGCGCACCGATCCCGGCCGGCCGGAAGTATGTCCGGTGTTCGCCTGGCACAAGTTGTTCTCCGGCCGGGATCTGGTCTCGCGAATCGACGCGGAATGCCGCACCGCGGCCATCGGCTGCGTCGACTGCAAGAAGCTCATGGCCGAAAACCTGATCACCTGGATCGAGCCGGTGCAGGCACGCCGCGCGGAATTCGAGGCCCAACCGGGGCGGGTTTGGGATATCCTCGACGCCGGCGGCAAGAAGGCCCACGGCGCCGCGCGCCGCACGATGAAACGTGTGCGCGACGCGATTTTCCAGTGGGACGAGGCGCGCAAGCCGGTCAATCCGTCGTAGACCGGGCTTGCGGCGGAGGGTTTTGGTGGTTACATTGGGGTCAGAGTAACGAATGGCATCCCCGTCGCCCTATCGCATCAATCTACCGGTTTACGAGGGCCCGCTTGATCTCCTGCTCGATCTGATCCGCAAGCAGGAGATGGACATTCACGATATCGCCATCTCCAGGATCACCGAACAGTACCTGGACTATCTCCACCAGCTCGAAAAGCTGGATATCGACGTCTCGGCCGACTTCATTTACATGGCCGCGACGCTGATCCATATCAAATCGAAGATGTTATTGCCGGCCGATCCGCTCGCGGGGCCCGATGCGGTGGAGGATCCGCGCGACGAACTGGTCCACCGCCTGCTCGAGCACGAAAAATTCAAGAATGCCGCGCAGCTGCTTTATGAAAAGCAGCAGGTGGAGGCGCATGTCTGGTCGAAACCGGATCGCGCCCTCTATACCGGCGACGCCATCGAAGGCGAGATGGTCGTCTCGCTCGTTGATCTGGTAAAAACGTTCCACGAAATTCTCGAGCGCCGCAAGAACGTCACGAAGTTCGAACTGCACCATGAGACCGTCACGATCGCGCAGATGATGGACCGCCTGCGGCAGAAGCTCTCGGCCACCGAGGATCCGATTTCGCTCACCGAGTTCTTCGAGATCTGCACCACGCGCAACGCCATGATCGTCGCGCTGCTGGCTGTACTCGAAATGGTTCGCATGCAGGCGGTAATTCTGGTGCAGACCGAGCTTTTCTCCGACATCGGCCTGCGCAAACACAAAATGTTCGACGCCGTATTCTCCGGTCCCGACGCGATGTCTAAAATCGAGGAGCAGTACCTGTGACCAACACGCCAGACGAAATCCAAGCCGCACTGGTGGAGGAAATCAGACCCTCCCCGGCAGAAGCCATTAAAGCCGCGGTCGAGGCGATCATTTACGCCGCCGATGAGCCTGCCACGCTCGAACAGATCGCCAACGCCCTCGGGGTCGAAAAGCCTGTGGCGCGCGCAGCACTCGATTTGCTTGCGGCCTCCTCCCAGACTGATGAGCGTGGCATCGAAGTCCGCAAAGTGGCCGGCGGCTGGAAGTTTTACACCAAGCCGCAGCACCACGACGCGGTCCGCAAATTCATCAAAAGTCTTCAACCGCCGCTCCGGCTCACCATGCCGGCGCTGGAAACTCTCGCCGTGATCGCGTATAAGCAGCCCGTCACCGTACCGGAGATCAACGAAATCCGTGGCGTACATGTCGGCGGCGTCATCAAGACGCTGCTGGAAAAGCGGCTCATCACCACCGCCGGGCGCAAGGAAGTGATCGGGCGCCCGATCCTCTATAGGACTTCGAAACAGTTCATGATCCGCTTCGGCCTCTCCGATCTGGACGAGCTGCCGAGCCTCAAGGAATTCGAGCAGCTGGCGCAGGCCGCCCTGGGTTCCGACTCGGGCATTGCCTCCGATGCCACGCAGGAAGGCGCTCCTGCGTCTCATGAATCGGCCGAAGCCGCTCAGATTCGAGCCTCGGGCGAGACCGATGACCTCGCCGAACTCGGGGAAGATCCGGGCGGAGCGGTGAACAACGCACCGGAAGAATCGCGCGAATCACCCGGGCAAACGCGCAAGGCAGTGGCCGGCAGCACCGAGAATCCGTAGCGAGCTTTCTATGCGCATCCTGCCGATACTGGCGGTCACGGCCGGCCTCGCTGCCGCCCTGTCCGCGCAGGCCCCTCCGGGCCCGCAGTCAAATCCTCCCGCGGGGGCTCCAGCGACGGCAGGAGGATTGCCGCCACCGCCGCAAAGTTCGCTCCCTAGCACACATGCGCCGCAAGCGACGCCACCGAGCGCTCCGCTGAAGACGAACACGCGTCTGATCGCCGTGGACGTGGTGGTCACCGACTCGCACGGAAACGCGATCCGCGGGCTGAAAGCCGGCGATTTTCAGATCTCGGAAGAGCACAGCGGCCCGCAGAAAATTTCGCAGTTTCAGTTCATGGACGCTTCCGGCCACCCGGCGCCAGCGTATCCGGCGGGCCTGGTAGCCGCGCCTGCGGGCGCACCCTACCTGTACACGAATCTTCTGCCTGACAAGATGCGCGTCCCGCCCACCGTGATGCTGATGGACGCTTTGAACACGCAGATCCAGAACCAATCCGAAGTTCATCGCCACATGTTGATGCTGCTGAAGACGCTGCCGCCCGCTACCCCCGTCGCCGTCTTCACGCTGGGCCATCAGCTGCATGTACTGCAGAATTTCACGACCGATCCCGCGCTGCTGCGCACCGCCGTAGACCACACGCTGCGCTCGCCCGACATCGCGGACAATCCGCAGGATGACGCCAACAGCGCGTCCAACGTGTTTCTTGATCAGAACAACGATACCGAGACGGCCGCCAACCAGGTGCTCGAGGATTTCGAGAAAATGGCCTATGAGCAACAGATGGCTGTGCGCGTTGACGAAACGACCGACGCGATGATCGCCATCGCGAGATTCCTGGGCGGCTATCCCGGTCGGAAGAATCTGCTGTGGTTCTCCGAATCCTTTCCAAACTGGATCGCGCCCAACGCGGATTTCGGCTCGGATTCGTTCATGGGAACAGCCGATTATTCCGATCGAATTCGCCGGGCGTCGGAAGCGCTCACGGACGCGCGCATCGCGGTCTATCCCGTGGACGCACGCGGCCTGGAAGCAAACTCGCTCTACTCGAGCGCATCGACGCCGCACATCAATCGCAACAATCCGGGTGCGAGCCTGGCCGGCACCATGAACCGCGAGAACAATACGCGCCTCGACACGCAGGCCACCATGGCATTGATCGCCGACGCGAGCGGCGGCAAGGTGTGCACCAACAACAACGATCTTTCCGGCTGCGTGCAGGCAGCCTTGGACGATAGCTCGGTGTACTACGAGCTTGGCTACTATCCGGAAAACGTCAAGTGGGACGGCCGCTTCCACAAGATTTCGGTCAAAACCACGGCGAAGGGCGCAAAGCTGCGCTATCGCTCCGGATATGTCGCCACCGAGCCGGGCGCGGGTGCTCAGCAGCCTCCCGCGAAACTCTTACAGCAGGCCTGCATGGACCCCTTGCCCTCCACGTCGATCTCCATGAGTGCCGAGACACTGGCTCCGCCGCGCGGCACGGCCGATCCGATCGCGCGGTACCTGCTGACGATTTCGCCGAGCGCGCTGAGCTTGCCGCCCGCGGGGGTGACTCGTCAGCTGAATCTGCAGATGGCAGTCTGCGAATTCGATCGCAAGGACGCTTCTTTCCAGTTCCACCCGCGGGACCTTTCGGGGCCGGTCTCTGAGGCCGTGTTTCAGGGCTGGCAGACATCGGGGATTCGCGACATTTTCGATTATCAGGCGAAGCCCGAGGATTACCGACTGCGGTTCGCGGTTCTCGACGTTCCGTCCGGCGCGATCGGCTCAGTTGACGTGCCCGCGCACCCGAAACAGTTCGGAATTATTCCCAGCGTCTCGAGCACAGGGACGCCCGCGGCGGCCGCGGCCTCCCCCTCGACGCCTGCTGCGCCGTCTCCGCCCACACACATCGGGTTCAAAGGATCAAACGGGACGTCCAGCATGCTCGATTGGACCGGCGATGGCGTTTCCTATCACGGCGATCTGGGTATCGGTTTAGGTGCTCGCGGCTTGTTCGGGAGTCTGTTCACCGGGAAATACCACTGCGAGGCCGGCTCCCTGGTTCCCAACGACATCAGCGCCACGGCCAAACCGAATTTGGTCCTCACGCTTCGAAAACTCGATGGACACAAGGCCATCATTGATCTCGGAGGAGAAGCGCCCTCCTATTCGGGCGATATTCCCGTCGATCCGAGCGCCCGTTCCTACTTCGACTACCTCTGGAAGCTGTGCCACTGCCAGCAACCGTAGCGCCGAAGCGCCGTCGTTCCTTCTTCGCCATCGGCGCCGTTTCCGCTATGCTGTAGGTCCACTCCCATGGAAGAGCGCCTGCAAAAAATAATCGCGCGTGCCGGGCTAGCGTCCCGCCGCCGCGCCGAAGAAATGATTCGTTCGGGTCTGGTGACGGTCAACGGCCGCGTGGTCACCGAACTGGGCACGAAAGCCGACGAGGCTAAAGACCACATCAAGGTCGGCGGAAAGCTTCTGCGGCCCGAACCGGGCCGAGTCTATTACCTGCTGAACAAGCCTCCCGAAGTTGTCTCGACGCTCAGTGACCCAGAGGGCCGCCCCTCGCTGCGCGATCTGCTGCACGGGATTGCCGAACGCGTGTTCCCCGTGGGGCGCCTCGAATATCATTCGACCGGACTGGTCTTCTTAACCAGCGATGGGGATCTCGCCAATCGCATGCTCAAAGCGCATCATCTGCCGCAAACCTACCAGATGAAGCTCAAGACTCTTTTGACCTTCCAGGAAATCGAGTCGCTTGCGCGGGCTACCGGAGCGCGCATCTCGCGGCTGAAAGGCAAGGACACGCCGTGGTACGAAGTGACGCTGTCGGAAGCTCGCCGGGACGCTCTGCGCAACCGCCTCTTTCAGACGGGGCACCCCGTAGAAAAACTGCGGCGCACGCGCATTGCAAACCTCGAGCTCGACAGATTGTCACCTGGGCAAGTCCGCCCGCTCACCGGCGGCGAGCTGTCCGCGCTGAAACGCGAGCTGGACCGCGACCTAACTTCCGCCGGACCCTCACCCAAGAAACCCGCCAGAGCTTTCCCGGCCCCCGCACGCCGGCGCGCGGAGCGAAAGCCGCGCCGCGTTTCCCACAACTCATCCAAGTAGATTTCTTTTTTTTGCGCGGATTTCCGGTATCATCCATGCATCTCAGGGGGCGTTGCTCAAAGCAGGTCTTCAAGGGAGATATTGAATCCTGGGCGGCTGCGCGCCCTTCGTTGGCGTGCGCTCGCACCGGGGCGTCTTAGCGCGCGGAAACCAGAACGCTTCACTAAAGGACCGAGATGAACAAGCCGTCAGAGAATGCCGATCCCAGCTCGAGTCGTCCGCCGGCGCCCGTGGCCGGCGATCCTGCCAGCGAGATCCTGAAGACCAGCAAGACCATCGCCGTCGTGGGTCTTTCGAGCCGTCGCCACCGGCCGAGCCATGGCGTGGCTGAATACCTGCAATCGGCGGGCTATCGCGTCATTCCCGTAAACCCCACGGAGACGGAAGTCCTGGGCGAAAAAGCCTACGCGCGCCTGGAGGATGTTCCCGAACACGTCGATATCGTGGACGTCTTCCGCCGCTCGGAGTTTGTTCCCGAGATCGTCGAATCCGCGATTCGCATCGGCGCGCGCGGCGTGTGGATGCAGGAGGGTGTGATCCACCCGCAGGCCGCGGAACGCGCCCGCAGCGCAGGGCTGTTCGTAATAATGAACTCCTGTATTTTGAAGGAACACATCAAGCGCTTCAGGCTGCACTAAAGACAGGGAACGTCGATCGAGCCCCGGACATCGAATGCGGGCTCACCGCAAGTCGTAAACCTTCAGCACCCTCTTTCCCGGAATCGTAACCGCGATGGTCGCCGCGTCGGGAGCAATCTCGAAATCGTGAAATTGCAGATCGTGCAGGATCGACGAGAACGTGCCGTCGTAAAGCCCCACCCACAACAAAATATTCGACCTTTCCTGAGGCCCCCGCTTGAGCAGGATTTTCCGCTCGTCGCGGCTCCATCCGAACCGTCCGAATCCAGCGCGCACGCGGGTCACGTCGCCCCGATGCCGGGTGTCCACCACGTCGACATTATCGCCATCCTCGAAATAGCCGATCTTGTTGCCGGAGGGCGAGAGGCTCAGTCCTCCCTGGTAGGTCTGGATGTCGGAAACGACGCTGATGCGTTCCTGCAGCAGGTCAAGTTGCACGATGGAGAGCCTGCCCGTCAGGCTCAAGCTGTCGCTGATCGCGAAGGCCCGATTGTGTTTCGCGTCCCATACGACAGTCTGAAACGTGTGCCCGGCGAAAAGCTGTGTAATCCTCCCGTCGGCTGGATTCACGCGCACGATCGAGTACGGGGGCCCTCCCGTCAGGTAGACGACCGATGTTCTGTCCGCTAACCAAGTGCCGTCGACGGCACCTTCGATGAACCGCGTCTTTGAATTGGCGACCTTGATCTCGTGTCCGTCGGCGTCGAGCAACACCAGTACGCGCCCGCCACCCACTCCCGCCAGAGGTGGCTCGTTGTCGTTCTCATCGTCGCCGAGATCGCCCTTCTTCTTGCGGTTCTTGTCATCCCAGCCCGGGGGTGGTAGCTGCAGCGTCATGTTCATGGCGATCTTCTGCCCGTCGGGCGACCACGCCAGCGAATCGACGCGAAATCCTTCGGGCGGCGGCATGGGCATGAACTGGTTCGCTTCGAGAAGTTTTCGAATTTTGCCCGGCCCGGACGCCACGAATAGGTCGTCGCGCTCGATCACCAGCCTCTTCACTCCCTTAATGTGTGTAACCGCGTAAACGATCGAATTGTCCGGCGCGATATCAAATGCCTGCACGTCATCGTCGATCACCATCTTGGGCATATCCTGCGCGGACAGAGTCGCCGGACACGCCAGGGACAGCACGGCCACCGCGCCCATTGCAATCCAGGCGACGCCGAACGGCATTCTTTTGTTTTCTCGCGGATTGGTTCTGAAGTCTGACTGGGTTTCCGTCACTCCGTGGTCCTCGCTGCCCGCGGCCGTGCTGTCGGTATGGTTTTGATCCGCCGAATTTCTTCCATCCGCTGCCGGATGCGCGCCTCAAATCCCTGGTCTGTCGGCCGGTAGTAGGTGCGCCCGAGCAAGCTTTCCGGCAGGCACGTCATGTCGGTCACTTTGTCCTTGGCATCGTGCGCGTATTGGTAATCTTTGCCGTATCCCAGATGGCCCATCAAACCGGTTACTGCGTTTCTTAGATGCAGGGGAACCGGTTCCGCGATGGTTCGATGCAGATCTTCGCGAACCTCGCCGTAGCCCGTGTAGAGCGCGTTCGATTTCGGCGCCAGCGCCAGATACACCGCGGCCTGCGCGAGCGCCAGATAGCCCTCCGGCGGTCCGATGAAATCAAACGCTTCTTTCGCCGCGATCGTCACGGCCAGCGCCCCAGGCTTCGCGAGGCCGATGTCTTCGCTCGCCATACGCACCATCCGTCGGGCCAGATACAGGGGGTCCTCACCCGATTCGAGCATCCGCGCCAGCCAGTAGAGCGCTGCATCGGGATCGGAATTGCGTACGGACTTGTGCAGCGCCGAAATCAGATTGAAATGTTCCTCGCCGGACTTGTCGTAGGGCAGCAACTTCTTCTGCAGCACGTCCTCAAGCCGCCCCTTTGACAGCGCTCGCGCGCCGTCGGTGCCGGGCGGGGTGCCGAGAACGAGCGCTTCCAGCGTGTTGTAGGCTGACCGCGCGTCGCCATTCGCCAGAACCGCGATGCGCGAAAGGATCTCGTCGCTCGCTTCGACGTGTTGTGTGCCCAGCCCACGCTCGGGGTCTTCGATCGCGCGTCGCAGGAGCCCCACGATCTGCTCTTCTGCCAGCCCCCGCATCACGTACACCTTCATCCGCGAAAGCAGCGGCGCAATTACTTCGACGGAGGGATTCTCCGTCGTCGCCCCGATCAGCAGAATATTTCCCGCTTCCACGTGCGGCAAGAAGGCATCCTGCTGCGCGCGATTGAACCGATGCACTTCATCGACGAACACGATCGTCCGCTGCCCATAGTGCCGCGCACCTTCCGCCTTGGCCATCACGTCCTTAATTTCCTTGATCCCGGAAAGCACCGCGCTGAAGGGAATGAAGTCGCTCTTGGTGCGCCGTGCGATAATTCTCGCCAGCGTCGTCTTGCCGCATCCGGGAGGTCCCCAGAGCAGCATCGACCCCAGCTCGTCCCGCTCGATCTGCGTCCGCAGCGGTTTTCCCGGACCGAGCAGTTCTTCCTGGCCGATAAATTCATCAAGTGTCTGCGGACGCATGCGATCGGCCAGCGGACGCCCCGCGTGCGGCGACTCCTCTGGTTCGATCGCGCGAAAAAGTCCCATGTCCGCTACGCCTCGTCCTTCGCGGCGGCGTTGCGCTGGCGCGCCGCGACGTACAACACCAGTGACGCTGCCACTCCCGCGTTCAGCGATTCCACTGTGTCCGCCATCGGAATCGAAATCACCGCATCGGCCGCCCGCGCAACCTCTGCGGGCACGCCGCTGCTTTCGTTGCCAACGAAAATCGCTGCCGCCTCCCGCAAATCGGGTTCGAACGCATGGTCGACGCGCGCCGAGCTCGCCGCATAAATCCGCACGCGCGCCATCTTCAGCTGCGCGAGCACCACCGGAATCGCCATTCCGCGCAGCAGCGGCAGCCGCAATGCCGATCCCGCCGACGCCCGCAGCGCCTTGGGCGACCACGGATCGCCGGTTCCGCGCGTGGCCACAGCTCCGGTCGCTCCAAACGCCTCTGCCGACCTCAAAATCGTCCCCACATTGCCGGGATCCTGCACCGCCGCGAGTACGATGATCAGGGGCGAAGCCGTGCGCAGCTCACCAGGCCCGCGCAGCGCGTCCTCAAACTGCCACGCCGGTTGCTTAAAAAGTGCGGCAACCCCCTGCGGCGATTCTGTTCCCGAGACGCCTTCAAACAGCTGATCTGTGGTCCGCAGCACGCGCGACGGCGCAATTCCCGCGTCGCTCGATCCGGCCGCGCGGAATATCCGGCTCACCGCGCGCTCGCCATCCTCGCTCACGAGCAGCGCTTCCGCCTGCAGGCCCGACCGCAGCGCCTCCTCGATCAGCTTCGGCCCCTCAACCCCGATCGGCTCGCCGTCCCGAGGTCCCGTGCCACGCAGCGCTGCGCGGAACTGCTTCAGCCACTTATTGTCGCGGCTTGTGATTACGTCCGGCATGTTGTCGCACCAGCCTAAACCACTTCGCTCGGTGCTGGCAAACGACGGATCAGTGGCCGCGAACGGCGCGCGGGCGTTCACAGCGGTGCCGGGGCGAACAGCGGCGCACGGCAGGGAATCGATCGGCCTCATCCAGGCAGTTCATCGATCAGCGACATCGATCGGCCGCATTAATCCATCCGTCTTGCATCCCCCGCGGACCCTATGCTACTTTCGCTTCGGGTCACGGCGCGCGCGCCGACACTGAACATTGTCTCCGTCTCCTGAAATCCTCAAGGTTTCTTCCGAAGCGCCTGAGTCGCACGTCATCGACTACGCCGCGAGCTTCGTCCGCCGCGGGCGCGTCATCGCCATTCCCACGGACACGTTTTACGGGCTGTGCGCCGATCCTTTCAATCTCTATGCTGTCGAACGGGTTTTTCTGCTGAAGGGCCGGCCTGAAACCCGGGCGCTTCCCATCCTCGTCAATTCGATCGAGCAGGCTGTCACGCTCGTGCGCGACGTTCCGGACGCGTTTCTTACGCTGGCGCACAAATTCTGGCCTGGCGCGCTCACTCTGGTCGTGGAAGCCACGCACCGCCTGCCGCTCAAAGTCACCGGGAACACAGGCCGCGTCGCGCTTCGCTGGGCCGATTCGCGCATCGCCACCGCCCTGATCCAGGCCGCCGATTCGCCCGTCACCGGAACCAGCGCCAACCTCTCGAGCCACCCGTCCTGCACCAGCCCCGAACAGATCGTCGAGCAGCTGGGTGACCGCCTCCCGCTCATTCTCGACGGCGGCGACACCGGCGGCACCCTGGCCTCCACCATCGTACGCATCGACGGCGACGACTGGTCGATCGTCCGCCAGGGCGCCATCCCCGACGCCGAACTCCATAAAGTTTTTTCTTAGTTATTTAACGCTGACAGACTGGCTCGGCTGCTTGAGTTCGGCTGTGTCCAGAAAGTCGTAGCCGCCGTCCGGCGACACGGTGATATCCGTCACGCGCCCCCGGTGCACGCACACGTTGTCCACATACCACAGATCGATGTAGGGTTCGTCCGCGGCAACGATCTTTTGTATCTGCGAGAGTAAAAACTTCCGCTTTGCCTGGTCCATCTCCACACTCTGCTCGTCGATCAGACGGTCGAGCGCCGCATTGTGATAATGCCCGCGATTGGCACCGGCCGGCGGCATGCGCTGCGAGCTGTACACATATCGGAAAATGTCAGGATCGTCGTTGGCCCCGACCCACCGCAGCGTGTACATCTGAAAACTTCCCCGCCCGATGTCGGCGAGAAACGTCGCGTTCTCCAGCGGCCGCAACGTGAGCGCCACGCCGATCTTGTTCCACTCATCCGCCAGCGCCTCGCCCAAAAGTCGCGTCGATTCCTCCGTAGAAGTCTTCAGGGTCAGCCGCAGGCGCACGCCATCGGCTCCCCGCGGGAATCCCGCGGCATCCAGAAGCTCTTCCGCGCGTTTCGGGTCGTAGCCGTACTGCGCCACCTCCGGCTCGTAGCCCCAGTGATTGGGAGGCAGCAGGCTCGACGCCGGTCTCGCCTCGCCGCGCAGCAGATAGCGGATCAGGGTGGCGCGGTCGATCCCGTACGCCAGTGCCTGACGCACCTCGCGATGCATCAGTGCGGGATCGTCGAAATTGAACGCCACATAGGCCATCTGTGTCCCCGGCTGTTCCTCGGCGAAAATATCGGGCTCCTTCGTCAGCGCCAGCACCATGTCTGGCGTCAACGCATTCACTCCGCCGATGTCCGCGCTTCCTTTGCGCAGCTCGAGAGCCCGCACGATCGCTTCCGGCACCACTTTGAACCGCACGCGCCCGATCCTTGGCGCGCCTCCGAAATAGTCCGGATTTCGCTCCAGCACGACCTCCTCATCCTGCTCGACGCTGACCACGCGAAACGGTCCGGTGCCAACCGGATGGCTCGCTTCTGCTTTGCCCGATCCGGCCTCGACGATCCCGATACCTGGTCGCGACAGATTTGAAAGGAACGACGACGACGGCTCGTCGAGACGAAACACGACCGTATCGGCGTCCGGCGCGTCGATCGAAACGATCTTCGGATCCGTATCGTAGGTCCCGCGCTTGGGCGAGAGGATTGACCCGCTCAGGATCGAGTCAAACGTGTATTTCACGTCGGCGGAAGAAAACGCGCGCCCGTCGTGAAATTTCACCCCCTGCCGCAGGTGAAACACGTAGGTAACCGGATTCGGCGTTTCCCACGACGTCGCCAGGTCGGGCACGACGTTCAGCTGCGCGTCGCGCTCGACCAGGCTGTCGAAAATCAGTCCGTCCAGGTGCTCGGACTGTGCGTCGGTCCCAATCCGCGGATCGAGACTGATCGGCATATTCTCGATTAGGAAATTCACGGTGTTCCTGTCACCGGAGTCGCGCGCGCGGGCGCAGCCTCCGAGCACGCCCGCAGCGAGCGCGACGCATGTCGCAACCGTCGTCACCGCAACCGATTTTACCGCGCGCCGATTCTTCAACGCGTCGCTCCCAGCTCTTCATTTCCTACGCGGGCGATTTTCCCTAGCACCACCGCCCGCTTGGCCCCCGTAGCCGAAGGCAAATTCCCCGGCCGGCCGTGATAGGTCTCATACGCGAGCAGCGCAAAGCCGAATGCCTCCTTGGCCTCCGGAAGCACGCCAAACCGGCTCGCCGGCACCACCTCAATTCCCGGCAGAGACGCTGCCAGCTGGGCCGTCATCAGCGGGTTGTGCACTCCGCCTCCTGCCACGATCAGCTCCTCGACGTGCGCCCGCGGCAAAATGAACCGGCGGAAAGAGTCGGCGATCGACATCGCCGTAAAAATCGTCGCCGTGCGGATCAGGTCCGCCGCGCCGGCATGGTGCCGCTTGCCCCAGGTCAGCAATTCCTGCGCGTAGTCTGCGCCGAACAGCTCGCGTCCCGTCGATTTCGGCGGCTTCTGCCGCAGGTATGGCTCGCGCATCAACCGCACCAGCAATTCCGGGATCGTGCGCCCGCTCAGGGCGATCCGCGCGTCGCGGTCGAACTCCTCACGCCCGCGCGTGGTGCGTTCGACCAGCGCGTCCACGATCATGTTCCCGGGTCCGGTATCGAACGCGAACACGTCCTCGGGTCGCGCGTGCGCCGGAATCACCGTGACGTTCGCGATCCCACCAATATTCAGCGCGACCCGCCCCCGCAGCGAGTCGCCGTAAAGCAAATAGTCGGCGAAGGGAATCAGCGGCGCGCCCTGGCCTCCGGCGGCCATGTCCGCGGGGCGAAAATCTCCGATGGTGGTGATGCCGGTGCGCGCGGCAATGATGCTGATGTCCCCGATCTGCAGTGTTGAGCGGATTCGCAGCTTGCCCTGATACTTTGACTTGATTCCCTGATGGAAAATCGTCTGCCCGTGCGAGCCGACCAGAGACACATCGCGGGTGGCCACGCGCCATTTCTTGCAGGCATTCATCACCGCCCGCCCGAGCTCCTCACCGAGCAGGAAATTCAGCTCGCTGATTTCGGCGGCGGGGATCTCCGCGCCGTTGGCGACGCGCAGGATGCGCTCGCGCACGTAGGGCGGAAAGGAGGTGTGGTAGTGTCCGGCGAGTTTCGCATTCAGCGAGGGCGGCGCCCCCGAAATTTCAGCCAGGGCCGCGTCGATGCCGTCGGCCGAAGTGCCGGACATCATCCCGATCACTTTCATCGTCGGGGCTGTCATGCGGGATGCCTCACGCGAGCTGTTTTTGGAGTGCTGCGAGAAGATTAAGCGCCTCAAGCGGCGTGAGGTGATTTAAATCGGCTTTGCGCAGCGCATCAAGCACGGGCTGGTCGATGGCTGTGAAGGCCGTTTGCTGGAGTTCCGGTACTCGCCCGGTGGAAGCGCCGCTGACGGCGGCCGAAGCAACGGCGCCAGGGGAGAGTTCGTGCGCCAACTCTTCTTCGCTGCGCTCGTGGCGCTTCAAAATCTCTCGCGCGCGGGCGACCACCGCCGGCGGCAGGCCCGCCAGACGGGCCACTTCGATCCCGTAGCTCTTGTCGGCGCTCCCGGGTTCGACGCGCCGCAGGAAGACAATGTCGCTCCCGGATTCCTCGACCGACACATGCACGTTCTTCACGCCAGGCAAGAGTTCTTCGAGGTCGGTTAACTCGTGATAGTGAGTCGCAAACAGCGTCCGCGGGCGTGCGCCCCCGTGCAGAGTCTCGACCACGGCCCAGGCGAGCGACAGCCCGTCGAATGTGGCCGTTCCGCGCCCTACCTCATCGAGCAGCACGAGGCTCGCCGGCGTCGCCGTATTCAGGATCGCCGCTACCTCGCTCATCTCCACCAGGAACGTCGACCGCCCGCGCGACAGATTGTCGGACGCCCCAATGCGTGTAAATACGCGGTCGATCAGCGGAAGCTTCGCCTTCGCGGCAGGGACGAACGACCCGATCTGTGCCAGAATCGAAATCAGCGCAGTCTGGCGCAGATAGGTCGACTTTCCGCCCATGTTCGGCCCGGTAATTAAAAGCAGGAACGACGCGCGGTCTTCAAGATACAGATCGTTCGGGACGAAACGTTCGCCGCGCTCCTCCAGCAATTTTTCGATCACCGGATGCCGGCCGCCCGCCACCAGCATCTCTCCCCGCGGGCCTTTTTTCGGCGGTTCGGTTTCCGAAAATTGAGGACGCGTATAGTTGCGGGCCGCGGCGATGCGCGCGAAATTCACCAGCACATCCAGCTCCGCAATGGCCGCAGCCGACCGGCGCACACGCCCCGCTTCGCGGGCGATTGATTCCCGGATTTCACCGTACAGCCGCCGCTCGATTTCGAGCACGCGCTCCTCGGCCGACAGAACCCTTCGCTCGTATCCAGCCAGCTCCGGAGAAGTGAATCGCTCGGCGTTTGCGAGCGTCTGTTTTCGTTCGTAGTCTCTTGGCGCCAGCGGCAGGTTGGGCTTGGAAATCTCGATGTAGTATCCAAACACCTGGTTGTAGCGGATCTTGAGCGACGCGATCCCGGTGCGCTTCCGTTCGCGTTCCTCCATCGCCGCGATCGTTTGCCGGCCGTCGGTGAGGATCGCCCGCAGCTCGTCGAGTTCGGAGTCGAAACCCTTGCGAATCACGCCCGCGTCGCTCGCCAGGGCCGGCGGGTCATCTGCGATCCCCCGCGCGATCCGATCGCGAACGTCGGCAAGCTCGTCGAGATCGCGCAGCTCGCCTAGACGGAGAGCTTGGTTCGCCGGCCGGGGCTCCGCGCCGGTACCCGGCCCTGGGTCCAGATGGCGACGCAGGCATGGAATTTTCTCCAGAGAAGTCCTGAGCGCCACCAGGTCCCGGGGCGAAGCGATCCCGAGCGTGATCCGGCTCATCAGTCTTTCCAGATCCAGAATCCCACCCAGCTCCTTGAAAAGCTCTTCGCGGGTGATCGTGCGGGTTTTCAGTTCGGCGACGGCATCGAGTCGCGCTTCAATCTCTCGGAGGGAAATTTCGGGCCGCAGGATCCACGCCCGCAGCAGTCGTGCGCCCATCCCGGTCGCAGTCTCATCCATCGTCCCGAACAGCGTCGCACTCGGCGCGTCGCCCTGCGCCGGCTCGACCAGTTCCAGATTCCGCGCCGTCACCTGGTCGAGCACCATCGCGTTCTGCTGCTCGTAGTAGGCAATGCGGTCGAGGTGTTCGAGTCCGGTCCCCGCCGGTCGCAATCCCGGAAGCTTCGCGGCGTCTTTCGCATCCCGCGCGCCGATCGCAGACGTCTCCCGCAGATAGTAAACGATCGCGCCAGCCGCCGCCGTCGCCTGCGGATGCCCCGAAAGCCCGAATCCTTCGAGCGCCATTACCTGAAAATGCTGTTCGAGCTGCCGCGCCGCATAGCCACTCTCGAAAACCCAATCCTCCAGTCGCGTCTCGATCGATTTTCCCCGTGAGTCCCACAGAGTCGGATTGGCCCGCCTGTCGTCGGGAAACAGAGTTGCCGGACGCGCCACGAGCACCTCGCGTGGCCGCAAAATCTCCAGCTCGTCGCGCAGCGTCGCCTCGGCTTTATCGCCGGTGAATTCCGTGGCCCGGAATTCTCCGGTTGAAAGGTCCACATAGGCGAGCCCCACGCGCGGCTCGGCCTGCCGCCCCGCCTTTGAAGAACTCGAAGGCCCCGTGGCGGAAGCACCGCCGGCCGCCGCAGCATTCGCCGCCGCGCTTCCTACTTTTCCGTACGCTACCGCCGCCAGAAAATTGTTTTCCTTTGCGGCGACGAGCTCTGTGCCCATCGCGGTGCCCGGCGTCAGCACCCGGATCACCTCGCGCCGCACGATCTTCTTTCCTGGTCCGGGCTCCTCCATCTGCTCGCAGATCGCGACCTTGTGCCCGGCGCGGATCAGTTTGGCGATGTAGTTTTCCGCCGCATGGTAAGGAACCCCGCACATCGGCACGGGCTCGCCCTTTTCCTTGTTCCGCGCCGTCAGCGTGATCTGCAGGACGCGCGAGGCCAGGACCGCATCCTCATAGAACAGCTCGTAGAAATCCCCCAGACGAAACAGCAGCAGCGTACCTGCGTGCTGCTTCTTCACCGCGTGATACTGCTGCATGAGCGGAGTCGTAGGTTCCGTCGCCAAGGATCCTCGTCAAAGACTGCTGTCGTGCCGAGTCGAGCGATTATGCGGGCTCCCACACACCCGCGCAACTCCATCCTATGGTCCGCGCGCAACCTTCACCCGATCGCACCGAAGTGGCCACATCGGGATACAGCAATCCCGCTTCGACACGCGAGGCCGCCCGAACGACCCTTTTGAACGGTCGAATCTCCGTCGTTCTTCGCTTCCGGTGCGCCTCTACGATCGATCCCCGCTCTTTCGCTCCGGCACGCAAGCCAAGCTATACTCAGCCGTGCCCTCATATCGCGAAACCGAAATCAAGCTTCGCGTCGACGACCTCGTCGTCCTGATCGGCAAACTCAATCGTCTCGGCGCCCGCACCAACGGTCGTGTTCTCGAACGGAACACTCTCTTTGACACCCCGGACGCTGATTTCCGCCGGCACGGCCGCCTGCTCCGGCTCCGCGTGCAGACCCCGGCCCGCTCGCCGTTCATCGCCGCGGGCCCCGCCGGCGCGATCCTCACTTCAAAACAGCCTGCCCCGGCGTCTGCCGCGGCCGGTTACAAGCAAAACCTGGAATCGGAAATCGCCGTCACGGCCCCCAAACGCTGGTTCGCTCAAATGCGCGCCCTCGGCCTGTGTCCGGCCTTCCGCTACGAAAAATTCCGCAGCCGCTTCCGCCTGGGACGGCTGCACCTTGATCTCGACGAAACTCCCGTCGGCACCTTCCTTGAACTCGAAGGCGACCCGCGCCGGATCGACCGCGCCGCGCACGCGCTTGGCTACTCGCGGCGGGACTATATCCGCGGCACGTATTGGGACCTTTACGCCGCCGATTGCCGCCGTCGCGGCAAAATTCCGCGCGCCATGGTGTTTGGCGCATAAAAAATCCGCAATACGTGCACTCTACGCTTGACAAACCCTCGCGCAGCCGTTACTTACTCGAACGGGGAGTAACGCAGTATGGATGAGCGTTCGCCCAATTCGGGGCCTGACGGTAGTCGCCGCGCCCGGCACTCAGCAACCCCGGTCTATCGCGCCCCTACCATCGCACTCGTTTTTAGGCGCCCTTCGCGGCGTGTCCGCCGCATCGGGCCCGTGCCGGAAGCGCGTCTCGTCCGCGCCGATTGGATGTTGGGCAACAAGGAGGCGAGACCCGGCCTGCGCTAGACCGACGGTGGGAGTTCCATCCGCCCGTGGCCCGGCTGCATCGCCGGTCCCGGGCTTTTTTTTCGCTATTCGACCAGGATCGCGATCCGGAACCTGTCGCCATCGGCGATGGGGGATGGGTTCGAGCGGTGGGCACGAGTTCAACGAGGAGCACCTATGCTTCACGTCACAGAAATCATCGGCGCCGACACCTTTGACGTTGCCGGCAACTTCGTAGGCCGCGTCAGAGAAATGTTCATCGTCCCGGACGAGCAGCCCAACCGCATCTCGCGCCTGCTGATCGGCCGCGGCAAATACCGAGCGCTCGTCGCACGCTTCGACCAGATTGACTCCGTGGCGCCCGGCCGCGTCAAGCTCACCACCGACGAATCCGCGCTCGAGCTCTACAACCCCAGCGACTCCTGGCTCGCGGTACAAAAAGACCTGCTCGACCAGCAGATTATCGACACCAACGGCCGCAAGGTCGTTCGCGTCAACGATGTCGAGCTCTCCGATTCGCGCGTCAACGGTAACACCGAGCTCCGCCTCACCCAGGTCGACGTCGGCCTGCCCGGCGCCGTCCGTCGCCTGCTGCAAGGCGTCGTGCCGCCGATGGGCATCCGCCGCATCCAGCAGAAGCTCCCGCGCCGCGCGATCCTGTGGGAGTTCGTCAACCTCATTGAGCCGGATCCGCTGCGCCGCGTAAAGCTGCGTCTGTCAAGCGCCAAGCTCTCGCAACTACACCCGGCCGACCTCGCCGACATCATGGAAGAGCTCTCGCCCGCCGAGCGCCAGTCGATCGTTGATTCCCTCGACGAAGAAACCGCGGCCGAGACGCTTGCCGAGCTTGACAAGCGTTTGCAGACCCAAGTGGTCGAACAGCTCGACCCCGAAAAGGCCGCCGACATTCTCGCGGAGATGAATCCCGACGAAGCTGCCGACCTGATTCAGAGCCTCGATTCAGCGAAATCGAAGGAAGTGCTCGAGGAAATGGAGCACACCGACGCCGCCGAAGTGAAACAGCTCATGAAGTTCGACGAAAGCACGGCGGGTGGCATGATGAATACCGAAATCGTCGTAGTGGGTGAGGACGCCACGCGCGGCGAAGTGGTCGACTACATCCGTTTCCACGAAATTGCGCTCGATCAGCTTGACAACGTCGTGCTCATCAACAAAGACGCCGGCCTCGCCGGCACCGTGCCGGTGGCGCGTCTGATTTTGGCCGACGGCGAACAGCGCATGGCCGAGCTCGCGTTTCAACCGCTCGTCTCGATCAAGCCTGACGCAAGCGACAAGGAAGTCTTCGAAATTTTCGACAAGTATAATTTGCGCAGCCTCGCCGTGGTGAACGAGGAGAGCCAGCCGATCGGCGCCATCACCGTGGACGACGTCGTAAGCCGCATGCGTTCGCAGCTTTAATGGCTCTGGACTCTGAACTCGCGACTCTGGACTGAATTCGAAATGAACACCTGGATTACATTGACGACCGCCGTCGAACGCCTCGCCAAGCGCGGCCGGGAATTCGGCCGCAACTCGCGCACGATTCGGCGCAGGCTCGCCGTGTTTTTCGCCGTCGTGGGGCCCGGTCTCATCACCTCCAACGTCGACAACGACGCCGGCGGCATCGCCGTTTACACCACCTCCGGCGCCCAATTCGGCTACGCGCTGCTCTGGTCGCTGATCCCCATGACCATCGCGCTCTACGTCAGTGAGGAAATGTGCGCGCGCATGGGCGTGGTCACGGGCAAGGGGCTATCCGACCTGATCCGCGAGGAGTTCGGCTTCCGCTCTACTTTCTTCGTCATGATCGCCGCGTTTCTCGTCGACCTCAGCAACACCGTGGCCGAATTTGCCGGCGTGGCCGCGTCGATGCAGATCTTCCACATCAGCAAATACGTTTCCGTACCGCTGGCAGCGATCGCTGTTTGGGTGCTGGTGGTGCGCGGCAGCTACCGCCAGGTCGAAAAAATATTCCTGGTCGCCTGCGCGTTCTATCTGTCGTACGCGGTCTCGGCGTTTCTCGCCAAACCTGACTGGATTGTCGCCGCCAAAGCCACCATTGTGCCCAACGTACACCTCAACACGCCCTACCTGCTCATGCTCATCGGCCTGATCGGCACCACCATCGCCCCGTGGCAGTTTTTCTACCTCCAGGCGGGCTTCGTTGAAAAACGCGTCGGCCCGCGCCAATACAAGCACGCGCGCATGGATGTGCTCGTCGGCAGCATTTCCTGCATGCTCATCGTGTTTTTCATCATCGTCTGCTGCGGCGCCACGCTCAACGCACACGGCATGACCGACATCACCGACGCCGGGCAGGCGGCGATGGCGCTGGTCCCGCTGGCAGGGAAGTGGGCGGGTTATCTGTTTGCCTTCGGCCTGCTCAACGCCTCGCTTTTCGCCGCATCGATTCTGCCGCTCTCCACCGCCCACGTGATTTGCGAAGGCCTCGGCTTCGAAGCCGGCCTGGACCGTAAGCTCGAGGAAGCCCCTACGTTCTACGCGCTCTATACACTGCTGATCGTCGTCGGCGCCGGCATCATTCTGATTCCCAAGGTGCCGCTACTGAAAATTCTGGTGCTCTCGCAAGTGGCCAACGGCGTCTGGCTGCCGGTCGTGCTCATCTTCATCCTGCTGCTGATCAACCGCCGCGACTTGATGGGCAAGCACGTCAACACGCTCGCGTTCAACATCATCGCCTGGGCCTCCAGCATCATCATGATCGCCCTGACGCTGATCCTGATGTACGTCTCGATCTTCAATCCCGGCGCCGCCGGTCTATCCGGTTCGGTCTTTTCAAGTTTTCATCTTCCCTAGCGGAGCGGGGTTTTCACAGCCGCCGCCGTCTGCCCAGCAAAGTTGACCCATCTCTCTCCGGCACCCTGGGGCGGCTTAGCGCTCGCTCCCCCGCTGCTTCTCGTAGAACTGCTCGAAGAAAGCGAGCTGCGCGCCATCCGGCGCCGGTCCAACTTCGGCTCGATCGCCTAGGACCATCGGCCGGTCGCTCTCTGGGTCGTCAAAGGCGGGCCACTTCGTCAGCCCTTTCCCGTTCGGATCGCCTTTGGTGGCGAAGTTGACCCAATAGGAAGAAAGCCAATCTGACACTTGATGATCGACGTCCGTCCACGCGCGCGGCGCCCGCAGGTTTTCAAAGACATACTGGGCCTCGGCTCCATGAGTAGCGCCCGAACCTGGGCCTCCGCGAGAGGTCGAGCCAACCGGCACAGGAGGCTCATGCGAGAAGTAATAGAGAAACGCTTTTGAATGTCCGGTCTTGGTCTGCGCCCGCGCCCAAATCCGCATCACAAACGCGAGCTCATCGCGGAAGGCGGCAAGTTGCGACTTGTTCGCTTCCTCATCCGAGCCCGCCGGATAGAGCTTGAGGAAAGCGTCCGCCTGATCGCCGAACCGCGCGCGCGAATGTTCGATAAACTTCTTGGCCGTGGTGGGCTCAAGGAAGAATGTCCCTTCGTCTTTGTTCGATCCGTCCAGTAGCGGCACATCATTCTGCTTGCCCTCGGCGAATATCGTTCCCACGTCTTGGGGAAGAAACCATCCATCGATCACGGGTCCGCCGCCACGGCCGCCCTTGAGCAAGTCTTCCGCCGGTCTCGCACGCAGTTCTTCCAGGCTTTGGGCGTGCAGCCCCTGGGCTATCGTCACGCCGGCTTGTTCCGCCTCCGCGAGCGTCTGTGTCGGCGCAAGAGAGATGCCCATCCACGCGCCGCTCCCACCCACCGCTCGCTGGAACAGCCCTTTCGCTTGAGGCGATCCCATCAGGTTGGAAATGCTGGATGATCCAGCCGAATCACCGAACACGGTCACGCGCCGGGGATCGCCGCCAAATCCCGCGATGTTCTTCTGCACCCATTGCAGCGCGGCCACCTGGTCCATCAGGGCATAGTTGCCCGACGCGTGATGTCCGGATTCCCTGGTCAACTCGGGATGCGAGAAAAATCCGAACACGCCCAGCCGGTAGTTGATTGTGACGAGCACCACGCCCTTCTTGGCCAGCGCTTCTCCATCGTAGCCCGGAGCCGATCCGGAGCCCGTTTGATAACCGCCTGGATGAATCCAGACCATGACGGGCCGCCTCTCACGGGCCGAAGTGGCCGCAGTCCAGACGTTGAGGAACAGGCAGTCTTCGCTCATTTTCGGCGGTGTCGCCGTGGGACTCGCGCCGCGGAAGGCCGGCTGCATGCACACCGCACCGAATTCGTCGGCTTTGCGCACACCGTCCCAATGGGCGGTCGGTTGCGGCTCGCGCCAGCGCAGTTTGCCCATCGGCGCCAGGGCGTACGGGATCCCCCGGAAAACGCGGACCGCGGCGTTCGAGCCCGCGATACCCGACACGAAGCCGGAGTCAAGATGAACCGGCTCCTCGACGGCCGCCGAGGAGACGAACCATCCTCCCAGCGCCAGGAATGCCGCAACGCAGAACCCCGCAGCTCGCATCGAAATGCTCCTGTGAAGAATCAGGTTGCTACATTTCTGCTCCGTGACGTTTCCTGACCATCGACCGTCCGCGGGGCTGGAAATGTCGCATGCGGGCGAAATCTATCACACCGGCTTGCGTGCGGTCCCGATAAGCATCGACCGGATCCCGGACGCCGCGCTAGCGGCGTAACCGCGTCCAGACCGATGTGTTCATTCCAGGCAGCCTACACGACAAGTCGAGGGAGAGGCTGCCGGAGAAACACGTAGCGAGTACTCGAGCCCTCCGTGATTGAGAGCGAAGTTGTTTCGCTCCACTCGAGTCTTATTGCCCTAGATGGTGATCGGCCGCCGATTCGCGCGGCATGGCGCAGGCGAGCAGAAGTACGGCTCCGCAATACATCAATGTATCCCCCACGTAATTAAGGCCATTGTCGAGGCTGGCGCGGTCTACTACTCCGATCGGGAGGTAGACGACCAACTCTACAAAAAGCACCGTCGAGCCCACCCATGCCGCGGCAGCGCGGGTTTTCTTGCCCATCAGCAACGGGATTCCCGCGACTGCGTAGCCCACCGCTGCCACGTACGTCCAAATGGAGTGTCCGGGGATCCACGTGGGAGTCATCCGCTCCAGCGGAACTCCGGGAACGTGATCGCCGTGCATGAATTGCTCGAAGCTGTAAAACAGGACGGGAACTGCAACGAAGTAACGCGCAATCGTCGCAAGGATGTGCGCCTGGCGCTTGCGTTCGGTGAGGCTGGCCGCCAGCCCGAGAGCGCCGCCGCTGAAGGATAATTCCCGCAGCACGAGCGCCAGCGCAATTCGGTCTCGAGGATTTTGTATCCAGGCGGGGACGTCCATCAGCACCACGAAAAGGAAAAAACTCAAGGCCAGCAAACTCGCCGCGAGCCGCGCCTGAATCCCCGTCACCATGCTCAGGGCGCCTGCGATAAAACAAGCGCCTACGAAGTATGCCCAAAACTCATGCCACGGAATCCACGCCGGTACGAGCGACGCGATGTCCTGCGTCAACGTGAAGTGTTCGGTGCCGAATGCCGCGAGTGGCGCCGCGTAGAAAAGCGGCCCGAACAGAATTAGTTTGTCGATGCCTCGCGCTTTCCGCCAATCGCGGTGAAGAAAAATCACCACCAGCCCGGTTGCAAAAACCAGTCCACCGACAAAATATGACCAAATCACCTGGCTCGGAATTGCGAGCAGGCCCATGACTGCCGACGAATTCGCCCAGCTGCCGCTCACGACGATTGCTTTCCTCCCCGTTGCGCCCGGGCCTTCGACCTCAGCTATGTTCTATGTATTGGTCGGCGGAGTCTATCACGGCGGTCATCATTCCAGTCTTGCCACGTCGGTTCACGGATCGCTCGAGGGACAGTGCCGATGCGCCGTCGCGCGCATTGTGAAAGCCAGAATGCTCATGTTCCTCGTTTCGGCGCCGCCAGGCTTACCCACGTCGACCTCACGACCGCCCGCGCGGAAAGGGCGACCAGGCGGCTGCCAGCTTTGCTATGGCGAACAAAAGGCGAAACTGCTATCCTTCGCCTATGGCCGTAAAATCCTGCCGCGTTACCATCGAAGACATGAGCGGAGTCGAACACACCGTCCAAGTCTCCGCCACCTCTCTCTATGAAGCCGTTGCTCTCGGCCTCGCCTCGCTCCGCGGCGAAGACTGGGTCGCCGGCATCGCCGAAGGGCTCAACAGCGTCCGCGTCTCTGCCGTCGACGTCCCCATCGAACACTCCGTCCGCATCATGGACTTTCAATCCTGGCTCGCCAAAGAAGGCGGTTCCCCACGCGACCGCTCCCAACGCTACCGCGTCCGAGAAATCCTCGGCATCAGAGACCAGCGCGCATCGTAGGGTCCTCGTACGAGCGTCCTGGTCGCGAAATCCCCGGGGGACAGATCCAGCCTTTTGAGCCTGGCTGGCCATCGGCTTCGGTGAATCAGTTTTTGCCGGCCCAAAAAATAGCAGCTTGGCGAGCGCCTAAGACAAATCGAAGGCCCGCCTGCGAAGTGATACACCAGCCCTTTGTTTGGACACCAATTCGTGGCACTCGTGACCGCTGGTTTATCTAGCTTTGATGTTCCGGCGCAACTGCTGCGGTGGGCGGCGTTTCTGGCGCCGAGGAGCTGGCGGGAGCATCGGCAGGGGCGAGGGCGGCTGCAGCGGCTTCGAGCGGCGGAATGGCGAGCGGATTGAGAGATTGGTCCGCGGGCACGGCGAGGGGACCGATGGTTTCCGGCCCACCGCCAGCGGCGGCGGCCGGCACGACGGTCTCTGCGGAGCTGGCCAGCGGTTCGGCGTTTTGGTCGACCGGAATCGCTAGAGGGCCGATCGGGTCGAGCGCGGAAGCTGGCGCGCGGCCGAGGCTGTCCTCGATCGCCGCGAAAAGAGCAGCAACGCCGTCTTCTTTCGAGACCACTTTGAGCACGCCGACGCGAGCGGCTGCCTCGCGGACTTGCGGGGCTTCGTGCAGTGTGAAAAGGACGATGGGAAGTTCGGGCGAGGCCTGCAGAATTTCTTTCGCCGCTTCCAGGCCGGTCAGCACCGGCATCGAGAGATCCAAGACGACCAAGTCGGGCTTCAGTTGACTGGCCATCTGCACGGCCTGAAGGCCGTTGGCTGCTTCGCCGCACACAGTCCACCCGTGCGAAAGCAGTGCGCTGCGGATGTAGATGCGCGTGTTGTCGCTGTCGTCAGCGATCAGAATTTTGCGCATGACAGCGGCGGACTCGGAGTTTATGTAGGATAGACGACATACCGTCTCGACCCTAACATCTTGCCGCATGGCATGTAATACAGCATTCTAGGTAGTACTGGAAAACGTAGCTCGATATCGAGACGCATCGGCGTCCAGCTCAGCGCCGGCGGTGAGATGACAAAGACGGCCGGGGCGTGCTAAGTTCGCGAACGGATTTACCTTTAGCTGCAATTCGCGAAAACAATTTCGTGATCAAAAATCCGTAAATATCGCCCCGTGAAAATCACTCCGTGAAAAACGCCGACCTCTGGAAGCCTGCCAGCCGCGAGGAAGCGCAGCTGCTCGAACAACTCGACCGCGAGCGCCTGCCTCATCACGTGGCGATCATCATGGACGGCAACGGGCGCTGGGCCGAGCGCAGGCACCTGCCGCGCGTGGCCGGGCATCGCGCGGGCGTGAAGATGGCGCGCGAGATCATCGAGACGTGCGCGCGATTGCATCTGCCGTGCCTGACGCTCTATGCGTTCTCGCTCGAGAACTGGCGGCGCCCACGGGCGGAAGTGGATTTTCTAATGCGTTTGCTGCGCGAATACCTGAAGCGCGAGCTGCCGACGATCCAAAGAAACAATATTCGCCTTCTGGTGATCGGACGCTCGGCGGATTTGCCGGAGGCGGTGAATCGCGATATCGCCGACGCGATGCGGCAAACGGCACGCAACACCGGCATGCGACTGGTGGTGGCGCTGAATTATGGAGGGCGAGCCGAGCTGGCCGACGCGTTCAACGCGATGCTCGACCGTGTGCGCGAGAACGGGCTTTCGGCGTTTCGCGCCGACGAGCAGACAATCTCCGAACACCTCTATACGGCGGGGTTGCCTGATCCCGATCTGCTCATCCGCACGAGCGGCGAAATGCGGGTAAGCAATTTTCTGCTGTGGCAGATCGCGTACGCCGAGATTTACGTGACCGAGTCGCTGTGGCCGGATTTCTCGCGGGCGAGGCTGCTGGAGGCGCTGGTGGATTTTCAGAAGCGCGAGCGGCGCTACGGCGGGCTCGGGTCGCTCAAGCGCGAGCAAGACCCCCGGTCCAGGCGAGGCTGACGGCGATGCTCCCACGGATTGCGACAGCGGTCGTGCTGATTCCGGTGGTCGTTGCCCTGGTGTGGTGGGGGCCCCCGGAGGTGCTGGCAGCGGCGGCGGCGGCAGTGGCGCTCGCGGCTCTGTGGGAGTTTTTCTCGCTGGGCGAACGCGTGGGCATGCTGGGATTCCGCAAATGGACGATGGTGTGCGCCGCAGGGATTTTTTTCGCGCAGTACGCGGCGGGAGACGTAGCAACGCATCTGCTCGGCGCCGGAGATGTGCTGGTTCGGCGAGGACCGCTGGCGTCGGTGACGCTCGAACTTGTGCTGATCGTGTTTTTGTTTGGTGCGGTCGCGATCGGCCTGGCAACGCGGCGTCCGTTGCAGGACGTGCTGCCGGCGATCGCGATCAGCTCGGCGGGCTTGCTTTTTGTGGTGCTGCCATTCAGCTATCTGGTGCGCGTGTTTGAGGTCGAAGGCAGGACGGGCACGAGCGGACACGGCGGACGCGAGCTGGTTTTATTCACGCTGTTCCTGATCTGGGCCGGGGATGTGCTGGCCTACTTCGTCGGCAAGTCGCTGGGGCGGATTTCGATGGCGCCGGCCCTAAGCCCCAAGAAAACCTGGGAAGGAGCGATTGCGAATTTCGTGGCGTCGCTGCTGGTGGCGGTCTTTTTCGCGCGATGGATGCAGGTGGATACGGTGGCGATGCTGCTGATCGCGGGAATGGCGAATATTGCGGGGCAAGCGGGGGATTTGATCGAGTCGGCCTACAAGCGCGGGGCGGTGGTGAAGGATTCGGGGACGATTCTGCCGGGGCATGGCGGGGTGCTGGATCGTGTGGACAGCTTGATATTGGCTGCACCGGTGGTTTGGGCGGCTTGGAATGTTTTCGCCGGGCGGTGAAGCAGGGAAGAGAAGTCCTTCGGGTAATCGATTCGCGCCGCGCTTCGCCGGAAATGCGGATCAATCACGATGCACTGTCGCGGGTGAGAACGCCGGCAGGCAGACCGCGATATACTCCGCGCCTTCGGGTGTCGAATACTGGATCCATTCGCCTGGACGAGCATGGACGGCTTGGCCGGCGCACACGTCGATGACGCCGTCTTGGTGAGTGACTCGCAGGAATCCTGTCAGAACGACGGAGTACTCGTCGAATTCCGGCGTCTGGCCCGGCTCGACCCAGCCGGCGGGACTGCGCATGCGGGCTACGCTGGCGCCCTCCGTCTTGGTGTTCACTCGGCCGACAAATTCTTCAATGATTTTCGGTTTGGTTCCCGCGGCTTCGATGCGGGTGGGGTTTGCGATCAGTGTTGGCATGGCATCTCCGGTTTGTCAGCAAGTTTGCGTTGGTGTGATTCGTTTTACACGCCTCAGTAGATTGAGTAGCCGCCGTCGATCACGAGCGTAGTGCCCGTCACGAAATCCGAGGCGGGCGCGGCGAGAAACACCGCGGCTCCGGCGCACTCATCCGGATCGCCCCACCGTCCGGCGGGAGTTCTCCGTGCGACTTCTTCGTAGAGTGGCATCGATTTGATCGGCGTGGTCATCTCCGTGTCGAAAAAACCGGGTACGATCGTGTTGACCTGGATATGGTGCGGGGCCAATTCGATGGCGAGCGATTTCGTAAGCTGCACTACGGCGCCCTTCGACGAACTGTAAGCGGGAACTACTCCCGATCCAAACAGCGAATACATGCTGGCGATGTTGATGATCTTGCCGCCGTTTCGCTTTCGCATGGAGCGCGCCGCGGTCTTCGACAGCAGAAACATCGAAGTGAGATTGATATCCAGAGTTTCCTCCCAGCCTTCCCGGGTTTCCTCGAGAGCCGGTTTGAAGACGCCGATACCCGCGTTATTGACCAGGACGTGCACGGGGCCGCAGGTCTTTTCAACCTGCGCAAAGGCAGCGTCGCGCTCCGAGTCGTTGGTCATGTCCACGCGAAATGCTGCGGCGGGGACATGGACGGCCTGGAGCTCGGCGAGCACCGCCGCGTTCTTTGCTTCGTTACGTCCGAAAATGGCGACGGATGCGCCCGCTCTGCCCAAGCCCAGGGCCATGCTGCGCCCGAGGCCGCCGTTGCCGCCGGTTATGAGTGCGACGCGGCCGCTCAGATCGAAAGCTTTCGAATCCGGCATGGAATGGGCTCCTCGATTCACGTGCGGTTAGACGAGCAAACGCCCGCCATCGACCGCGATGATCTGACCGGTGACGAAATCGGAGGTCGCCAGATACAGAACGGCGCTGGCTATATCGTCTCCCCTGCCCGTCCGGTGCAGCGGGACGCGCCGGATGTATTCCTCATCGGGCGGCTCTCCGGGAAACTGAATCGTGCCGGGAGCGACGCTGTTGACCAGAATTTCGGGCGCGAGCGCGCGAGCCAGGCAGCGCGTGAGCATGATCGATCCGGCTTTCGAGACGCAATAGTGTGTGTAGCTGGGCCACGGCAGCATGCCGCCGAGCGAGGAAAGGTTGATGATGTGGCCGCGGCCCTGGCGCTTCATGATCGGCGCGGCGGCCTGAGCGCAGAGAAACTGCGACTTGAGATTGATGTCCAGAATGCCGTCCCATTGCTCGTCGGTGAGCTCTTCAAACTTCGCGGCGAAAAACTGGCCTGCATTGTTGACGAGAATGTCAAGCCGGCCGAATTCCTTTTCGACCCCGACGAAAAGCCTGGCGACCTCGACGCGCTGGGTAACGTCGGCCTGGATCGCGGAGGCCTTCGCGCCGCCGGCCAGGATTTCGCGCACGACATCGTCGGCGTCTTTTTTCGCGCCACGGTAATTCACGGCAACGGACGCGCCCTCCGCCGCAAGCCGCAGTGCGATGCTGCGCCCAATGCGTTTATTTACGCCGGTTACCAACGCCACCTGTCCTGCAAGCTGTTTCGATGCCACGAAAAACACCTCGAAAATGTCGACCGACACATTAGCATTAGCCGGCCTCGGGCGACACCCGTCATTTGCGCCTGGAGTCAGGCTCGGCCATAATGCGCCGGGAAACGGGGACAGCAACGTGTCAACTACCGAGACAAAACGGCCGGCAGACGTGATTCCTTGTCCTGAGCCCGGCCTTCGGCCGGCCGAACTGTTCCGCCGCGCCCAGGCCATGCGCCCGATGCTGCGCGAACGCCAGAACTCGGTAGAGGAAAACGGTTGCGTCTCTGACGACACCAATCAACGATTCATAACCGCCGGTTTCTATCGCATCCTGCAGCCACGAATCTTCGGCGGCTATGAATTCGACCTGCCCACGTTCTTGCGCGTGATGATCGAAATTTCGCGCGGCTGCTCGGACAGCGGATGGGTGCTGGCGCTGACGGCCGGCCACGCGTTTCTGATGTCGTCATTCGACGAGCGTGCGCAGCGGGAGGCCTTCGGCGAGAGTGGAGAATTTCGCGCGCCGAGCGTGGCCATGCCGGGAGGCGCGGCGGTGGCTGTGGAAGGCGGCTATCGGGTGAAGGGTGCCTGGGATTACACGTCAGGCGGCGAGCTGGCCACGCATTTCATCGGCTCCTGCATGGTCGACGGCGTCAAAGATGCCGCGCCGGGTTATGGCGTTTTCGTGCTGTTCGATCGCGCACAGTATCGCATCCTCGATAACTGGCACGTGATGGGCATGCAGGGCACCAGCTCGCGCCGGGTGATCGTCGACGAGATGTTCGTGCCGGCCTACCGGGCGCTCGTGGTCATCGACGCACACGGTCAGTACGTTCACCCGCGTCCCGGGAGCCTGCTGCACGCCAATCCGTTTTATCGCGGCAGAATTACGTCGTTGTTGGTTTCCGAAGTGGGCGCGGTAGCCGTCGGCATCGGACGCGGGGCGCTGGATTGCTATGAAGAGATCCTGCGAAACAAGAAAACGAATTTCCCGCCATTCCTCCCGCGCGCCGAAGAGGTGGAGTACGAACGCTATTTCGGGGAAGCGCAATCGCTGGTGGACACCGCCGAAGCAGCCTTGTTGAAAATGGCCGCGGACTATATGGAATGCGCCCGCCGAGACGCCGAAGACGGCGTCGCGTTCACCGACCAGGACGACCGGCGGCTTCTGCAGATCGAGCAGCAGTGCGTGCGCCTCTGTTTCGAAGCGGTCGACCTGATGCTGCGTACCGGTGGCACTTCGGCTGCGTCGAAATCCGCGCCGCTCGGGCGTTATTTCCGTAATCTCGCCGTCCTCCGCACCCACATCACGATGCAGGGCGATCATACTGCCGCAAACACCGGCCGGTTGCATTTCGGTTTGGCACCGCTCAGCCGCCTGTAGCGTGCGCCAGCCGCTGCCGCAATTCATGTAAAATTGCCGCGCGTCCAACGGAGGTTGAATGAAACTCGATTTGCTCGCCATCGCGCCGCATCCCGATGACGTGGAACTGACCAGCGGTGGGACGATGATCAAAATGGCCCAGGCCGGCTATGCGACCGGAATTCTGGATCTGACGCGCGGGGAGACCGGCACGCGCGGCACGCCGGAGACGCGGCTCGAGGAAGCGGCGCGGGCCGGGAAAATCATGGGCGCGAAGGTGCGCCGTAATCTGGGACTGCCCGACGCGCATTTGAAGGTAACCGACGAATACAAGGCCGCCGTGGCGGCGGTGATCCGCGAGTTCGAGCCGCACACCGTGATTCTGCCCTACTGGGAGGGCCGGCATCCAGACCACTACACGGCGGCGCGGCTGGGGTATGAGGCGTGTTTCGTCGCGGGGTTGAAGAACTATGCGCTGGAGGGGCTGCCGTTCCGGCCGTTCAAGATTTTGTATGCAGCGGCCTACGCGGAGGTGCGGCCGACGTTTGCCGTGGACATCACGAAACAGTACGACCGACGGCGGCGGGCGATTCTGGCGTACGCGTCACAGTTCAATCCGCCGAAGCGCGAGAGGCAATCGCGCGTCGCGCTGCCGCTGGATGAGCTTGAGGCGCGCATGAATCTGCAAGCGAGCTACTACGGCCGCATGATCGGCGTGAAATACGCAGAAGGATTCGTGGTGAAGGAAGTGGCGCAGATCGATGACGTGGTGAAGATGCCGGCCCGTTCGCTGTAGGAGCGTGTTGGCAAATTCCGCGCGCAGTGCGTGGCGAGACAATGCGGTTTGGCTCCATCTGATAAACTGAATTCAGGCCAACCGTCCGACATGAATCCATTCCGGCGAAAATCCGACAGGAAATCCGCGTCCGAGCCCCGTCTGGTGAATGGCGGCGACCCTTTGCTTTCCGAGACGCACCGGGTGACGCTGGAACTGGCGCGGGCAGAAACATTTGCCGCGATGCTGGCAAAGAGCCGGGCTTCGCAGGTGATGGAAGTGAGCGACCTGCTGGCCGGGATGTATATCTGCAACTGGGAGCGGCTGTCGCTGTATTGGCAGGAAGAGGACCGCGAGGAGATCGAAACTTTCTTGAGGGGAATCTGCCGGATCAGCCCGGAGCGCTGGCATTCGTGGATCGAAATCTACGACGGGCTGCGGCGCAAAGACGAACGCTGGCATTTGCTGCGGCCGCTCGAGAAGCTGAAGAAGGTAACGCCGCCGGAGGCTGGCGTGAGACCGTCGAGCGCTCTGGCATCGGTTTTCAGACGCGCCGAGGAACTGGCGCCGACACGCGATTCGGTCGGCGGCCGGAACATGCCGATCCTGACGAGCGAGTGCGTGCTGCTGTGCATCGTGCGGAGCTTCGGATCGGAAATCACCCGCAAGCTCGCCGGAACCGGGCTGGACGCGGGGAAGCTTGAACGCGATGCGCTGTTTCCCCGGCGGGCTCCCCTCAGTTAGTTCTCCGCCGTGAATTTCCGAGAGGCTGCCAGGCGTCAGATGATCATCTTGAAGCGTGGCCAGAGGTCGGCGAGGGGCGCGATTGGTTTGCGGCACACATAGATAGGGACGGATTGCTCGTTGGGCATGGCGTGCGCACTGACGCTCGTGGCGGCCACGCGCACGTCTCCGAAAAGCTTGATGAACTGTTCGGAACGCTCGCCGAAAATGATCATGCAAGAGCCCGAATAACCTTGCGAGCCCCAGTAGAAATAGCTGTTGTGGCCGCTGAGGGCTTTCGGTAAACCACGGGACGGCCCGAAGTAATCGATTGCTCCGGCCTCGCCGTAATTTCCTCCCAGGATTCCGCAATCCGCGCGATCATCGGCCGGAAGCTCTCGATAAACCTGCGCGACGGTGGTGGCGAGCGTGTCCCATCCGAACATGTCCGCGTAGAGCTGCGGCAGCTCGACGTTCACCGCGTCGCGCTCCGTCTTCACCGCACCTGCGACCGGGAGGAGCGCCGAGTAGCGAACGAACGTATCAATCGGCAGCAACGGCACGCCGAACGGCGCGGCCACAGCGCCTCCGACGATCAGCAGCGCCGGAAAGGCGACGCGCAGCCAACGGCGTGCGGACACCTGGGAGAATTGCTCAAACGCGACACCGCCCGCCGCCAGAAGAATCGGATAGTAGGGCAGAACGTAATAGGATTTGCCGCCCAGGAACATAAAAATCGCCAGGACGATCAAATAGGCCCAGGCGAAAAAGCGGAACCTTCGGCCGGTCGGCGCGAAAAAGCACCACGCCAGTCCACCGAGCCAGACCGGCAGCGCGAGCGGATGCATGAAGATGGCCTGTTCCCCCAGGAACCGTACGTGCGAAATCGGAATATTCTTGTAGACGCGCGCGTTGTGGACCACTTCGAGCTGCGGCCAGCCGTGATGCGCTTCCCACCATAAATTGGGCAGAAAAACGAACAGGGCGAGGAGCGCAGCGATCCAAATCCAAGGCGAACGAAAGAGACGGTGCTTGCCCGCGAGCAGCAGACCTGCCACGACAGCGAAACCAAAAACGAGCATGGTGTGCTTGTTCTCAAGGCCCACGCCGGCAACGGCACCAAACGCGAGCCATACTTTCGGCGACGCACCTTTCAGGATCCGCACAACCATCCAGGCGCACACCAGCCAAAACAGGGGCTCGAAGGCGTTCATGGAGAAAAAACTGTCGAATGCGAGATACGCGGTGGCGCACAGGAGCGACGCAGCAGCCAGAAACTGTGCGAATTTTCCTCCACCGAGCTCGCGTGCCAGGGCGCCCGTCAGGAAAACGACGGCGGCGCCCGCGAGCACCGGCATCAGCCGCAGAGAAACGATCGTGTTGCCGAGCAGATGATGCGAAATCCAGGCAAGCAGAGCGATGAGGGGCGGCTGATCGACATAGCCCCAGGCCAAATGCTCGCCGCAGGCCATGTAGTAGAGTTCGTCGCGGAAAAATCCGTAGTGGCGGATCCCGGCGAGATGGAGCAGCAGCTTGGCGGCGGCGAGCGAGGCAAGGATCGCCGTAGAGCTCACCGCCCAATCGCGCGTGCGCCAGGCTCCGATGGCGTGGTCGGGTAATTCGGTGGCTGGTGTGTCGCTCATGCGAGCGGGAACATCACGCTGGAAAAACCGTCCCAGAAACCGGCGCGCCCGCTGCCCGCCGCGAAATCAATTCGCAGCGGGAGCAACGATCGCGGCCGATTTGATGCTATCGATATTGGGAAAATTCTTGTCCAGATACGCCTTGCCCTGGCTGGTGATCGCGCCCTGGTCCGGGCGCTCGCCGTAGCCGCTGTAGAGCTTCTGGACGACGTCCATGCCGGAGACCACTTTGCCGAACGGGGCGAAGCCTTGGCTGTCGAGAAACGTGTTGTTGCCGAAATTGATGAACAGCTGCGTGGTGCGGGTGTTCGGGCCGGCCGTGGCGAACGTGAGCGTGCCCGGCGCGTTGCTCTGCGTGACTTTGTCGTCCTTGATGTTCGCGTTTTGCCAGACTTTGTTCACCGCCGGGTTCGCGCTGAGGCCGAACTGCACGATGAAGCCGGGCACGTTGCGGAAGAAGGCTGCGTCCGTGAAAAATCCATGCTTCACCAGATTATAGAAACGGTCGGCGCCCATCGGAGCCCAGGCGCGCGTGACCTCCACGACGAAGTCGCCCTTCGTGGTGGTGAATTTGACCTGGAACGATTCGGGAGCCTTGGCGGTGAGCGTAGCGGGGTGCAGCAGACCTGTATCTGTCATGTGTGATGTCCTCGGTGGCGTTGAGCTCGCTTGCCCCGCAGCGAGCGCGGCGGAGGCAAATGCGGCCATCGTGCAAAGTGAAATGATTGCGGCGAGACGTTTCATGCTTTCGTTCCTCTCCTAGTCGTGTGCTGGTTGAGTCCTCGTCGTATTCCGGTTACGAACTCGCGGCTGTGGCCTCCACATCTTGCATCAATCGCAGGACGTTGCCACCGAGAATTTTCTGTATTTCGGATTCGGAATATCCGCGCTGGAGCAGGCCTTCGGTAATCCAGGGAAAACGTGACGCGTCTTCCATGCCGTAGGGCATTTCGGCACCATCGAAATCGGAACCCAGGCCGACGTGATCGATTCCGCCGATTTTCACGGCATGGTCCACATGATCGAGAATCTTGGTCCATTCGACGCGCGGCAGCTTGCCATCGGCGATGAATGCGCGCACCAGCCGGTCTTCTTCGATCAGCTGGCAGGCTTCGTTGTCACCGCAGCGGCGACGGGCCTCCGCGTCCATCTGTTCCTCGAATTCGGGATGGGCCTTCTCGGCGTCTCGAAATTCCTGGCTGAGGAAGCCCATATGGAAGTTGATCTGCATGACGCCGCCGCGGGAGACCAGCGCGCGGATCAGATCGTCGGTCAGATTGCGCGGCGAGGCGCAGAGGGCGTAGCAGGAGGAATGCGAAGCGAGAACCGGGGCCTTGCTCGCGGCCAGGACGTCGCAGAGAGCTTTGTCGGATATGTGCGAAACATCGACGATCATTCCCAGCCGGTTCATTTCGGCGATCGTTTGAACGCCAAAATTGCTCAAGCCGTTGTGCTCGGCTTTGTCTGTCGAGGCGTCTGCCCAATCCGTGTTCTTCACATGCGTCAACGTCATGTAACTGACGCCGCGCGCGGCGAATTCGCGCAGGATGCCGAGGTCGCCGTTCATCATGTGCGCACCTTCGACGGCGGTCAGCACGGCGATCCGGCCCGCCTGGCGGGCGCGGTGAATATCGCCGGCCGTTTTCGCCGCGACGAGATCGCTCCGGTGGCGATGGACGGCGCCGCGGATCGCCTCCATCTGCGTCAAGGCCCGATCGACGGCAAGCTTTCCAGTGATCGTGCTGCGGATCCATACGGCGAAGAAAATCGCGCTCACCCCGCCTTCGCGCAGTCGCGGGATGTCCACCGAGCCGTCGGCATGGCGTTCGCCCAGGTCGAAGTTGTCGAAAATCAGGCGCTGGGTGGTATCGGTGTGCGTATCGACCACCAGCGAGCGAAAATGAATCTCACGGGCACGAGGCGAAATATCGGTGGAAAGTCCCAGCGCCGGCGGCAATAAACCGTCCCCCATGAATAGATTGCGTGAAAAGGTGTCCAGCCGCGATACCCACGCAGCCCAATGACCCAAGACCCTCCTAGCTTATAACAAAACCTCGGCCGTGGTATCGCGTCAGGATCGGACAGCAGGGAGGTGTTTGATTTGAAACATCTGACGCGCAAGCGGGGACGAATCGCGGAATCCGTGGGTTATGCTCCTAAGTAGGGATCCGGCTCTAGAGGACTATGGGGCGATGGCCAGCGAACACATCGGCGAACTGAAAAAGTGGGCCAACGACACGGCCAAGAGGAGCAACGGCGACCCGATCCCGTTTGTCCGTGCGATGGAATTGATCAGCAAGAATTTCGGGCTGGAGCCGCACGAGGTGGCCATACTGGGCCTCACCACCGACGGTCGCTCCCTGCGTTTCCTCGCCCCGGAAAATCTCCGCACCGTGGGACAGATCCCGCTTTCGAGCACGAATTCGCTTGCCGCGCGAACTGTTCGCGAACGGCGGCCCGAGTTGATCAACCATTTCTCGGTCGTTCCACACGCGTCCGTGTTCGAAGCGGTGCCGATCGCCGAGGAAAAGCGCGGCGACCCGATCCAGAAAATCATGAGCTCGCCGATTCTTTCATCCGGCAAAGTCGTGGGAGTGCTGCAAGTCTCCCGAAAAGGCAAAGCCGCCACCGATGCCGGGCCCGATTTTACTCATCCGCAGCTCCGCGAGCTGAAACTGATCGCAGACACGCTGGCTCCGTGCGTTCTGCTCGACAATCGCGAGTAAGTTCGCTCCTCGGCAGCTTCGTTCACACAGCTGTAATTTCCAAGTGCGTGAAAGCAGTTGACATCGCCCCGCACGCTTGTTAATTTCCGAACGCTTCTTTATTAGCCGACAAAACAGGAGGCACCGCAGCTTCGGCAAGACTCATGGCGTTCGTCGCGAAGAACATTTTCCTCACTAAAGGGGTTGGAAAGCACCGCGAGCGCCTGTCGAGCTTCGAGCTTGCCTTGCGGAACGCCGGCATCGCCGCCTGCAACATCGTCCGTGTTTCTTCGATTTTTCCGCCGTCCTGCAAACTGATCTCGCGAAGCGAAGGATTAAAGCACCTCAAGCCCGGACAGGTCGCGTTTACCGTGATCAGCGAAAATCAGACGCGCGAACCGCACCGGCTGATCGCCGCGGGCGTCGGGCTGGCGCTGCCTGCCGATAAATCGATGTACGGCTATCTTTCCGAGCACCATTCGTTCGGCGAGAGCGAGGAAATTGCGGGCGAATACACCGAAGAGCTCGCCGCTGAAATGTTGGCTACCACGCTCAACGTGGAGTTCGATCCGGATTTGTCGTGGGACGAGAAGAAGGAAGTCTACAGAATCTCCAACAAGATCGTCCGCACCATGAATATCACGCAGTCGGCCGTCGGCGACAAACGCGGTCTCTGGACCACGGTGCTTGCCGCCGCCATCCTGCTCGGCGAAGACGATTAGCCGGGGTCAACCCCGGCCTCGTTCACCAAACACTGCCCACGCAGTACACCCTGCGCACGTCTTTGGGGTTATTGCTTTGCCATTCTTTCTTCCCGCAGGTAACGTAAAACAGCTGATGCAGCAGACAAACTGCAACTGACTGCTCCCAAGGACGCATAGGTCGACAATGAGCCGATATACCCCTGTCCCGCCCGAAAACTTCTGCGGAATTCCCGAGGAGTATTCGCGCTACGAATCGTCGCGCGCCGTGATTTTCCCGGTGCCGTTTGAACGAAATACCACGAATAAACAGGGCGCCCGCAATGGTCCTGCCGCGATCCTGGCCGCGAGTCGCCAAATTGAGCTGTATGACGAAGAGCTGCAGATGGAACCGTACAAGGACATCGGGATCCACACGCTGCAGCCGATCGACACGATGGATGGCGGCCTGGGGGAAGTGATCACGGAGCTCTTCACGGCGGAAACGGGATTGCTCGACGACGGAAAATTTCCTGTCGCGCTGGGCGGCGAACATGCTCTGAGTCCTCCGCTGGTTTCCGCGGTCGCGCAGCGAAACAAGAATCTCTGCGTGCTCCACATTGGCGCACACGCCGAGCTTCGCCACGAGTATCAGGGCTACCCGGCAAGCTCCGCCTGCACGATGCGTCGCGTGGTGGAAATCTGTCCGGCGGTGCAGATCGGTATCCGTTCGATTTCAGCCGATGAGGCCCGCGCGCTTCCGCAGCTCAAAACACAGATTTACTGGGCCAAGGACATCGCGCGCCTGCCTGTAAAAAGCTGGATTGCGAAAGTTCTAAGCGATCTGAGCCCGGTGGTGTACGTCAGCATCGATCTCGGCGGCTTTGATCCGGCGATCGTTCCAGCCACGGGCAGCCCCGAGCCGGGGGGACTGGACTGGTATCAAGTGACGTCGCTCTTGCGCGCCGTCGCAGACCATAAGAAAATCGTCGCGCTTGATGTGGTAGGCCTGTTGCCCAATCCGGGCTGCCACGCATCCGACCTGCTGGCGGCGAGGCTCGTCTACAAATGCCTGGGCTACGTTTTCTGCCAGGGATGACAGCCTAGCCGGAAAGGCTCGCTGTCATGATCACACTCTCGATCACCGTTCTGCTGCTGCAGGCACACACCTACTATTTCGGCGTCGAGTCTCGCGGACTTATCGGCTGGATCATCGTCGGATTGCTGGCCGGCTGGATCGCGGGCCACCTGACGCGCGGACGAGGCTTCGGCTGCATCGTCGACATTATTCTTGGGCTGATCGGCTCGGTCATCGGCGGCTGGATTTTCACGAAGCTGGGAATCGCTCTGTGGGGCTTCTGGGGTAGCTTGCTGGGCGCCACGGTCGGAGCGATCGTGCTGGTCGCCATCGCGCGGCTGTTCGCCGGGGGCGGCCGCGATTGACGGCGGCACGCGAGCCGGTGTGTCGCCCGCCATCGCGGTGGCATCCGGTCATACTGCGTCGTCGGGGATCGTCCGCGGCTGCTCGCTCGCGCTGCAGACCGCCAAGAATTCGCGCGAATGTTATTTGCAAAACTGCGTTTCTCGAATATTCTAGAACTGTTCGGGGGACCAAAATCGGGTGGCGGATTCTTCCAGTTTAGAAAGTCTAAATCGTTTCGGCAGTACGCAGCGGCGTGATGCGTGGTGGGTCGAAAATCTACCGTTCATTATCGTCATCAGCGCCTTCGGCATTTACACGACGTTTCGTGCCTTTGAAGGCAAATTCTACGAGTGGGGTCCGTATCTTTCGCCTTTCTACTCTCCGCTGATCGATCCGCAGCACCACTGGTGGCCGTTTTCTCCTGCGATTTTGATCCTGGCCGGACCGCTCGGCTTCCGCGTTTCCTGCTACTACTACCGCAAGGCGATCTACCGCGGATTTCTGCTGGACCCTCCGGCGTGCGCGGTGAGCGAGGGCGAACACCGCACGTATCGCGGCGAGACGGCGTTTCCGTTCATCCTGCAAAACGTGCACCGCTATTTTTTCTACGTTGCTGTGATCTTCGTGGCATTTCTGTGGTACGACGCGATCGTCGCATTTGATTTTGACGGCAAGTTCGGCGTCGGCGTTGGTTCCGTGGTGATGCTGGCGAACATCATCCTGCTGACCACGTACACGTTTTCCTGTCACTCGCTGCGGCATTTGATCGGCGGCAAGCTGGATTGTTTTTCGTGCTCCCTGGCCGGCGGCCCCCGGCATGCGGCGTGGCGTGGCGTGACGAAACTCAATGAGCACCACATGTTCTGGGCGTGGGTGAGCATGATCGGCGTTGGCCTCACCGACCTCTACATCCGCCTTGTGGCAAGCGGTGCGATCAAGGACATTCGACTGCTGTGACCGCAGACTCCAAGTACGAAACACACGAACACGACGTTTTGATCATTGGCGCGGGCGGCGCGGGGCTTCGGGCGGCGATCGAAGCACTGGCGCAGGGCGCGAAGGTCGGCGTGGTGTGCAAATCGCTGCTCGGCAAGGCGCACACGGTGATGGCCGAGGGCGGGCTGGCCGCGGCGATGTGCAATGTCGACAAGGCCGACGGCTGGCAGACGCATTTCCGCGACACCATGAACGGCGGCAAGCGCCTGAACAACTGGCGCATGGCGCAATTGCACGCGCTGGAAGCTCCCGACCGCGTGCGGGAGCTCGAGCAGTGGGGCGCGCTTTTCGACCGCACCGAGAGCGGCGATATTTTGCAGCGCGCGTTCGGCGGCCATACCTTCAAGCGGCTGTGCCACGTGGGCGACCGCACCGGCCTGGAGATGATCCGCACGCTGCAGGATCGCGGCGTGCAGCTCGGTTTCGACGTGTTTATGGAGTGCACCGTCACGAAACTGCTGAAGAATGGTGACGCCGTCGCAGGAGCTTTCGGGTACTGGCGCGAATCGGGCCGGTTCGTTGTGTTCAAAGCGAAATCGGTCGTGATCGCGACGGGCGGAATTGGAAAATCGTGGAGAGTGACGTCGAATTCCTGGGAGTGCACGGGCGATGGTATGGCGTTGGCATTCGACGCCGGAGCGGAACTGCTCGACATGGAGTTCGTGCAGTTTCATCCCACGGGAATGGTGTGGCCGCCGGGTGTGCAGGGAATCCTGGTGACCGAGGCGGTGCGCGGTGAAGGCGGCATCCTGCGCAACAAGAACGGTGAGCGTTTCATGGAGAAGTATGATCCGAAGCGCCTGGAGCTTTCCACGCGCGACGTGGTGGCGCGCTCGATTTATACGGAAGTGAAAGAGGGCCGCGGATCGCCGCACGGCGGCGCATTCCTGGATATCTCGCACAAGCCTTCCGAGTACGTGAAGCGCAAGCTGCCGAGCATGTATCATCAGTTCAAGGAACTCGCGGACGTCGATATCACGAAAGGTCCGATGGAAGTCGGCCCGACGTGCCACTACGTGATGGGCGGGATTCGTGTGGACGCCGAGACAGGACGTGCGTCGGTTCCCGGGCTGTACGCCGCGGGCGAGGCTGCCGGAGGAATGCACGGTGCGAATCGCCTGGGTGGGAATTCGCTTTCGGATTTGCTGGTGTTTGGACGCCGCGCGGGGTTGGCGGCGGCGCAGGATGCGAAGACATCGTCCGCGCCGGATATCGACGCCGCTCAGATCGCAGCGGCCGAGCGCGAGGCGCTGGCACCCTTTGAAGCCACCGGGCAGGATAATCCCTACACCATTCACCGCGAACTACAGAACGTGATGCAGAATCTGGTCGGTATATTCCGTACCGATGCGGATCTGCGGCAAGCGCTCGCCGAACTCGTAAAGCTTCAAGCGCGTGCGAAGAACATGCATGTAGAAGGCTCGCGCATGTTTAACCCGGGTTGGCATCTTGCGATCGATCTGCGCTGCATGTTGACGATATCGGAAGCCTGTGCGCACGCAGCCCTGGCCCGCACGGAAAGCCGCGGCGCGCATAGCCGCCTGGATTTCCCGAAAACCGAGGAAGCCTGGGGCAGGAAGAATCAGGTGATCGTGAGGAAGGGCGATGCGATGACTTTGTCGGAGGTGCCGCGACCGGAAATGCCGGCCGAGCTGGCACAGATTCTGGACGAAGGCGCAAAGTAACGTGTAGGGCGGAGGAATTGGATGGCTGAAGTGACTTTACGAGTCTATCGGGGCGACCGTGACAGGGGGCAGGCGGTGGATTACAAAGTGCCGCTGGCTGAAGGCATGGTGGTGCTCGACGCGATCCACTCGATTCAGGCGCATCAATCGCCCGACCTGGCCGTGCGCTGGAATTGCAAGGCCGCGAAATGCGGGTCGTGTTCGGCGGAAGTGAACGGAAAGCCGCGACTGATGTGCAAGACACGCATGGATTCGCTCCCGACCGACGCGCCGATTACCGTGTATCCGATGAAGGCCTTTCCGGTGATCAAGGATCTGGTCACCGACGTGTCGTGGAACTACAAGGTGAACAAGAAAATTCCGCCGTTCCAGCCCCGCCCGGGCGTCGAATGGAAGATGGATCAGCGGGATGTGGACCGCGTGCAGGAATTCCGGAAGTGCATTGAGTGCTTTTTGTGCCAGAACGTCTGCCACGTGTTGCGCGATCACGATAAGAAGGAACAGTTTGGCGGCCCGCGTTTTTTTGTGCGCGCCGCGTCGCTGGAAATGCATCCGCTCGATTGCGCCGATCGCGTGCCGATGCTGCGCAAGGAGCTGGGCATCGGGTTCTGCAACATCACGAAATGCTGCACGGAAGTCTGCCCGGAGGAAATACACATCACCGACAATGCCATCATTCCGTTGAAGGAACGCGTGGTCGATCGCTACTACGATCCGGTGACCATGATTGTGCGGAAGATTTTTCCTGCGAAGTAAAGGCTCGCCCTATCGCGCCGGCGGAAGCTTGATTTCGCCGCTGGCTAATTTGTTCACCAGGTCCCGGTCGGCTTCCAGAAAATTCAATTCGGGCAGCGAGCGCAGCTCTCGCCATTCGATTCGTTCGAATTCGAGGTTCCGGATTTTGTCCGGCGCGGCCTCGGCAGCGAAGAAAACCAGCTCGAACGGAACGCCGGTATTCGCATATTGATGGCGGAGACGGTGGACTTCGGGGCCGATCGTTGCGTCGACGCCCAGTTCCTCCTGCAGTTCCCGGGCCAGCGCCGCTTCGAGCGTTTCGCCAGCTTCCCGCTTACCGCCCGGAAATTCCCATTGCAGCTCAAAGCGGGAGCCCCGCGGACGCTGGCAAGCCAGGAGCCTGCCTTCGGACTGAATGAGCGCAGCGACGACGTTCAACATGGAGACCTCGGGAGCAGGAATGCCGCCGCATCCCAAAACAGCCACCCCAAAACAAAACGCGCCGGAGAGCATGGGCTCCCCGGCGCGCGGGTTGAATTCAGCTTCGACTACTGATCGGCCTGCACCCTCTTCAGTGGCGGCTTCGGGACCTGCCAGATCAGCTTCGAGTCGTCGGCGTTATGCGGGAAGAACTGCGCCGACTTTTTGCCGGACGGAAGCAGCACGATGTCCGCGCGGCGGTTGTACGCCAGCCAGTCGGCGCGCTTGTCGCGGAGCCGGGCCTTCGGCGGTGCGTTGGGGTTGGTGCTCTCGAGCGTGCCGACGGTGGCCTTGTCGAGAGGCTGATCCTTGCCGTACGCGGCGGTTTCGACCTTGTCGGCCGAAATTCCCTGGTCGACCAGGTACTGCTTGATCCGCTCGACACGGCGCTCGCTCAAGTCCTGGTTAAAGGGCTTCGAGCCGCGTTCGTCGGCGTGGGCTTCGACGGAAAGCTTGGCGTCCGGATCGTACTCGAGATACTTCTTGAATCCCCCGGCCAGAGTCGCAAGAGCGAGCTGCTGACTGCGGACGAGCCCGACCTGCGGGTTCCTTTTGTCGGGATAATCCGTGGGATAGAACACGCTTTGCAGCACAACCGCCGGAATCGGCTCAACCGACCCGGTGATGTGAATCGACGCGGTCTGATTCAAAGAGCCGCCGCACACGTTCGTGGCCGCGAGCGCAAAGCTCTTGGATTCGTCGATCGTACGCGGCGCCCCGCCGTCGGGAACCTGGGAGCTGTCCGCCGGCTCGGCTTTCACAGTCTCACTGCCGTTCAGATCGACTTTCTGGCCGTCCACTGTCACGCTGTCGGCGTTGGACGTCTGCCAAGCGACTGTCGAGGAATCCTGGGTGATGACCTTTTCTCCGATCTTGCGGTAGTGCACTTCGGTCGGATTCGCGGTGATGCTGCCGGTCACGGTCGTGTTGACGTTGACTGTGCTCGAGCCCTTCACCGTGCCGCCGGGGCCGGTCGACGAGAAGTCATACGTTGTGGTCGCGTGCGGCGAAACGGACTGGCTGCCGCTGGGCTGCACGGCGCCGATTCCGCTGATGTTGCTGTTGACGGTTTCGGTGGTATTCCACGTCAGCGTCGAGGATTGGCCGCAGTTGATGTTGGCGGTCGACGAGCTGAAACTACCTGTTACGGGCGCCACAGCCACTTGGGCGCTGGCGATGCCGACTTTAAATCGGGGCACATCCTTCAATTTTTCGGCCCGCGGCCAGTCCACCGTCTTTTGCATGTTCTTGGCCATGTACACGACCACTTTCTTGTTGGCCACCACATTCACGTCGCCCGACCACACTTCCTTGCCTTTGTGGGTCACGGTCAGGTGGTGCGTGCCGGGAGGCAGCAGCAGATTCTGGTGCCAGATCCAGTCGAAGTTGAATTCATCGACGTGCCCGACGAAATACCCCGGCGTGTTGCCGTTGGAGAGCACCGCAGCGCGTTCATCGCCCTTCAGCTCTACGTCTCCAAATGGTCCGGCAACCGTTCCGCCCTGGGCGTCGAGCTTCACTTCGAGCGGCGTCGATTTGCCGGATTCGATGGTGACGTCTTGCGTGGAGATCTTGTAGCCGTAGTTCACCACGACGACGGTGTGTTTCCCTGGGCTGAGGGAGATGGATTGGTTGCCTTCGCGGATGGCGTTGCCGTCCACGAACACATACGCCTGCTTCGGCGTGACCTTGATTTTGAGCTTCCCGTCCTGAGCGAAGCCGGCGGTCGCGAACAGCGCGATGGCCATCGCTAGGGTGAGGAGGTGTGCGAGTCGTTGCATCGGTCGTCTCTCCTGAAAGCAAATATGTAGGCGGATTAAGTCATGTTTCCCGCGCCCTGGACGGGAAACACAGGCTAGGAGCTATAACTTAGCTTCCTAAGCCTCAAGCTGTCAATAAGATTGAACGGAAAACCCATAGGGGAAATCCTGTAAGGGCCGCACCCCTGCCCGCGCCGGGGGCGAGAGATAAGCGAACGCTTCGGCGCCGGGCGCGCTGTTCTATACTGTCGCTTGCTCGCTCCGAGACCATGTTCAACCAGAGGGTGCTAGAACATTTCAGAAACCCGCATAATGCGGGCGACTTGCCAGGCGCAACGGCGACCGTCGAGCTGTCGAATCCCGTTTGCGGGGATGTGATGCGGCTGGCGGTCCGGCTGGAATCGGGGCGGATCAGCGACGCGCGATTCAGGACCCAGGGTTGCGTGGCAGCAATTGCTGCGGGTTCCGTACTCACCGATCTGCTGGCGGGGAAGAGTGCGGTCGAAGCGGCGGCCGTCTCGGCTGGCGAGATTTCGGATGCGCTGGGTGGGTTGCCCCCGGCGTCGATGCATGCGGCGCAGCTCTGCCGTGATGTAGTCGAGGCTTTGACGAGAAAGCTCTAAGGGCTCACGCGTCCCTTCGCGTCCGACTTGCTGATCCACTCCTCGAGCGCTTTGCGGTCGTTGATGTTGGTCACGACGCCTTCCTGGTCGGTCGGGACCTCTCGCACATCGTGGGCATGGGACCAGACGACCTGCCTGGCTCCGACATCGTCTGAGGCGTCGAGCAGCTCTTCGTATAGGCTCGCGCGGAAGATCACGGGATGTCCGCGACGCCCGCTATAGATCGGCAGTACGATCGGTTTTCCGCTGGAATCGAATTCTTCGATGAGCTGTGCGAGGAGCGGGGGAAAAACCATGGGGTGATCAACCGGACAGAGAATCATGCCGCTCGTCCCGCCCGGCGGAAGGCTGCGAATGCCGGCTTGAATCGAGGACAGCTGGCCACTTCGCCAATCGGCGTTCAAAACGATGTCGCTCGGGTCTGCAATCAGCTTTCGGCGAATCTCGTCCTGGTGCGCGCCGACCACGATCCGGGTGATTCCGACACGCGGGTGACGCGTGGCTTCGATCAGTCGTTCGGCGAACGTCTTCTGTTTCCACTCGATGAGCGCTTTCGGGCTCCCCATGCGGCTCGACTCTCCGCCGGAAAGAATGACCGCCGCGAGCGGCTTCCGTTCGTTGCTCTCTGCGGGCATTTCGGGATCAATCGTGATGAAGGCTTGCGGCTTGCGCGAGGTTCACGGATTTGTGCGGCAGATTCTTGGCGTTGCGGCGCACGGCAATGAGCTCGGCGCAGATGCTGACGGCGATTTCCTCGGGCGAGAGAGCTCCGATATCCAGGCCCACTGGCGCATGCACGCGTTCGAACTCGGCTGCCGAGTATCCTTCACGTTCGAGCGCGCGATAGACCGAGATCACCTTGCGCTTGCTGCCGATCATGCCGATGTAGCGCGCGGCGGTGCGCACGGCCCAGGCCAGGACGCGCATGTCGTCCTTATGCCCGCGCGTCACGATCAACACGAAGCTCGAAGCGCCCGGCTGGATTTTTTGGTAGGCGTCCTCGTAGGTCGTGTAGATTTCGGTCGCCATCGGGAATCGGTCCGGGTTCGCAAATGCCACCCGGTCGTCGGCGATGCCGATGGCGAATCCAGCACCCGTCGCCACGCGCGCCACGGCCGTCGAAATATGGCCGCCGCCAAAAATGTAAAGCTTCGGTTGCGGCAGGATCGGCTCGACGAAGATTTCGACGGTGCCGCCGCAGATCAACCCCGCCTCGTATTCCGCCTCGTGATTCAGGTTGAAGGTCATCTTGCGGGGCTGCTCGAGTTCGATCACTTCCTTCGCCGCGGCCCAGACGTCCGCTTCCACGCATCCGCCGCCGATCGTCCCGGCAATCGAGCCGTCTTCCCGCACCAGCATCCGCGAGCTCTCGTAGCTCGGGATCGAGCCGTTGGTGTGGACGATCGTCGCGAGCGCCCCCCGCTCACCGGCCCGCCGCATGCGCACGATTTCCTCGAAGATATCCATCTTCAGTCGAGCGTACTGTGCCGCAGCCGGCTCTGTCAATTACAGGCCGCCGGCTGGGCGTCGCCTAGACACGACCCGGACGCAATGCTACGTTAGCGCGCTCGTTGCTCAAGGAGGTGCGCATGAAAGCGATGATTCTCTCGCAGCACGGCGGCCCGGAGGTGCTGCACGTGGCCCAAATGCCGGAACCGGCGATTGGCGACCGCGACGTGCTGGTGCGCGTGCGCGCCGTGGCGTTGAATCATCTCGATCTATGGGTGCGCAGCGGCCTGCCCGGGCGAAACGTGGCCTTCCCGCATATTCCTGGAAGCGACATCTCGGGCGAAGTCGCCAAGATCGGAGCGATGGTCACACACGTGAAGGTCGGCGACCGCGTCCTGCTGGCGCCGGGAGTATCCTGCGGACAATGCGAACAGTGCGTCGCGGGACGCGACAATTTCTGTGCGGACTACGCGCTGTTCGGCCGGCAGATTCACGGGGGGTACGCCGAGTTCGTGCGCTCGCCGTCGGTGAACGTCCTTCCGATTCCGGGCAATCTTCGCTTTGAAGAAGCCGCCGCCGTGCCGCTGGTTTTTCTCACCGCATGGCACATGCTCATCGGCCGCGCGCAACTTCGCCCGGCCGAAGACGTCCTGGTCATCGCCGCGGGCAGCGGTGTGGGCAGCGCGGCGATTCAGATCGCCAAGGCCACGGGCGCGCGCGTAATCGCCACGGCCGGCACGGAGGCGAAGCTCGCCAGGGCAAAAGAGCTCGGCGCCGACGATGTCGTGTTGCATGGCGGAGAGTTCGCCCGAGACGTGAAACGGCTCACGGGAGGGCGCGGCGCCGACGTTGTTTTCGAACACGTCGGCGCGGCTACCTGGGAGCAGAGCATTTTCAGCCTGAAGACCGGAGGGCGCCTGGTCACGTGCGGTGCGACCACCGGCTTCGAATCCAAAATCAACATCAATTATGTGTTCGGCCGGCAGCTTTCGATTCTCGGCTCGTTCATGGGCCAGAAATCGGAGCTCTTCGCCGCCCTGGAGCTATTCAAGCGCGGCCTGCTGAAACCGGTGATCGACACCCTCCTGCCACTTGATCGTGCCGCCGACGCGCACCGCCGCCTGGAAAATCGCCAGCAGTTCGGCAAGATCGTGTTAACAGTTGCGTAATCGGAGACCACTCGAGCTCATGCGGTTTCGCCACATCGTCTAAACTCCGTATCGGTGGCTGGACATGAACGTGCGAGCCGGTCTTTTCCTGGGCCTTTGCGGTGCCTCGCTTTCGATTCTGGCCCCGACAAGCGGGAGGGCGCAGCAAGCCGATCCGCACTCGGCCGTTCAGCGAAATCTGCCGTTGGTCTTCGCTGTTTGGCCGGCGAAGACGGGTCCGGACTATTCGCATGCGCCGGATTCTCCCCTGCTCGACCCCATTGCCGTGATCGACGCCGGCAAGTTTCATAACATCTCCGGGTTCAATAGCCAAAACGAGAAGGAGAGCGATGCCGCGGAAGAACGATTCCAGATGAACTACTACCGTGCGGGATTTCCCCTCATGTTGTTCATCCATGGTGCGGCGGCCGGCACCGCCAAGGTCGTGGAACCGGTCGGAGTGAGCTGCATCTCGTCGACGGCCACGGCGGCCCTCTCCACACCTCTCTCGGGAGGCGAACTCGGCTTGGCGGTTTCCGGATGGGAGCACCCGGTTCTGCACCCGGATCGCGATCGGCCCGTCACGCTGGCGAACAAGATACGTTTTCGAGATGCTGCGATCGGATTCCTCACAGGGAAGGGCGTACCCGGACCCGACGCGTCGGGCGTTCAGGTGAGCGGGGTACGGTCGATCTTCCTGGGCCGTGAGTTGCCGAACGTCTTCGTGGGAAGCGCCTTTCTGAAGCAAAAAACTGCGATATACGGGATGTTTTTCGTAATGAACGACGATAGGAAGAAAATGGAGGTCGCACGGTCGAGCTACCATCGCGCGACAGACGTAGAGGACGGCACGGATTCCAAGGACGAGACATACGTGAGCCACCTGGACCTGGACGGCGACGGAATCGACGAGATCATTACGACGTCGTACTACTACGAATCTTGGGACTATACGATCTACCGCCTTCAGAACGGATCCTGGAAGGCGGTTTATAGCGGTAGCGGAGGTGGTTGCTAGCGCTCCTCTGCATGACGCGCATTCGATAGTTCGCTCACCGGAAAACCGCACCGCATTGTTGTAGACTTACCCTCCTCAAAACATATGCGCCGCGAAACTACCAGCGTCTCCCAGGAGGACTACCTCAAAGCCATCTGGGAACTCGTGCAGGAGGAGCAGGTGCCGATCAGCGCGCGGCTGGCGGAGGATTTGCGAGTTACGCCCCCGGCGGTGACCGCAGCGTTGAAGCGGATGACCCGCTTGGGATTTCTGCACGTGCGGCGCGGCGGGCGCATCGAGTTGACGGCGAAGGGCAAAGGCGCCGCGCAGCATCTGGTGTTGCGCCACCGGCTCGCGGAAAAACTTCTCACTGAAATCATTGGACTCGAATGGTCGCGTGCGCACGAAGAGGCCGAGCGGCTCGAGCACGGCATTTCGCCCGAAGTCGCCCGCCTGCTGATGGCGCGTTTCGGACGCGACAGCCGCTGCCCGCACGGCGTGCCCCTTTTCGGGGGAATGTCGCGCCTGCGCCGCAAGCACGGAGCCGTGAAATTGTCTGAGACCGAAGTCGGCCACACCTACGAAATCCTGCGCGTCTACGAAAAGGACCCCGCGTTCCTCGAGTTTCTCGACGAGCGGCACCTGCGGCCGAGCACGCGCGTCCGCGTCCTTGACCGGGAGTATGACGAAACGATGTCGCTGACGGTCGCAGGCCACGGCTCGGCCCGCATCCATCTGGGCAAGCCCGCTACCGAGCGCCTCTGGGTTCGGCGCGTCGCTTGATTCATGTTCAACGCGCTGCGCTACTACTGGATCATTTCGAAAGGCCACCGATTCCGCCCGTGGCGCTCGCCCTACCTCCGGTGGCGCATGGAAACCTTTTTCGGTCACGACGCGGCCGACCTCACCGCGGACAAGTTTTTCCGCCTGATGTGGCGGGAGCGCGCCCGCATGAAGCGTTTTTTGGCCTGGGTCGGCGGCGAACGCCAGCGCCAGCGCGCCCGAAAATAGTGGTTCCCAGACCACGAAGTCGATAATGCAGAATTGAGCGTTCCGGAGTACTCTCTCGAGATCCATCAGGGGGTGAGCCGTGCGGAAGGCGAAAAAGGATTCCGTCAACCGCCGCGATTTTCTCAGGGCGGCAGCAGCTGGCACGGCAGCACTGGTCACCCATCCCGTCGCGCACGCGGCCAACCGAGCATCGCCTGAACCCGCTCGCCCCGCCGGCCCGCCCCCCCTGCTGAAACCGCTCCCCGATGCGCCGAGCGTTACCGAAGTCATCACCGTGGACCGTCCCGGCTCTGACTTCATGGTCGACGTTTTGAAAACATTGAATTTCGAGTATCTCTGTGCGAATCCGGGAAACACGTTTCGCAGCTTGCACGAATCGCTGATCAATTACGGCGGCAACAAGGCGCCGGAGTTCATCACCTGCTGCCACGAAGAATCGTCCGTCGCCATGGGCCACGGCTACGCCAAGATCGAAGGAAAGCCGCTGCTGGTTTGCGTGCACGGCACCGTCGGCCTGCAGCACGCATCGATGGCGATATACGACGCATTCTGCGATCGCGTTCCCGTCTACGTCATCCTCGGAAACTTCGGCGACAGCGCGGAACGCTTCGGCCAAGTTGACTGGATGCATGCGGCGCAGGATCCCGCGGCGATGATCCGCGACTTCGTGAAATGGGACGACCGGCCGGTGTCGCTCGAGGGATTTTCCGAATCCGCCGTGCGCGCGTACAAAATCGCGATGACGCCGCCGATGTCGCCCGTCGCGCTGGTGGCTGATCATGAGCTCCAGGAATACGCGGTTCAGGACGGCGCTGAATTGAGGGTCCCGAAGCTGACGACGGTTTCCCCGCCCGTGGGCGATTCGGCCGCAGTAGCGGCGGCGGCGAAGATGCTGGTCGCGGCGGAGAACCCGGTGCTCGTCACCGACCGCGTGGCGCGCACGTCGGCCGGGCTCGTCGGGATGATCGAACTTGCGGAATTGCTGCAGGCGCCGGTGATCGACCGCAACGGCCGCATGAATTTCCCCACACGCCATCCGCTGAACCACACCGAACGCGGCGGAGCGGCCATTGCGAATGCCGACGTCATCGCCGGCCTCGAGCTCACCGATTTTTGGAGCACGGTCAACACCGTGCAAGGCCAGGTCATCCCCCGCATTCGTCCGGCCACCAAGCCCGGCACGAAACTGCTCAGCATTACCGCCAACGATCTTTACCTGAAAAGCAACTATCAGGATTTCCAGCGGTACGCGCCGGTCGATATCGCCATCGGGGCCGATGCCGAGGCCACGCTGCCGTCGCTGATCGAGGCCGTTCGGCGCGAAATGACGGACGATCGCAAGCGCATGTTCGCCGATCGCGGCGCGAAACATGCCGCCACGCACCAGCAGATCATGCAAGCGCAGCGCGAAGCGGCCACAAGCGGCTGGGACGCGACTCCAATCTCGACGGCGCGCCTGTCCGCCGAAATCTGGGCGCAGATTAAGGACCAGGACTGGTCGCTCGTCTCCAATTGCCAGTTCGTCAGCCGCTGGCCACTGCGCCTGTGGGATTTCAACAAGCACTATCACTACATCGGCGGCGAAGGCGGCTACGGCGTCGGCTACGGCGCGCCCGCAGCGGTCGGCGCCGCGCTCGCAAATCGAAAATACGGACGCTTGACGGTCTGCATCCAGAACGACGGCGACTTGATGTTCGCGCCCGGGGTGCTCTGGACGGCCGCGCACCACCGCATCCCGCTGCTGATCGTGATGCACAACAATCGCGCCTACCATCAGGAGCTGATGCAGGTGCAGATGATGGCCGACCGCCACCAGCGCGGGATCACCAACGCGAGCATTGGCAGCGTGCTGGTCGATCCCGCCATCGATTATTCGAAGGTCGCGCAAGGGTTGGGGCTGCATGCGGAAGGGCCGATCAGCGATCCCCACGATCTGGCGCCGGCCATTCGCCGTGCCATCGAAGTCGTCAAGGGCGGCAACCCCGCCCTCGTCGACGTGCTCACCCAACCCCGTTAAGGAGAATTCGTGCGCGATCACAACGCCATGGCCGCCGCAGCCGCTTTCGCGTTGCTGCTGGTGTGGGGACTTGCCGAGCAGCCGGCTGCTGCGCAGTCTTCCGCCCCCGGTGTCGCGAATGGCAAGACTGTGTTCGCCTCGGCCGGATGCATCACGTGCCACGGCGCGCAGGCACAGGGAACTTCGCTTGCGCCGGCAATCGCGCCGCCTCCGCTGGAACTTCCGGCAATGATCACCTACGTCCGTCAGCCAACCGGGAAAATGCCGCCGGTCGCGGAAGCGACGGCATCCGATGGGCAGCTGGCGGACGTTTTCGCATACCTGCAATCGATTGCGCCGGAGACTCCGTCGGCGGGCGAGCGGAAGGGCGATGCAGAGAACGGCAAGAAACTCTTCGCCGCATACGGGTGCTATGAATGCCACGGCCGGCAGGGCGCGGGCGCCAGCACGGGCCCGCGCATCGGTCCGCCCGGGATCACCCTCGCCGCCATCCTGCGCTACGTTCGCGCCCCCGCCGGACAGATGCCGCCCTACACCGCGAAAGTCGCCTCCGATCAGGACTTCGCGGACATCTACGCGTACCTGAAATCGTTCCCGACGCCAGCGCCGGCGAAAGACATCCCCCTGCTGAATCCATAGCTTCGATATTCGACCCGCCCCTTTTCTGTACCTCCGTACAGTAGTTCTCCCCCAGCGCTTCGCGGGAGAATCGGTCATCTGGACCACGGTGCCCGAAAAGCGAACATGACGCGAAAAATCCCTCAAATCGTGCTGTTTGCCGCCGCGATCTTTCAAGCGAACTGCGCGGGCTTGACGTCTGGACCCGGGGCCGCTGATCCAGGGGCGCCGCCACCTCCGCCGCCGAACGTTTCCGTCAGCGTTTCGCCAAACCCCGCGACCGTTCGGGCCGGACTCTCGCAGCCGTTCACGGCAACAGTAACGGGAGCCTCGAACACGAACGTGACCTGGCAGGTCAACGGCGTCACAGGAGGCCTCGCCGCAACCGGAACGATCAGCTCAACGGGCGTCTACACCGCGCCCGCAACCGTGCCAAGCCCCAACAGCGTCACCATCCAAGCCGAAAGCGCAGCCGAATCGAGTGCCGCCGGCCAGAGCGCGGTGACGCTATGGAATCCAACCCCGGTCATCGCGAGCGTTTCGCCGATGTCCGTCACCGCCGGCAGCTTTTCGATCACCATCACCGGCAGCGATTTCGTCAACGGCGCCGAGGTCGAGCTGGACGGTGGAGTACTGACGACCACATTCACTTCCTCGACGCAACTCACGGCGAGCGGCTCTGAAGCCGCCGCCGGAATGTACGCGGTCACCGTCGTAAACCCGAATCCCGGCAGCAGCGCATCGACTGCCATCCGTTTGCAGGTCACCTCGCAAAGCAGCGGCAATCCACCGCCGCCGTCGACATGCAGCGCCATGCAACCAGGCCAGGAAGGGAGCCTCGGCGGATTCGTTCCGTTTCCGGCCGGCAGCCTGTGGAACACCGACATCTCATCAGCGCCCGTCGACCCAAATTCCGCGGCGCTGATCAATTTCATCGGCCCAAGCGCCGGCCTGCACCCCGACTTCGGCTCAGGTGAATACGACGGATCGATCGTCGGCATACCGTATCAAGTCGTGGATTCGACGCAGGGTCCCGTCACAATAAATTTCACCGCCTACGGCGACGAAAGTGATCCCGGCCCGATGCCCATCCCGCTGAACGCCCCGATCGAGGGCGATCCAAATCCGAGTGGCGATCAACATGTGCTCATTCTCGACAACGCGAATTGCTGGCTCTATGAGCTCTACAGCGCGCAGCCCAGCGGCAACTCGTGGAATGCCGGCTCCGCCGCAGTCTGGGATCTGACCGCCAATGAGCAGCGCCCCTACACATGGACCTCCGCCGACGCCGCCGGCCTCCCGATTTTCCCCGGACTCGCACGCTACGACGAGGTCGCCGCCGGAGCGATCAACCACGCGCTCAGGTTCACTTTACAAAACAGCATCGCCGCTTTCACGCCACCGGCCTCGCATTGGGCCGCCACTTCAACCAGCGCGAATGCCGCGCCCATGGGCATGCGTCTGCGCCTCAAGGCCAGCTTCGATATTTCGTCGTATTCCGCGACCAACCAGGTGCTGCTGAGGGCCATGAAAACGTACGGCCTGATCATGGCCGACAACGGCTCGAACATGTACATCAGTGGAGATCCGGACGGGCGCTGGGACAACGACGACCTGCACAATCTCGGCGGGGTAACCGCGTCGGATTTCGACGTGATCGAAATGAACCCGATCTACACGCAGGCGAACATCCCCACCGGGGCCGCCCCGGTAATTTCCAGCTTCACCGCCAGTGCGCAATCGGTTTCCTCCGGCACCGAGGTAACCCTGAACTGGACCGTCAGCGGTGCGTCCTTCCTGATCGTTTCGCCCGGCATCGGCGCCACGCGCGCAACCAGCGCAGTCGTGGCGCCGGCGCAGACGACAAGCTACACCCTCTACGCCACGAACGCCTTTGGACGCACGAGGGCCAGCGTGAACATCACCGTCCCGTAATCCCTACGGCCGGACGACGAGAAGGGTTGGGTGGCGGAGGCATCACTGCGCAGAGCCCCGTTAAACGAGGCTAAGCGATGTGAAGCGCCGGCGCGCGTGAGCTTTCTCCGGCAAGCGAGGCGCTTACCTGGCGCACGAGGACGTCCTTCGAGAACGGTTTCTGCAGGAATGAAGCGCTGCCGGTGAAGTCTTCGCCGCCGTCGGTCTGCTCCAGATAGCCGGACATGAACACGACCTTCAAATCCGGCCGGGTAACCCGCAACCGTTTTGCAAGCTCAGGGCCACGCATCTTGGGCATCACCACATCCGTGACCAGCGCGTGAATGGGTTCGTTCAGGTTCTCGGCGATCTGTAGCGCCCGCTCGCCATCGCTCGCTACGTACACGCGATAGCCCGCCGCAGTCAGAAACTCGAAGGCCAGCATGCGCACGGCCTCTTCGTCTTCGGCCAGCAGCACCGTGGCTGCCGCACGCGCCTTCGCCGGCGCAAGCTCTTCGGCTGGGTTCGGTGTGATGTCCTGTTCCACGCGCGGCAGATAGATTTCGAACCTGCTCCCGCTGCCCGGAGTTGAATCCACCCAGATAAATCCGCCGCTTTGCTTCACGACCCCGTACACGGTCGCAAGACCCAGTCCGGTTCCTTTGCCGGATTCCTTGGTCGTAAAGAACGGCTCAAAGATGCGCGCTTTGGTTTCAGCCGACATGCCCACACCGGTATCGGTTACCGCCAGCATCACATAAAGCCCGGGCTCGACGGTTGGACGCGACTTCACCGCCACGGGATCGACCACCACATTTCTTGTTTCGATCACCAGCTTTCCGCCACGCGGCATGGCGTCGGACGCGTTGACTGCGAGATTCAGCAGCACCTGTTCCACCTGTCCGGTGTCCGCCTTGATGCGTCCGAGCGACTCGCCGGCGCGGAACGTGAACTCGATGTCTTCGTGGATCAGCCGCTTCAGCAGTTTGTACATATCGGCGACCAGCGAATTCATGTCGAAGACGGTCGGTTCAAGCGCCTGGCGCCGGCTGAACGCCAGCATCTGCCGCGTCAGCGACGCCGCACGGTCGGCGGCCTTGCGGATCTGCTGCCCGCTGCCGTGCAGGGGATCCTTGGCCGGCAGGCGGTCGGTGATGAGTTCGGAGTGGCCCTTGATGACGGTCAGCAGGTTATTGAAATCATGCGCCACGCCCCCGGCCAGCCGTCCCAGCGCTTCCATCTTTTGCGACTGCCGCAAATCGTCCTCGAGCTGCCGCTTCTGGGCCTCGTTCTTCTGCAGCGTTCCGCGCATTTGATCAAACGCCCGGGTCACGTGCGCGATTTCGTCGCCGCCTCGCGCTTCGAGCGGGAACGCGTAATCGCCGCGTTCCAGCGCCTGTACACCGCGCACCAGATTGCCCAGCGGGCTGGTAAAGGCGTCCGAGATGAAAAGCGCCAGATACGTGCCAATGCCGAGCGCCAGCACGCCCATTCCAGCGAGCAGGTGATTCAGCTCGGCAAGGAAGGCTTCCGCACGCGCGTAGGATTTCAACGCGATCATCCGCGCCGCCGGCCCGTCGCCGTCGGTGAGTCCCACCGAAATCGCATAGAACCGCTGGCCGCCGATTTCGACTTCTCCCGACGACTGCAGTGCGCCGACCTGTTCATTCAAGTCGTGCTCGTCGTAGGGGCCCATCGTGCTGGTCACCACTTTTCCGTCGTACGTAAACGCCAGGTCCGCCGAATGCGAGCGGTCTAGATTGTGCACGGCGGCGTAGTCGAGCTCGCGTCCCACCACTACGGTGCCCAGCTGCGAATTATCCGCGCTCGGCCGGCGGTTCACCGATTCCACGGCCACCTGGTAGAGCGAGCCGTCCACGTACCACCAATCTTTCGTGGTTTTCTTCGCAATCGAGCTCAGCAACAAACCCTGAGCGATCGCGGCAGTGACGCGCGGGTTCGTGGTGTGCAGAGTCATCAGCTGGTGATTGCCGTCGGCCAGAACCACCAGGTCGCTGCCATCGGTTTCCAGCGGATTGTCGGTCGATTGCTGGAACGTGGCAGCGTCAAAATAGGTCAAGTCCGCCAGCGTCGCCAGCAGGTCCGCTTTGCGGTTCAGCGCATTCTGGTGTTCATGAAGCATGGCCATGAACGTGAGCGCCGAAGTCTGCGTCTCACTGACGATTTCCTGCTGCAGATGTCCGTTCGCGACGTGACGCACGGCGAGCAGGGTCGCGCAGCTCAGCGTCGCGATGATGAGCACGAACGAAAGCACCAGTTTCGTGCGCAGCCGCAGGTTCGAGGTCTCGATTTTCGTCGTCAGCTTCATTTGAGAGAGCGCCTATCGTTCCAAGGCCCGGAATCAGCGCCAGATGCCCAAAACGAACTCTACTGGCCGGCGGCATCACCCCCAATGGCCCGCCCGTACTTTGTGACAGGTACTTTCGGACTACGGAGGTACTTTCGTCTTCGACCCCCGGTTGCATGTCATAGTAAACAGGCAGGGTTAGAGCTGAATTTAACGGTCCAGAAATATTCGTTCCGCGGCCCCACTGTATGATCGTCGGCAGTACTGAAGGTGATCCCGTTCTATGGAGAAGAAGAATTTCTTGTTCGTCTCTCTGACCGGCCTGATCAGCGATATTGCTTGGCAAGTGTCGAAGGAAGGCCACGAGGTCCGCTACTACATCGCGGACAAGATAGAACGCGACATCGCTGACGGCTTTGTCGCCAAATCGAAGGACTGGGAAAAAGACTCCGACTGGGCCGACATCTTCATTTTCGACGACACGCTGGGGCAAGGCGAAAAGGCTCAGGCTCTGCGCGCCCAGGGCAAGAAAGTGATCGGGGGCACCGCCTACAGCGATCGCCTCGAGGACGACCGCTCGTTCGGTCAGGAAGAACTGAAAAAAGCCGGTGTCAGCATCATTCCCTATGGCGAATTCGAATCCTTCGACGACGCCGTCGACCACGTCCAGCAAAATCCCGGTCGTTACATGATCAAGCCGAGCGGGGAAGCGCAGAACGTGAAGCGGCGGCTTTTCGTGGGCGAGGAGGAAGACGGACAGGACGTCGTGCGGATGCTGGAAGCCTACAAGAAAGCGTTCTCCGACGAGATTAAGGTTTTCCAGCTGCAACGCCGGGTCGTCGGCGTCGAGGTCGCCGTCGGTGCGTTTTTCAACGGCAAGAATTTCATCTATCCGATCAACATCAATTTCGAGCACAAGAAACTGTTCCCCGGAGATCTGGGGCCGCCCACGGGCGAAATGGGCACTTCCATGTTCTGGAGCGGCCCGAACAAACTGTTCAACGAGACACTCCTGAAAATGGAGACGAAGCTTGCCGAAGAAGGCTACCTCGGATACATCGACCTGAACTGTATCGTAAACAACCACGGAATCTATCCGCTGGAGTTCACCGCACGCTTCGGGTATCCCACGATCAGCATCCAGCAGGCCGGGATGATTACGCCGATCGGCCAATTCTTCTGGGAACTCGCGAGCGGTCTCGATCCGAAATTGAAAACCCGCAGCGGATTTCAGATCGGCGTCCGCATCGTGGTGCCCCCGTTTCCGTTCGACGATGACGAAACATTCGATTCACTGTCGAAAAACTCCGCGATCGTGTTCAAAAAGCCGCCGGCCGATGAGATTCATATCGAGGACGTGAAACAGATCAATGGCCAGTGGGTTGTCGCGGGGACATCCGGCGTTATTCTGATCGTCGTCGGTCTCGGCCAGACGATGAAGCAGGCCCAGACGCAGGTCTATTCGCGTATCAAGAACGTTCTGATTCCCACGATGTATTACCGCACCGATATCGGTGACCGCTGGGAGGAAGACAGCGACCGCCTCCACAATTGGGGGTATCTGCGATAGGGTCCGTCACCCGTGCCCGGGCTCGTCGCATCATACGGTCTAGGAGGATCTATTGCCGTTCGTGTCCGTGACGCGTCTGCGCGTGCGCGCGCTGCGATTTATGCCTGAATTCATCGTGTACGTGCTCAGGAGTTTGCGGCAGGTACGGAGGTCTTCGGGATTCCTGGGCGGTGCCTTAATGCGTGACGACGGGAAGGCCTTCTGGACCGTGACGGTGTGGACGGATGCGAAGGCTATGGAAGATTATCGAATCGCCGGAATCCACCGCGCGGCCATGCCGAAGCTTCTGAACTGGTGCGACGAGGCCTCGGTCGTGCATTGGACGCCGGACTCGGCGGATGTTCCATCATGGCCGCAAGCCTGTGGTCGGATGGTTGCGGAGGGGCGGGCATCCAAAGTGAATAACCCGTCGCCGGCGCATCTGGCATTCCGGATTCCCGGACCAAAACCGGGCCGCTTCACGATCCGGCTTCGGCCGGTTCAGCGATCGGCATAAAAGCCTTCGCGGGCCTCGACCACCAGTTCCTTCTGTTTCGTCGTCACGGTCAGCGTGTGATACCCCCGCGCCGCATCCATCCCTTCTGGCGTGTATCCGAGGCTGTATTGGTTGCGAAGCTCGTCTTCAATCTCAGCGTACACCTTGTCGATCGGAAGCTTTTTTGAAACTTCGAACATGCGCGCGCCGGTTTCCTTCGAGATTTGAATGAGTACTTTCTTGCCGTCGGGCCGCTCTTCCGCGGGTTGACGCCGGCGCCCGCCTCCGCCCATCGGACCGCCTCCCCCCATCGGGCCGCCTCCGCCCATTGGGCCGCCTCCGCCCCAGCCGCCGTGTCCGCCGTAACCGCCGCCATGGCCGCCACCGTGCTCGTCGTGATCGGCAAACAGAATCGCGTAAACGAGTGTGTCGGCGCGCTGTGCGGCTTCGATGGCGTCTTCGAGCGTTTCCTTGCTGCCGCGGTCCACGCCGTCGGTCAGAATGATGAGCGCTTTGTGGCCCTGCTGTTTCTTCATCACCTCGTTGGAAGCCAGGTAGACCGCGTCATAGAGCAGCGTGCCGGCACCGCCATGTCCATGCCCGTGGCCGTAACCGCCGCCGCTGCTGTCGTCATTATCGGGAGTTTCAAGCAGCTTTAGAGAATCCTCCAGCTTCTTGTGGTCAGACGTCAGGTCCTGCAGCATCTCGACCTCGTGGTCGAAGTGAATCACAGAGGCACGGTCTTTCTCTTGATGCAGCATCTGGTTCAGAAAATCGTAGCTGGCGGTGCGTTCCGCGCCGAGCACGTGTCGCTGGCTGAGGCTGGTGTCAACCAGCAAGCCGAGAGTGATCGGAAGATCGTTTTCAAGCACGAAAAATTTGATGTCCTGCGGATGGTCGTCTTCGGTGAGAACAAAATCGTTCTTCGTGAGGTTCTTGACCAGCTCGCCCTTCTTGTCGCGGACCGTGGCGGGCACGTTGACGACCTTCACGACGCTGGTGAGATCGGCTTTCGGCGGGGCCGGGTTCGGCGGCGTCTGATTCTGCGCCGCCGCAAGCGGGGGAATCAAGGTCACGGCGAGCAGCATACCGAGCGGCAGGCCCCCGCGGCCGCGCGCGGGCGCACCAGGGTCTCGAGGCCCCAGCGCACCGTTGTTTCGAACGAAGATTGAATTCATACAAGCCGGACGACCGGGGTTCTGAAAGTATTACCGAAGCTGATGCGGCCGGCTGCGCTTTCGGCCCCAGACGCCGCCGGCCGAAAACCCATTCCT
>JBAVUW010000048.1:0-8173 GCA_049696975.1 Candidatus Acidiferrales bacterium | reverse complement strand
GCCGGCGGCTCCGGCGCGCGTGCGGGATTTCTGTCGGCGCGTGGCAGTTGGCGCGGCGATGGCCGCCTGCCTGCTGACGTACGCATGGCAGCACTTTGAGTGCATCCAGATCCGCTATCAGATCGAGCAGCTCGATAGCGAGCGTGCGAAGGCGGAGGAATTGAACCAGCAGCTGCATCTGGAGGTAGCCACGCTGCGTTCACCGAGCCGCGTCGATGCGATCGCACGAAACCAGCTCGGACTCACCGTTCCCGTGCCGGGACAGGTCGCACCGGTAAACGACGCGAACGACGGCGTCGTGGCGCAGGCGCGCACGTTGGCGCTGCCCTCGCGGCCCTGATCTCGGGTCGGTTTCCGATTCATTTTCAAACGGCGAAACTGGATTGAACTTGCGGCTCGCTGCGGTGGGCCTTTTCCGGCGGATCGGACGCACTCGCCGCAGCAGCACGTTTCCGATAGGGTAGGCCGGAGTCCATGGAGCAGCGCAATCCACGTCTCCGCTGGCTGGTGGTCTGGGTCCTGGCGGTGGTTTGGATCGCGGTGGTCATCGGCCGGCTGAGTTACCTTCAACTTTTTTCCTACAGCGAATATCTCGCCAAAGCACAGCGGCAACAGCAGCGGATTTTCGAAATCAGTCCGATGCGTGGGCCGATGTACGACCGCGAGGGCCGCGAGCTGGCGGTGAGCCTGCCGATGGACTCCGTCTTCGGCGACCCGGCGGAAATCGCGGATGTCCAGACGGTTTCCGAGCTGCTCTCGCGCGTGCTGGGAGTTCCCGCCGACGATCTTTCCGAAAAACTTCGGGAGGCCAAGACTCCCGTGCGGCTGGCGCGGAAGCTCTCGCCGGAAATCGTCCAGCGGATCACGGACATGAATTTGAAGGGAGTATTCTTTCAGAAGGAAAACCGGCGCGTCTATCCGCAGCGGGAGCTGGCCGCGTCCGTTCTCGGCTACGTTGATGTGGACGAGAAGGGGATCGGCGGGATCGAATACTCGCTCGACAAACAGATTCGCGGGCGTCCGGGCAAGATGATGGTGATGGCGGACGGGCACCGGCGCTGGTATGACCGTAGGGAATCGGCGGCCGATCCGGGCGCGAGCGTAACGCTCACGATCGACGAAACGATCCAGTACATCGCGGAAAAGGAATTGGCGCGTGCGATATCGGAAACGCACGCGAAGGCCGGGACGGTCGTGGTGCAGGATCCGAGTTCCGGCGAGCTGCTGGCGGTGGCGAACTGGCCGGGGTTTGATCCAAACGACGCGGGAAAGTATCCGCCCGAGGCGCGCATCGACCGGGCGGTGGCGTCGGCGTACGAGCCGGGGTCCACGTTCAAGGTGCTCACGCTGACCGGCGCAATCGAAAACGGTGTCGTGTCGCCGGACGAAATGGTCGACTGCCAGATGGGGCAGATCCTGGTGTCGGGCCGGCTGATCCACGACTGGAAGAAGTTTGGCATTCTGAGCGTGCGCGAGATTCTCGAACACTCAAGCGACGTGGGCGCCATCAAGGTCGCGCTTCGGCTGGGCGCACCCCGATTCTATGACACGATTCGCGCCTTCGGCATCGGGGAGCCGACCGGAATCGAGCTGCCGGGAGAAAATCGCGGATTGTTGCGGCCGATTGAGAACTGGTCGGCAAGCTCGATTGGATCGCTGGCCATGGGGCAGGAAGTGAGCGTTACGCCGATCCAGATCGTGTCGGCAATTTCGGCGGTCGCCAACGGCGGCACGCTGTACCGGCCACATATCGTGCGCGAAATCGACGGCGGGGAGCGGGGCGCGCTGCGATCTCTGGCTGCCACGCAGCAAGCGACCGATCCCAAAACCGCGGCGACCGTTCGCGAGATGATGGAAGGCGTAGTGCTGGAGGGTACTGGGAAGCCGGCGCGACTGGACGGCTACACCGCAGCGGGAAAATCGGGGACGGCGCAGAAGATCGACCCGGCGACGGGGCGCTATTCGGCAACGCAATACAATTCGTCGTTTGTGGGCTTCGCGCCCGTGAACAACCCGGCGATTTCCATTTTGGTGGTGCTCGATTCACCGGTCGGACCTCATCACGGAGGCGAAGTCGGCGGACCGGTATTTAAGCGAATCGCCGAACAAGTTCTGGCCTATCGCGACGAGCCTCATGACGTGCCCGCACCGACCGACCTTGAAACCGCGCAGAATCAGAAATCGACCCGGCCGGATGCGCGCCGCGATGCGGTGACGGATTCGGCGGAAGCGCGTTTTCAGGCCGCAGCGGCCAAGACCAAGCAGCCGCTTTCCAATGCCACCACGGTCGCCTTTGGCGATCCGAATGCGAGTTCGGTCGTTGTGCCGAGTCTGACGGGTCAGTCAGTCCGTGGCGTCACCGAGCAGTGCCTGCGGCTTGGGCTGGTGCCTGCGCTGATCGGCAGCGGAGTCGCCATCGAGCAGGCTCCCGCGGCCGGCATACCGGTGATGCGCGGCAGCCAGGTGACGGTGCGATTTGGACGCGCCGGTGAAATGGTGCCGGTTTCCACGGCGGGCGGCGGCAATTGAGAGTGATGATGAAAACGCAGAGCGGGGCGAGCGGCGGCGGAGGGGCCGAAACACCTTCCGGTCGCGCGATGCGGCTCGACGGGCTACTGGCCGGCGCGCCGACCGGAAAAATTACGGGTCCGGCCGAGGTGCGGATCGAGGCGGTGGCGTATGACAGCCGCAGCGTTACGCCCGGGGCGATTTTTTTTGCGCTTCGCGGCGAAAAGCTCGACGGCGCGAAATTCGTTGACGACGCGATTGCGCGCGGAGCGGTGGCCGTAGCGACGGAGACCCCTGCGCAGGTTTCAGCGCGCGGAGTCTCGGTCGTGGAATTGCTGCCGGGATCGGACCGCCGGGCGCTGGCCACGGCCGCGGCGAATTTCTACCGGCGCCCGGCGGATCAATTGAAGCTCGTCGGCGTTACGGGGACGAATGGGAAGACCACCACGGCGTTCCTGATCGACTCGATTTTGCGGGCAGCCGGGCGCACCACGGGACTGATCGGGACGATCGGATCTCGAACGCCCGCGGGCAGCCGCACGGCGGTCAATACCACACCCGAATCGCTCGATTTGCAGCAGATGTTTGCGGAAATTCGCGACGCCGGCGGAACGCACGCGGTGCTCGAAGCGAGTTCGCACGCGCTGGCGATGGACCGGCTGTGGGGCTGCCAATTCGCGGCAGCGATTTTCACGAATCTGACGCGGGACCATCTCGATTATCACAAAACGTTTGAGGAGTATTTCGCGGCGAAAAAACTGCTCTTCACAGGGACGGGCGCCGGCGCTCCGGATGTCGCCGTGATCAACGCGGACGATCCGTATGCGGCGCAGCTCGGCGGGCTGGCACGCAGGACCCTGACGTATGGATTGAAGGACGCCGCCGATTTAACCGCGAAGAAATTCTCTTTGAGCTTTCACGGCCTGGAATTCGCCGCGCAGACTCCCGCGGGAAACGTCGAAGTGCGATCGCCGTTCGTGGGCCGCATCAACGTCTACAACATTCTGGCCGCGATCGGCGCAGGGATCGGACTCGAGATCCCCGCCGCGAAAATCGCAGAGGGCATCGCACGTCTGGAGCTCGTGCCGGGCCGATTTCAACGCATCGACGAGGGCCAGCCTTTTCTCGTCATCGTTGACTACGCGCATACCGACGACGCGCTCCGAAATCTAATCGCCACGGCCCGCGAGCTGGGTCCCTCGGCGCGGATCATCACCGTATTTGGTGCCGGGGGCGAACGGGATCGCACGAAGCGCCCGCTGATGGGGGAGGCGGCGGGTTCGTTGAGCAACCTGGTGGTGCTCACGAGCGACAACCCGCGCGGCGAGGATCCGCTGCGGATCATCAACGACGTGGTCGTGGGATTGCAGAAGGTCAATTCGAGCTACAAGGTCGAGCCGGACCGCGAGCACGCTATTGCCATGGCGCTCGATGAAGCAAGGGCGGGAGATATCGTTCTGCTGGCCGGCAAAGGTCACGAAACGCACCAGGTGCAGCGCGACGGCACGATCGATTTTGATGATCGAGAGAAGGCCCGGGCGATCCTGCGCCGCAAAGGATTCTGGAAGAAAGCTGGGAAATAAGCGAGGGCGATAACGCCAAGCTCCTCGGAGACTCGATGCGCTGGACTGCGGATCAATTGGCCGATGCACTGGGTGTGGCGCGCCCCGCCGGGCTCACCGCCCTGGCCGGGGTGGCCGGCGTCTCGATTGACTCGCGAACCGTTCAGCCCGGCGAACTGTTTATCGCCATACGCGGACCGCGTCACGACGGACACGGTTTTGTGGCCGGGGCGTTCGAGCGCGGAGCCTTCGCCGGGGTGGTGGCGCGGGAGGCTTCGAGCGGGTATCGGGCCGACATCCAGTCGAAGCTCTACGTGGTGGACGACACGCTCGTGGCGCTGCAGCGGTTGGGAAGCCGGGCGTGCGAGATTTGGCGGCGTGCGAAGCCGGGGCGGATGGTCGGAGCGGTTGCCGGCTCGGTCGGCAAGACCACCACAAAAGAGATTCTGGCCGCGCTTCTGGGCGCGCGGTTCCGCGTGCTGAAAACGCAGGGAAATTTGAACAACGAGTACGGGCTTCCGCTGACGTTGCTGAAGATCGAAGACGAGCACGGTGCGGCGGTGGTCGAGCTGGGAATGTCGCACGGAGGCGAATTGGCGCAGTTGACGAAGATCGCGGCGCCCGACGTCGGCGTGGTTACGCGCGTGGCGGTCGAACATCTGGAATTTTTCGAGTCGATTGACGAAATTGCGCTGGCCGAGCGCGAGTTGATCGAGAACCTGCCGGGGCCCGGCGCGACGGCGGTGCTGAATTCCGATGACGAGCGGGTCAGCAGATTTTCGGAGGTAGCGCGCGGACACGTGATTCGCTTCGGCACTGGCGCGAACGCGGATTTTCGCGCTGAGAAGATCGAAGAACGCGGGATCGAGGGTTCGGAATTCGATTTTGTGTGGCCCGGAGGGCGCGTGAGACTCGGACTGCCTTTGATCGGACGGCACAATGTGATGAATGCGGTGGCGGCGCTGGCCGCGGCGAGTGTCTGGGGCGTGGGTGCGGAGGAAGCCAAGCGGGTTTTCCCGAAACTGACGCCGGCCGACAAGCGCGGAGAGATTGTGCGCTTCGACGGCGATCTGACGGTCATCAACGATACCTACAACTCGAGCCCCACGGCGCTGAGCGCGCTGGTGAGCCTGCTGGCCGCCACGCCCGGACACCGGCGGCGGATCGTGGCCGCGGGCGAAATGCTCGAACTCGGCGACTCGTCGGAGGAACTTCACCGCGAATGCGGCCGCGCGGCTGCGGCACTCAGCAGGATCGACTGGATCTTCGGCGTGCAGGGTTATGCCCGCGATTTCGTCGACGCGGCCGTAGAGGCGGGATTTCCTCGCGAGCGCACCAGTTTCTTCGAGAACTCGCAGGAGGCCGCGAAATTCCTGGTGGACTTTGTGACACGCGGTGATTTGCTGCTGCTGAAAGGCTCGCGCGGCACGCGCATGGAGCGCGTGCTCGAAGCCATCGATGCGCGACACAAGCGTGCGGAGGCGAAAGCCGCGCCGGAGGCTCTCGAAGGGGGGCCGAAGGGCCGCAACTAGATGCTCTATTACCTTTTCTTCTTCGGGCTCAAGCCGCACCTGAACGCGCTGAACGTGTTTCGCTATATCACGGTGCGTACAGCTGTGGCGAGCCTGACGGCGCTGGTGCTGTCGCTGCTGCTGGGGCCATGGATGATCGAGCGGCTGCGCGCCATGCAAGTGAAACAATATATCCGCGAGGAGGGACCGGAGCGGCATCAATCGAAGGCGGGAACTCCGACGATGGGCGGCCTTTTGATCGTCGCGGCGATCGTGATCCCGACGCTGCTGTGGGCGGATCTGCGGAACACCTACGTTCTGATCGCGCTCGGGTCCACGCTCGCTTTTGGCACCATCGGTTTCATCGACGATTACAGCAAAGTCATCAAGAAGCACAATAAGGGCCTGACGGCGGCGGGCAAATTTGCGCTGCAGGTGCTGACCTGCGCGTTCATCGGAGCGATTTTGATCGGTCTGCAGGCCAAAGGCAGCTACTCGACGCAGCTCAGCGTGCCGTTCCTGAAAAAGCTGCATCCGGATCTGGTGATCGAGTCTTTGCTCAACCATCGATTTTTGTGGGCGATTGCCTATGTGCCGTTCGTGCTGTTTCTGGTGGTGGTCATCGCCGGGCTTTCAAACGGTGTGAACCTGACCGACGGCCTCGATGGCCTGGCGATCGGATGCGTGTTGATCTCCGCGGTGGCTCTGACGGTGATCACGTATTTGTCGAGCAACTCGCGCTGGGCGGACTATCTCGAGATTCAGAGAATTCCAGACGCAGCGGAGCTGACGATTTTTTGCGGCTCGCTGGCGGGGGCTTCGCTGGGATTTCTCTGGTACAACGCGCATCCGGCGGAGATGTTCATGGGAGATGTCGGCTCGCTGGCGCTGGGCGGTGCGATCGGGACGATCGCCGTGATCCTGAAGCAGGAAATCCTGATGCTTTCCATCGGCGGGGTCTTCATTCTGGAGCTGCTGAGCGTGATTATCCAGGTGGGCTCGTTCAAGCTGACCGGCAAGCGCGTATTCAAAATGGCGCCGCTGCACCATCATTTCGAGTTGAGCGGATGGAGCGAGTCGAAGACGATCGTGCGTTTCTGGATTCTGGCCCTGGTGTTCGCGCTGTTTTCGCTGACAACTTTGAAACTGAGGTGAGGGCGGGAGTAGGGATTTGCGTGAGGATTCGGTTGAGGGTTCGCATGCCATGAGGCCGGGATTCGATCTTACGGGAAAGCGCGTGCTGGTCGTGGGGCTGGCGCGGACCGGCGTGTCCGTGTCGCTCTTCGCCGCTGTGTACGGCGCCACGGTCACGGCCACAGACTCGAAACCCGAGAGCGCCATGGGCGAAATCGCGGAGCGGTTGCGGGCGGCCGGCGTGAAGCTCGAGCTGGGCGGGCATCCTCCATCGATATTCTTTGAGCAGGATTTGATTGTGACGAGCCCGGGCGTGCCGGCGAATCTGGCTCCGATGGTGCTGGCGCACGTCGCGGGAATTCCGGTGTGGAGCGAGATTGAGCTGGCGTGGCGATACTTGCGCGGAAAAGTCGTGGCCATTACAGGCTCGAACGGAAAAACGACCACGACTTCGCTCGTGGCCCACATCCTGGAAACCGCCGGCATTCCCATGCTCGTCGGTGGAAACATCGGCCGGCCGCTGATTTCGCTGGTCGAGAGCTCGACGGATTCGACGGTGACGGTCGCCGAGGTCAGCAGCTTTCAGCTGGAATCGATCGAAGCGTTCCGCCCGGAAATCGGAGTCATGCTGAATCTCACGCCCGACCATCTCGACCGGCACGCATCGTTCGCCGACTACGCCACGGCGAAAATGCGGCTGTTTGAAAACCAGCTGGAGCGCGATATCGCAATTTTGAACGCGGACGATCCGGAAGTGACCAAGCGCATGCCCGCGAAATCGCACGTGTTTTGGTTCAGCCGGCAGAAACGCGTGGCGGAGGGCGCGTTCCTGGCGGGCGATCAGATCATTTTCAGACACGAAGGCGCCGAGACTCCGATCGCCCAGCGAAGCGACATCGTGCTGCGCGGCGACCACAACGTCGAAAACGTCCTGGCGGCGTGCGCGGCGGCGTACCTGGCCGGCGCGACGCCGGCGGCGATCGCCAACGGAGTGAAGACCTTTCGCGGAGTCGAACACCGCCTGGAATTCGTTGGCGAGATCGGCGGCGCGCAGTTCTATAACGATTCCAAGGCCACGAATGTGGACGCCGCGCTGAAAGCGATCGAGGCGTTTCCCGGTCCGCTCGTCGTGATCCTGGGCGGCAAAGACAAAGGCAGTCCCTACACTCCGCTGGCCGGGTCATTGCGCACCCGGGCTCGCGCCGTGGTGCTGATCGGTGAGTCGGCGGAGAACATCGCGCGGGATCTGGGAGACGCTCTGCCCACGGTGCAGGCCGGAACACTCGAACGTGCCGTCGAGATTGCCGCGGAGCGCGTGCAGCCCGGCGATGTGGTGCTGCTGGCCCCGGCGTGCGCAAGCTTCGATCAATTCGAAAATTACGAGCACCGCGGGCGGGCGTTCAAGCAGCTCGTCGCGCAGCTCAAAGAAAAGATGCAGGAAGGGGATCGGGACCAGCT
>JBAVUW010000047.1:0-58402 GCA_049696975.1 Candidatus Acidiferrales bacterium | reverse complement strand
GCGGATATCAGAGTGATCAATCGTCGCGATGACCGCCTCGACCGCTCCCTGCACGGCTTTACTTCCCCGCGAAAGAAGCGCAAACCACCACCGCGAAAATCGTGCTTGAAATGTTCGTCCATATCAGAAGACGTACTTGATCGCGAACTGCAGGACCCTGGGACTCACGTCAGACAGAATTTCGCCGAAGGTGCTGCTGTGCGTGGTGGTGCTGGCAGTACCTCCTGCGATACTGGCCGTACCTGGATTCAGAAAATTCGTGTGATTTGCGAGGTTGAAGGCCTCGGCACGGATTTCAATAGATTGACTTTCGGTGATGGGGAAGCGACGCGACAAGGCACCATCTACCTCGACAAAGCCCGGGCCTAGCAGGCTGTTAGCTTTCAAGTTTCCGAGAGTAGCCAGGGGTGGCGCAACGAACGCCGCGGGGTTGAGCCAGCAGTTGTCCGTGAGGATCGGGAAGGAAGTACCCTTGGGTACGCAGTAAGGATCTGCGACCAGATCAGGACGCTGGCCGGCGATGCCTGAGAGAGCAGTATCGGCATCGACGCCACCCATGGTCACATTAAAGTAGCTGCCCGTGTGTATTCCGATGATGGGGGCAACCTGCCAGTCGCCAGCGATCCATTGAAGCGTTCGCGACGAAAAATGCGGCGATTGAAAAACGCCGGAGATATTGATGTTGTGGTGCACGTCGATTAACGGGCAGTTTCCGCGATCAAACCGGGGATCCGCGGGATCCGTGTAAACTGGAGCGGAAAGCTCGCTTGTTTGCGCGTCGGCGATGCAATGCGAGTACGTGTAGTTCGCCAGCAATGAGAAATTGTTCGCGAAACGATGTTCGGCTGAAACGATCAGCGCGTTGTAACTGGCCGTCCCACTGTCGTCCAAATACTCCGTGGTTCCATAGAATGGACCTTGGCTCGGGTTCAACTCCGTGAAGTCTCGCCGTGCCTGGGTGTTGCTGGTGCTCGAACACGGCTTCCCGGCTGCCGGCACAGTTGTCAGAAAACCGCAGCTTCCGGGGCTGCCTGTCGAGGTGCCTGGAATGTAGACGGCAGGATTCAATTCTTTATCCATCCAAAGGTGACTGGTCTCGTTGCCCAAGTAGCTTGCCTTCAAGAGCCAGCTTCGCCCCATCTGCTTTTGAAGCGCCAGGTTCCACTGTTCCACGTAGGTGTTGCGGACGTTGAGCGGAACGGTTTCGTAGTATCCGGCCGCTGGGTAGGGCGTGGTGGTGTTCTGGGTGGTCGGAAATGGGCTTACGAAAGTCGGAGAATAAGAAGCCCAGGGATTCACGAATGTGTCCCCGGCCCCTTGTGGGGGAATAACGGTGACGCCTTCGCCCCACAGCGGCTCAGCCGAATAGTTGTAATAGAAGAGAGTCTGGGGCATGTCGTAGAAAATTCCCCAAGACGCGCGAAGGAGCGTTTTTCCGCTCCCGGTCGGATCCCATGCCAAGCCGACGCGCGGTGCGAAGTCGGTCCAGGTTGTCTTGTTTGGCCGCGAGCCAGTTGGGAACTGCGAATCGCCGGGATAAAACGTTCCCGCAGGGGCATTCGGAAACGTGGCTGAGTGAACATTGTTCACGAAGTCTTGCATTATGAAATGCGAGACTTGGTGATTGTGAAAGGTGCCGTTGAGATAAGGTTCCCAGCGCAGGCCGTAATTTAAAGTGAGGCGCGAATTGATTTTCCAGCTGTCCTGGGCGTAGATCCCGAGATATCGCCAATATTCGTTGTCATGAGAAACATTCAGCTGAGTGAGTGAATCAAGCGCTCCCGCTATGAAATCCGACATAGCGGTACCAGTGTACGTACCTGAGAACGTGAACAATCCGTTGCAGTAAACGCAAAACGTAGAGGTTTGGCTGGGGCGAATATAGCTGAATCCAAATTGAATCTGGTGGGAGCCTCTGACGAGGTTGAAGTCGTCGGCGAACTGGTACGTCTGGGTGTTTACGAGGCCAGGTGTGGCGAATCCACCGGCGCTCTGGAAATCGCCCGTGATGTTGATGTTGGAAAAGCTCGGCAAGGCTGTGTACATACCCTCGACACCAAAATCCGTGGGCGTGACGATCGGCACTTGAAACTTCTTGATGCCGTCTCGATTCAACGTGAAGGTAAAAGTGTTCAGCGCGTTGGTGGAGAATAAGTAGGTGTCGCCCACGGCGACCGAGTTCACCATGTCATCTGTACCAGCGTTTTGAACTGAGAGCTCCGTTCCGGTGAAGCTGGAAGGAATCAAACTGTGAGTCACAAAATAACGCCCGAAGAGGGAGTGTTTGGAGTTGATATGGTAATCGATTTTCGCTAGGCCCATGTTCTCGTTTTGATTGGCGATGATTCGATACGTCGTGAAGCCGCAAGGCTCCGGGCCCACAGGAAAGTGACTGGCGAAAGCTGCGACTTCCGAAGGGACAGCATAATTAAGGATGTTGTCCGTGAAGTAAGAAGGATTCAGCGTCGGAGGCGTTTTCCCCCCGAAGCACGCGGGCGTCATATAGTTCTGGAAGTTTCCTTCAAGCTCCGAAGGGGTGGGCACAACGGCGGGTGTAGATGCGGGGGCCGATCGGATGACCGTTCGCTGATAGCCCAGGAAAAAAAATAGCTTCTCCTTCCTAATCGGTCCTCCCAAAGTCCCGCCGAACTGATTGCGCTTCAGGTTATCGCTCTGCCCGTTCGGGAAAGCAGCCGTCTTGGTGAAATAGTCGCGGGCGTTGAAATCCGCGTTGCGAACGAATTCGAAAGCGTCGCCGTGATAATCGTTGGTGCCAGACTTACTGACAACGTTGATCGCTCCCGCTGAGTGTTGGCCGTATTCGGCCGGCAAGGCACTGGTTTGGACGTTAAATTCCTGCACCGCGTCGGGGAAAGGCAGGGGCAGGTTGAGGTTGTTGAACGGGTCGTTATAGGTTCCTCCGTCCAGGAGGTACGTGGTTCCATTCAGCATTCCACCCCCCACGCTTACCAGCGCTTCGTTCGGATAGTTTTTGCTGGAAACCAGATTTCCTGATTGCGGCGCCTGCCCAAAACCGTACTGCACCGTGTTGGAGGCGCCGGCCAGCGTGATCAGCTGCGTCACTTCGCGGCCGTTGAGCGGCAGTTCCACGACGTCTTGCGAGTTAACGACTTGGCCTACACCGGTGGAGGAGGTTTCGACCATGGCCACAGCCGCTTCCACCTGTACGGACTGGGAGACCGCGCCCACCTGCAACACGGGATCGATCGTCGGCGCTGACGCAACTTCCAAGACAATGCCCGTCTGAACGTATGTAGCGAAGCCTTCCTTCTTGACCTCTAGTCGGTACGGTCCGAGGGGAAGGCTCGGCAATGAATACACACCGTTGGCGTCCGATGTCGCGCCCCGGGTGAACCCGGTACTGGTTTGGGTGACAGTGATTTCGGCTGACCCGACGACTGCTCCGCTTGCATCCTTGACCGTTCCTGAAATCTGCGATGTTGCTTGCGCACAGAGGCGTGCACAATATCCGAAACACAGCATGCACATCAGTAGCAACTTGATTGAGATACTCATGGTTGCTCCAGTCTGGCTCGGCTTGGACGATCCGGTGTTGGTTTGACAATCTGAGAGGGAGCGGTAGCAGGTGTGCCAACGTCTACCCAGCGCCCCCACGGTGAAACCGGAACACCTTCCAGTCCTTCCTCCGAGGCGCCAATTATCACCTGACCCAACGGTTGTCAATCGGGTAGATACCGGGCGCCTGTCTCGGAGGGCCATCTTCCGGCGAAAATTGCCGAATACCGCAAGAAGGCCGCTGGCGAAACCCCACTCCATATCTCAGCGCGAGTTGCTTGAAGCAGGACCGCTGTCCTGCGAAGGTCTACCGACATTCTCCGCGGCCCTACGCTCGCTTGCCGGACATCGACGGTCCCCTCCACGACAAATCCGTCGTGGTCACCTGTTGCGGGCGCATCTGTCTCGGTGGCGAGAAAATCAATTTCAGTCAGGTCTTTGCCGGTCAAACGGTCAGCATCAGGCAAGTTCACGATGATCGCTGGGCTGGTGAGTTTTATGGATAACGATCCGGGATACTTCGATCTGGAGACTCGCGTGCCCGTCAAAAATCCCGTCGGCCCAAACGTTGCTAGAGATGTTACTTGCGTGTCGAGGATGGGCCCTCGAAAATTGGTGGACGTGGGGGGGCTCGAACCCCCGGCCTCCTCGTTGCGAACGAGGCGCTCTCCCAACTGAGCTACACGCCCATTGGCTTGCAAGTTAAAACAACTGCGGCACTTTGAGTTTAGCCCGCGACTTTCCGAAAAACAACAACGGACCCTGCCCCACTTTTCGCGCCGGTCTGCTCCGCGGATCGCGGAAACGGCGTCGCGCCGCTTCGCGAAGAGCTACGCAAAACGCGGGCAAAGCCGCTACCTTCGCATCTGAATTGTTTACGCAATTTCTACGAGCAGGTCAAAAACCGGCGCGTGTGGTTGGGGCAGGCGTGGTGAGCGGCGAATAGATGCGACGCGGAGCCAAAGCGTCAAGCCTTTCTTGCTTCCTCATCCCGCCATTGCTGTTCCCAAAGTTCGAGTGTTTTCTTGATCAAGGCGGCACGATTCACCTCGATCTCGGTGTCTTCGTCCAAAACCATCATCGAGCTGAGGTAGCCCATACTCAGCTTAACCTGGTAGAACTTCCTATCGGTCCGCGGCACCCAATGCATCCTGGGGTGAAGTTGGGCCGCGAGACTTTCTTCGGCCCAGGTGTCTACCAGCCATCCGACAAGCTCGCCCCTCATATTGGTATGAAGGGCTCCCCATATTCCGATGTTTTCAGCGACAGTGCTCCGCGACAGAAGTTTTTGCAGCCGATCGACCATTTGGACTCGCCTCCCGGGAACATCTACCCCTTTTTTACCAATCCGTCAATACTCCGGCTCCGCGAGAACCCGAAACCATCGTCAACGGGCCGACCGTGCTATACGAACTCGCATCGAGACGCGCGCATTCCGCCGCGGAAAATGCGTCCAATTTGGACGCGCACCCAATCCGAATTTCTCCCACTGCGAACGTCGCAACGAAGTCGGCACGCTACAATGGGAGCGTGCCGATACAAATGATTGCCATGGACCTTGACGGAACGTTGCTCCACACAGATGGGCACATCCCGGCGGCCAATGCACGCGCAATTCGGGAGGCCGCGGCGTGCGGAGTCGAAATCGTGATTGTCACCGGGCGGCGGTTTACTTCCGCGCGCACGATCGCGGGCGACATTGCCTGCGACGTGCAACTGATCTGCAGCAACGGTGCGCTGATCAAATCGTGTGACGGTTCAACGCACTTCCGCCAGCTGCTGTCGGCGCTCACGGCACGCGCGGTGCTCGAAGCGACCGCCGAATTCCGGGGTAGCGCTGGCGTGATCTTCGACCGGCCGCGAGAGCGTCAAATCTATTTCGAGCGTATCGATTGGGAGGGCCCGTTCGTGGGGCCGTATCTGCGCCGCCACCGCGACCAAGTTGCCGTAGTTGCGCCGCTCACGCAGTGCCTTGACGGTGAAGATCCTGTCGAAATCCTTTACCTCGACAGGTGCTCGCGCGTAACAGGTGTAATCAAGATGCTTGAATCGCTGGCGCCGGAACACAAGTTTACGCTCGCGCTCACCGAGTATCCGCATCGAGATCTTTCGATGCTCGACGTGCTGGCGCCGGGAGTAAACAAAGGCACCGCGCTGGCCGAATGGGCGCGCTTGCGCGGCGTTGCGCGCGAGAACGTGATGGCCCTCGGCGATAACTGGAACGATCGGGAAATGCTAGAATACGCAGGTCTTCCGATTGTGATGGCCAACAGCATCCCGGAATTGAAAGCGTTCGGGTGGAGCGTAACAGGGACGAACGACGACTGCGGTGTGGCGGAAGCGATTTACCGGCACGTTCTAGGAGACGCCTCACGACAATCCAAGGGGGGAATGTCATGAAATTGCTCACGAGAATGGCAGTTGTGTTTCTGTCGTGTGGTATCCCCGGCGGCGCCGCTCTGGCGCAGCAGGGCGGACCAGCCGGTCGTCCGCCGGGCCAGCAGGGCCCGCCGACTCTGACGTCCACGCTGCAATTCCAACTATCGATTGTGGAGCGCGAAACGGTGAGCATCGCGGAAGCCATGCCGGAGGACAAATATGCGTTCGCACCGACGAACGGTAATTTCGCCGGCGTCCGGACGTTCGCCCAGGAAGTGAAACACATCGCCACTGCGAACGACCGTTTCTCCGATTCGATCCTCGGCAACACGCCGCCGACTGCTCCCGACGAAGGTGTCGGCTCCAACGGCCCCGACGCCATCGTGACCAAGGCGCAGATCGTGCAGTATCTGAAGGACTCCTACGCGATGGGCCACAAGGCGTTCGCGACGATTACGGCGGACAACGCCTTCACCCCGCTTCAGAATCCCGCGGTTCCGTTCCTGAATACGCGGATGGCACTGGCCATGTTCGCTTGCACTCATGCGATGGATCACTACGGACAAATGGTGGAATATCTGCGCGACGTCGGCGGCACGCCACCGATGAGCGCCAATCGTCCGCCGGCGAATCCGCCCGCGACGGCTCCGAAGCAATAGGGGCGACATGAACCGGCGAAGCATCGCATTTTCGTTTTGCATTGCGCTGGCGAGCCTGTGTATGTGTGCGCCCGCAGCACGAGCCGACTATGCGGTGCTGCGCTCGGGGGCACGGCTTCACGTCACGAGCTATCAGGTCGATGGCAACCAAGTGCGGCTCGCCGTGGCGGGTGGCGCCGTCGAAATCTCCTCGAGCGAATTGATCGACGTTGAACCCGAGGATCAGTTCCCCGCGCCCCCTGCCGCAGACGTCGACTTTGGCGTGCGCTACGCGACGTTCATTCGTGCGTCGGCTCAGAAACATGGCGTGGACGAAAAACTGATCGCTGGAGTCATCGAGGCGGAATCGAATTACGATCCGAAGGCTGTGTCGCGGAGGAATGCGCTGGGGTTGATGCAGCTGCTGCCGTCAACCGCCGCGCGCTATGCGGTAACGAATATCTTCGACCCGGCACAGAACATTGAGGCTGGCACGCATTATCTGAAGGATCTCCTTGAGAAATATCGTGGCAACGTCAAGTTCGCCCTCGCCGCCTACAACGCCGGCCCCGAAACAGTTGACCGCTATGGCGGCATTCCACCCTTTGCAGAAACCCAGCACTACGTGCGCTCGATCACCGCGAAGCTAGCAGCCGATGGCGTCGTTGCCACGATAAAACCGTAGCGCGCCGGCCCCGCCGACCAAAACAACGGTATGGAGTTAGCTAGAACCCACAACCTCGGGGCGGCACTGGTGCCCGCCAACATGGGCGAAACCTCTCTGCAACTCGGGCGTTTCGTGGGTACGAGCGCAGCGTCCTGGATCGAGCTGTAAGGCCTCTGCGAATTGCGCGTTGCCCAGCAAGAAGAGGGCCCGCAGAGGCAGAAGTTCCCGACCTTGAAACCCTTCGGTTTCGCGCCGGACAACTCACGCCTATTGGGTTGCGGATTTTTCGCCGAGGCGACGCATGCGCTCTTGCAGCTTCTTGCGTAGCGGAGCTGGTGCGTTGGGGTTGAATGCCACCAGATACCATAGCGGCTGCGAACGATCGCGACTGAGCCTCGACAGCGTCGATGCGTCGCTATTGGGGTGGCGGGCGATGTTTTCGCGGATCGCGGAATAGGGATGGTGCGAAAGACGCGCGAGGGTTCTCGCGGCCACTTTGGGATGTTCGCTGATCAGGCGCAGGAGATAAAAATCCTCCTTCGGCGCCTGGCGCGAGAGCTGATCGAGCGCGTCTGGTTTCACTTCCGCACTCAACACCACGCCGACTTTCTCGTCCCAGCCCGGGTTGATGCGGTTCAGCTCCTGCGTGCGCGCGTGGATCAACTGCTCGATCACGCGGCGCTCCTGATCCAGGCGGGCGGCCGGCAACGCACTGCGCTCGACGGAATCGAGCACCCGCAAAAGGTGCTGGCGTTCGCCGAAAACGATCTGCGACGTTCGAATGGCCTTGCCTTTGGTCGAATGTCGGACTAAATCGGAACGTCTCATCTCTAGTTCACCCCGCAAATTGGATGGCGGCCCACCGCGAAACGATGCTCTTGCGCGGCCACGAACCTGGGACGGAATTCTCGCGCGAGCAAGCCACGCTCGATTGCGAGCAGTATGGTTAAGAGATGCAACTCCCCCATCCGATACTGTAGTTCCAACCAACCAGAGACGCAAGCTGGCGCTGCCGTATTGGGACGACCCGGCGTGATTATCATTCGCGAGCGCCAGTGAGTAAAGCGAAGCCGAGCAGCGATGTTCCAGAGCGCACAACACGTAGTCCTAGAACTATGCCAATTGGGCGGGAATCCGGATGCCGGCGCGAAAAAGTTTTCATCGGAAATGGCGGCGCATGATCCGGGTACTCGCGCGCGAATATCCTGTAGCTGAATCCGCATCTCACGCTGAGTGCGAATCTGGCCTCGCGCAGATGCAGCAGAGTGTCCGGGATGTCTGATTCGGCATCCACCGCGCCCTCTGTAACGCGCGTGACTCTTTGCCTACGGGACGTCTGAAACCTGGCTGATTTCGATGAACGTCACGTGGCGATGCGTGAGCTGCCGCGGGTCAAGGCCGCATGGATCGAGCGGGAGAGCCGGCGTTGCGCGCGGGGGCTGATACCGCCCCGCTTCTATTTTGTTGCCGAGGGCGGGGCCGAGTTCCCTGCCGGGATGTCATTGACTGCGATCCGCCTTTTAAACTTCCACTGACCGCCCTCGCGCACCAGCGTGTCGTCATAGTGCCCGCCATACATGATTTTGGGGCTATTGTCCGAGCCGGCGGTCACGAAATTCCAGCGTGACCACGCGGTGGCTGTGTCGCCGTGAACGTCGATCAGGAAATTCGTGAGCAGGTGATAGGTCGAACCGGCGCGGTTCGTTGAAGTTGCGCCCAGATTTTTCTGCATCAGCGCGAGGACTCCTGCCGGGCCTTTGCCCGTGCCGAATCCGCCGACCCATTCGCCATCTGCGGCGAAAAGATTCGCATAGGAGACCAGGTCATGCGCGTCGAGATAGCGGCCGTAATCGATCAGGACGGTCCGGATTTCCTCGATGTCTTCCAGGCGCTGGAGCCGCGCGGCGGCGGATTCCTGGGCGCGGGCGGCGGCTGGAGACAACAACGCAGCGGCGAGCAGCGTCAGAATCACCATCCGGAGGGCTTTCATATGAGGACTCCCTTCTTGACTGCCGGTTCGGGCCGCGCGGACGATAGCATCGGCGTTCGACGAATTCAATGAGGGCTCGATTCGCCACAGAAGCGGGGATGTCAGCGCAGGAATGGATTGAAGGCGCGCTCCTGGCCTATGGTCGTCAACTCGCCGTGGCCGGGGATTACGACGAGCTCGTCTGGCAGCGTCAGAAGCTTTTCGTTGATCGATGCAAGGATCTGTGGATAGGACCCGCCCGGGAAATCGGTGCGGCCGATGGAGCCCCGGAACAGCGTGTCGCCTGCAATGAGGCGCGCGACGGTTGGCTCGGGTGCCGCTTGTGAATGCGGATCGGCCGGAAGCGAATACCCTGCTCGTGCCGGGCTCGGATCCGCGCCCAGGACCAGACTGATGCTGCCCGGCGTGTGGCCCGGGGTGTGCAGCACTTGGGCGTGGTAGCCGCCCCAACGGAGATTGTCGCCCTCTTTCACGAAATCCTTGATCTGCATCCTCTCCGGCACGGGGATGCCAATCATCTCGGCCTGCTGTTCGAGCGATTGATAGAGCGCGAGATCGGCTTCATGGATCAGCACCGGTGCGCCTGTGGCGCGATGCAGCGCGGGTAGACCGCCTACATGGTCGATGTGAGTGTGGGTGCTGACAATGGCGCGGACTTTCAGATTGTGGCGGCGCAGGATTTCAAGGATGCGATCCACTTCCTCACCCGGATCGATCACGATTGCATCGCCCGTGGCCGCATCGCCCAGAATCGAGCAGTTGCACTGGAGCAGTCCCACGGGAATGATGGTGTGGATCAGCTTGGCGGGCGGCTTAGCGCGGTCTGCGGGCATCCGCAACGAGTATAGCAGCGTGAGCTAGGGCCTGGATTCATCTGTCCGCCCCGGCGGAGGCAGTAGCTCAAGAGGGCGCTGATCCGGCGGAAGGCCTGCGGCAACGAGCGCGTGAACGCGGGCCTGCAATTCGGCGCGGCGATCGAGCGTGTAGGCAGCCGAATCCACGGCGGGACCGAAGCGAACCGTGACATCGCCGGCGCGCAGTTTCCAGTCGCCTTTGCGGAGGATGTGCTGCGTACCGGCGATTGAAACCGGGACGATCGGGGCGCCGGCCTCAATCGCGATCGAAAAGCCGCCGCGTTTGAAGGCGCGCAGGCGTCCGTCGGCGCTGCGGGTTCCTTCCGCGAAGATCGCAAAGGAAATTCCTTCCTTCAAATAGCGCACCGCGATCTCCATGCTGTCTGCGGCCGACTCACGATCCGAGCGATCCACCGGAACGAACTGCGCGCGGCGCATTCCGGCGGAAAGAATCGGGATACTCATCAGTTCTTTCTTGATCAAGATCGCGACGCGCCGCGGAATCGAGGGGATGGAAGCGAGCGGGTCTGCATTTGAAACGTGGTTTGCGACGAATACGCAGGCGCCCGGCGGGATGTTTTCAAAGCCCTCGACGTGCACGCGAATCCCGACGATGCGATTGCCGGTGCGGACGGCCTTCATCGCCATCTCGTACATCAGATCGGGTTTCCCGGTGAGCAGTGTCCAGAGTATCAGCCACGGCAGCACCAGAACGATCGAGAGCGCGAAGAACGACCCGAGCAGCAGCGTGCGAGTCATGTGAGCGGCACGTCAGTCGGTTGAGCCACGGAGCACACCTTCGCGTATACGGCGCTGACGATCGGTCGGATGCGGCAACTCGTTGATCAGGTAGCCCGCGTCCGTCTTCAGCTCAAGGCCGGCGATCCCCAGGATTTCGTTGTAGGGTGGCTCTTCAACACCGGAAATGTAGCGGCGGAAAAAATCCTCGAAGCCTTGGCCCGCGACCTCATCGACCGAGGCCCGGATGTCGACGTTCTCGTCGTAGAACTTGCCCTGTTTCGCGAATTTGTCGTTCATCAAGCGGAAGACGTCGTCGAGCGATTTGTGGTTGTCGGTGGCGTCGCGGATTTCAAGATCGAGCAGTTCCCCGAGGACTTGCCCCTTGTCGTAATACGAAATACTGCGCTCGGGCACATTGTAGCCGTCGTATTTCTCGAACCAGGCGTCGAGGCTGGATTCTTCCACACTCTGCCAGGCGTGCGCCGGGCGTGTCTCAATGCGTTCGATCTGCTCGGCAAGATCGTCATAGAACTGTTTCTTCGACCACAGGCCGGTGCGTTCGAGCGTGTAAGACGTGTAGGCGTCGGTGAATCCCTCGGCGAACCAGAGGGAGCGCGTGTACTGCTCCTTCGAGTAATCGATCGGCTCGAGCGACTGCGGCCGGATGCGCTTCACGTTCCAGACGTGAAAGAACTCGTGGGCCGACAGAGCCACGTCGGCCTCGAGCGACGGACCGGCGATGGCGGTTGAAAACATGTGCTCCATGCCCCCACCGCCCATCGCGGAGTCGGCCCCTGTATGGACGAAGAACGTGAACTGCCGGAACGGTGCGCCGCCCATCATGTGGATTTGATACGCGGTGATGCGCTCGAGCGCGGCTTGCAACCGGCCGCGGTTCGTGCTGCCCGCGTCCATGACTACGCGAAAATGGCCGCCGGCGCTGTCGAATTCGAATGCATCGATCTTGCCGGCTTCCACCGGTGCGTCCACGAGTGCGTCGTAACTGGGAGCCGCGAACGAATTGGGATCGTGCAGCGCGGGAAGCTCCACGGCGATACTCCATCCGGCCGGCATGTCGTCAAAGGCGATTTCAGCGGGCTCGGCGCGACGAGTGGGAACATACATCAGGATCTCGGCGAGATTGACGAACCCGTGATGGGTGTTGAGCTGCGAGTTGAAGGGTCCGGGCTCGTCCCAATAGATCGAGTAGTTCAGCGTGAGCAAATGGGGGGCCGAATCGTTGGCCCCGAGGTCGAATCTCCAGGTTTGTTTGTCGATCTTTTCAGCAAGCCTGCGGCCGGCCGCGTTCAGATCTCGGACCCTGTAGGCGAAGTCCCGAACCTGATACAGCGTATTCCAGGCGGCCATTTGAACCCTCAGTTCACGATCGTTTCCGGCCACTGGAATCGTCATGGTGACGTGGAACAGGTGCCGCTCGGGATTGGCGAGCGAAACGCGGTATCGGATTGTGGCGTCCGCCGGGCGGGCGCATACCGCCGCGACGGCGAACGCGAAAAAGAACGCCGCGAAATTCCGGGACCGGCCAAACGTCATGCGCGGGCACCGGCTCGCGACTTGAGCTTTTCGAGCAGCTTACCGGTGAGACCGTCGAAACCGCCGTTGGACATGACGAGGACCAGGTCGCCGGATTCTACTTTCTCGGCCAGCTCGGCGGCGATTGCGTCGGACGAGGCGAGCGCCGTCGCCTTTCGTCCGCGGGCTTCGATCGACTGGCAGATCATTTCGGGCGACAAGCGGTCGTCTTCGGCGAGCTGCTGTGCGCGGTTGACCGGACCGAATATCACCGCGTCTGCCAGTGCGAGCGAATCAGCCAGATCGTTCTGAAAAACCTTGCGGCGCATGGTGTTGGAGCGGGGCTCAACGGCGGCCCAGAGTTTGCGGCCGGGCCACCTGGTGCGGGCGGCTTCGAGCGTCAGCCGAATCGCGGTGGGATGGTGGGCGAAATCCTCGATCACCAGGACATCGTCCACTTCTCCCTTGATCTCCATGCGTTTGCGGACGCTTTGAAATGTGGCCAGGGCGCGCACAATGGCATCGGATTCAACGCCGCGTCCATGGGCCAGCGCGATGGTGGCCAGGGCGTCGAGGACATTGTGGCGGCCTGCGACGGGGATGCGGATGCGGGCGACGGCCCTGCCGCGATAGGCGGTGCGGAATTCGGTGGCTTCGTCTTGCCACTGGATATCTCCGGCGAACCAATCGCAGTCCGGCGTAAGACCGAAGGTTTCGACCGGGCAGAACGCTTTGGCGGTGACTTCGCGGAGCGCGGCGCTTTCTGCCCAGATCAGGATGCGCCCACGGCGCGGAACGAGATTGACGAGGCGCCGAAATTGCAATGCAATGGCCTCCAGATTCGGATAAATATCGGCGTGATCGAATTCAAGCGAGGTGAGAATCAGCTCGACGGGATGGTAGTGCAGGAATTTCGGGCCCTTGTCGAAAAACGCAGTGTCGTATTCGTCGCCTTCGATGATGAACTCTTCCCCGCCGCCGAGCCCGTAGCTGCGATCGCCGAAATTCGGTGCCACACCGCCGATCAGAAAATCGGGACGGCGCCCGGCCGATTCGAAAATCCAAGCGAGCATCGCGGTAGTCGTGGTTTTGCCGTGCGTTCCGGCGACCACGATCGATGTGCGCCCGGGAAGGAAAAGCTCCTCGAGCACCTGCGGCATCGAACAGTACGGGATTGCGTCGTCGAGAATTCGTTCGACCTCGGGATTGCCGCGCGAAATGGCGTTGCCGATGACGGCAAGATCAGGCGCGGGCTTCAGATTCTCTTCGCGATAGCCTTCGTTCCAAGGAATTCCGAGCGACCTCAGCAACGTGGACGCGGGCGGATAGACGCCGACGTCAGATCCTGTGACGTGAAAGCCGCGTTCCTTCAACATGCCAGCGACGGGTGCCATCGCCGCTCCGGCGATTCCGAGCAAATGGATGTGACGCGGCGCGAGTTTGGATTCACGGGAGTTCATGGCACGCAAGCCGGCTCCATGATGCGCAGGATCCCGGGACCGACGGCGTCGAGCTCGGCGTGAACGCCCAGGGGAAGAGTCAGCATGGCGCGCTCGGTGTGACCGATCGGCGAACCCCACACGAACGGAATTTTCAGCGGCTCCAGAATCCGCAGGGCGACGTCCACAACGTTTTCGGTGAACAGCGGCGCGTCACATTCCGGAAAATCGCCGAGGATGATGCCGGTGACTTCGTTGAATTTTCCGGCCTGGCGGAGATGCGTGAGCGCGCGATCGACCTGATAGGGCTTCATGCCGCGGTCTTCCAGGACGAGAATCGATCCGCGTGTATCGAGCTCCCACGGAGTGCCGAGTGTGGACTCGATGAGCGTGAGGCAGCCTCCCAGAAGAACGCCGCTCGCGTTGCCTGACGCAAGCGACTCGCCTCCGAGATCGAGCTGCCAGCCGTTGCGGGTGTCGCTCAGGGCGTGTACGAGGCTGGCGCGGTCATACCCGTGGGGTGCGCCTGCTCCGCGATCGAAATTCGACGCGACCATGGGACCGTAAAAGGTGATCCAGCGAAATTTCTGCCAGAGGAAGATCTCAAGCACCGTGATGTCGCTCGCTCCCAGCAAAATTTTCGGTTCTTCGGCAAAGGCCGCCGGCAGATTCTCGATGAGATAGGTGGATCCGTAGCCGCCACGCGAGCAAAAAACCGCGCGCGAAGCGCTTTCCGCCAGCGCATGCTTCAAGGCTTTGAGCCGGTACTCGGCCGTGCCAGCGAAAAAGCCGTTGTTGGCGAGCACGCTGACCAGGTCTGTTTCGGGCGCATAGCCCAGGCGGACGAGTTCTTCGCATCCCTTCTGCAAATGCTCCACTTGCACGGGGCTCGCGAGCGAAACGACACGAACTCCGTCGCCTGGTCGAAGGGCGTGAGGCTTGCGTGGCGCGGTCATCGGATGAATTCGAGGATAAGGGGTTTGCGGAGGCGAGTCTAGCGGCGGAGCGGGCGGCGGGAAGTAAGAGTTACCGGACGAGAAAGAAAATGGGAGGCTCACCGTTTAGTTGATCGTGAACTTTTCCTGGGAAGAGTTTCCGCCGCCCGGGGGAGGATTGGTCACTTGGACGGTGGCGTTGCCCGCGGTGGCAATGTTCGCCGCCTGGACATAGGCGACCAGCTGCGAATTGCTGACGTAGGCAGTCGCGCAGAACGCGCCGTTGAACTCGACAAAGGATGTGGGTGTGAAGCCGCTGCCGTTGATGCGCATTTCGAAATCGACTCCGCCGTGCGCGGCGCTGGAAGGAGCGAGAGACGAGATACTCGGCGTCGGATTGTTGGGGCTGGAAATCGTAAAGGTCTGGGATTTGGTGGCCACGGTCGGGTCGGCTGTGGCCACCGAAACGCTTGCCGTGCCCGCAGCCGTAAGCAGATCCGATGTCACCTGAGCGGTCGCTTGCGTCGATTGGTTCGCGGCGACGGTGGTGATCAGCTGAGTGCCGTTCCAGGTAATTACGTCGCCCATGCCGAAGCCGGTGCCGTTGGCCGTCAGAGTAAACGCGGCCGATCCGGGGTTGGCGCTGCTGGGGTCAAGCGACGTGAGCGTCAGGGCCGGTTGTCCGGGTTCGACCGTGAAGGTCACCCCCGCGATGGAGGTGCCTCCCCCGGGACCGGGATTGGTGGCCGTGATGGTCACCTGGTTCGGAGTCAGAATGTCGGATGCGAAAACCTGCACGGAGAGCTGGCCCGTGTTCTCGTTAAAGGAAGTCGATCGCGGCGAGCCATTCCAGTCGACGAAGGTGACGCCCATCGAGCTCGAGATAAAGCCGGTGCCCGTGACCGCCATGCTGAATCCATCGCTACCCGCGATGATCACGGAAGGAAACAGATTGGTGACCGTTGGCGTAGGGTTAAAGGGCACCTTATTGCCGCCGCAGCCGGCGACCACCAAACTCGCAGCGACCGATAGCAGCGCAACCCAGCGCGAACGCTTCAAACCAGCCTCCTCATAAATTTCAAACGGGGATCCCGAAGCCGCTCGCCGACAGCAGCCGGGAACGCGGAGCGAGGAAACACAGCAGACAGCCTGCAAATCCCCTGCTAGACAGACTCGATTGATAACATCCCGGCCTGCGGCACGTCAACTCGGATTCGGGCGGAGTCGGAATGGTTGGATCGCATCGGCAGCAGCCGGTGGGATCCCCGTCACAGTGTAAACGCGGTGAGTTTCGCAAATTGGCGGGCGCGGGCTGTGATTTCCTTGCGGGTAACCTTCACCAGACGCTCGACGCCGAACTTTTCGACCGTGAAGCTCGCGAGCACGGAACCGTAGACCATTGCCGAGCGCAGCGTCCGCTCGTTCACCTGACCCTTTCCGGCGAGATAGCCCATGAACCCGCCGGCAAACGTGTCTCCCGCGCCGGTAGGATCGATCACCTGTTCCAGCGGATACGCTGGCACTGAAAACAGGAAATTCTTGTGGACCATGATTGCACCGTGCTCACCGCGCTTGATGATCAGCGTGCTCGGTCCCATCTTGAAGATATCTTTGGCGGCACGCAGCAGGTTGTGCTCGCTGGTTAGCTGGCGCGTTTCGTCATCGTTGATGGTGAGAATGTCGATGTGCTTCAGCGTCTCGCGGAGCTCAGCGTTGGTGCCAGAAATCCAGTAGTTCATCGTGTCGAGGCCGACCAGCTTTGGTTTGCCGTGAACCTGTTTCAGCACGGAGCGCTGGAGCGTGGGATCGATATTGCCCAGAAAAATGTAGCGCGAATCGAGATAGCTTTTCGGTAGCTTCGGATTGAAGGTGGCGAAAACGTTTAAATCGGTTATGAGGGTGGTGCGCTCGTTCATGTTGTCGCTGTATTTGCCGGCCCAGCAAAAGGATTTCCCAGCGACGCGCTCGACGCCCGTGAAGTCGATCTTGCGGCCTTTGAAGACGGCGGCGTCCCTGTCGGTGAAGTCTTCGCCGACGACGGCGACCATGCGCACGGGCGAGAAGTGACTGGCGGCCAAGGCGAAATAGCTGGCGGCGCCGCCGAGCGTTCGCTCGACCTTGCCGTGCGGGGTTTCGATGCCGTCGAATGCGACCGACCCGACCACCAGAAGTGACATGGCCTCTCCGTGTTTTGGCAGACGACTTCGAGCTCGTCTGCGCTTCGGTTATGAATTCGTGCGCCCGGTTTGAGCGAGCACGCCGCCGCCCTTAGGAAATGTACTTTCCAGCGATGGGCGCCAGTCGCTTTTTCGTCGCGGCTGAAATGACCCTTCGGTCCGTGACAATGGCATGCGCAAGTGCCGAGCCACATTTGCAGGAGCGCTCGTCGGCAAGCGTGCGCACGGCCTCGCGTATGGCGCGCTGTACGTTGTCCGTGTTTTTCCCCATGTTCGCGAGGATTTCGTCGAGCGTGACAGCGTCGTGGTGCGGATGCCAGCAGTCGTAATCGGTGCTCAAAGCCACGGTAGCGTAGCAGAGTTCGGCTTCGCGCGCGAGTTTGGCTTCGGTGACGCCCGTCATTCCGATCACGTCGCAGCGCAGCTGGCGGTAGGTGTGCGATTCGGCGATGGTCGAAAACGCGGGACCTTCCATGCAGACGTAGGTGCCCCCGCGATGAACTCTGACGCCGGTGGTTTCGCAGGCCGCGGCAAGATGTTCGGAAAGCGCCGTGCAGGTGGGCTTGGCGAAACCGACGTGCGCCACGATGCCGTCGCTGAAAAAGGTCGAGGCGCGGCCACGGGTACGATCGAAAAACTGGTCCGGGATCAGGAAATCGAGTGGCGCAACATCTTCACGGAGCGAGCCGACTGCGCTGACGGAAAGGATGCGCTCGGCGCCCAGCATTTTGAGCGCACAGATATTGGCGCGGTAGTTGATGTCGCTGGGCGAAAAGCGATGGCCGCGGCCGTGCCGCGACAGGAACGCCACGCGACGGCCTTCGAGCGTGCCTATCATAATCGCATCGGAAGGGTCGCCAAACGGCGTTTTCACGCGGACTTCGCGTGGGTCGGTGAGCCCGGCCATGTGATAGAGGCCGCTCCCGCCGATGATGGCGATCTTTATCGCTTCTTTTTTTGTTGCCGATTTCGGTTTTTTGGCCTTCGCCATTCGCGCTCCTGAGATTTGTCGCGCCTAATCGATGGTCGCCGGCTCGGCTTCCCATTGTCCGTCGCGCTCGCGGAGATACGCCGAGGGCACGCGTCCGTCATGGGCAAAAAGAGCGAGCCAGCCTTCGCGAGCAACCTCGGGAATCCAGTGTTTCTTATTTTCAAGCGTGGTCATGGGGTAGAGATCGTAACCCATAATCCACGGAAGCGGGAGATGCGCGGTCGTCGGCACGAGATCGCCGAAAAGAAACGCGGTCTTGCCGCCGCCGGTCAGTTTGACGCCGCACATGTGGGCGGTGTGGCCGGGAAGGCGCACCAACTCGACACCCGGCGCAACCTGGCTGACGTCATCCTCGAGCAACGTCCACTGCCCTGCGGCTTCAACCGGCGCGTAATTCTCGGAAATGTAACTCGCGCGATCGCGCTCCGTGGGATTCAAGGCGTGCTCGTATTCGCCGCGATGCACGACGTAGCGGGCATTTGGAAATGCCGGGACGACTTTGTCTTTTTCCAAGAGGGTATTTCCGCCGCAATGATCGAAATGCAGATGCGTATTCACGACGATGTCGATATCGGCCGGCCCCAGACCGTGCTGGCGCAGGCCCTGGTCGAGAAAGGGGCCATTGATGCCGTAAATCTCGCGGAACTTGGTGTTCATCTTGCCGCCCGCGCCGGTTTCAACCAGGACTCGGCTGCCGCCGGCGTGAATCAGCAGGCTGTTCATGGAGAGGGTTATGCGATTTCGCGCGTCAGCCGGCACCTTCTTTTCCCAAATCTGCTTCGGGATCACGCCGAACATGGCGCCGCCGTCGAGCAGCACGTGGCCGGCGTCAATGATATGGAATTCGAGTTCGCCAAGCCTCACAAGCGGCTCCTTGAGAGAATTTCCTGTGCCGCGGAATACGGATCTTTTGTCCGCGCGGCTACTTCCGTGGCGAGCTTTTCGAGTGCCGCCGACCCCGCGCGGTCGCCGAGAACGCGGTCAACGAGCCGCGTTTCAATCAGCCGCAGCAACCATTCCTTCCAGTAGGCCAGTTCCCTTGCCTGGCGGTTTGGGGACTTTGCCACCTGCTCGCGGAAAAGAGCGATGGCGCGCGCCAGTTGCGCGACGCCCAGATCTTCCGTCGCGACCGTAGAGATGACGGGCGGTTTCCACCCATCGCGCTCGGGGACAATCTGCAAGATCGCCGTGAGCTGCGCCTCGAATGCCGTCGCACCTTCGCGATCCGATTTGTTGATCACGAAAATATCCGCGATTTCCATCAGCCCGGCCTTCAGGCTTTGCACGTCGTCACCCATCCCGGGCACCAGAACCACAACCGTGCAATCGGCCAGCCGGACGATTTCGACCTCGCCCTGCCCCACACCGACGGTTTCGACCAGAATCATATCCTTGCCGGACGCATCCAGCAGCAGCGTGGCGTCGCCGGTCGATTGCGCGAGCCCGCCAAGATAGCCGCGCGTAGCCATTGATCGGATAAAGATCCCGTCGTCCCCCGCGTGCCCCTGCATGCGGACGCGATCACCCAGGATCGCGCCGCCCGAAAAGGGACTGGAAGGGTCGACGGCGATGATGCCGACGCTTCGTTGTTCGCCGCGGTAATGAGCCGCGAGCCGGTCGACGAGCGTGCTTTTGCCTGTCCCTGGAGCGCCGGTGACGCCGACGCGCCACGCGCGGCCGGTGAAAGGAAACAGCCATCGCACCAGCGATTCGGCTTCGCTGGTACGGTTCTCGATCGCCGAAACGGCGCGCGAGATGGCGCGCGCGTCACCGGCGCGTATTGCTGCGGTCCAGGCATGGAGTGAAGTGGCCATCTGCGATCGGAGCGCGTGCAACATGCTCGGCGCGCTCAAAATGAAATTGGAATCTTACCCTGAGTGGCTATTCGCGGACCCGATTTTCGCCCGGCAGTGGTTCGGCGACCCGTGGTGAGCGCCCGGAGTTCGCACCGTTTGGATGCGAGCCTGATCTCTCTTCGTAGGCCTTGATGATCCGCTGCACGAGGTTGTGGCGAACCACGTCGCGCTCGTCGAAATATACAAACGAGATGCCTTCGATCTTGCCAACCACCTCGATGGCCTCGACCAGGCCGGATTTGCGCGCATCGGGCAGGTCGATCTGCGTGACATCGCCGGTGATCACGGCTTTGGAGTTGAATCCGAGCCGAGTGAGAAACATTTTCATCTGCTCGCTGGTAGTATTTTGCGCCTCGTCGAGGATCACAAACGAGTCGTTGAGCGTCCGACCGCGCATGAAGGCGAGCGGCGCGACCTCGATGATTCCCTTCTCGAGATAGCTTTCGAGCTTGTCGGCCTCGAGCAGATCGTGCAGGGCATCGTAGAGCGGACGCATGTAAGGATCGACTTTTTCCTGGAGCGTGCCGGGAAGGAATCCCAGGCGTTCGCCGGCCTCGACCGCGGGCCGCGCAAGAATGATGCGATTGACTTGCTTTGACAGCAGCGCCGAAACCGCCAGCGCGACGGCCAGATAGGTCTTGCCGGTTCCGCCCGGGCCGATGGCGAAGACCATGTCATACGTTTCCAGGGCTTCGATGTAGCGCTTCTGGTTCGCGCTTTTCGGCAGGACGCTTTTCTTTCCCAAGGCGCGCTTGTGCGACGGCGAAAACGCCCCGTGGAGGTTGGAAGCGGGCTCGCCGGAGGCGGCGTGCAGTAGCGCTTTCACTTCCTGGCTCGTGGGAATGCGTCCGGCGAGCACTCGGTCGTTGTAAGCGCCCAGCAGGCGCGCGGCGCGTTCGACTTGCGCTGGTTCGCCTTCGATCGTCATATCGTGATCGCGCAAATGGGTGGTGATGTGCAGCGAGGATTCGAGATATTTCAGGTTTTCATCAAGCGTGCCGAAGAGCTCGTTGATGCCTCCGGCGATTCGGACGGTTTGTTTCATCAAGTTTGGCGGCCACAAACAGCGTAGCGCGGGCTGGCGAGCGCGGTCAAGCAGGTGCGCCTTCAGGAGCAGCAAGCATGCAAACGGGGAGTGGCGCTATGATGTCAGGGGTCGATTTCGAACCGGCGTTCCCGGGAGGTACTGCCTTGAGTGAACTCAACCTACGGGTCTTCAATCTGACGGTCCTGATCCTGGCATCTTCTTCGGTCTTGAGCGCGCAACAAACGAAAGGGGCAGCGCCGGCCCCCGTGCCTCCGCAGATTGCCGCAGCCCAAACGGTATTCATCGCCAACGCGGGCGGGGCGAGCTTGGATACCGTCATTGATCAAACGGTATTCGACGGCGGACCGGACCGGCCTTACAACGACTTTTACGCATCCATGAAGAGCTGGGGGCACTATCAGATCGTGGCTTCCCCGGCCTCGGCCGACTTGATCTTCGCAATCAGCTGGGTGCTTTCAGACACCGGGCTCAAGCTTCCGGTTCTCGGACTGCTGCGGCTCCTGATCATCGATCCGAAGACGCACATAACGCTCTGGAACATCACCGAGTATGTTCGAGGAGCGCCGCTGCTCGGGAACCGCGACAAGAATTTCGTGTCCGCGATGAACACCGTGATCAGCCGGATGAGGCTGCTTGCTGCGCCAGTATCTACCGCTGCCAATTAGCCGGCGCTGCACGCTACGCGAGAGCTCTTCGGTCCCCTGGGGTGCGTCTTTTTGTGGTGCCCTTTTACGGCTAGGTGACCATACCCCCGCGCAATAATGGATGCGCTGTATAGCCCAGAGAACAAGGTAGATTCATCATCGCGGTGGCGCCCAGCGCCACGGCGGTAGAAATGGAAGCCTGGCTTCAACGAATTCTAATGGTTTTGATCTTCGCAGTTGCCGCTGCGGTCCACGTTGACGCGCAGACCCTGCAACGCGCCTCGGCGTCAAACCAGCGGGCCGCGTCAAATGTCTCAGCGCCCGCTCCTCACACTTCTTCGCCGGGCAGTGCAGCAGCACCCCTGGCACAGAACTTTACTGTACGGGACTTTGTGCGACAGCGCTCTGACGAAGACGCCGGGCGTGAAAACCTGAAGAACTTCGAGTCGTCGCTATTTCAAACTACCAAGACGCCGTTCATGACACGGACTCGGATGCCGATCGCCCATGCGTTTGGCTCCCGCTTGCAATTCAATTTCGACATGACCTCGACCAGCAACAAAAACCTGATCGCTGGGCCCCTGGTGCCGGCCCAGATGACCGAACAGGAATTCGTTCAGGGACACTCGGAGGACCGTTACGGGATCAGCCTGAGCGTTCCATTGGGCAGGGGCGCGGAATCAGGCGCATCCAAGGGTCTGCTCACTGGCCTGGCACGGGCATTTCATCGAAATTAACCTCTCGCGCATTTCTCTTTCGAGCATCTGAACATTACACTGGCGGGGTGCCGGAGCGCCCGAACTAGGAGGATATCGTGCAATATCAGGTTGTGGGACTTTTTGGAAATTACGGCGACGCGGAAGCTGCCGTGCGCGACTTGGAGCTGGCGGGGATCGTCGGAGAGCAAGTCGAAGTGATTTCCGATATCGACGCGGATGTGCGGACGGCGAATACACCGGGCGCGCCATCCACGAAGACTCGCGAGCCGCACCTAAGTAAGCTCGCGCGGTTATTCGGTTCCAGCGGGCCGGCTCGCAATACGGAAGTGAGCGCGGACGCCGGCGAGCAGCCCGACTTCATCGGCGACCAGGTGTTCTATGCCAATCACATCAAGAAGGGTGGCACGGTGCTGGTTGTCCGAACGCACACCGAACCACCGGCAAGCCGGGCCGCTGAAATTCTGCACAACAACGGAGCGCGGACGCCTGGGCACAAAGACGGACCCACCGTTGAGCGCATCGGCTAGCCCCTGAACCACAGGACGCCGTCGCTCTTAGTGGGCGACCGGTCCCGGGAACTCCACTTTCGGCACCGCGCGTGACTGTTCCGTCGCGGCAAAGTAAGCGTCGTTCCGCTGGAATCCGGACATGCTCGCGATGAAGTTGTTGGGGAATTGTCCAATGAACGTGTTGTAGTCCTGAATCGCATCGTCATAGCGCTTGCGCTCTACCGCGATGCGGTTTTCCGTTCCCGCCAGTTCGTCCTGAAGCTGCAGGAAATTCTCATTGGACTTGAGCTGCGGATAGTTCTCGACAATCACAAGCAACCGGCTCAGCGCGGTGTCGAGCTGGCCGTTCGCTGCGATCTTGTCCTTCGGAGTCTGCGCGCCGCCGAGGGCCGCACGAGCTTTGGCGATGTCGTCATACACGGTCTGCTCCTGCGCAGCAAATCCTTTAACGGTCTGGACCAGGTTCGGAATCAGATCCGAGCGGCGCTGGAGCACCACGTCAACCTGCGCCCAATCCGATTTCACCGTTTCGTTCAGAGTGACCATCTGGTTGCGGCGCGAAACGTACAGGCCGCCGAAAATCAGGGCGAGAATCACCAGCACTGCGACAATTCCAGCAAAAACCTTCATGAGCAGCCTCCGGAGCAAAATCTATCACAGCTTGATCGTTGCAATCGCGCGTCCCTGTCGGTAATACGTCGACGCGCGTTAGGTTGTTTCGAACCGCCGATCCACCTCATTGGTCGCGACTTCGACGAATTCCACATATGTCTGGAGCGTCGCTTCGATGTCGATTTCCCGTTCCTTGAGGCGGCCGGCGCGAAACTCGAGGATATTGTTGAATCCGGAAGCGTCCGCGCCAGTGAGCGCAGCCATGCCGCTCACGGCTTCGCGCTTGGTGTGCGGCTCCGTCTGGCCCATGCCGATCAAAGCGTGGCGGAATAGCACGCAGAAGGTGACAACCGACGCCAGCATAATGTCGAGCCGCACCTTCTTTTTCGGCGGCGAGGCGACAATTGCCTGCCGCAGCCGCATCCAGTTCGTCCGCAGCTCGCGCTCCACTTGCAGACGATGCAGCCGCAGCGGGACCTCCATTTTTTCCAGGAAATCCTCGCCAAAAAGCATTCGATGGCGATGCTTCATGTCCAGCAGCTCGATGGCGAAGACGTCGGCCGAGCGCATCAGCTCGTCGTGTGTGAATATTACCGGCGCCGGATTTTGTTCCTTCCTCCACCATTCCGCCACGCCATGCAAGTGCTCGAGGTCGGCGACCGTCGCGCGCTCGAACAGGCACAGAATGTTCATGTCGGAATGCTGGCCCTGAAATTCATCCGTCGCGGCGGACCCGTACAGCACCACGGCCTTCAAATTCCCGCCCGCCGCCGATTTCAGCCGCCCGACCAATTCACTCAGTTTCGTTTCCATGCCGTTGCCAGGCCCTCCCCGTTACCATCCCCCGCCCGCGCCGCCTCCACCAAACCCTCCACCACCGCCAAATCCGCCGCCGCCGAATCCTCCGAAGCCCCCGCCGCCACCACCTCCGCCGCCCCCTCCAAATCCTCCTCCACCCCATCCTCCGCGGCCACCGCCGCCCATGCTGCTAAACAGCAGCGGCCAGATCCACCAGCCGCCGCCAAGTCCCCCGCGACCGCCCGGTCCGCTTCCCAGAAGGCGAAAAACCAAGTACACAATGAAAATTGTGAAGAAAATTCCCAGGGCCTGGCCGCCCGGGCCGCGCGAACGGTCGCGGTCCGATTTGGTAGGAAGCGGTTCGCCGCTCAGCGTCACTCCCTTGTCCGCGGCGATCACGTCGGCGACGCGACGCGTTACAAGGTAGAGAGCACCGTCGTAGTCGTTTGAGCGGAGCAGGGGCACGGCCTCGCGGCCGAAATCGCCTACCTTGCCATCCGGCAGAAGGGACTCGAGATCGTAACCAACTTGCGTATAGTACTTATGATCGTCGGTGGCGAAAAAAACGAGTACGCCACGCCCTTGCTTTTTCGGCCCGATGCCGATCGCGTCGGCAAGATCGAAGGAGTAGTCCTGCGCCGTCCGGTCTCCGGTGGTTTTCACGGTGACGACGGCGATTTCCGCGTTCGCCTTTTGGCTAAGTTCGGTGCAAAGAGCTTCGATCTTTTCGCGTCCGCCGACGCTCAGAACACCCGCAAGGTCCGTGACGTAACCGGTGGCCTTCGCCTGTGCGGCAACCTGCTGTGGAGTGGGAACTTGTTCGGCGCGAGTGGACCAGCCCGATACCAGGGCACCGCACACCAGCACGGGAATCCATATCGCGGTTCGGGTGAAACGCTTGGACAACGAGTAAGAGGGCATCGGCGCTACGACCAGGGCAGTCATGGTAGTGCCTCGGTTGCTACAGTGTCAACGAATCCGAGCACGGGAAAGTTTCAGCCGTGCGACAAATAGCCCGCGCTGAGTGTGTTACACTCACGTGTCCGCGGGTCCGCTTTTGTCATACGAATTTGCCGAAGTGCCGGAATTTGACACTCTTGGAACGCCCGAGTTACTTCCAGAACGTCCAAGACCGAAGGCACCATCATGGCTGCGAGGGTCGTCGCCAGATAGTTTCTGAAACAAAATGGGCGTTCCAGACGTTTCAATAAGACGGGATTGTGCAATTTCCGGGACCGCTGAAATTAGGGAGAGGACAAACACGATGAGTGGAAGGATTTTGCATGCTGTCATGGTGATGGCGACGGTAGCCTCACTGGTGGTTTCGCCGGTCTTGGCACAGGATCAGCCTGCGACGCCACCGCCACAATCCGGTCAGCCGGGCGTGCTCCCTCCCCCGCCGCAGTACCAGCCGCCAGCCGAAACCCAAGGACCTCCCGCAGCGCCCACTCGCAGTATCGGCTTTTCAACGGCCCCCGATTATTCGAAGCCGAATCCGATGTTTCCGAACCCAACCGCTCCATTCAGACAAATTCGGGTCGAGAAGCCGGTCCTAGTGAACACGCCACGAATCGACCAGTTGATTCAGAGCGGGAAGCTAAATCTGAGCCTGGAAGACGCCATATCGCTGGGCCTTGAAAACAACCTCGCCATCGCCGTCGAGCGCTACACGCCATGGCTTGATGAAGCGAGCCTGCTCTATGCAAAATCGGGTGCGAACGGAAGACTTCAGTTTGATCCCGTCGTCACCAGCACGCTTTCGCTGACGGACGCGAACACGCCGATCAACAACCCTCTTTTCGCGGGCATCACGTCGATCGGTACAGGCACCGGTGCGCAACAGGCCCCGGTGGCTCCCGGCCTGATCGACCATACGTTTACCGCGAATTTCGGCTACACGCAGGGTTTCTGGCCCGGCACGCAGGCTCAGGTGACGTTCAACAACTCTCGGATTTCCACAAACTTCGGCGGTTTCGACCTCTTCAATCCCTACGTACAATCCACTCTCACCGCCGAAATCACTCAACCGCTGCTGAACGGATTCGGGCGAACCGTCAACGATCGATACATCATCGAAGCCAAGAACACGGTAAAGGTGGGCGAGTCGCAATTCGCGCAACAAGTGATTGCCACCGTGACCCAGGTCGCCACCGATTACTGGGAGCTGGTGTACGCACGGGAAAATGTGAAGGTCGAGCAGGTTGCCGTTGCCGCCGACCAGCAGCTCTACGAGAACAATAAGAAGCAGCTTGAGATCGGCACCATGGCGCCGCTCGACGTGATCACCGCGCAGTCGCAATTGGCCACGGACCAGCAGGCGCTGGTGCAGGCGCAGACCACGCAGCTGCTCGACGAAACGACTTTGCTTGTCGCCATCACGAAGGATCCGCTCGCCGGTCCGCTGCGTGGCATCGAGCTGATCCCGAGCACGCCGATTTTCAATCCCAACGTCGAAAACATCTCGCTCGAAGACGCCGTCAAGGAAGCCTGGCAGAAGCGGCCCGAGTTGGAACAGGCCCAGCTGAACCTTAAGAATGCAGGCGTCGAAGCAAAAGCGACGAAAAACTTGCTGCTGCCCCAGTTGAATCTGTTTGGTGAATATCAGGCGCAGGGCCTGGCCGGCGTTTTCACGCCGACGAGTGCCACGGGTGCCTTTATCCCCGATTTCCCGATCTTTGCGCCCGGAGATGTTGTCGGAACGCCCGGCACGATTCCAGCCGGAAGCACCGTGATCGGTGTCGAGGGCGAGCCTGCGACGGCAAACGGAACGCCGGTCCGAACTGGCCTGTCCGACGACCTGAGCCGTATGATCGACGGAAAATACCCGACTTTTGAGGGCGGCGTCACGCTGAATCTTCCCATCCGCAACCGCGCCGCACAGGCGCTCAACGCCACGGCGCAACTGAACGAGCGTGAGCAGGAGGTTGGCCTGCTACAAACGCAAAGCACCATCGTGCTGAACGTTCGCCAAACCATGATCGTGCTGGAGCAGGACCGCGCCGCCATCGACGCAGCGCAGGAAGCGCGCATCTACGCGCAGCAAAGTTACGACGACGAAGTGAAGCGCCTCCAGCTCGGCACGTCTACGGCCTTCACCGTGATTCAGAAGCAGCAATTGCTCACGGCGGCCGAGGGCGTCGAGCTCCGCGATCGCATCAACCTGATCGAGGCTGAGCTGAACTTCAATCAGGCCATGGGTCGCACGCTCGAGGTGCACAACATCACCGTGGCCGACGCGATCAAGGGTACAATTTCCAAGGTGCCGAATATTCCCGGCACGCCCGAGCCGCAGGATTCTCAGGCGGGGCACAGATAACATTGCGAGGTGAAGCGTGAGGGAGGAGAAAGCGCGGAAAGTTTCCGCCGCTGCCGGTCCTGCTCAGGCTTTTCCTTCGCCCCTCACATCTCCCCGCAAACCGTCGCCCGCTGAAATCGCGTGGGAGGAGTCCACGCTGAAGCCTGCGCTCGCAAAATCGCCCGACCGCCTCGCCGACTTCACCACGGTTTCAAGCTATCCGGTACGCCGCATCTATACGGACGCTGACCTGACCGACGGGAGCCCGGAGCGCGACCTCGGCGTGCCCGGGCAACTGCCCTACACGCGTGGCATTCACCCGGCGATGTACCGCGAGCGCCTCTGGACGATGCGCCAATTCGCAGGCTTTGGCTCAGCGGAAGACACCAACCGCCGCTTCCGCTACCTTCTCTCGCAGGGTCAGACAGGGCTCTCCGTCGCGTTCGACCTGCCCACGCTGATGGGCTACGACTCCGATCACCCGCTTTCGGAAGGCGAGGTCGGCAAGTGCGGCGTAGCCATCAGCTCGCTCGCAGACATGGAGGCGCTGTTCGATCAGATTCCTCTCGCCGACGTCACCACGTCGATGACCATCAACTCGCCCGCCGCGCCCATCTGGGCCATGTATCTTGCCGTCGCTGAAAAACAGGGCGCCGACTGGCGTAGACTTTCCGGCACCCTGCAAAACGACATCCTCAAGGAATACATTGCACAGAAGGAATACATCTATCCGCCCGGTCCGTCACTCCGCATGGTCACCGACACGATCGAATTCGGTGCCAAGCACACGCCGAAGTTCAATCCCATCTCGATCAGCGGTTATCACATCCGCGAGGCCGGCTCGACCGCCATCCAGGAGCTGGCGTTCACGCTGCGCGACGGGATCGAATATGTCGAAAACTGCCTCGACCGCGGCCTGTCAATCGACGATTTCGCACCTCGGCTGTCGTTTTTCTTCAACGCGCACAACGATTTCTTCGAAGAGGTTGCCAAGTATCGTGCCGCCCGCCGCCTCTGGCAGAGCGTGATGCGGGAACGATTCGGCGCCAAGAATCCGCGCTCCTGGGCTCTGCGTTTTCACACGCAGACGGCCGGCTGCTCGCTCACCGCGCAGCAGCCCTACAACAACGTCGTCCGCACGGCGATCCAGGCGCTGGCCGCGGTGCTGGGCGGCACGCAGTCGCTGCACACGAATTCGCTCGACGAAGCCTGGGCGCTTCCGACCGAATCCGCCGCCACCGTCGCGCTGCGCACCCAGCAGATCATCGCCCACGAAAGCGGCGTCACGAACACCGCCGATCCGCTCGGCGGCTCCTACTTTGTCGAAACGCTGACGGGTGAAATCGAACGCGGTGCGCGCGACTACATCGCGAAAATCGATGCGCTGGGGGGCATGGTTGCCGCCATCGAGCACGGGTTTCCGCAGCGCGAAATCGCCGACGCCGCCTATCGTTTCCAGATCGCGGTCGATCGCAGAGAAAAAGTCATTGTTGGCGTGAACGACTATGTGGTCCAAGAGAAACCGATCGAAACGCTGCACATCGACGAACGCGTCGCCCGCACCCAGGCCGATCGACTGCGAAAGCTGCGCGCGGGGCGCTCCCATGACGAAGTCGCCCGCCGCCTCGATGGCCTCCGCCGCGCCGCCGCCGGAACGGAGAACCTGATGCCCCATCTGTTCGAAACGGTGAAGGCCTACGCCACCCTCGGTGAAATCTGCGAGGCCCTGCGCCAACCCTTCGGCGTCTACCGGGAAGTCGCCATTACCTGATTCCAAAGATTTTGAAGTATCCTTTCGGTTCGCATGCCTGACAAGAAAATCCGCGTCCTCATCGCCAAGCCCGGTCTCGATGGTCACGATCGCGGCGCCAAAGTAATCGCTCGTGCATTGCGCGACGCCGGCATGGAAGTGATCTATACCGGCCTGCGTCAGACGCCCGAAATGATCGCCTCCGCCGCGCTGCAGGAAGACGTCGACGTCATCGGCCTTTCGATCCTCTCCGGCGCGCACAGTACCCTCTGCGCCCGCCTGATGAATCTGCTGCGCGCGCAGAAAATGGAAGACGTCGCCGTCCTGATCGGCGGAATCATTCCGGCGCAGGACATCGCCGAGCTGAAGAAAATCGGCATCGCGGAAGTTTTTCTGCCCGGCACCACCACGCAGGCGATCGTCGACTTCATTCGCCAACGAGTGGCTCATGCATCCGCCGCGAGCCAGCCTCACAGGAGCGCCGAGTGAAGGAATCCGTCATCGAAACCCACATCGACCGCAAGTCCACGGCCTTCCAGCAGAACGCCCGCGCGATGATCGAGCGCCTCTCGCAGATCAAGAACGAGGAGGAACAGATTCGCGAAGCCGGAGGGGCGAAAGCTGTCGAAGCGCAGCACAAGAAGGGACGTCTCACGGCCCGCGAACGGATCGCCAAGCTGATCGATCCGAAGACCGAGTTTTTCGAGCTCGGCATCTTCGCCGCGTGGGAAATGTATGCAGAATTCGGCGGTGCACCCGCCGCGGGCACGGTCACCGGCCTCGGCCGCGTCGAGGGCCGCCGCGTGATGATCATCGCCAACGATGCCACCGTAAAGGCTGGCGCGTTTTTCCCGATGACCGCGAAAAAAGTGATCCGCGCGCAGAATATCGCCATCGAAAATCGCATTCCCACGATCTATCTCGTCGATTCCGGCGGCGTTTTTCTCCCGTTGCAGGAAGACGTCTTTCCTGATACCGACGATTTCGGCCGCGTCTTTCGCAACAACGCGGTGATGAGCGCGATGGGCATCCCGCAGATTGCTGCCATCATGGGCCTCTGCGTCGCGGGGGGCGCGTATCTGCCGGTGATGTGCGACCACATTCTGATCACCGAGGGTAGCGGGCTTTTTCTGGCCGGGCCGGCCCTGGTGCAAACCGCCATCGGCCAGAAAACCTCGCTCGAGGATCTCGGCGGCGCCAAAATGCACGCGCAGACCAGCGGCACAGTTGATTTCCGCGAGCCCGACGACGACTCTTGCCTTCGCCGGATCCGCGCCCTCGTGGACAAAATGGGGCACCCGGCCGGCGCGCCCTTCGACCACAAACCCGCCAAGCCTCCCGCACTCCCCGCCGAAGACATCTACGGCATCGTCGCGGGGGAATCCGCGAAGCAATACGATATGCGCGAAGTGATCGCTCGCATCGTCGACAAGAGCGAATTCGAGGAATATCGCGCCGAGCGCGGCCAGACTCTGCTGTGCGGTTACGCCCGCATCGGGGGTTGGTCTGTCGGCATCGTTGCCAACCAGAAAAAGAGCGTCAATGTCACGCTCCCGGGTACCGGCGAAAAGCGCATCGAATTCGGGGGCGTTATCTACACCGAATCTGCGGACAAAGCCGCCCGCTTCATCCTCGACTGCAACCAAAACCTCGTTCCGCTGATCTTCCTGCATGACGTGAACGGGTTCATGGTCGGCAAGGAAGCAGAATGGAGCGGGATCATCCGCGCAGGCGCGAAAATGGTGAACGCGGTCGCCAACAGCGTCGTACCGAAAATCGTGGTGATATGCGGAGGCACATTCGGCGCCGGCCACTACGCCATGTGCGGAAAAGCCTACGATCCCAGATTTATTTTCGCTTGGCCCTTCGCGCGTTACGCCGTGATGAGCGGTGAATCCGCCGCTGGCACTCTGGTCGAGCTGAAAGTGAAGCAGCTCGAGCGTGAAGGCAAGAAACCCACGGAGAGAGAACACAAAGAGCTTTACGACAAGATTCTCGCGACCTACGAGCATCAGACGGACGCGCGTTATGCCGCCGCCCGCCTTTGGGTGGATGCCATTATTGACCCCGCGCACACGCGCGAAGCTCTGATGGAAGCACTCGAAAGCGCAGCGCTGAATTCAAACGTCGCCGAATTCAAAACGGGCGTTCTGCAGACCTGATGCGGACGCGTTCGCTCCCGTATTTTGCAGTTGCACCGCTGTCGTCGTTTCTGGTTTGGAAATTGCCGGTCGAACCAAGGCGCACTTCCGTCGGAGAGAAGTGGAGCGCTGTCGCTTTCCCGATTCCCGGCTACAGGAGGCTCTCGGCGATTGGCGGTTTTGTCTGCGCGTTTGCTGGCTACCGATGCTGTTGATCGATATCGACCGATGGATCAGAAATGGGAGAGCATGAGCGAAGCCGTTACAATTGTTGAATGCCCGCGTGACGCCTGGCAGGGTTTGACAGACATCATTCCGACCGACGTGAAAATCGAGTATCTGAAGCGGCTGGTTTCGCTTGGCTTCCGGCACATCGATGCGGTCAGCTTCGTTTCTCCCAAGCACGTACCGCAGATGGCCGATAGCGACGCCGTCATGCAGGAGTTGAGCAAAGCGAAGCTCGCCGACGGCGCATCGCCCGAAGTCATCGGCATCGTCGTCAACGAACAAGGGCTCGAACGCGCCCTCGCCGCACCGGGGGTGACCACCGTGGGCTATCCCTACTCCATCTCCGCATATTTTCGCCGCGCCAACGCCAATATGTCCCGCGACGAATCGCGCAGTCTCGTCGGCCTGCTGCAGCGGACGACCAAAGCCGCTCGCCGAAAGCTCGTCGTCTACATCTCGATGGCTTTCGGCAATCCCTACGACGAGCCCTGGGGCCCGGAGATCGTCGAAGACGCTCTCATCTGGCTGAAGGACGTCGGCGTCCGCACCGTGTCTCTGGCCGACACGGTCGGGACCGCCTCACCGGAAGAAGTCGCGCAACTGTATCGCGCGGTGAAAGACTCGGTCGGCGGGGTTGAAATTGGCGTGCACCTGCACAGCCGTCCGGACGGGGCATCATCGAAAGTCCTCGCCGCCTACGAAGCCGGCTGCCGGCGCTTCGATGGCGCGCTTACTGGTCTGGGCGGCTGCCCCTTCGCCGGCGATCACCTCGTCGGTAATATCCCCACCGAAGCCGTCCTCGCCACGCTTTCCGCGCGCGGGGTCTCGACCGGCATCGACGCTAAATCGCTGGCCATCGCCTGCGCCCTCACGGACGAACTCCGGGCAAAATACGCCCGCCCGCCCGAAGCTCCCAAGCCGATTTAGGAAGCCTCCGCCTGGATCGGCGCGTCTCGCGCGGGTCAGCGGGGTCCTGCGTGCGGTCCGGGTGTCTAAGGTTTTGGCCTTCGCTTCTCTGACTGCCTTTTGCGTCTGTGCGGCGCGTCCGCATCCACCTGCGCTCGAGTGCCTGATCCGGTTGCAGATCCCTTCCGATTAATGTAAAGTACTTTGCAGTACAAAGCACATAAGGAGAAACACGTGCCCCACGCAACCAACTCCCGTTCCGCCGTCTCCGCAAGCTGGTGCTCCTACTTTCTGGCCAATGGCCTCGACCCACGCGAGCTCCCTTGGAGCGACTCCTACCAGCTCACAGACTCCGAGCGTCGTGCAATCTCCCGATCCATCGCGCAGTTTCAACTCGGCGAGGGTGCCCAGGGCCGCCGCCTACAAGAGCGGGGCCGCAAATACGCGGAGAGCGTGGGCGACACCCATTTCTCCCAGGCTCTGGCGCTCTTCGTGAAAGAGGAGCAGCGCCATAGTGCCGATCTGGGGCGCTTCATGGATGCCCAGGGCATTCCGCGTCTCTCGAAGCACTGGATCGACAGCATTTTTCGCCGCCTCCGGGTAGTCGCTGGACTCGAGCTGTCCCTGCGCGTGCTGGTGACCGCGGAAATGATCGCCGTTCCCTACTATCGTGCGCTTGGTGACGCGACGGCTTCGGAACTTCTCGGCGCGCTGAGCGACCGGATTCTGCAGGATGAAGCCGGCCACCTGAAGTTCCAGGCTTCGATGCTTTCAAGGGTAGGCGGGGGACGCCTTCCTCGACTGTCGCGCCTGATCTGGCGCCTGCATCGGCGCTTCCTCGTCTGCACCTGCTTCGCCGTCTGGCGCGACCATGGCAAAGTCTTCCGTTCTGCCGGAGTTCGCTTTCGCGAATTTGTCCTCGCATCCCTCTACGAGTTCGCGGAGCTGCAATACCGCTCCGACGCCGCGATTCGGCGCCCCGTGCGCAGCTGCGAGCCATCGTTCTCGAAATAGCCCGTGGTTCAGATGCCTTTGATTTTTGCCCAATAGGTGTTTATCTTTGTCCGTGCCTGAATGACCGGGGGTTGATCTTTGGGCTATCCGACACTCACCTATCAACACGACAACGCCATCGCCACGATCGCACTCACCGTCCCGGAAAAACGCAACGCCATCTCGGCGCAAATGATCACCGATCTGCTCGGCGCGCTGCAACATGCCGAGCAAGACGCCGCGAACGTCATCATCATCACCGGCTCCGGCAAAGCGTTCTGCGCCGGCATGGATCTGGACGAACTGCAAACCGTGGCTCGTCAGACACTTCCGAAAAATCTGGAAGACGCGCGACGCATGACCAAGTTGCTCTATCGCCTCCACAGCTTTCCGAAGCCCTTGATCGCCGCCGTAAACGGAGCCGCCATCGCCGGGGGCTGCGGGATCGCTACGCTCGCCGATTTCACCCTTGCCGTCCCGGAGGCTACATTCGGCTACACGGAAGTGAAGCTCGGATTCATGCCCGCGCTCGTCTCTGTTTTTCTGCGCCGGCGCGTCGGCGACCGGCATTTGCGCGATCTACTGCTCACCGGCCGCATCATCGATGCTGCCGAAGCCCTGCGCATGGGGTTGATCACCGAGATCGCCCCTCCGGAATCGCTGATGGACCGTGCCCGTGAAATTGCTGCGATGCTGCTTGCGGCCAGTCCCAGCGCAGTCGCCATGACGAAACGGCTGCTGCTGAGTTTCGACCGCGTCGCCATCCGCGCAGAACTGGAGGGCGCCATCGAAGCGAGCGCCGATATCCGCGCCACCCCGGATTTTCGTGAAGGTGTTGCCGCGTTCCTTGAAAAACGCCCCCCGACGTGGGGCAAATCCTAGGTGCCGATGAAAGACTTTGCTGACTCCAACGTCCGCGTTCGCTATGCCGAAACAGACCAGATGGGCGTGGTTTATCACGGAAACTATTTCACATGGTTCGAGGTGGGCCGCGTGGAGATGTGCCGGCATCTCGGATTCGAATACAAGAAAATGGAAATGGAGGACGACACGCTGATCGTCGTCGCCGAAGCATCCTGCCGCTACAAACGCCCGGCGCGTTTCGACGACGAACTCGTGGTGCGTACCCGCGTGACGCGCTACGACAGGCGCACACTGCGATTCGGGTATGAGATTTTCCGTCAGCCCGAAGACGAATTGTTGGCCACCGGCGAAACCACGCACGTCATTTGCGACCATCAAGGCCGTCCGAAATCAATGCCCGAGAAATATCGCAAGTATTTTTCACCGTCGCACACGCATGTAGCGGCCGCCGGCGACGGGCACGTCTCGAAGGACGGCCAATGACGGCTCCCGATCCTGCAAAAATCGCACGATTCCGCGAGAAGCTCGCCCAGGAATGGACCGACGCGGATACCGTCGCCGCGTGGCGCAAGTGGCAGCCGCAGCTTTCGGCATTCACGCGCGGGGCCACCAATGCGGTGCTGGAAGCGGCGCAATTGCGTCCGGGGATACGCGTGCTCGATCTCGCCAGCGGCGTAGGCGATCCCGCGATTCCGATTGCGGAAGCCGTCGGCCCGGCGGGCCACGTGACCGGCACGGACGTCGGTCCCGGAATGATCGCGTTCGCGGCCGAGCTCGCGAAGGCCAGAAATCTTCGCAACATCGAGTTCCGCGTCGCGGATGTGGAAGCGCTTCCCTTCCCGGATCACTCGTTCGACGTTGTGTCCTCGCGTTTCGGTGTCATGTTTTTCGTCGATCCGATCAAGGCTTTTCGCGAATGTCTTCGCGTCCTGAAACCGGGCGGGCGCGTCTCATTCGTCGTGTGGGGCACACGGGAGCAGCCGTTTCTGGGCGCAACGATCGGCATCCTGCTGAAGTACGTCGAAGCTCCCCAGCCTGATCCCGACGCGCCACATGCGTTCATGTTCGGCGAGCGCGGATTGCTGGCGAGCAAGCTGAAAGCCGCGGGGTTTGCCGACGCGCGCGAGGAAGTGCGCACCGTCGTCGGACATTGGGAGGGTACAGCCGAGGAGTATTGGCAGCAGTTCACCGAGGTGGCCGCGCCGTTTCGACCGCTGATCGCGAAACTAACGCCCCCAATGCGCGCCAAGGTGCAAAGCGAAATCTGCCTGGGTCTGCGCGGTCTTGCCGACGCCTCCGGCTTCTCGATGCCCCTTGAAATCGTGATCGGCACGGGCGTAAAGCCGTGAACAAGGTCGCCATCGACGGCGAGCACCTTACTCTCGAATCCCTCTACGGCATCGTATTCGACCGCACCGAAGCGGAGATTGCCGCTTCCGCGCGGGAGCGGATGAACGCTTCGCGCGCGGTGGTCGAAAGACTCATCGATGCCGGCGGGTCGGTGTACGGTGTAAATACCGGCTTCGGCAAAATGGCGTCCACACGCATCTCTCGCGACGAAATTCGCCAACTGCAACTGAATCTGGTACGCAGCCACGCCTGCGGCGTGGGCGCCCCGCTCGGTGAAACAACCGTGCGCGCGATGCTCGCCCTGCGCGCCAACGCGATCGCCAAGGGCTTCTCGGGCGTGCGCCCGGTAATCGCCGAAACGCTCGTCGCGATGTTGAATCGCGGCGTGCATCCCGTGATTCCCTCGCAGGGGTCGGTTGGAGCCTCGGGCGATCTTGCGCCGCTGGCGCATCTGGCGGAAGTCGCGATCGGCGAAGGCCGCGCGATCTTCCAAGGCGCCCCGATGAGGGGTGCCGAAGCGATGCGCGCAGCTGGAATCGCACCACTGGTGCTCGAAGCCAAAGAAGGCCTCGCACTGCTGAACGGCACGCAGGGAATGCTCGCTCTCTCAACTCTTGCTCTCCGCGAAGCCGAGATCGCGGCTGATACCGCCGACGTCGCCGCGGCGCTTTCCCTCGACGCCCTGCGCGGCAGCCCCGCAGCGTTTGACTCACGCATCGGGGGCGTGCGGCCTCACGCCGGTCACGCGGTGACCGCGCGCAATATCGAGCGTCTCAATCGCGGCAGCGAGATTCGCGAGTCGCATCGTTCACCCGAGAAGGATCCGCGCGTGCAGGATCCTTACAGCCTGCGCTGCGCTCCGCAAGTTCACGGTGCGGTGCGTGATTCGCTCGCGCAGGTCCGCCTTACACTCACGATCGAACTCAACAGCGCGACCGATAATCCGCTCGTTTTTGCCGGCAACGGAGCCGGCGAAGTGATCAGCGGTGGCAATTTCCACGGCCAGCCGCTAGCGATGGCCGCCGATCAAATGGCCGTGGCGATGGCGACGCTTGGCGGGATTTCCGAACGTCGCATCGAGCAGATGACGAATCCGCAGACGAGCATGTTGCCGGCCTTTCTGGTTCGCCATGCGGGTCTCAATTCCGGCTTCATGATTTTGCAGGTAGCCGCGGCGGCGCTCGCAAGTGAATTGAAGCCGCTGGCTGCTCCGCATTCGGTGGATTCCATCCCCACGTCGGCGAATCAGGAAGACTATGTCTCGATGGGCATGAGCGGGGCGCGGCGGCTGGAGCCGATGCTTGCGAATCTGAAGAACATTCTTGCGATCGAATTGCTGGCGGCCTGCCAGGGGATCGATCTACTGGCGCCGCTGCGGACCGGACCCGAAACGCGGAAGGCGTATGACATCGTTCGGCTGCTTTCTGGGGCGGTCGAATCGGATCGGTCGCTGGCGCCGGATATCGAGGCCGTTGCGCGCGCGGTCGAGAAAGGGTCCTTTGCAGCGCTGCTCCGATAGAATGTCAGAAGCAAGACACCGTGGGCGCCGGCACGATGTTCCTTCTTTTTGTTAGCGACCTTTGCAGGAATTTGCCGAAGCGGTGCCCGGCAATGAAGCTGAAGGGCTTGATGCCCAGCGAATAGTGGCCGCAGGGCAGTGACATTCGCTCGAAGAGCACGTTTTCGTCACGTAATCTGCCTACCAGCGCTTCCGTGTACTCCGGCCAAAACGTGGGATCGTACTTTGCCGTGATCAACAGGATCTTTTTCTTCGCTTCGGGCAGGCGCGGGATGTACGGAAACGGGCTGATCGGCGACCAGTAGTAGCGTAGCTGCTCGTGCGTGATGCCTGCCGCTGAAATCGGGTCCCAGACGGTTTTCGTGGTGAGGCCCGTGGCCACCACATCTCCGAAATACGTGGACGCGTGCAGGAACGCGCAGGCCCCCACGGCCGGCTCGTGGCACATGGTGATAAAGCCGATGGCCGAGCCGATGCTCGTGCCGAGAATTCCCAGCGGGCCGTAGCCTTGCTGCTCGAGCCAGCGCAGCGTGCGGCGGACGTCGAGGACTGCCTGGCGGCCGGCTTGCATCGTGAGCCCGAGATTGGGGCCGACCAGATGATCGGCGCGGGGATGATCCGGAATTGCGCGACGGTCGTGGTACGGCAGGCTCATTTTTGCCGCCGTCAGACCGAGCCTGTTCAGCCACAGGCAGACGTTTTGCTGCTCGTGCCATTGGGCGTTCCATTGCGCGAGCACGACGACGGCAGGGCCGCGCGTGCCGTTGTGCGACTGGCGACGGGAGGGGAAAAACTGCGCGTGAACGCGATTATTTTCAGGCCACGGCGACCTGATCGCGCTGGAAAATGTCAGAACATTGTCAGCAAGCGCGTAGTCCGTTGCCGCTTCGATGGCATACCACGCGTCGCTGTGGGCGACGGCATCGGCGACGTATCGGTCAAAGAATTCCTCAGGATGCGGGTCAACGGCGTTGCCGCCGATGTGTTCGGCACCCCAGGCGAACGGGAGAGTGCGGCGCTTCGGTTCCTGGTCGAAGCGCATCTGTTCGTAACGGCGGATTCTGCTTTCGTACCAGGATGGCATCGGGTGAGAAATCAAATATACCCTACGTCGCTCGTGGCGGGAACCGGACGATGGCGCCGGAATCTGTCGAAAGCGGGCGTCGAGAACGCTCTCACATCTCACCCGACGACCTGTCCCAGTTGTCGAGCGGGCGCCAGAACTTCCTTTTAGTTTTCGACGGTTGCCGGCATTTCTAGCTGCTCTTGCCATGGAGCAGAAACGCGCCCGTTCGACACCGGCGGCGCCACAGACGGAGCCCCCCGGGGGCCTTGCAGCTCTTCAGCCGCGGCTCGTCGCCGCAAAATCCGGTCACATCGCCCACCGCGTCCAGACTCGCGACTGCCCGGGCGAAGAAACGTAGGAGCACCCCGGCACGTTTCAAGTGTGATCAAACTCCGGCTCAAATCGTGACCAAAGGACGCGCGTGCCGGGCGGGCGCCGGCATGGCAAGAATCCAGGCCGGCCAGCCGCCGCGACGGCTGCCCCTAGGAGGCCGATTCAGGGAAACCCGCCAGACGACGCATATTGGAACCCGAGAGGCGTGTCAGGAGCCATGTCCGGTCCAGGCGGGCACCAAAGCGGCGGTAGAAACGGATGGCGGGCGTGTTCCAATCTAGGACGATCCATTCCATCTGGCTGCAGCGCTTGCGGACCGCGACTTGGGCGAGAGCTTTCATCATTGCCGTGCCGGCGCCGCCGCCCCGCTCGCTGGACTCGACGAAGAGGTCCTCGATGAACAGGACCGGGGTGCTGGCGAAGGTGGAATACGCAAAGTAATACACGGCCAAACCGATCGTGCGGCCGGCGCGGGTGCAGACGAGAGTTTCAAAGGAGCGATGGCGACCGAAACCATCACGACGCAGGCGGCGAAGGTCGGCGCGGCAGTGGCGGCTCAGCCGCTCGTATTTTGCGAGGCCGCGGATGAGGGAGACAATCGCCGGCATGTCGCGCGGCGTGCCGGGGCGGACGCGGAGCCGCGGCGCGGATTTCGGGTTCGGCATGCGGGCAGTATAGACGGAAAAAGCAAAGGCCTGAACCCAGAGTCCACTGAGAAGGCATCGAGAGCGCGGAGAAATACAGCCCTCGATTCTTGCGCCACCGAGATCCTCACCGCCGATGCGAGTTACACCTGCGCCATCCCGCCATCGACGAAGAGCTCGATGCCGGTAACAAAGCTGCTGTCATCTGACGCCAGGAACACGACTGCTTTCGCGATCTCCTCTGGCGTGCCCATGCGACCCATCGGCACGGAGGCCACCAGGCCCGCGGTGATCTGCTGGAGCTCGTCCGGGTTCTGGGCTAAACCCCTTACGCCGGGAGTGTCAATCGGGCCGGGGCTGACCGCATTCACACGGATTTTGCGATCTTTCAGGTCGTTGGTCCATGACCGTGCGAACGATCGCACGGCGGCCTTGGTCGCACTGTATACGCTGAACGCCGGCATTCCCTTGATGGAGACAATCGAGGCGTTGAGGATGATCGAGCCACCCTCTGCCATCAGCGGGAGAGCCTTTTGTACCGTAAACAGGACGCCCTTCACGTTGGAGTTGAAGGTCTTATCGAACTGTTCCTCGGTGATGGCGCCCAGTGGCGCAAACACTCCACCACCTGCATTGGCGAAGACGATGTCGAGGCGCCCTTTCTGCTGCTTGACCGTCGAGTACAGTCTGTCGAGATCGGCGAGATTTGAGACGTCGCCCTGGATGCCCGTAACGCTGTGTCCGATCAGCTTGACGGCCGCGTCCAGTTCCGCCTGGCGTCGCCCGGTAATGAATACGTGCGCGCCTTCGGCAACGAATCGTCGCGCGGTGGCAAGGCCGATGCCACTGTTTCCTCCCGTGACCACGGCTACTTTGCCTTCCAACTTTGGCATGACTCTCACTCCTTCTTGACTGCGTTGCCGATCAAAGAACCGACTCGGTCTCTTACTTGATCCGGGGATCGGATGCGCACGAATGACCGAGGATGCGACAGTTTTTGTGTCCAGGAGGGGCGCGCCCAATCCCTCCGACCCGGAACGCAGTCCGCCGCGGCGCGTTAGCGGTTGGGGCACGACTGTGCGGGGCCTGGCTCGCTGGGCTGCGCTGCTGTGGCAGAATTCCTAGGTGGCTCCCCCTGCGCTTATCGGCGTGTTTGCAGCTCTCTTCGGTCTGGTGATCGGCAGCTTTCTGAATGTGTGCATTGTGCGGATCCCGGAGCGGAGGTCGATTGTGCTGCCGGCTTCGGCTTGCCCGAAATGCGGAGCTGCCATCAAGCCGTGGGACAACATTCCGTTGGTGAGCTGGCTGCTGCTGGGGGGCAAATGCCGGGCGTGCAGAACGCCGATTTCCTGGATCTATCCGGCAGTTGAGCTGCTGACCGGAGTGCTGTTCTGGAGCTGCTATTTCGCCTTCGGACTGACGACCGAGGCGCTGAAGTGGGCGATCTTTTCGGCGCTGATGATCGTGCTGATTTTCACGGACATGCGCGAACGGATCCTGCCGGATGTGGTGAATTATTCCGGATTTGCCGCGGGTCTGATACTGAGCCTGGTCACGAAACCTTCTGACGGCGTCGCGCTTTGGATCGCGAACCGGCTCTTCGCCTTCCCTCCTCCGGCGCCGGCGCTCTCGCTGGCCGACGCGCTGTTGGGGGCGGCATTCGGAAGCGGGCTGCTCTGGCTGGTCGCGGAGGCATACTTCCGCCTGCGCGGGCGCGAAGGGATGGGCCTGGGGGACGTGAAAATGATGCTGATGGCGGGATCCTTTCTGGGACTGGAGCGAACGTTGTTGACGATTCTGGCCGGATCGGTGCTGGGAAGCATTCTCGGGCTGGCTTTCATGATGGCGAAGCGCAAGGGGTCGGACTATGAGCTGCCGTTCGGGACGTTTTTGGGTATGGCCGCGGTGCTGGTGATGTTTTTCGGCACTCCACTGATTTCCTGGTACCTCTCGCTGATGAGGGTGCGATAAGAGCCGTCAAATGAAGGCCCGGCAAAACACAATTCGCGAGACCGAGGCGCAATGATGAATCTTCCGCCGGTCGTCCAACACGCCACGCCGCCTATCGGGCTTGTCGAAGCGCTCGTGATGGTCACCCTGCTGATCGGTACGCTGCTGGCCATGATCATCATGATCCGGAAATTCACGCGGATGGAATCGGCAGCGAGGGACCGCTGGGAAGAACGCGCAGACGACCGGGACAACGCGTCCGTTTTCATTTCCGCTTCCATGCAGGGCGTGATCGAAAAGCTGCGAGCGCAGGAAAAGGAGCTGGCGCGGCTGCACGTGCTGGCGCAGGAGCGTGCGCAGGATTCCGAGCGCATGACCGAGGAAGTAACCCGGAACATGCCGACCGGGCTGCTGCTGGTAAGCGCCACGGGAGCGATCAGCTCGACAAATCCGGCCGCGGAAGAGGCGCTGGGGCTGCGTCCGATGCGCTACCGTTCCTACAAGGAAGTGCTGGGGGAAGAGTCGGGGCTTGCGCAGATGCTTACGGCGTGCCTGCGCGACGGAAAAACGATTCAGCGCGGCGAGGTGGAACACCTGACCGCGGACGGCGAAGTGCGGCGGCTGGGCGTGACGATTTCTCCGATCTATCAGCGGGCGCGGTTGACGGTACGGCGCAATGTTTCCGATCCTCCACGTAAACCGGAGATGAAGGTGAGCGGGGCGCTGTGCCTGATGAGCGACCTGACCGAGCTGACAGCACTGCAGAAGCAGATCCGCTGGAAAGAAAATCTGGCGGCGCTGGGCGAAATGTCCGCAGGCATCGCCCACGAATTCAAGAATTCGCTGGCGACTATTTCCGGATACGCGCAGATGATCCGCAGCGAAGCGAAGCCGGGCGAGACGCGCGAATCGGCGGAAAAGATTCTGGATCAGACGAGAGCGCTGACGCACGTGGTGACGGAATTCCTGAAATTCGCGAAGCCGCTGGAAATCTGCTACGAGACGGTGTCGATGGATACGCTGGTCGGGAAGCTGGTCGAGGAACTCCGGGAATCAATGCCGCAATGCAGCTTCGCGAGCGGGGGAGCATTTCTGGAGTTGCCGGGAGATGAAGCGCTGCTGCGACAGGCACTGCTGAATCTGTCGCGCAACGGAGCCGAGTCAGCGGCCGCGAGCGGCGGGAAGCCGGCGCATGTGTCGATCTCCGGAACGCAGGAGGAGCTGGGCGGGCGGAAATGGCAGCGGATCTGTGTCGCGGACAACGGCCCGGGCATTCCCGAGCGCGATTTGCAGAAAATTTTCCTGCCCTTCTACACAACAAAATCCGAGGGCACGGGCCTGGGCCTGGCGGTGGTGCAGAAAGTGGCACTACAGCACGGCGGAAGCATTGAAGCACGCAACCGCGCCGGCGGCGGGGCCGAATTCCTGCTGTGGTTACCTTTGCGGCAGGAGAACGTACCGACTCTATTCCCCTCGCAGGCAGCCCGCATCTAAACTGGTAGACAGGAATGGGATTCAGGCGATTCCGGGAGGCGTAGCCATGCGCAGAGTATTGTCATGGGCCGCGGCAGCGGCGATTTTGGCGATTCCAGCCGGCGGCTGGGCCCAAGAGGCCCAACCGAAGCCAGCTCCGGCTCAGCAGGCTCCGGCGGACAATTCAGCGGCCACGTCCACGGTGCAGTCCTCCGCCCCGCCGACGGAATCACTGGCGGATGCGGCTCGCAAGGCGCGTGAGGCTAAGAAGGATCCGTCCAAGCCGGCGCGGGTGTTTGACAACGACAATCTGCCCGGCGGCACGGTCTCAACCGTCGGCAAGACGGAGAGCGCGAAGAAAGAGGGTGACGACGCGGCTTCCGACGACACGTCAAAGTCCGGTCCGGACAGCGAGAAGGCCTGGAAAGAGAAATTTGCCATGCTGCGATCGAAGCTGGCGCGCGACAAAGAAGATCTGGAAGTGATGCAGCGCGAGCTCGGCGTTCTGAACCTGCAGAATTACAGCGACCCTAACAAGGGCCTGCAGCAGGAATTAACGCGCAGCGACATCAACAATAAAACCGCCGCGATCGACGCGAAGCAGAAGGCGATCGGGGCTGACCAGCAGGCGATCGACGACGCCGAAGACGATCTGCGCAAGTCGGGCGGCGATTCCGGCTGGGCGCGCTAGAGAATTTTTACGATGGAGCCCGTCCTACTGGTCGAGGATAAAGCCGAGCTGCGCGCCATGTTGCGCAAGGCCCTCGAGCGGGCGGGTTACACGGTCGAAGAAGCTCCGGACGGAAATGCCGCGATCGACAAGCTGCGCTCGCGCCGCTATCTGATGGTCCTCACCGACTTAAAACTTCCCGGAAATTCAGGAATCGACGTGTTACGCGAAGCGCGACGCGTGGAGCCGACGCTGCCGGTCATCATCATGACCGCATACGGATCGGTTGAAGAAGCCGTGACCGCGATGAAGGAAGGCGCGTTCGATTTCATTCAGAAGCCCGTCGACCTGGATCATTTGAGGCTGCTGCTCGAGCGCGGGACGCGGCAACAGGAATTGCTGCGTGAAAATTTGCTGTTGCGCGAAGAATATGCGGCGCGGTACGGATTTCCTCGGATCGTGGGCGAGCATCCCTCGATGAAGGATGCCAGCGAGATGACGCAGCGGGTAGCGGCGACGGATTCTACCGTGCTTCTCCTGGGCGAAAGCGGCAGCGGCAAGGAATTGTTTGCGCGGGCGATTCATCATTTGAGCCCGCGGGCCGAGCACGCGTTTGTGGCGCTCAATTGCGCGGCCATTCCTGAAGGACTGGTGGAGAACGAGCTGTTTGGGCACGAGCGTGGTGCTTATACCGGCGCCGGCGCGCGAAAGATGGGCAAGCTCGAGCTGGCGCACCGCGGAACGCTTTTCTTGGACGAAATCGGCGAGCTGCCGCTGGCTGTGCAGAGCAAGCTGCTGCGCGTGCTCGAAGAGCGGAAATTCGAGCGTGTCGGCGGGACGCAGGAGATCGAAACCAATGTCCGGATCGTGACGGCGACAAACAAGGATTTGCGGGCAGCCGTCGAGGATAAGAGTTTTCGCGAGGATCTGTATTTCCGGATTGCGGGCGTGCCCATCACGATCCCGCCCTTGCGCGATCGCGGCGACGACGTGTTGTTGCTGGCCGAAAGTTTTCTGGAACGGTTCCGGCGTGAATTCCGCAAGCCCGGGCTGACGCTTGGCGCCGGAGCGAAGGCGCGGCTACGGACGTATCCGTGGCCCGGGAACGTGCGCGAACTCCAAAATGCCATCGAGCGGGCGGCGATCCTGTCGAAGGGATCGGAGCTGGATGCCGCGGCGCTGCAGCTGCCGGCCGCCAAGCCCGCGGCGGAGGAACTGCCCGATGGGATGTTGGAGGAGCGGTTTCTTTGGGACGGGCCGCTCGATGAGGTGTCGCAACGGGCCGTAGCGCATGTGGAGCGATTCAAGATTCAGAATGCGCTGCGGGAATCGAAGTGGAACAAGACGCGGGCAGCGGAGAAGCTCGGTGTTTCCTATAAGACCCTGCTGACGAAGATTCGCGGATTGGGACTCGAAAACTAGGCACAACCAGCGGAACGTACTACCGAGCAGTGCAGCCGTTCGCAGGTACATGCGTCGTGCGGCCATTTCGTTCACGCCAGCAGCTGGACGAATATTTCGTTTGAGACCGTTAGACGGTCGGGGGCTATGCGGAGACGCGTGCCTTCCACTTCCATGAAACCGTCGGAGCGGAGCTGGTCGATTCGCTGCCGGAGCGTGGCCAGACGATCGTGCATCCAGGGCTCGCGGTCGTATTCGCGCTCGATGCGCTCGAAGTCGATGCCTTCGAGCTGACGCAGACCCAAAAAAAACTCCTCTGACAACGCATCGGGCGGGAAAACATTTGCCAGCTGCTCCCGGGCAGAGCCGCCGCGCTCTATGAGCGTCACGTAGCGGTCGGGCTCGTGGACATTGGCCCAGCGCTGGGAACCGTTGAAGGAGTGAGCGCCGGCGCCAAGGCCGAGGTACGGCTCGCGGCGCCAATACTTGAGGTTGTGCTGCGAGTGGCGGCCGGGCAGGCCCCAATTGGAGATTTCATAGTGGTCATAGCCGGCGGTGGCGAGACGGTCCGCGGCGTAGTCGTAGAAATCGGCCATGGCGTCGTCGTCCGGGATCGCTTCGGCACTGTAGCGGCTGCCGCCGGCAAGCGCTTCCCTGCCCAGGCGGCTGTCTTCGTCGATTTCAAGCATATAGATCGAGACGTGCTCAGGCAGCAGGCGCACGAGCTGCGCCACCGAGGATTCCCAGGATTCGCGCGTCTGGTGCGGGAGCCCGGCGATCAGGTCCATGCTGATGTTGCGGAAGCCGGCAGCGCGGAGGCTCTCAACCGCGCGGTAAACGTGCTCGCGGCGATGCAGGCGCCCGGCGGTCTGCAGTTCGCGGTCATGGAAGGACTGGGCGCCGAGGCTGATGCGGTTGAAGCCGGCCGCAAGCCAGCCGGCGGCTTTTTGCGGCGAGATGGTTTCCGGATCCGCTTCGAGGGTGACTTCGGTGAGTGGCGCCCTAGTTGTTCTGCGCAACGTGTCCATAATGCGCGCCAGCAAGGCGGGATCGAGCAAGCTGGGCGTGCCGCCGCCGAAATAGACCGTGTCGGCCCTGAAGCCTTCAGCGAGCTCGGAGGATTCGATTTCGCGGGAAATGGCGCTGGCGTAGGGTATGTAACGCTCGCGGGTGACGACGCCGGTGTGAAAATTGCAGTAGGTACAGCGCGATTGGCAGAACGGGACCTGGATGTAAACGCCGAGGTTCATGGACTCGATAAAGTTAGCATACTCGGCTGGGTGGTTGCGTCGGCGCGGGGCCCGGAGCATCTGATACCATGATCGCGAGCGGAAGGGTCGATGACCGAAACTTCCTTAACCGAATTGCATCGAGTGGCGGGGGCGCCGCTGGCGGAATTTGAAGGCTGCAGCCTGCCGGCGTCTTTTTCAAGCCTGGAACGGGAATACGACGCGGGCCACGAGAGCGTGGCGCTGTTCGACACGGGCTGGCACGCGACCTTCCGGCTGACCGGGCGCGATCGGGTGAAGTATCTGCATGCGATTACTTCAAACAACATTCAGGCACTGGAGAACGGGTGCGGGATTTTGGCGCTGCTTCTGAACCCGCAGGGGCGCATTTTGTCCGAGCTTGAGATTTACGCGGAAGCCGATAGCGTGCTGGTGCGCACGCACGTGTCGGGTCGCGAGCGCACCCTCGCAACACTGAAGAAATTCATTATCGCTTCCGACGTCAAGGTCCAGGACTTGACCGACGCGACCGGCAGCGCGGCCCTGGAAGGGCCGCAGGCGGCCGGCGTGGTCGAGCAGGTTTGCGGCGTCAAGCTTGACGAGATGCCCGCGATGGCTCTTCAGCACGCAGTCGTCGGCGGCATCCCTTACGAGATTGTGCGGCGCTCACATTTCGGTGCGCTGGGTGCGGAATTCATCGGCGCGCGCGCGACTCTTGCGCCGCTCTGGGGAAAACTGCTGGTGGCCGTACGCGCGCATTCCGGCGAGCCGATTGGAATGAACGCGCTGAACGCGCTGCGGCTCGAAGCGGGCGTGCCCTGGTATCCAGCGGACTTTGGTGAGGCCATGATTCCCCACGAGGCGGCCCTGGAGAACACGCACATCAGCTTCAACAAGGGGTGCTACACGGGACAGGAGATCGTCGAGCGCGTGCGGTCGCGGGGCCACGTGAACCGGAAGCGCGTGTCGCTGAGGTTTTCAAGCACCGAGCCACCACCCCCGGGGACAAAACTGCGCGCGGCGGATCGCTCCGAGATCGGATTCGTCAGCAGTTCCGCAGCGATACCGCGTTCCCAGCCTGCGATTGGCATGGGTTACGTGCGGCGCGAGCAGTTCGGCGGAGGACACGTCGTGGAGTTTGATGGCGGGACGGCAGCGGTCGTTGACTCCTCGACCGTATCTGCCGTGCAGGAGACCTGAGCGGCGAAAGCCGCTCTCGCGATGACGAGTTTGGGTTTCGCCGGAAGCCGTGATCCAGAGTTTGCAACCGCACGGCAACCCGTTTCGGCTGAGACTGCGAGGTCGTTCTCCGCAGACAATTCGACGGCAGAGAACCAGCGGGATTCAAGCGCTGCTAGCTTTTGTTGAAATTCAGTGAGCGGAGGAAGCTGCCACGGTCGTTGTCGATCTTTTTCTGGAGCTGAAAGACGGCATAGAGCAAGGCTTCGGGGCGCGGCGGGCAGCCGGGCACGTAGACGTCGATGGGGATCACCTGATTGACACCCTGCACAACGGCGTAGTTGTTGAAAACGCCGCCGGACGTGGCGCAGGCGCCCATTGAAATCGCCCATTTCGGCTCCGGCATTTGCGCGTAGAGCTGCTTGATGATCGGCGCCATCTTCACCGAGACGCGTCCGGCGATGATCATCAGGTCGGACTGGCGCGGGGAGCCGCGGAAAACTTCTGCGCCGAAGCGGGAAATGTCGTAGCGCGAGGAAGCCATCGACATCATCTCGATGGCGCAGCATGCCAGGCCGAACGACATCGGCCAGATCGAGCTGCGGCGGGCCCAGTTGACAACCTTGTCGAGCGAGGCGAAGAGAATTCCTTCGTCCTTCAGGAATGATTCATCCTGCCCCGGCTTTTCAAGCGTGACGCCCTTCGCAATTTCGACCGACATAGTGCCATTTTGCACCCGCGCGTGCAGCTTTGCAATGGAGCTTTCCTGCTGCGGCGCGATACATTGGAGCCCGGCCGCCTGATGCGGCCCCCGGGAGGCATCATGAAAACGGGACTGTGGGTCCCCTGTGCGCTAGCACTGAGCTTCTTGCTGGGAATGACGATCCAGTCGGCGAGGGGATCGAACTCCGACGATCCGACCACACGCGTCACAGGCGTTGGCGGCATCTTTTTCAAATCGCCGGATCCGGCGATGCTCGCCGCGTGGTATCGCGACCACCTGGGCGTCGCGCTCAAACCCGGGGGCCAAGGTGCTCACGCGCCGCAATACTACGTATTCGAATGGCGGACGAAGGATCACCCCGACGTCTCGGGCGCGACGGTATTCTCGATTTTTCCGGCAACCTCAAAATACTTCGATCCGACGACGGCGCCTTTCATGTTGGATCTCCGGGTGGCGAATCTGGAGCGCCTGCTGGCGCAGCTGAAAGCGGAAGGCGTCGAAGTGGACGCCAAGGTCGACGAGGAGTCGAACGGGCGGTTTGGATGGGTGACGGATCCAGAGGGACGGCGCATTGAGCTTTGGGAACCCAAGTAACCACGAACGAAACGGGGCGCCGACCGAGACTGACAGCCGGCCGAACGCTGACGCTAGTTCACGTCGACTTCGACGGTCTTGGTTTTGGTGTTCCCCGCGGCGTCGGTGGCTGTGAGCGTGTAGGTCGTGGTTTTCTTCGGCGTAACGCTCACGCAGCGCTCGAATGCGGGCCAAACGGCACTCGACTGCGGCTCGAGTGTCACGGATTTGGCGTTCGACACGCTGTAGCAAAGCGTGGTCGAATCTCCCCGATGGATGATCGCCGGATTGGCATAGAAACCCAAGATATCAAAGCGGTCTCCGCCCATTGCGTCAAAAACTTTTGAATCGTGCCGGCGTTCGGCGTCCGCGGCTTGCACCTGAATCACGCGATTGGAATGCCACCTCGAATAGAACACGCCGCCTACATAAACCGCTCCGATCGCGAACACCACCAGGGTCACCACAACGTACCAGCTCATGGCCGAACGCGGCTCAGGTCCGGGCTCCGTCAGCATGGACAGCTCCTTCCGATTTCGGGTGTCGGGCTAATTTTGCGGCTGCGACGGGGGCTGTTGCTGGGGTTGCGACGTTGTCGGATTCACCAGCGCGCCGCCAAATCCGGAATTCGTCGAACCCGGATTACCAAAGTTAGATGTCGAGCCGGGTACGCCGGTAGCGCCGGCGCCGCCCGGGTTCAGGCCGCCGAGGCCGGCTTGGATCGCGCGAGCCTGATCTTCCAGAGGGTTCCAGATAAATTCCCAGTCCTTGTATTTCTTTCCGCCGCTGACGACTTTGATCGACGCTGCATCGGAATCGGTGCCGCCGCCGACCCCGGTGAGCAGTCCGCCCAGCACCGGGCCATCGACTGGGCCAGTGGGCTTGAGCAATGACAACGGATTCACGGGTTGGCCGAAGCCGCTGGACGAACCTGAAGACGTGGTCTGACTCGACGAGGAATTTTGAGTCCCGCTCTGTCCAGAATTGTCGCCGCTGCCGACCGTCGAGGTTGGGGATGGCGACGAGTTCCCCGCGGAGGTTGCGCCCGTCCCGTTGGGCCCGGTCCCATTCTGGCCAGCACTGTTAGCACTGTTAGCACCGTTCGCGCCGGCAGCCATCGCGGCGACAGGCGTACCGATTGAACCGAGCGTGGCGTTGAGCGGAATCGTGCCTCCATTGAGATCCATGAGAGCCATTTGCTGCAGTGTGGCGTAACGGACGCTGCCCATGATCTGGCCGGACGCGTTGATGTAGATGAAACGCCAGGCGCCGTCCTTGTCTTTAGCCATCGGATCCTTGTAGGCGGCATAGCGCAGGAAGTGCAGCTCGGGTATCCCCGTCTTCAGATCGTCGATCGTCTGTGGGTAGTGGCCGGTCTTGCGGAAATAGAGCCGAATTGCGCGAACGTATTGATTGCCGCGCCAGATCATTTCGTCCTCGCGCGCGCGACGGCCCTCCGTGAGCATGTTCTGGAGCACGGCCTGGGAGAGGATGGCCATCATCAAAACCATCCCCATAACCATCAGGAAGGCGTAACCCGATTCCTGGGAGCGAGGACGCGGACTCGCAGACGGGGGGCGGGCGACGGCAGCGCTGGGCACGCCGTCCAGGATCAATCGAGCCCTCACTGGTTCCCTGCTCCCTGATCCGGAGGCTGGACCAGCGGCAACGACGCATGTCGTCCGGAGGAAACCTCCTCGACGTCTGCCGATTCGTTGCCAATGTGGACCAGGCGATAGTTATTCAGGAATTTGTCGCCTTCCGCGACGATCAGTACGTCGTCTCCGCTGGTAAAAAACGCGACGCGCTTGCCTCCGGACTTTTGCGAGGCGTACCCGAAGAACTCGGCCGGAATATTCAGCGGCGGAGGCGCCTGGTAGACGGGCCCGACGAACGGATGGGCCGCGGCGGCGGCCTGCTGCGCAGTCGGCTTGGGCGGAGCCGGAGGCTCGGCCACGAAAATATTGCGATGGGAGCCGCTGTATTCGAGCTTGCGGAGCTTGTCGAGCTCGTCGATTCGCAGGCTGGGCTCCTGCACGTCGAGAGGCTCGAATTTCGAATCGGCCGCCAGGACTCCGGCGGGACCCGCCATCGAACCCATGCTCGCGTACCAGTAGTACACCGCAAAACAGAGGGTCAGTGCGAGCCCGATCAACAAATAGATTTGGTTCTTCCGCGACATTGCTCAGGTCCTGAAATAGGTGTGCAGGTCGAGATCGAGCTTCAGTCCGCCGGTCGACGCGGACGTGAGATGCAATCCGTCGAGCAGGTAAAAATCCTTTGATCGCTCGAGGCCGTTGATGAATTGAATCATCGCGGGGTAATCCGCATCCAGATCGGCGGCGATCTGGATTTCGGTGACGCCGCGATCCTTCACTTCCTTCTGTTTGAAGGTGATGCCCGAAATCCTCACGCCGGATTTCGCGGCGATCTCGCCCAGGTCGGCTTCGATGTGGGAATAGCCAGTCGAGCGGTCCCGGAACGACTGCTGATAGAAACTGTCGCAGTCCTTTCCGGCTTGCGGCAGCGAGGCGCGGATTTTATCGCCACGATCCACGTCGGCGCGGAGTTTCTTGGCCTGGAGCTCGAGTCTGTCCCGCTCGGCCTTCAGAGCCGCCGGCTGTTCCGACGACATGTGCCAGAGGTATCCGGCCAGGCCCAGATCGAGCGCGAGCACGAAGACGAGGGCCGTGCCGACCGCGATCCTCCACGCCGGCCATGTGGTCTTGATGGTCATGTCGTCGAGTACCAGACCTTCAGGTTCAGCACGATTCTATCGGGCTGGCTGGGCTGGTCGCTATGGCGTTCACTGATGACCACGAGGCCGGAAAACGCTTTCGATTTTTCGATCGCCTGCAGGAAGGCAATCTTGCCGTCGTCATTGACCGCGCCGATCTCAAGCGTTACCTCCGCACGACCGTTGACCAGTTCCGGCTCAATACTCACCACGCGCACACCCGGCGGCAGCGTGTTTTCAAGATCCATGAACACTTTAGTCCAGGGAAAACTGCGCTCGTCGATCAACGAATTGAGGAATGCGGACCGCCCGAGCACCTGCTGGTCCCCCGGACTGCGGAACTCCGCGGCTAGGGCGCGCTGCCTTTCCTGGTCCGCTTCGATCGAACCAGACCACCGGTTCATGTCCGCATGGAGGTCCCGATTCGCGTGCCACGAACGAATCGCAGCAAGCGAAAGCAGTGCGAGCGCAATGATACCAACCACTCCGAGCAACGCCGAATAGACGACGAACGGCCTGTTGTTCGGCTGCGGCCCGGTCGCTAGATTGAGCTGAAGGTTCATTTCTCGCTGTTCAATTCGCTTCGGAAAAGTTCAGGGCCGCCCGTTCATCATCCAGCCTGCCAGGGCGTCGAGGCCTTGGCGGACGATGTCTTTGGCGGGTTCGTCAAGACCCAGAACACCTTCGGCTGCGCCGATGGGCGCCGTCGGCACCTGCAGCTCACCGGCAAGAGCGGCGCCAAATACCTGTTCCTTGTCTCCAAAGCCGGTGATGCGAGCGCGATCGATGGTCGAGCCCCAAGTATCCTGATAATACGCCACCGCCGGGAAAACTTCGTCGAGAACGGCCTGCGGTTCAAGCTGCGCGATCGCCGCCGGCATTTCGCTCGAGCGGTACACGCATAGATTTGAACCACTGGTGATCACCGTGGTCAGCATTTTGCCGCAAAGACGCACCAGGAGAGTGGCGCCGCGTTCTTCCAGCAACGGAAGCGTGGCCAGAGTGGAACCGAGCACGACACCGGCCTGTGCGCCAAACGATTCGATGATTTGCTCGTACTCTCGGACAATTTGACGTCGTGCAACGGCGATGACCACTTCGAGGTTTCCGTCGCGGCCCTGCTGGCGATACCAGGAGACCACCGTTTCCTCGACATCGAACGGCACGCTCTTCTTCAGGCGCCAGCGCAGCAGCGGCAACGCGTCATCGGCTTTTCGCGGCAGATTGTCGAACGGCAGAATGAAAACCCGAACGACCAGATCCGGGACCAGGAGCGCAATCGGAGCGCTGCCCGGCGGGATGCTCGAGAAAACACGCCGCAGGGCGGAACTGACCGCCTCGGGCTGCGTGATGTTTGATTCGACCGTCGAGGGCATCACCGCACCGAGCGGGAGCGGCTCGACGGCCATGGCTTCCAGATGACCCAACACCTTTCCACAGCGGGCGGCCGCGACGCGATCCGCCGCGATCTCGACAACAAACTGCGGATGAGGCATCGCCTGAAGCCAGCTTTCCGCGCGGCCGATCAGGCCACCGCGACGGAACTGGCTCGACGAACTCGGCGTGGACGTCAGGCTACTCAATGAACGTCACCTTGTTGATTTCGCGAAGAGTGGTGAGTCCCGCCCGCACCTTGCGCAGAGCCGAATCCCGCAGGAACGACATTCCGCTGTCGCGCGCGGCGCGTTTGATTTCCGAAGTCGGTCGGCGATCGATGATCATTTCGCGAATGTGATCGGAAAGATCGAGAAGCTCCGTGATGGCCGTGCGTCCCCGGTAACCGCTGCCGGAACATTCCAGGCACCCGGTTCCTTCCGAGAACGGGAACGCGCCCCATTCGGCGGGATCGAGGCCGGATTCTTTCAGCTGGGCAGCCGCGTAGGTGACTTTTTTCTTGCAGCTTTCGCAGACCAGGCGGACCAGGCGCTGGGCGAGGATGCAATTGAGGGCGGAAACGAAATTGTAGGGCTCGACGCCCATGTTGATGAATCGGCCGATCACGTCGGTGACGTTATTGGCGTGCACCGTGGTGAACACCAGGTGACCGGTGAGCGCGGAATTGATGGCGATCTGCGCGGTTTCCTGGTCGCGGATTTCGCCGACCATGATTTTGTCGGGATCGTGCCGCAGGATCGAGCGCAAGCCGCGGGCGAAGGTGAGGCCTTTTTTCTCGTTTACGGGAATCTGGGTGATTCCCCGAACCTGGTATTCGACGGGGTCTTCAATGGTGATGATCTTGTCCTCGTCGTTCTTGATCTCGTTGATCGCGGCGTACAGAGTCGTGGTTTTCCCCGATCCGGTCGGGCCGGTCACCAGCACCATCCCGTAGGGCTCGTGAATGTACTTCCGGAACTCGGTCACTTCTTCGATATCGAAGCCGACTACGTCGAGCGTCAAGTTGCGGAATTTCTCGCTCAACGTTTCCTTGTCAAGCACGCGAAGCACGGCGTCCTCGCCGTGCACGGAGGGCATGATCGAAACGCGGAAATCGACGAAGCGGCCCTTGTAACGCACGCGGAAGCGGCCGTCCTGCGGCACGCGGCGTTCGGCGATATCGAGCTCGCTCATCACCTTGATGCGCGAAAGGATTGTGGCGTGCCAGTCTTTCGCCAGAGGCTGCATCGCAAATTGCAAAACGCCGTCGATGCGGTACTTCACCACGACTTCGGAGTTGCGCGTTTCGATGTGGATGTCGCTGGCCCGTCGCTCAAGGGCTGTGAAGATGACCGTATCAACGAGACGAACCACGGGGCTCACGCCGGTGTCGCGCGTGAGTTTCTCCATGGAGATGTTCTCTTCGCTGTCCTCTTCCTCGTCGACGACCTGGAGCGTGAATCCCTCGGTGGCCTGATCGAGCACGCGCTGTGATTGCTCGGTGCGCTTCAACAGGTCCCCGACTTGCGAGGCGGTGGCCACTTTGATCTGCAGGCGCTTTCCCAGCAACAACCCGAGCTCATCTCTGAGCCTGAGCTCGCTGGGGTCAACCATGGCGACGACCAGGGTTGAATCCTGTGCGGCGAGTGGAACGAAGTTGTAGCGAAACATCAGCTCGGCTGGAATGCTCCGAAAAAGATCGGGGTCGATTCGCTGCTCGGAGAGATCGACGAACTGGCAGCGATAGCGTTCGGCGAGCTTGCGCGCCTGCTGACGCTCTGCGGCGTCAACCGGAGGCGCCACCGACGGCGGATTGTTCACGGGTGTAACCATCGAGTCCTAACCTCCTACCGAACCTACCTGGAGGGAAAACATCGGCAGATAGAGCGAGATCAAAATGAAGCCTACCACAATGGCCATGACCACCAAAATGACGATGGGAATCCAGGAAAGCGAGCGCGTGAGCTGCGTGTCGACTTCCTCTTCGTAAAACTCGGCGACGCTGGTGAGCATCGCCGTCAGCGCGCCGGAAGCCTCGCCCACTTCGATCATTTCGAGCGCGAGACCGGGGACCAGCCGGGTTTCCGCAAGGCTCAGGTGCAACGACTGGCCTTCCTTCACGCGGTCGGAAGCCTGTTCGACCGAGGTTGCCACGAGTCTGCTGCTGATGGCCGCCGCCGACGTTCGCAGAGCGGGAACGAGCGGTGTGCCGCCTCCCAGCAGAGTTGAGAGCGTGCGGACGAATTGTGCGATCTGCGCCTTGATCCAGATGTCGCCGAACAGCGGAATGCGCGGTTTCAGGCGGTCGATGGCGATCGCGCCACGATTCGAGCGCGTCCACAGGAAAATCCCGACCGCTGCCGCCATGATGACGACTGCAAATACTGCAAAGTAATCCCGCAGCGGTACCGCAACCGCGAGCAGGATGCGCGTGCTCGCCGGCAGGGGCACGTTCAGTTGTTGGTAGAGCTCGGCGAACTTGGGCAGCGCGTAGGTGGCCAGATAACTGACCACGATAATCGCCACCAACACGAGAACCGCCGGATAAATCAGTGCTGTGATCAATCGGCTGCGAAAACCGGTGGTGACGCGCAGATATCCGATGTACTGCTCGAGAACCCCGGTCAGGTTGCCGCTGCGCTCGCCGGACGCGATGACGGTGATGTAGACGGGGGGGAACGATCCTTGCGCGGCCATGGCTTCGGAAAGCAGCGCGCCGGTGCGCACGCGCTGGCGGACATCTTCCAGAATCGGGCGCAATCGCGCTGCCGCGGCACGTTCGGCGAGCAGATCGAGCGCGCGCAGAATCGGCAAGCCGGCGCGGACCAGGGTGTTGAATTGTTGATTAAAGATGAGGAAATCGTCGGAGCGAATCTTTCGGTCGCGGCCCGACTGGCTGAGTCGCGCCAGCATGTTGAACTGGCTGCGGACCGTGTAGACGTAATAGCCGCGGTCGGCGAGCTTCTGCCGCGCTTCCGCCTCGGATTGCGCCGTCTCGACCTGTTGAAAAATCCGGCCGGAGGCGTCCCCGACTTTGCATACGAAATCGGCCATAGTGATGTGTCGGCGCGCCGTCCCAGAGGGACGATTCACCCAAAGTCTAGCATACCCCTTAGAGAGTGAGGCTGAAGCCGGGATAACAGCCTGTCAATAGGATGTGACAACGCCGAAAAAGGCTGTGCCACAACGGGTTTGTCATGCTCATCGGATGACCATCCCGACCGGTATGGTACAGTTCCGGGCGGAAAATGAAGGCTTCTACGGAACGCATTTTTGCCAACTCGATGGAACCCATCTCTCACTTTTTTTATTCCGACCGACTGAAGCTGCAATTTTGGGACTACGGACAGGAAGGCAAGCCCGCTCTCGTGCTGGTGCACGGCGGGCTCGATCACGCGCGCAACTGGGACTGGGTGGCGCGAACGCTCCGCGGGCACTACCACGTCTATGCGCTCGATCTCCGTGGCCACGGAAACAGCGCCTGGGCGCCGGGAGCCATGTACAGCCTGGTTGAGCATGTCCTCGACCTCTCGGCGCTTCTCGACATCATCAACGAGTTCCCTATCCGGCTGATCGGCCATTCGCTGGGTGGCATGATTGTCCTGAACTACGCGGGCGTGTTTCCGGAGCGTGTGCGCAAGGCGGTATCGATCGAAGGGCTCGGTGTGCCGGAAAGCAGCAAAGTCCACGGGCCCCTGTATCGGCAGATGCGCTACTGGATCGAATCGGTTCGCAAGACAGAGAAGCGGCAGCCGAAGACCTATCCCAGCATTGCCGCCGCAGTGGCTCGCATGAAAGAAGCCAACCCGCATCTTTCCGACGAAGTCGCGCGGCATCTCACGATGAACGGAACAAACTGGGAGTCGGACGGCTCGCTGGTCTGGAAGTTCGACAATTACGCGCGGGTGTTTCCCCCGTACGGACATCGCGTGGAGGATTCCGTCGAGCTCTACGGTCAGATTGCGTGCCCGGTACTGCTTTTTTGGGGCCTTGAAAGTTTTTTCCCCGTTCCGGAAGCCGATCGGCGCGCGAAGGCGATTCGCGGCGTGCGTCTCCTGAAGGTGCCCCATGCCGGCCACTGGGTGCACCATGACCAGCTCGACAGTTTTTTGCGCGAGACAATGGCTTTTATGCTGGACGAAACGTCCCGGGATGGCCTCAGCGGCTAGTGAACCTCGTTCGCCAGGGACTCTTCATCGACAATGACGACGCCTGGCGGCGGCTGGAAATGAAATTTGATTTCGGGAATATCCGTGTTTTCCTCCCAATTTCGGAATCGAAATTCAGTCTCGACGCGTCCCGGCTCGCGGATCAGCACGCGCACGAGTTCGGATTCCGGGTCAACCTCGAACAGCGCGTTGTAGGAGGGGCCGTTCAAGCCCGTATCGCGCGGTATGCAAACCAGCAGGCTGTTTCCGGATGGCACGGGGCGGTCATCCCGCTCGCTCGCCTTCACTTCTTCCGCATCGGCCAGACGGATCGAGCTGCAGAGCTTCGCCAGATCGGCTTTCCCGGTCAGCAGTGCCAGCGGTGTCCGCCAGTCGGAGCTTTCTTTTAGCTTCGCTCGGCTCGCGGTGTGGTCGGCGGGCACGTAAAACCAGACGTTCGAGCCATCGACAACGAAGAGCTTCTCTTCGGGGGACTCATATTCCCAGCGCATCCGGCCGGGGCGCGAAAAATAGACCGTGCCGGATTCAGAGGACGAACCGCCGTTGCCGTCCGTGTAGCGCTCGAAGAAATTCGCGCGCAGCGTGCGGGCATGCTGGTAGCGGGCCTGAAGAGCTGCGCTCATCGAACGGGCGTCGCGAGGAGCGGCGGAGAGGGCAAAAACAAGTGCGACGAGAATCGCGGGACGCATCGGTCGAGTTTAGCAGGAAATCCAGCGGCCACGCGCCCGCGACGAACGATCCGGAAGCATCGATTACACGACGGACCGCACGCCCGATCGAGAGGCCGGATCCGTCCGTGAGCCGAATGCGTCACAAACCGCGGGACCACAGAAACGCGAGAGCTACTGCATGGTGGGCAGTGCTTCGCAAACACCTTCGCTCGGAATGGCGGCACCGGTCGTGTTGTAGTGCAGGACAAAAGTTTCATCCATGCAGAAGCTTTGCGTACCGGTGAGGACACTGTTGGGCATCGCGGTGATCATGTATTGCGAAAAGCCCGCGGCGCAACCCGTCGGGGGGTTGGTTATGGCCGCGCCCTGGGGTAAATAGGCGAAGGTGTAGCCGGACTTTTGGCTGGGGGCGATGGCTATCGAGTTATCGACCAGCTCGGCGCCGGCGCACGTGGGCGTTCCGCCCGCGCTGCCCAGAGTCGCGAGCGTCGGCGGAAAGCCGTCGCTCCAGGCCGTCGAAAAGGACACGGCCGCCGTGTTGATGGTGCGGACGGTAGAAGCCGCAGATGCCTGGTTGGCCGAGATCCTGGCCTGCAGGAAGTTGGGGATCGCCAGCGCCGCGATGATCAGAATGATGGCCACAACAATCAGCAACTCGATGAGCGAGAAGCCTCGCGCGCTGAGACGTGGCCGTCTACCCTCGCAAATTGTATCCGCCGAGCGCATTGCGGAAACCCTCGTGGCGATCCCTTAAAGCGGCTGGAGACGGGGAAGGAAGCCGCGTAGCTTTCCCGTCTCCACAGCCGACCGAGCGACTACTGAAGCACGGCTGCGGCGCCGAGTGCTGCGCACGAACCCGCGGCGGTCAACATACCCGTGCCGGCCGTGTTGTAGTGCAGCACACCGCTCATGTCCGCGCAAAACGCACGCTGACCGGTCGTTCCAGGCGTAATCGGCATGGCCGTCACCTCGAAACCCGTGTTCGGGCTGGCCGCCGTACCTGCTCCACCGTTCGGAACCGCTTGGAAGTTGTAACCGCTTTTCTTTCCAGCTGCCAGGTTCGAATCAATCAAGCAGGCCGCGGCCGTCGTCGCAC